>DDYB01000009.1 GCA_002347265.1 Desulfobacteraceae bacterium UBA2245 | reverse complement strand
TCCCCGCTAATCGCGGATTTCGGGATCTTATTTTTGAGGATTATCTGAATCGGGTTTCCGCCCTTGATTCAGATTCTCAAAAAAAATCGCCCGCCGGACGCGGCATCGCGAAAGCATTATCGGGGGAATCGCGGGTTGCGAACTTTTTTTTGCAGATCCCTCCGGCTTAGCCGCAGCGACGCAGCATCCCGGTTCGGCGGAACCGTCAAAATGAGCTTGAATTTTTAAGCCTTTGAACATAGATAGAATTCAGGTTCCTGTCTTTTTTTATTTTTTCCGGCAGCGAACCGTTCTAAAATCACGATATCGGTCCAGCAACCTTTAAGCAAATAACACAGGACGCTGATGGTCCAGGGCGTCATGGTTCGGAAATAACGATGAGCAGCGGAAAGTATATGCGCGTCGCCTGCGCCATTATCGAGCGTAACGGTCTGGTCCTTGCCGCTCAGCGAAGCGCCGCCATGAGCATGCCGCTCAAGTGGGAATTTCCCGGAGGGAAGATCAAGCCGGATGAAAGCCCGGAGAAATGCCTGTGCCGGGAACTTGCCGAAGAACTCGATGTTAAGATAGCGATCGAACAACCGCTGGCGCCGACGACTCACGAATACCCGGCTGCCACGGTTACGCTTTATCCTTTCGTCTGCTCAATCGTTGCGGGCGAAATCAAACTGAACGAACACGCGGCCATAACCTGGCTGTCTCCAAGCGCACTCTTTGCGCTGGACTGGGCCGAAGCGGACCTGCCGGTTCTGGCCGCCTACTGCCGGCAACTGGAAAAATGAGATGATGCCGCGGGCGGCCGGAAAATTGCGGACACAGGCCGCATGCTACACCGGGGTACAGCCCCTTCATCCGTAAACAGACAAGGAGGCGGAATGACCCAGATTTCCGGCGGACAACTGGTGGCACGGACGCTGAAGCAGGCAGGAGCCGGCACCATATTTACCCTGTGCGGCGTGCATATCGTCGATATCTACAGCGGCTGCATCGATGAAGGCATTCGAATCATCGATGTGCGGCACGAACAGACGGCGGCGCATGCCGCCGAGGCGTGGACCCGGCTCACGGGCATTCCCGGCGTGGCCGTAGTAACCGCCGGGCCGGGTCTGACCGATGCCGTCACCGGCGTGGCCAATGCGTTCCGCAATCAGACGCCCATGCTTCTGATCGGAGGGCAGGCCCCGAAACAGCAGCTATTGAAGGGCGGCCTGCAGGAACTCGATCATCTGTCTCTCATGAGGCCCATCACAAAAACATCCATTTCCGTTTCCGACACGAAGCGGATTCCGGAACTGATGACGCTGGCGCTGAGGGAAGCTTACAGCGGCCGCCCGGGACCGGTTTTTATCGAGATCCCCATGGACGTCCTCGACGCCGTCGTGGAACAGGAGCAGGTTGAGTTTCCCGCAAATTTTCGTTCTATGGGCCGTCAATACCCGGATCCCGCCCTGATTCAGGAAGCGGCGGAAGTTCTGGACCGCGCGGAGCGGCCCGTCATTCTCGCCGGAGGCCAGGTCTGGCACTGCCGCGCGGAGAAGGAACTGGCGGCGTTCGTTGAGACAAACGGCATTCCCGCCTACCTCAACGGCGCGGCAAGAGGGTGCCTCTCCGGCAAGTGCTCATTTTTTCTGATCCGTTCACGAAGACACGCCCTTTCCCGGGCCGATGCGGTCATGATCATCGGAACCCCCATGGATTTCAGGCTTGCCTACGGCAAACGCATCGCCGAAAATGCGAAAATCATCCAGATCGATCTGGATTACAGCGAACTGGGACACAACCGTGATATTCATACCGGGATTCAGGGAGACGCAAAGGCGATCCTGTCGCGGCTGACTTCCGCCGTCTCTTCGACCACGCGGCATCTCTCCTGGATTGAGGAATTGCGCCAGATCGAGGCGGCCCTTCTCGAGAAGGACGCGCCCTTTCTCGATTCGGATGCATCGCCGGTTCATCCCCTGCGGCTTGCCCGGGAAATCCGGGATTTTATGGCGGAAGACGCCGTTTTTATCGCTGACGGAGGGGACGTGGTCACCATGTCCGCAAGCGTTCTCACTCCCGGCCGTCCGGGTCGCTGGCTTGACCCCGGCCCCCTGGGCACCCTCGGCGTGGGAACACCTTTTGCCATCGCCGCCAAAGCGGCCATGCCCGATACGGAGGTTGTCGTCCTCTTCGGCGACGGCGCCTTCGGGCTGACCGGCTTTGATTACGATACTCTGATCCGTTTCAACCTGCCCGTCATCGGCGTGGTGGCAAACAACGCCGCCTGGAACCAGGTTCGCTACGGGCAGATGGAGAAATACGGGCGCGTGAAAGGCGAGGCGGCCAACCGGCTTTCTCCATTGCGCTATGATCGCATTGTGGAAGCCATGGGCGGGTATGGCGAGCAGGTGACGGAACCATCTCAGATTCGACCGGCCCTGGAGCGGGCCCGAAAATCGGGCAAGCCGTCCCTGATCAATGTCATGGTCGATCCCGATGTGTTCAGCTCCGGCACAAAGCAGCAGTCCATGTTCAAATAAAGAACCGAAAATAAACAATGTGGCGCCAGCGCCTTTAATGGAGGATCATATGCAGGACAACAAAAATGTGATCGGAGTGGTTTTGAATATTAAAGACATGGTCTCTTATCAGCCCGGATCGGTTGTGAGCCGCACCGTTATTGACAAGAGCGTTGGAACGGTTACGTTGTTTGCGTTCGACTCCGGCCAGGGCCTGAGCGAGCACACCGCGCCTTTTGATGCGCTGGTTCAGGTTGTTGACGGGACCGCGGATATAACCATAGCGGGCACGGTGCATACCGTTCGAGAAGGCGAGATGATCATCATGCCTGCGAACAAGCCGCATGCCTTAAAAGCCAATCCCCGGTTCAAGATGCTGCTGATTATGATCCGGCAGACATGATTGTTGCCTTATAATCGACGCAGATCGATCTGACGAATGGCCTTTCCTGCCGCTCTTCAGGATCGTTTTTGAAATCCAAAGGCGGAGCCTTGTGGGCCCCGCCTTCTTTGGTGAGCTTGCTTAGCAGGGTGTTGAAAAACAAGAATCAGGCCGTCAGGCAAGGCGCGCGGCGATACGACAAGCGCAGCATATTCAAGCATATGTGAGCATTGGCGAGAGCCGTGCAACGCTGAATGGCGGCCTCAGGCGCGGTTTTTCAACAGCCTGATAAAAGGCCGTCACGTGAAGTCAGTACTGAACGTTCATCAGAAACAGCCCGTGAGCCGGCGCGGTGGGTCCGGCCATTTTCCGGTTCCTGCTCTGTAGAAGCGCTTCAACCGCATTTGAAGAAAGCCTGCCCAGACCGACGGCAACCAGGGTGCCCACGATGTTTCTCACCATGAATTTCAGAAATCCGTTGGCCTGAATTTCAAATACGATGAAGCGATCATCTGGTTTTTGAATTTCGGCGCGATAGACGGATCGAATGGTATGTGCTCTTGGGCTGCCCGCGCCTTCAAAGGATTTGAAATCGCGGGTGCCTTCAAGATGAGTTGCCGCCTGCTGCATGGCGTTCAGGTCAAGCGTCTTTCGAATATGCCAGTGATATTGACGGCCGACGGCCGAGCCCACGGGGTCATTGAGAATCCTGTATTGATAGGTTTTGCTTCTGGCGTCGAACCGGGCATGAAATTTCGAGTCCGCCTCCCGGCATTCCCGTATCACGATATCCGAAGGCAGCAGGCCGTTCAGTCCTTTGTGAAGCGTTTCGGCCGTCAGGCGGGTGTCGCACCGGAAATTGGCCGTCTGACCCAGGGCATGGACGCCTGCGTCGGTCCGGCCCGATCCGGTCAGACGGATTTTCCGACCTGTCATGAGGTCCAGGGCGGTTTCGATGGTTTCCTGAACCGTGGGCAGGGCGATTTGCCGCTGCCAGCCGTGATAATGCGTGCCGTCGTATTCGATGAGCAGTCTGAAATTTTTTTCCATGCCGATTATAGTCCGTCGAAGCCTCTAATTTTGCTGCCGATTCCGATGCCTGAAGGCTTGCAGATTGACAATATTCGCCGATTCTGTCAAATGAATTCGAGCCCGCCGGACCGGGCTTGCAGCTTTTGGAAAGAATTTTCGGCGGACAGCAAGAACCCTTGACGGGTTCTGGCTTGCCGCGTTCAGGCGCTGGTTTTATTCGGTGCAATTGATAGAGGATAATTGAATATGAAAGATCTGATGTGCAGAGGATTTAAGGCCGCGGGAATTGCCTGCGGATTGAAAAAGACAAAAGCCAGGGACCTTGGCCTCATCGTATCCGATGTCCCGGCAAATGCCGCCGGTGTGTTTACGAAGAACAGGGTGCAGGCCGCTCCGGTGCTGCTGGACAAGGAGCGCATTCAAAGCGGTTTCTGTCAGGCGATTATCGTCAACAGCGGGAATGCCAACTGCTGCACGGGTCAGCAGGGGATTGAAGACGCTCGGACCATGGCAAGAGCCGCCGCCGAAGCGCTGGGCATTTCCGAGGATCTGGTTCTGACGGCTTCCACCGGCGTGATCGGAGCGCCGCTGCCCGTTGAAAAGATTCAGGCCGCAGCGCCGAAACTGGTTCAAAATCTGTCCGCCGACGGGATCCATGACGTCGCACAGGCCATCATGACCACGGATACGGTTCCCAAGATTGTTTTCCGCCGGGGCAGCCTAGATGGACGCGAGTTTACCGTCGTAGCGCTTGCCAAAGGCGCAGGCATGATCCGGCCGGATATGGCCACCATGCTGTGTTTTGTCTGCACGGATGTTTTGGCTTCGTCGCAGTTCCTGCAAAAATCCCTGATTGAGGCCTGTGACAGGTCCTTCAACCGGATTACCATCGACGGCGATACCAGCACCAACGACACGGTGCTTCTGCTGGCCAACGGCATGTCCGAAGCCGGAATGCAGACTCCGGCTCATGAGGCGGTTTTTCAGGAAATTCTCGACGAGGTGCTGTTGACCCTGGCCAGAATGATCGTCAAGGACGGGGAGGGCGCCACGAAACTGGTGGAAATAATGGTTCGGGGGGCGGCCGATGACGCGGACGCCCGGCGTGTGGCCGATGCGGTGGCCCATTCAAATCTGGTCAAAACCGCGCTTTTCGGAGAAGACGCCAACTGGGGACGGATTCTGGCCGCCGCCGGCCGATCCGGGGCCTGCATGATTCCGGAAAAGACGGATCTGTATTTCAATTCGGTTCAGATGGTGAAACAGGGCTTCGGGTGTGGAAAGGAAGCCGAGGCTCGGGCCACGGCGGTTTTAAAAACCCCCGAGTTTGCCATTGTTCTGGATTTGAATATCGGCCAGGGATCGGCCTCGATGCTGACCTGCGATTTTTCCATCGATTATGTCAAGATCAACGCCGATTACCGGTCCTGACAAATCATGGCCCTGATGCGGTTGCAGAAATTTCTTTCCCAGGCCGGAGTCTGTTCACGACGCCTCGGAGAAACCTATATTCTTGAGGGCCGTGTTCAGGTCAACGGAAAGATCGTCAACAGCCTCGGCGCCAGGGTGGATCCGGACGCGGATCAAGTTCGGGTGGACGGCAAACCGGCGGAATTGCGGAAGCAGATGGTTTACATCGCGCTGAACAAGCCTTCAGGCTATGTGACCACCTGCAGCCAGGCCGGAGAGCCCATTGTCCTGGATCTGGTCGACGTCGGCGAGCGCGTTTATCCGGTGGGACGGCTGGATCGGGATTCCACCGGGCTGCTGCTGCTCACCAGTGACGGCAGAATCCATCACCGGTTGTCTCATCCGTCGTTTGACCATGAAAAGGAATACGAGGTGACGCTGGCCGAGCCGATTTCCGACGGAGCGCTTCAGAAAATGGCCGCAGGACTTCCCATGATGGGAACGAGAACCCGGCCGGCCGAGGTCCGCCGGATATCGGCGCGGCGATTTGTCATCGTGCTCAAGGAGGGCCGAAACCGCCAGATCCGCAGAATGGTCAGAAAGGTCGGGTGCCGGGTGACCGGACTCAGACGCACCCGGGTCGCCAACATCCTGCTGGGGGATCTGCCGGAAGGCCGTTGGCGGCATCTGAGTGAGGCCGAGGTGAAAAGCCTGACCGAAGGTCTCTGAAAAAAGGTGAAAAAAATTTCCAAACCGATGCCGGAACAGGATTCCGCTTTTAAGATTTGGAATCGTCATTCAGAGGCCGGACGTTCCACACCTTGCTCGCGTATTCCAGCACGGCGCGGTCGCTGGAAAACCGGCCCATGTTGGCCGAGTTGAGTATCGATCGCCGGGTCCATTCATGCGGGTTATTATAGAGCTGATCCACCTTTGCCTGGGCCTCAAGGTACGGCCGGTAATCGGCCATGACCATATATTTGTCGCGGCCGAGCAGTTCATCGCAGATGGGGGCGAACAGCCTGGAATTGTCCGGCGAGAAATGTCCCGAATACATCTGGTCAATCGCTTTTTTCAGTTCCGGGTCGCTTTCATAGATCTGATGCGGGCGATATCCGGATGCTTTCAGATCGACGACTTCTTTCGCGTTGAGGCCGAAAATGAAAATGTTGTCCCTGCCCACCGCTTCCATGATTTCGATGTTCGCGCCGTCAAGCGTGCCGATGGTCAGGGCGTCGTTGAGGGCGAATTTCATGTTTCCCGTTCCCGAGGCTTCCATGCCGGCCATGGATATCTGCTGGGACAGGTCGGCGGCAGGAACCAGTTTCTCCGCCTGGGAGACGCAGTAGTTCGGCAGAAAAACCACCTTCAACCCCCTGATTTCCGGGTCGTTGTTAACCACTTCCGCCACGGAGTTGATCAGCTTGATGATGAGTTTGGCCCGGGCGTATCCGGGTGCGGCCTTTCCGGCGAAAATGACGGTTCTGGGAACGATGGAGACGGCCGGGTTGTTCTTGATCCGGTTGTACCGGGTGATGACGTGAAGGACATTGAGAACCTGGCGCTTGTATTCATGAATGCGCTTGGCCTGAACATCGAACATGGAGGCCGGATCGATTTTCATGCCGGTCCTGCGCAGGATGTATTTGGCCAGATGGTTCTTGTTGACTTTTTTTACCTCCTGACATGCCTCTCGGAATGCGCTGTCCTTGCTCAGGGGGGCCAGTTTTTTGAGCTGTCGCAGGTCGCTGATCCAGCCTTTTCCAAGCACCGATGAAATCAGGCGGGACAGGTTCGGGTTGGCCTGAAGCAGCCATCGCCGCGGTGTGACGCCGTTGGTGATGTTGATGATTCGGTCCGGAAAAAACGCATCGAATTCCTTGAAAATAGAGTTTTTCAGAATGCGGGTGTGCAACTCGGCCACGCCGTTGACCTTGTGGCTGCCGACAATCGCCAGATGGGCCATGCGAACTCGCTTTTCACTGCCTTCCTTAATCAGAGACAGTCTGGCCTGCATTTCCACATCTCCGGGAAACCGGCGTTCAACTTCTTCGAGAAACCGGCGGTTGATTTCAAAGATAATTTCCATATGCCGGGGCAGAACTTTGCTTAACAGCGCAACCGGCCATGTTTCCAGGGCTTCCGGCAAAATGGTGTGATTGGTATAGGCGAACGTGCGCATGCAGATGTCCCAGGCCTCATCCCACCCCAGTTTTTCGTCATCCATGAGCAGTCGCATCAATTCGGGAATGCCGATGCTGGGATGGGTGTCGTTCAGATGAACGGCGACCAGATCGGGAAAATCGGAAAACGGGACCTGCTTTTTCTTGAACCGACGCATGATGTCCTGAAAGGTTGCGCAGACAAAGAAATACTGTTGCTTGAGCCGCAGTTCCTTGTTCTTTTCGACCTCGTCGCTGGGATACAGAACCTTGGATATGTTTTCGCTGATGACCTTGCTTTCCATGGCGCCCATGTAATCCCCGACGTTGAATTCTTCAAGATTGAATTCCCGGCTGGAAACCGCGGACCACAGACGCATGTTGTTGACGTTCTCATTGCCGTAGCCGGGAATGAAAACGTCGCATGCCATGGCCATGAGGTTTTCCGTGTCCACCCAGCGGCGCCGCAGTTTGCCGTCGTCATCCTTGTAGCCCTCAGCTCTTCCGTAATAGCGGACTTCATAAAGGTAGCCGGGACGTTTGATTTCCCACGGGCTTCCCTGCCGGAGCCAGTTGTCGCAGCGTTCCACCTGGTATCCGTTGACGATGGTCTGAAAGAAGATGCCGTAATCGTAATGAATGCCATACCCGTAAGCCGGAATCTTAAGGGTGGCCATGGAGTCCATGAAGCAGGAGGCCAGCCTGCCCAGACCGCCGTTTCCCAGGCCGGCGTCCCATTCTTCTTCTTCCAGGTCCTGCAGGTCGAAGTCGAATTCCTCGAGCATCTCTTCGCATTCCTTCTCCAGTTGCATGTTGATGATGTTGTTCATCAGAAAACGGCCGGGCAGAAATTCCATAGAAAGATAATACACCCGTTTGGAGGTGGCCTCATAGTATGCACGCTGAGTCTTGATCCACCGTTCGATCAGACGATCCCTCACGCTGTACGCGACTCCTTTGAAATAGGTGTCTTTCCGGCGCGGCCAGTAATCATTTCCCAGGGTGGATATGATATGCCGCTGCATGTCGTGCTTCAGGGATTTGGATCGAAGGATCCGCTTCAGGGATTTGTTGCTGGGATGTCCTTTGGGTTTGCTCATAGAAGCCTTCTTTCGATTCATAATCGTTGAAAAAGCTGTTTTAAATCATTGAACTTTCGGAAATAAAAATCAAGTCCAAAACCGGACCTGTGCTTTGCTGAAGTTATTTGCGCTGCCAGTGGACGGGAGGCATGCTCCGACAAAGACGGATACGCATTCAAGAGTCGGGCTAAAACTCATATTTGAGGCGGTTCTCAGCAGGGGCCCTGCGCGGTCATGAATTGCCGGTCTGAACGGAGATCTCTTCGAGCTGTTCCCAGCGGGCATAGGCTGCCTCAAGGTCCTGCTCCAGTTTTTCAAGTTCGGTCTGCATGCGAACGATTCCGGTCCCTGAGGTCCGGTACAGCCCCGGATCTGTCATGGCGGCAAAAAGGGCTGTTTTTTGAGCTTCCAGGGATTCGATCGTTTCCGGCAGCTGCGCCAGTTCGCGCTGCTCCTTGAAGGTGAGCTTCCGGACACCGGCAGGCGCGCTTTTGGGTCTGGACTTTTTGGAGGGCGGCTTTGGAGCGGATGGTTCCGGCTCAGGCCGCTGGCGCAGCCAGTCGTCATAACCGCCCGCGCATTGCCGGACCTTTCCCTGTCCTTCAAAAATCAGGGTGGATGCGGCCACGTTGTTCAGAAAGGTTCGGTCATGGCTGACCATCAGAACCGTTCCCGCATAATCCACCAGCATGGCTTCGAGGAGTTCCAGAGATTCCACATCCAGGTCGTTGGTGGGCTCATCGAGAACCAGCACGTTGGATGGGCGGGTGAAAAGTTTGGCCAGAAGCAGCCGGTTGCGCTCTCCGCCGGAAAGGCGAGAGATGGGCGCCCGGGCCTGGTCGGGTGAAAACAGAAAGTCCTGAAGATAGCCGATCACATGCCGGGCCCTGCCGTTGACAACCACTATGTCGCCGTCTTCGGCCACGTTCTGCTGAACGGTTCCGTTTTCATTGAGCCGGGCTCTGAGTTGGTCGAAATAGGCGATCTGAAGGCGGGTCCCGTGGCGTACGAAGCCGCTTTCAGGCGCGATTTCACCCAGCAGGATGCGCAGCAGCGTGGTTTTGCCGCAGCCGTTGGGTCCGATGATGCCCACCTTGTCGCCCCGCATGATGATGGTGGAAAAATCCTTGATCACCGGCTGTTCGCTAAAGGAAAAAGAGAGGTTTTCGGCATGAATGACCAGCCGGCCCGAACGCTCGGCCTCCTGCTGCAAGAACCGGATATTTCCGGTCTGGGCCCGGCGCTGAGCAAACTCTTCCCGCAATTTCATAAGTGCCCGCACCCGGCCCTCATTGCGGGTGCGTCTGGCCTTGACCCCCTGCCGGATCCAGGTCTCTTCGCGCTGCAGTTTCTTGTCGAATTCCGCGTTCCGGGTTTCCTCGTTTTCGATCATGGCCTGTTTTCGGGCCAGATAGCGTTCGTAGCCGCCGGCAAAGGAGGTCAGAGTACCGCGGTCCAGCTCCACAATCCGGGTGGCCAGGCGCTTGAGAAAGGCGCGGTCGTGCGTGACAAAAACCAGGGTTCTGGCCGATTTCAGCAGATAGTCCTCCATCCATGCGATAGATTCGATATCCAGATGGTTGGTTGGTTCGTCCAGCATCAGAATGTCCGGAGCACTCACCAGGGCCCGGGCCAGGTGTACCCGGCGTTTATAACCGGCCGAGAGCGTTTCGCAGCGCGTTTCGGCATTCAACCCCATTCGGGAGATTACGGTTCGAACCCGCTGGTGAAGCTGCCATGCGCCGGCAGATTCAAGATCCTGCTCAATTTTCTTCAGGCGTTCTAGGCCGGACGGATCGGAGTTTTTCTCAAGCAGCAGGCTGAGCCGGTGATGCTCGTTGAGCAATGCCGCATGGTCCGGTAGACCGGATGCGGCGACGTCATAGATCGTGCCGATCAGGTCGGCTGGCGCTTCCTGAATCAGCAGTGCGGTTTTAAGCCCCGGCGTTCTGACGACCGTGCCGCTGTCCGGCAGGATTTCACCGTGAATCAGCCTCAGCAGGGTGGACTTGCCCGCGCCGTTCCGGCCGATGACGCAGATCCTTTCTCCGGCTTCGATCTGAAGATCCGCGTTTTCGATCAGGGCAGGATCGCCGAAGCCGATGCCGACATTTTTCAGGTCGATCAGGGCCATTTACTCAGCCCTTTCATCGTATTCGGGCAAGGGACAGGTGCGGCCTTTTACATAACCCTCGTCCGGTTCGAGGTTTTCCCCTTCGGCGGCCTCGACGGCCAGGGCGTCGCAGCGCTCGTTTTCCGGGTGTCCGGCATGGCCGCGTACCCAAACGAATTGCACCCGGTGAAACTCGCACAGTTCCAGCAGCCTTGCCCACAGGTCGCAGTTTTCGGCACGCTCGTTTTTCGTGCGCATCCAGTTGCTGGCCCTCCATTTTCGGGCCCAGCCCAGGGAAATGCCGTTGACCACATAGCGTGAATCGCTGTGAAGCACGATGTCGGAGGGCGTTTTAATGGCTTCAAGCGCCGCGATGCAGGCCTTCAGTTCCATGCGGTTGTTGGTGGTCCGCGCAAATCCCCGGGAAAGCTCGGTCCGTTTTTTTTTGTCAATGATGACCGCTGCGTATCCGCCGGGCCCGGGATTCCCCCGGCTGCTTCCGTCGGTATAAACGAAAACCGCGTCGAGGGGCGTTTCGACGGTTTCGTCCTGGGCGGCAAGACGGGCGGTCCTGGCCGGCGCGTCGGCACAAGACGGGTTTTGAATCCATTCTCGGGCTTCGTCCAAGGTGGCAAAGCCCTTGTATCGGGCGCCGGCGCAACCGCGAACCTGGGCCTCGGCGCCGTCCGGTCCGAACCAAGCGGTATAGATGCCGGGCTTCCGGCCCCTGGCGACTGCATAATATTTTTTAGGTTTTCCCATGCGATGCTTTCTTTAGATCCGCTGTGCATTTCGAACCGAGAATCCGGTTCTTTCCGGTGTTTGTCTCGTCATCATCCGACTGATGAATGAATGGATGAGTTTAGTACAATTCGGCATTTTATGCCACAGGCGTGTTGAATCGGAATTCCAATCATGGGTGAGGTTCCGTAAAGCCGGGCGTTATAATTCCCTTCCACAAAAAAATAGCTGCGGCAGAAGATGGATGAACAAAATGACGTCGAGCTTTCAGGCGTTTTTAATAGCAGCTCAGCGTTGCTTTGGGTTGAGCGGGAGGCGGATGTTCGAAGCGGAATCGAAAATGGAATCAAGGATGCATCTTTGGACATCATCGGTGGTCAAAGACGGTGTTGACGCCTTTGTGTGCGAAGCGCGTCCGGTTTCTGCGGGAGCAAAAGCGCATGATTGCCCGTTACGAGATATGCTTTTGAATGTACTGCATCAGAATTTTTCCTTCGGAGAAATCCGGGTTGATTTTGATGCCGGATTCGATGGCGTTACGGGCTTGGATCCACTCGCCTTTTTCGATATACACCCTTGAAAGGTTGTAGTGAAGGCCCTCATCTTCCGGTTCCAGAAAAATGGCGTTTCGAAACGCCTGGATCGCCTTGTCCAGAAGACCCTGTTTGCGAAAGGCAATCCCCTGGTCATTGTAAGACTGCATCAGGTGGGAGGCAATTTCCTCATCCTTGCCGACCAGTTCTCTGGCTTCGCTCAACTGCCCTTTTTCGATCAGGAGCTGGATTTCTTTGATGCGGGCGTCAAAAACTTCGCCTTTCAGGGCATTGCCGGAAAGGGGGTTGTCAACGTCTTGACTGTCTTGAAGAGGAGAGGACATCTCTTCTTCTTTGACATGAATCAGTTGTTTTAAAAACGCAAGATTGGTCTGGATGTCGTTGTCGCGAAAGGTGACCGGCCCGTAAATATCCTTGAAAGCCTGGGCCTGTGAGAGGGAGGTCTGGTAATCGTTAGTTTTTTGGGTTAAGGCTTTTTTGTCCGAGGCCAGCATCGGCGTTGCGAGTGTTTTTTCAAGAACTTCCCGAAAGAGGGTGATGCTGGAAAAAATGTTTTTTCGAAGCAGCTGGACTTTGCATTCATCGAGTTTCTTGAATATGATTTCCACCTGTTCGCGTTTAATGCCGTCTTCCATAAAGCCTCCTTTTGTTATCGTCAGGCAGCTGCTTTTGCCGAAGAGCGCTGCCAGCCGTTATTGTTATCTGAAAGAAAGGCGGAAGTCGAGAAGTTATTTTCGACTATGTATTTGATTTGTCGATACAAAGGTATGCTCCACGGACGGTTTCGAAAAAAGATGGAAAAGTCCTAAAGTTTTATTTTCAGAAAACCGATAACAAGATCAAAGAAGAGTATCCGTGTTTAAATATTCCATACGATCAGGATGAGGTGGGGAATGGCGATAACCTCTTATCAGATTGACAGCGTAATCAAGGCTTATCAGAAACATAATCGGGTCCGGCCCAGGATTGCCGGCGCGAACTCGGAAGACATGCGAAGCCCGGTCAGGAGCGACGTGGTATCCATTTCCGGCAAGCCGGAAGTCCGCGCTGAAGCTTACGAAAAGATTTCTTACAGCCTTAAGGATATACTTATTAATGGCGTTCGATAATGAATACGGCCGTGATCGTCATCGGTCGCGACGGCATTTTATGAGTCATGAGATAGTGCTATGTTGATGCTTTGGGGACAATCGCCGGCGCAGCCGAAAAAAATACTGATCGTGGATGATCATGTTCCCATGCGCAAGCTGATTGCGGACGCCCTGGGACAAGCGTCCGATTACCAGATCAGGGAAGCCAGGAACGGCCAGGAGGCTTTGGATGTTTTAAAGCAGGACAGTTTCGATCTGGTCATCAGCGATGTGATGATGCCGGGCATGGGTGGAATGGAATTGCTCAACCACATTCGGGCCGTTCAATCCGCCATACCCGTGATCATGGTGACCGCTCATCCGGCTACGGACCTGACGGTGTCGGCCATGAAGAACGGCGCCGTGGATTTTTTGCCAAAGCCCTTTGATATTGATGAACTGACCTTTAAAGTCGGTCTTTACCTCAAAGAAAAAGCTTTTCTGGATGAAACCGAGAAGCGCAGGAAGGATACGGTTCTGGATTTGAAGGCCAGGACCGAGGAACTGTCCTTGAGGAGCTACATCTATGACGCCATTGAAAGCGGCGCCGACGATACCGATCGCGTTTTCGAACACATCGTGGATCTGGCGCTCAAGGTCGTGGAAGGAGACTGTTGCCTGCTGGCGTTTTTTGATGATGCAAGCAAGGAGTTTTATCCCAAGGTATTCAGTGGAAATCATGATCGGACCGTGGTCGAAGCAACGGTCAAAAAGCTGAAGGATCTTCTCAACGAGGTTGTGGAAAGAAAGGAAGCGCTTCTCATTCATTCCGAAACAAGGTCGGAGATCGCCCCCTCGCTGATCTGCGCTCCGCTGTTGATTCGGGGATATGTCTTCGGTGTTTTGTGCGTTCGAAAAAAACAATACCGGGAGGCCTTTACCCAGAAGGATCTTCATTATATTCTCAGCCTCACCAAGCGCGCATCCTTGAATATTGAGAACAAGATGCTTTATGAGAGCATCTACAGCAATCTGCTGAACACCTTTAAATCCCTGGTGACGTCCATTCAGACCCGTGATTCTTATACCGAGGAACATTCATTCCGAATGTGTCAGCGTGCGGTCGAGGTGGCCAGAGCCATGCAATGCGCCGATGATCAGATCGAATCCCTGAAGATCGCCGGCTGGCTGCATGATGTGGGAAAAATCGCCATACCCGACATCGTGCTGATGAAGCCGGGTAAGTTGACGGATGAAGAATACGCCATCATCAAAACCCATCCGGATATCGGCGTTCAAATCATCCGGCATGTGATTTTGTTTGAGCGCGAGGTGACCATCATTCAGCATCATCACGAGCGCTGGGACGGAAGAGGGTATCCTAATGGAATTGCCGGCGAACAGATTCCGTTTGAGTCCCGGATTCTGGCCGTTACGGATACCTTTGACGCCATGACCAACAATCGACCCTACCGCAACGCCCTGAGTGTGGAGGTTGCCATAGAGGAGCTGAAAAAAAACAAATGGACCCAGTTTGACGGGAACGTCGTGGACGCCTTCCTGACCACGCTGTAAACGCATCGTTTCAAAGAATTCCATCCCCCGTTTTTTCCCAGTCGTTTTGAAGACAGATATGGCACGGAAATTGTTTCCATTAATGGGAAACACTCGAGTGGAGCATGATCATGGCCATACCCTTGAATTCCGATCCGCTTTTACCGCAGGTCCTGACGCATAGCGGCTGCGGGCAGTATCTTCGTCAAAAATATGGCGAAAATCAAACCCGGAACTTTTCGACGATTCTTGGAGAGGCGTTTTTAAGCAGAACCGATCAAGACCCTTATCTGACCGCAACGGTTGAAAGCCTTGTTCTTTCGATTCTGCGTCACATGCAGTCATCCGGACCTGCTTCCGCGACCATGAATGCGGCCGCTGTCAAAACCCCTTATCTGACTTATTCCCGAATGGTGGACAGTTCGACTGAACCGGCTCATGATTCAGAGTCGTCAAAAGTATGTCAGATGGATGCGGAAGGCAAAAGCGAATCCCGAACCGATCTGAATGATCTGATCCAAAGGGCTTCAAAAGCCCACGACGTGGATGCGGGACTTGTGTCCGCCGTGATTCGCGTGGAAAGTAATTATGACCCCGCCGGCGCCTCTGACAAGGGCGCCATGGGGCTCATGCAGCTGATGCCGGAAACGGCCAGGGAGCTTGGCGTTGAGAACCCCTATGATCCCGAGGAAAATATCATGGGGGGGGTCCGATATCTCAGGACGCTTCTGGACCGATACGCCGGCAACGTGAGGGATGCATTGGCGGCGTACAACTGGGGGATGGGAAACCTGGAAAGAAATCCCGGACGGCTTCCCGCGGAAACACGCGAATATATCGCCAGGGTTTTAAAATATTACGAAGGCGTTTCGGTATAAGTCAAGCGCATCATCTTTTTTCGAAGCCCGGGCGCAATGACTCGAACGGATTGATCCCTGGACAATGTCGACCGGAAGAAAGCACATCCAAACTCAGGTATCCTGAGCCAGCATGTTTTCCACCATGCGGGACAGCTCCTGAATGCGGTATGGCTTTTGAATAAATCCCGCTCTGCCGGTCTGAAGCATTCGCTCTATCTGCTTCGACTTATAGAATCCGCTTGAAAGAAGCACTTTCATTTCCGGATGAATGGCCCGAATGCGTTCGAAGACCTCCTCGCCTCCCATAACCGGCATCACCATGTCAAGAATAACCAGGCCGATCCTGTTGGCGGGATCCCTGGCGATTTTCAAAGCCTGCCTGCCGCTGCTGGCGACCAGAACACGGTATCCGAGGAATTCAAGAAGTTCCTGGGTGACATCGGAGATGGTTTCTTCATCATCGACAACCAGAATGGTATTTTGCTCCCGCGCTTCTGAAATCTTGTCAAGGTCTGCCGATGCCGGGAGTCTATCCGCTGCAGGCAGATAGATTTCAAAAGTTGTGCCCTGACCCGGCTCGGAAATGACCTCAATAAAACCGCGATGACTTTTGACGATGCCATAGACTGCGGCCAGTCCCAGACCGACGCCTCTTCCCATTGCACGGGTAGTGAAGAAGGGCTCGAAAACACGTTCTTGGGTTTGTTTGTCCATTCCAACGCCGGCGTCGGAGACGGAAATCTTGACGTAACGGCCCGGCGGGCATTGAGCATTCGGTCCCCCAGGTTCAATAAAGTCAACGTTTTCCGTTTTCAGGAGAAGGGCTCCTCCTTTTGGCATGGCCCGATCGGCGTTGATGAAAAGATTCATCAGGGATTGCTCCATCTGTCTCTGATCCGCTGCAATCGGCCGGATGTCTTCTTCGAAATTCCGTTCAATGACAACCTGTTTGTGCGTGCGCGTAAAGATGGCAAGGCTTGATTCAATGAGGGAATTGACGTTCAAGGGTTTGCGTTCGTATAGTCCTTTCTGCGCAAATCCCAGCAGCTGACGAACCAGGCCGGCTCCGCTGTCAACCTGTTCCTGAATGTGTCTGAGCCTGGCATGGTGGGGGTGATCCGGGGCGATTTCCTGAAACATCAGATCAATATATCCCTGAATACCCATCAGCAGGTTGTTGAAGTCGTGGGCGATTCCGCCGGCCAGCGTACCGACCGCCTCCATTTTTTGCGCCTGGATGAGCTGGCGTTCAAGATTTTTTTGACCGCTGATGTCCCGGATCGTCTCGATTGCTCCGATCGGTGCGCCGCTTTTGTTGAACAGGGCGCCGGCCTGGGCCCACAGGCTGACCGGCTTTCCCTTTATGTTTTCCATGGCGGTATCAATGACAAGATTGTTACGCTGCCGGGAAAATAGCCGATACCATTTTTTGATTTCCGCGTCGGGTTTTGTCGCCAGATCGATCAGCATGGGACGTCTGCATCCGTAGAAGGCTTCGGCATATTGATGATCCGCCTTGCCGATCATGTCTTCTGCGGCAATGCCTGTCATGGATTCCATGGCGTGGTTCCAGAAGACGACCTTTCCGGCGGTATCAATGACAAAGGTCGCGTCGGGCAGAAAATCGACCAGATCCTGAAGCCCGGAACCGGCGCTTGAAAAATTTTCTTCAAGCAGCTCATGGGAGAAAACGATTCCGGGGTTGGAATCTTTTTGAATCAGGGATGCCGTGACCTGACAGAGCAGTTTTTTTCCGGTCTTGCTGCGGCAGGCGAGTTCATAGGTCTTAAAGGCGCTTTCCGCAGAAATGCCGTCAAATTGCGAGGCCAGTTGATCGTGCAGATCCGGCTGATCGTACAGGATGTCGATGCTTTTATTCAACAGATCCTTCTGCGTCCATTCGAAAAGGTCCGTGAATGACTGATTGACAAAAACGATCCTTGCTTGCGAGGCGACGACGATGCCCTGGGCGATTGCATTCAATATCGAAAAATTTATATCCATGGATTAAATCCCCGGCATGATGGCGAAGAAGACTTGCCGTGAAGCGATACGACGAGACCAGCGACGGTCCCGCCTCACCCTTGAATCGAATCGATGATGTTCCCAAGGGTCGGCAATAAAAACAACTTTATGATATTATTAATTTTATTTTTGTTGTTGAACGGCATCTTTAGATTTTTATATATGCCGGTCCAATAAATATCAAGAAGATTCAACCGTTTGTTTGCGCCCGGATTTTCGAATCGGATTTGAATTGAAAATCCGTTCTTGCCGCGTCTTTGTGAGTACCGGCGCCTGTTGGCGGAATTGATAAAAAAATCTTGACAAGCTGCGGGCGGGTGCGTATTTTTCCGTTTCATTATGAGCATTATCTTAAAATCGGTTTTACTGAATCTGTATGGCAAGACCGCGAAAAAACAGAATCGTTGACGGCAGTTTGCCGGTTGACTATTTCAAGCCCAGAGGAATTCCCCTGGTCGAGCTCGAGGAAATTTACCTTTCTCTGGATGAACGCGAGGCCTTGCGTCTCGGGGATTTGCTGGAGATGCCCTATGAGGATGCAGGAAAGGCCATGGGAATATCCCGGGCAACTTTCGGCAGAATTATCCGGCAGGCCCGAAAGATTGTTTCGGATGCGCTGATCAACGGCAAAGCCATCCGCATTGAAGGCGGCAGCTGCACCATTTCGAATGCGCAGAACGCGAACGGCGGTTTTGAATCGGATCCGAAAAGGTCTGCCGGGACGAAGGACAGATAACCGGTCTGTGCTTGCAAGATACGCAACAAAGAGGGGATGAACAGGGCCGGTTAAAATGAGGTCAACCCGCAAGTTGTGTAATGAAGCGGTTTTTGTGCTGAAAAACTTCAGAGGAGATGCATACGATGGATCAAAAGAAAGCGCCCAAAACGTTGGAAGAGGAAATTTCAAAATCCAGTCAGGAGGCCGCATTAAAAGGGTCTCTAAAAAAAATTAGACAAAAGTTTCTGGTCATGAGCGGAAAGGGCGGAGTAGGGAAAACCAGCGTTTCGATCAACCTGGCTCTTGCGCTTTCCAGAAAAGGTTTCAAGGTCGGCATCATTGATGTGGATATTCATGGGCCGGATGTTCCCCGAATGCTCGGCCTGGACGGAATTCTGACCGTCAATGAAAAGAACCGGGTTATACCGATGTCTTATTCCGACAACCTTTCCGTGATATCCATAGAATCGATGCTTCCCTCCAAGGATGAAGCGATCATATGGCGGGGTGCGATGAAGCATTCGGCCATCCGCCAGTTTATCGGCGATGTGGAATGGGGGGATCTGGATTTTCTGGTTATCGATTCGCCGCCGGGCACCGGAGACGAGCCCCTGACCATAGCGCAGACGATACCGGAAGCCAAGGCGATCATCGTAACCACTCCTCAGGAGGTGTCTCTGGCTGATGTGAGAAAATCCATCAATTTCTGCAAAAAGGTCGGGCTCGATATTTTCGGGCTGGTCGAGAATATGAGCGGCTTTACCTGCCCGCATTGCGGCGAGTCGTTTGATCTGTTCGGTTCGGGCGGTGGACAAAGGACAGCCGATGAGACCGGCATCTCCTTTCTGGGACGCATTCCTTTTGATATGAACATGGTTGCGTGCAGCGATACCGGAGTCTCCTTTCAGGAAAAATATGTCGATTCGCCTGTGACCCAGGCGTTTGACCGGATTGCCGATAAAATGGCCGGCGAGCTGTAAGATATTTTATTCCGCAGTTTTGAAAAGCTTCCGAATTTTTTCACCGGAAGCTTTTGCTTTTTCGAAGGGCTGCAAAATCCTTTTTGGTCCATCTGCGCGCTATGCTTGCTCAAAAAACCAATGACAAAAATCCGGGTATGATGATATATTTTAATAAATTTTCGATCAAAATGCGATTCTCTTGCTTGAATTTACGATGCGCTTTGGATCACAAACGACTTGGATGATATGACAGTTTCCTGCGATCTTTCCGTAGATATCGGGCAGCTTCGGCTTAAAAACCCTGTGATGACCGCTTCCGGGACTTTCGGTTACGGACGGGAATTCGATCATCTGATCGATTTGAATCGGCTGGGCGCCATTATCGTCAAAGGGATTTCCCTGGAACCCTCGAAAGGAAATCCGCCGCCGCGCATCATTGAAACGCCTTGCGGCATGCTGAACGCCATCGGTCTGGAAAACGTCGGGCTTCAGGCGTTTCTTTCCGAAAAGCTGCCGTTTTTGAAAACGCTCGACATCCCGGTTCTGGTCAACATCTACGGCAAAACCATTGAGGAATACGAGGCCCTGGCGTCCGGACTGGACGGCGTGGATGGCGTGAGCGGTCTTGAGGTGAATATTTCATGCCCGAATGTCAAAGCCGGAGGAGTTGCTTTCGGATCGGATCCTCGAACCTCTTTCGAGGTTACGGCTGCGGTCAGGCGTCGGACGGACCTGCCGCTGATCGTCAAGCTGACGCCGAATGTGACGGACATCGCGAAGATCGCCCGCAGCGTGCAAGACGCCGGCGCCGATGCCGTGTCGATGATCAACACGATTACCGGCATGGCGGTGAACATCCACACCCGCCGTCCCAGACTGGCGAATATCACCGGAGGACTTTCGGGGCCGGCGATCAAGCCGTTGGCTTTGCGAATGGTCTGGCAGACGGTTCAGGTACTGAATATTCCCGTGATCGGAATCGGAGGCATCATGACGGCCGAAGATGCCCTGGAATTTCTGGTGGTCGGGGCTGCGGCCGTCCAGGTAGGAACAGCGAACCTTGTCGATCCCCATGGAACCATCGATATCATTGACGGCATCGAGAGTTTTCTGGTTGATCAGAAAATTTCTCAACTGACCCATATTATCGGCTCTCTGGAAACCTAAACGTTTAACGAAAGGAGCGAGCATGGGATTTGTCAATTTTCAGGCAATTATCGATTTCGCAATTGAAAAGGAAAAGGAAGCCGCCGCATTCTATGATGTGGCCAGCGAGATGGCAAAGCTCGCCGGCGCCAGGGAGATGCTCAAAGAGTTTGCGGCCCAGGAGCGCAAGCATCAGAGCATGCTGGAGAATATTGAAGAACAGACCCTGTCCGGTTATGATTTCAAGCCAATTGCCGACCTGAAACGTTCGGATTATCTGACCGACATCGAATACGAAAAGGGTATGGGATATCGCGATATTCTCAGGATCGGAATGAAGCGGGAGGAAAAATCAAAGGCGCTTTATACCGTGCTGGAAAAGCATGCGCCGGATGCAAACACTCGAAAGCTCTTTAAGATTCTGGTTCAGGAAGAGTCCAAGCACAAACAGAGCCTGGAAACCCTGTATGATGACCTGATGGCGCAAAGCGGCGATTAAGTTGCCGGCGGCTTCCATTTTTAAGACCGGAAGGCTGTCGCGGCATTCGCCAGGGATTTAAACAAATTCCTTGAATGCGCGTTTCATCTCGGATCGCCCGCCCCGCGGTTCCACCCTTGGATGCCGGGCGGGCGCTTTTTTTCAATATCAAAAAAAGCGGCAACTCTGGGAGAAAAGCTCCCCCGAAAGTTGCCGCTTTACCGAATTTAATGTCGCGTCCCTATCCGCCTGTTAGAGGCCTTCATCGGCTATCACCGGGTGGGCTTTGAGATATTCCAGCCGATTCAATCCATTGATGAACGCTTTTGCGCTGGCCGTGATGATGTCCGGATCCGCGCCGCGACCCAGCGCAATGAGTCCGTTTTCCTTCAGACGAACCGTCACCTCGCCCTGGGCGTCGGTTCCGCCGGTCAGCGCGCTGATGGAAAACCGCATCAGATCGGCACTGGCGCAGGACAGTTTCTTGATGGTATTGAAAGCCGCGTCAATGGGGCCGTTTCCATAACCGGCGCCCTGCACCGACCGGCCGTTGATCGACATCTTGACGCTGGCCATGGGCAGAACGGTCGTGCCGCTGGTGACATGCAGGTATTCCAGTGAGAAGACCTCGGCGGTCTGCAGAACCTGTTCCGTAACAATCGACTCCAGGTCCTCGTCCATCACGTGTTTTTTCTTGTCGGCCAGTTCCTTGAACCGTGTAAACACCAGGCCGACTTCCTCATCCGACAGATCATACCCCAGGGTTTTTAAATGAGAGCGCAATGCGTGTCGCCCGGAATGTTTGCCCAGAACCAGTTTGCTTTCGCTCAGTCCAATCGTTTCAGGCTTCATGATTTCATAGGTCATCGGATTTTTCAGCATGCCGTCCTGATGAATACCGGCTTCATGGGCAAATGCGTTGGCGCCGACAATGGCCTTGTTGGGCTGAACCATGATGCCGGTGATCATGCTGACCAGCCGGCTGGTCGGATAAATAAATTCGGTTCGTATTCGGGTAGCGACATCCAGAAAATTGGGCCGGGTATGAACGGCCATCACCACTTCCTCCAGGGATGTGTTGCCGGCCCGTTCCCCGATTCCGTTGATGGTGACCTCCGCCTGCCGGGCGCCCGCATGGATGGCGGCCAGGGTGTTGGCCGTGGCCAACCCCAGGTCGTTGTGACAGTGAACGCTTAACACCGCCCGGCCGATATTGGGCGTATGGGCCATGACGTAGCGGACCAGGTCTCCAAACTCAGCGGGTATCGCGTAACCGACGGTATCGGGCAGATTGACGGTGGTGGCGCCGGCCTCGATGGCCGCTTCAAAAATCCGGCACAGGAAATCCCGGTCGCTTCTGGAACCGTCTTCTGATGAGAATTCGACGTTATCCGTAAAGCTTTTGGCGTATCGGACGGCTTCAACCGCGGCCTTGACCACCTCTTCCCGGTTCATATGGAGTTTGTACTGCATATGAATGTCTGACGTGGCGATGAAGGTGTGGATCCGCGGATTGACCGCTCCCTTGACCGCGGTCCAGGCGGCATCGATATCTTTTTTTGATGCCCGGGCCAGGGCGGCCACCTGCATATCCCTGGCTTTGGCGGCAACGGCTCTGACCGCTTCGAAATCTCCTTCCGAAGCTGCAGGGAACCCGGCCTCTATCACATCCACGCCCAGTTTTTCCAACTGGGTGGCGATTCTGACTTTTTCTGCGGTATTCATGCTGGCGCCTGGAGACTGTTCGCCGTCTCTCAGGGTGGTATCGAAAATAATCAACGAGTTGTTCATGATTTTGCTCCTGCTGTATAAGGCGTATTGTTTCATGCGGGGTCCGTTTCCCCCTGATTTTGAATGTCGATTCAGAGCAGAATCATGCCGAGCATAGGCCGCAGAGCATAAGTCGACTTGTGCTCTGCGGCGTTGTCACCTGCTTTCACGTTTATCAATAAAGTTCTCATACGGGTTGCTTCAAACCTCGTGGTTATGGTTTTCGGGCTTTTGCGTCTTTTCCTGAGACAGCTTGTATTGGAAACTGTCTGCCAGAGCCTGCCAGCTTGCTTCAATAATGTCTTCGGATACGCCGATGGTATTCCAGATATGATCCTGATCCCGCGATTCAATGGATACCCGCACTCGGGCCGCCGTGCCTTCACGCCCGTCGATTACGCGGACCTTGAAATCCACCAGATGCATGGAATCCAGATCCGGATAAAATTTTCCAAGAGCCTTTCTCAGGGCGTTGTCCAGAGCGCTCACCGGACCGCATCCCTCGGCCGCCGTGATTTCCTCGTTTCCTCCCACCGAAATCTTGATGGTGGCATGGGCCGAACAGGGGCGGTCTTCATCCTTTTCAACGGCGACCCGGAAAGATTTGAGTTCAAAGAGCGGCATGAACTGCCGGGTGATTTTCTGCACCAGGATTTTAAAGGAGCCGTCCGCCAGATCGAACTGATATCCTTCTTTTTCCAGGCTTTTGATTTCATCGGCGATCTTTCGGCTGTCAAAACCGTTTCCGCCGATTTCCACGTCCATTTCCCGGGCCTTGTACTCTACATTGCTTTTTCCGGCCAGATCCGAAATCAGCACCCGGCGCTTGTTGCCGACCGCTTCCGGGTCGATGTGTTCATAGGCCCGGGCCATTTTCATGATGGCGCTGACATGAACCCCGCCCTTGTGGGCAAATGCGCTGCGACCGACAAAGGGCCGGCTGTTGAGCGGTATCATGTTGGCGGATTCGCTGATGAATCTGGAAATCGGCTTCAAGTTTTTGAGCTTTTCCGGTGTAATGCACGGCCGGTTCATCTTCAGACAAAGAATCGGAATAATGGAGGTCAGATCCGCGTTGCCGCATCGCTCTCCATATCCGTTCATCGTGCCCTGAACCATGATGGCGCCGGCCCGGATGGCCGTGATGGAATTGGCCACCGCCAGCCCGCAGTCGTTGTGGGTATGAATTCCGAGCCTGACGGGCCGGTCGGCAAAAAAGCACTGAACCTTCTGGACGGACGCCTCGATGTCAAAGCTTAAATTACCGCCATTCGTGTCGCAGAGAACCAGAAATTGAGCTCCGGCATCTGCCGCGGCCTTGAGGGTTTCCAGGGCGTATTCCGGATTTTCCCGGTATCCGTCAAAAAAATGTTCGGCATCGTATATCACCTCCCGGCCCTGATCTTTGAGAAAGGAGACGGTTTCCCGAATCATGGCCAGGTTTTCTTCCAGGGTGGTGTTCACGATCTCTTTCACGTGAAGATCCCAGGATTTTCCGAAAATCGTTATCGCCGGCGTCCCGGCCGCCAGAAGACTTCGAAGATTTTCATCGGATTTGGGATGAATGCCGGGCTTTCGGGTTGAACCGAAGGCGGTCAGCCGGGCCGTATGAAATTTCGTCTTTGCGGCCATTTCGAAAAAAGCCATGTCTTTTGGATTGGAACCGGGCCACCCGCCTTCGATGTAATGAATGCCGAAATCGTCCAGACGACAGGCAACAGCCATCTTTTCCGCGACGGTAAAGGAGATGTTTTCCCCCTGCGAGCCGTCTCTCAGGGTGGTGTCGTAAAGCAGAATCGGTTCCATACATGACTCCCGCGGTTAGGGGCGGAAATTCCGCCCCTCACGCAATGATTTTACGGTTTTCTGGTCATCCGCGGATCGAGGCTTGGCGCCTTGCTGAACACCGGCATTATTTTTTCCGGTTTTCCGGTCTCAGAGCCCGGACAGCTGCGCCGGCCTTCCACATCTCGGAGTTCTTGATTGCATCCAGCTCTATTCTCAGCTTTTGCAGATAGTCGGGCGCGCTGTTGGCCTCAAGGACACGCGCTGTTTCTTTCCCGGTCTTCACCCTGTTATAAAGGTCTTCAAACACCGGCGCGACCGCATCCCGGAATTTGGGCGCCCAGTCCAAAGCCCCGCGCTGAGCCGTGGTGCTGCAGTTGGCAAACATCCAGTCCATGCCGTTTTCTCCCACCAGCCGGATCAGGCTCTGGGTCAGTTCTTCCACGGTCTCGTTAAAGGCCTCGCTGGGGGAATGACCGTTCTTTCTCAGAATGTTGTACTGGGCCTCCATGGTGCCGGCCAGGCATCCCATGAGCACACCCCGTTCACCGGTGAGGTCGCTGTAGACCTCCTGTTCAAAGGTGGTGGGGAAAAGATATCCGGATCCGATGGCCACACCCAGAGCGAGGGTTCGTTCCTTTGCCCGGCCCGTGAAATCCTGGTATACGGCAAAGCTGGAATTGATGCCGCTCCCGTCCAGAAAGTTTCGCCTCACATTGGTGCCGGACCCTTTGGGCGCCACGAGGATCACGTCGACGTTCTCCGGTGGAATGACGCCGGTCTGATCCTTGTATACAATGGAGAACCCGTGTGAAAAATAGAGGGCGTCTCCTTTTTTCAGGCATTTTTTGACCATGGGCCAGGTGGCCTTCTGGCCTGCGTCGGAAAGCAGCATCTTGACAATGGTGCCCCTTCTGGCCGCCTCTTCAATGGGGAAAAGCGTCTTTCCCGGCACAAAACCGTCTTTCACAGCCTTTTCCCAGTAAGCATCCCCTTCCAGTTGTCCGATAATGGGAGAAAAGCCGTTGTCCTTTAAATTCAAGGCCTGGGCCGGTCCCTGAACCCCGTATCCGAGGATTGCAATGGTTTCATTCTTCAGAACCTCTCTGGCTTTTTTCAGAGAAAATTCCTCGGATGTAATCACTTCTTCCACCACTCCGCCAAAATCAATCTTTGCCACAATATCCTCCTTCTTTATTCATTCGTTATTAATGCTTACGACTGATCGGGTTGTTATTGCCTGGAATTAACCGCCCTTGGGATCACGGGAAATAGCGATAACGCCGGTCCTGGCGATTTCCTTGATGCCGACGGGCTTCAGCAGGCTCAATATGGCCGCCAGCTTGTCTTCGTCTCCGGTCACTTCCAGTGTGTAATGTTCCAATCCCACGTCCACGACCTTGCATCGGAAGATGTCGACGATTCGAAGAATTTCGGCGCGATGTTCCGGCAGGGCCCTGACCTTGATCATGGCCAGTTCCCTTTGAACAAAATCGGTGCCGGTCAGCTCAAAGACCTTGACCACATTGATCAGTTTGTTGAGCTGCTTCTTGATCTGCTCCACCAGAGGCAGATTGGCCTTGGTGGCGATGGTCAGGCGCGAAATTTTCGGATCCGTTGTTTCCGCGACGCACAGGCTCTCGATATTGTATCCCCTTCCGCTGAACAAACCGGCAATTCTCGACAGGACGCCGGGTTCGTTGTCAACGAGAATGGACAGAATGTGTTTTTCGGTTTTCATTGCAGGGTCCTCTTTCTCCCTATTTTTGAAGGCGCGTCATAAAGGCCGGTATCTACAAAAGCATTTCGCTGATGGGCGCGCCGGCCGGAACCATGGGATATACGCATTCTTCCGGATCCACCAGAAATTCCATGATCACGGTCCGGGGGGCAGCCAGGCCTTTGCGAAGCACCGTTTCAACCTCTGCCGGCTTAACAGCCCGCAGGCCCATGGCGCCGTAAGCTTCCGCCAGTTTTACAAAATCAGGCGCATGTTCCATTTGAGTGCTGACATAGTTTTTATCGTGAAAAAGTTCCTGCCACTGCCGGACCATTCCCAGACACCGGTTGTTGAGAATCACCACCTTAACGGCCAGCTGATACTGTACTGCGGTTGCCAGTTCCTGAATATTCATCTGAATGCTGCCGTCTCCCGCGACATCCACCACCAGCTGATCCGGACAGGCGATCTGCGCGCCGATGGCCGCCGGGAGGCCGTATCCCATGCATCCAAGACCGCCGGAAGTCAGGAACCGGTGCGGCCGGTCAAAATGGTAGTACTGGGCCGTCCACATCTGATTCTGTCCCACCTCGGTAGCGATGATCGCGTTGCCGCGGGTGAGTTCGTAAAGCTTTTCCACAACAAACTGAGGCTTGATCATGGCGCACTGGGTATTATAGGCCAGCGGTGTGGTGCGCTTCCAATTTTCGATCTGATCGAACCAGGGCTGGCGTTTTTGAGAAAGATCTTCCAGCTTCAGTTCGTCGATCAGATGATTCAAAATATCCAGAGCGAGTCCGCAGTCGCCGACCACAGGTATGGACACCGGCACATTTTTACGGATCGAGGTGGGATCGATATCAATGTGAACGATCTGCGCCTGAGCGGCAAAAGCATCGGTTTTTCCCGTAACCCGGTCGTCAAACCGGGCACCGACGGCGATCAGCAGGTCGCAGCCGGCGATCGACATGTTGGCACGGTAGGTGCCGTGCATTCCAAGCATTCCCAGCCACAGGGGGTCTGATCCCGGAAACGCGCCCAGTCCCATCAGGGATGCGGTTACGGGAATTCGGGTTTTTCGTGCAAATTCCGTCAGCCGGTCCGCGGATTTGGACAGAATCACTCCGCCGCCGGCGAAGATAACGGGCCTTTGCGCCTGTTTGATCAACTCCACCACCTTCTGAAGCTGTTTTTTGCTCGGGCGGTAAGTCGGGTTGTAAGAACGCAATCGAAGCGACTGAGGCGGCGCATAGCTGATGGATCGCTTGATCACATCCTTGGGCAGATCTACCAGTACCGGTCCGGGGCGTCCGGAACGGGCGATATGGAACGCTTCCTTGATGATTCTGGCAATATCTTCGGTCTGGTTGACCAGATAATTGTGTTTGGTGCAGGGCCGGGTAATGCCGACAATATCCACCTCCTGAAACGCATCGTTTCCGATCAGATGGGTGGGAACCTGGCCGCAGAGCACCACCAGCGGAATCGAATCCATGTATGCGGATGCGATGCCGGTCACCGTATTGGTGGCGCCGGGTCCGGAAGTAACCAGACACACGCCGACCCGGTCGCTGACCCTGGCATACCCGTCTGCGGCGTGGACGGCGCCCTGCTCGTGGCGGACCAGAATATGACGGATCCGGGTTTTGGACAACTCTTCATATATGTCGATGGTGGCGGCGCCGGGATAACCGAATATGGTATCGACACCTTCCTCCTGAAGGGTTTTCATCAGGATCTGCGCGCCCGTGAGCTTCATGCGATTGTATCCTTTGGATTACTGATGGATTTTGTATGTTTTTTCATTTTTTTCATATTAATTGCGACATTCGGATTACCGGACGATCGCTCCCTGACTGGCCGAGGAAACCATGCGGCCATAACGGGCCATATACCCGTGTTTGATTCTGGGCTCAGGGGGAGTCCAGGCGTCCAGACGCCGCCGGATTTCCGTTTCCGGCACCTTCAGGGTTATGGTTTTTGCGGGAATATCGATGGCGATGATGTCGCCTTCCTCGACAATGGCAACCGGTCCGCCCTGCATGGCTTCCGGCGAGATGTGGCCGATGGATGCGCCCCGGGTGCCGCCGGAGAACCGTCCGTCGGTCAGCAGCGCCACGTGGGCGTCGAGCTTCATTCCGCAGATGGTCGATGTCGGGGTGAGCATCTCGCGCATGCCGGGGCCGCCCATGGGACCTTCGTAGCGGATCAGCACCACGTCGCCTTTTTGAATCCTGCCGGCCATGATGGCATCGGAAGCCGCTTCTTCTGAGTCGAACACCCGGGCCGGTCCCTGGTGGCGAAGCATTTGCTCCAAAACAGCCGCCTGTTTTACGACGCAGCCTTCGGGGGCGAGGTTGCCGAAAAGAACCGCCAGGCCTCCCTGCGGATGATGGGGATTTTCCATGGGCCGAATGACCTCGGAATCTATGGTTCTAACGGACTGAATGTTGTCTGCCACGGTTTTTCCGGTAACGGTCAGGCAGTCCTGGCGGATCAGATTTTTGCGGCAGAGTTCCTTGATGACGGCCTGAATTCCGCCGGCCCGGTTCAGATCTTCGATGCGGTTTTTGCCGCCCGGGCTCAGCGCGCAAATATGGGGCGTCCGGTCGCTGATGACGTTGATCTGATTCAGATCCAGAGGTATTCCGGCTTCATGGGCGATGGCGCACAGATGCAGGACGGTATTGGTGGAGCATCCCAGAGCCATGTCCACGGTCAGGGCGTTTTCAAACGCCTGGGCTGTCAGAATCTTTTTCGGAGTGATCTGGCTTTCAAACAAACGGACCGCCTGCATGCCGGCTTCTTTGGCCAGGCGGATGCGTGCGCTCATCACCGCCGGAATGGTGCCGTTTCCCGGCAGTCCCATGCCGATGGCCTCGGTCAGGCAGTTCATGGAGTTTGCCGTAAACATTCCGGCGCAGGAACCGCAGGTCGGACAGGCCGTATTTTCGAGCTGTGTCAGCTGCTCTTCGGTCATCTTGCCGGTACGGACAGCGCCGACTGCCTCAAAAACGGTGATCAGGTCGGTTTTTTCTCCGGTTTCCGGATGAATGCCGGCCAGCATGGGCCCCCCGCTGACGACGACGGTGGGAATGTCCAGACGGGCGGCCGCCATCAGCATTCCGGGAACAATTTTATCGCAATTGGGCACCATCACCATCGCGTCGAAAGCGTGAGCCGTGGCCATGACCTCGATGCTGTCCGCGATCAGCTCCCGGCTGGACAGGGAATATTTCATGCCGATATGGTTCATGGCAATGCCGTCGCACACGCCGATGACGCCGAATTCGATCGGAGTTCCGCCTGCCATGTAGACGCCGGCCTTGACCGCATCCAGGATCGTGTTGAGATGAACATGGCCGGGTATGATCGCATTGGCTGAATTGGCGATTCCAATCAGCGGTTTTTGAATTTCGGAATCCGTAAATCCGCAGGCCTTCAGCAGTGACCGGTGCGGGGCGCGTTCAATTCCCTGTTTAACGGATAAGCTTTTCATGCAATTTTTCCCCTTTTCAAAAAAAACCGTTTATCAAAAAAAAAAACCGTTACCAGCTTTCGGCTGATAACGGTTTTTGAGTTTGGAAATACAATTTAGGCCATTATCAACCCGCTTTTCCGTGGTCAAGTACGATACCGACCACGGAAATAAGAATAAGGCTAATAAGGTTGATAATAATCCAGCTCATATTTTTCATAAAAGTAAAAATTAATTTTTGGATTTGTATCAATCTTTTTTTGCATTGTCAATTTTTATTTCTTCCGGAAGCAATTCTTTAAATCCGCACCCCGCCGGACAGACCAGAAACGTTCCCCGCTGTTTTGTGGATTTTTCGACCAGAAACGGCGCCTGACACTGGGGGCAGGATTTGGAGACGGGTTTGTTCCATGTGGCGTAAGTACATTTTGGGTATGCGCTGCAGCCATAGAAGATCTTGCCGCGCCGGGATTTTTTTTCAACGATCTTGCCGGAGCATTCCGGCTGCGGACAGTTCAAGCCGGTGGATGTTTCAGATCCCTGACTGTTGAGCGACCGGGTGCTCCGGCATTTCGGGTATCCGCTGCAAGCCAGAAACGCGCCATAACGGCCCTGGCGCAGGATCATGCGAAGGCCGCAGAGCGGGCATGTCTGGTCGGATTCCTGCGCCTGCGGCGGCTGGGCCGGACAGATTTTCCCCTTTTCATCCCGGGTGAAATTGGCGGTGAAGTCACACGAAGGATATCCGCTGCAGGCCAGAAACGGGCCGTTTTTTCCGATTTTAACGTGAAGGGGTTTCTGACATTTCGGACAGCTCAGTTCGGTGGAAACTCCCACGCCTTTGGCGCTGATCATGGCCTGAGTGGCGGTGTCCAGGGCGGGCTTGAAAGTATTGTAGAACCGGCTGAGAATTTCAAGGCACGGAAGCTCGGCCGATTCGATGCGGTCCAGATCGTCTTCCATCCGTGCGGTAAATGCGACGTTGAAAATGTCCGGAAAGTTTTCCACCAGCATGTCGTTGACGATAAATCCCAGTTCGCTGGGCCGGAAATACCCTTTTTCCAGATCGACATACCCTTTTTCCCGAATGGTCGACAGGATGGCGGCATAGGTGCTGGGCCTGCCGATGCCGTTTTCTTCAAGCTCCTTGACCAGGGTGGCTTCGGAAAACCGCGGCGGCGGCTGTGTGAAATGCTGTTTGGGCTCGTATCGGAGAAGCTGCAGGACCATGTTTTCCGAAAGCTCGGGAAGCAAGGTTTTTTTGTCAGCCTCGGACTCGTCATCGGAAGCCACATAAAGGGCCATAAAGCCCGGAAAGGCGATGGAAGAACCGCTGGCGTTGAAAACAAAGGCGCCGGCTTTGATGGAGACGGAATTCGTGTTGATCAGGGCCTCGGACATCTGCGAGGCGACAAAACGCCGCCAGATCAGCCGGTAAAGGTCCATCTGGTCATGGTTTAGAAAAGCGGCGACCGCTTCCGGAGTGTTTTCGACCGAGGTGGGGCGGATAGCCTCGTGCGCGTCCTGCACTTTTTTGGCGTTTTTAAAAAATCTGGGTTTGCCCGGCGCGTATGCGTTTCCGAACTGTCGACGGATCAGATCGAGAGCTTCCTCGGCAGCCTGTTGCGCGATTCGAATCGAATCGGTTCTCATATAGGTGATCAGGCCGACGGGTTCTCCGGGTCCGAGTTCAATGCCCTCGTAAAGCTGCTGGGCGACCGCCATGGTTTTTTTGGCTGAAAATTTCAGCCTTCGAATGGCTTCCTGCTGAAGTTTGCTGGTGGTGAAGGGGGGCGGCGGGGTGCGTTTTTTCGTTTTTTTCAATATCTTTTCAACGATCAGATTCTGTCCGGCAAGTTCGGCAAGAATGGCCTCGGCCTGGGCCTGATCGGCAATCTCGATTTTTTTTCCCGCTTTTTTCACCAGCTTCGCCGGAAATTCCGGAGGCTGGTCCCCTTTCACGTGAACGGTGATGGACCAGTATTCTTCAGATTCAAAGGCATGAATCGACCGTTCGCGTTCGCAGATAATACGCACGGCAACGGATTGAACCCGGCCGGCGCTCAAGCCTGACTTGACCTTGCGCCACAGCAGGGGGCTGACCTGGTAGCCCACTAGACGATCCAGTATTCTGCGGGCCTGCTGGGCCTCAAATTTGTTGAAATTCAGTTTTTCGGGTTCGGAAATGGCTTTTAAAATGGCATTCTGGGTCAGTTCGTGAAACAGAACCCGATGAAAGTGTCTGCCTTTTTTGTCCAGCAGATCGGCCGTATGCCAGGCAATGGCTTCACCCTCGCGGTCCGGGTCCGGCGCCAGAAAAATTTCGGAAATATTTTCAGCGGCTTTTTTCAGATCGCGAACAACTTTTTCCTTCCCCGCGATGGTTTCATATTGGGGTTTAAAGCCGTTTTCGATGTCAATTCCAATTTCCCTTCGGGGCAGGTCCTTGATATGACCGACCGTTGCAACGATTTTATAATGTTTGTCCAGATATTTTTCCAGAGTTCTGACTTTCGTGGGAGATTCCACGATGACCAAGGCTTTGCTCACAATTTCCTCGCAGTAGCTTCATCATGATTCCGTCGATTTCCGGCGGTGAACAATCAGTGCCCCAAGCTCATGAGGAGCACGTAAAAAAATTTCCAGGCAATTGCCGGATCGATCCTTTAAGTTCGAGCTGCAATAACAGGCCGCTGATTTTTCCCGGCGCTAATGACAGCTTTCGAGCCAGTTCGTCGATATGCACCGGATAGGGGCCCATGGCTTCTATCAGCGCGTTTTCTTCAGGAGAAAGGCAGGTCCGGGAAGCACCGTCGCGACCTCCGATGGGGCACTGGCAACCGAGCAGGGGAGAAAGCTCATCGATGATATCTCCGGCATGCTGCACCAGCTTGGCGCCCTGCTTGATCAGGTAGTGGCTGCCCGCGCTTTTGTAAGATCGAATGCTTCCGGGCACGGCAAAAACCTCCCGGCCCTGTTCTACGGCAAGACGGGCGGTTATCAGAGATCCGCTGTTCATGCTGCCTTCAACAATAACGGTTCCCAGGCTCATGCCGCTGATCACCCGGTTCCGAATGGGAAAGTGATGCGGATCCGGACTCGCATTCAGGGCAAATTCCGAAATAACGGCGCCCTTGATTGATATTTTTTGAAAAAGTTCCATGTTTTCGGACGGATAGATCCTGTTCAGACCGCTTCCCAGTACGGCGATCGTGCTGCCGTCCGCGTCCAGAGCACCCAGGTGGGCGGCGGTATCAATCCCGCGGGCCATTCCACTGACGATCGTTATCCCGCAAGCGGCCAGATCCGACCCAAGACGCCGGGCCGCCGCCAGACCGTAGTCGGTGGCATGGCGTGATCCTACAACCGCTACGCACGGCTGGATGTTTTCCAGGTTCCCGCAGACGTAAAGAAAAGGCGGTGGATCCGGGATCTCCCGCAACAGGGCGGGGTAGGCAGGATCGGCCAGGGTGATGAAGCCAAAGCCTTTTTCCGTCGCAAGGTCAATTTCGCATCTGTCGGCATCTACAGGAACGGGGCTCAAAATCGCCCCGGCAATCCGTCCGGTTATGCCCGGAACCCGGCAGAGTTCGCTCTCCGATGCATTGAATACATGTTCCGGAGATCCGAATTGATCCAAAAGACGCTTGTACAGAAGGTTTCCAACGCCCGGAACGTTTTTGAGCTTCAGCCAGGGGAGAATCTTTTCCATATGATTTTCGTTCGCTCTCACCTCGTTTTCCGGTGAATTGCACAAGCGGAAGCTCATGGATTCCGCATTTCTGAGAGCTTCTGCCTTGCTTTGATATCCGCTGCCGACTGCGGGTATTCCTGAATCACACGATTCAGATGATGTCTTGCACCTTCAAAATCTCCCAGGGACAGACAGGCAAAACCGATCTTTAAAAGAGCGTCGGGCGCCTTGCCTTGTGTCGGGTACTGCTCGACCACCTGATTGAAAGCCGAAATGGCCTCGTTGTATTTTTTTTCAGCGTAAAAGCACTCTCCGGCCCAGTACAGGGCATTGTCTGCCAGATCATGGGACGGATAACTGCGGGCGACCGCGGAAAACCGCGAGGCCGCCTCGGCGTACTGCGCGGCCTTCATGGCCGAAAATGCCCGGTTGTATTCATCGGCGACAGATGCTTCCATTATCGGCTCCGGCTCCGAACGTTTCGGGAGGGGAGGGATTGTCTGAAGGCTGCGCCGCTCGGATCGTTTCAGGTCAAGGATCGCCTTTTCATGGCTGTCCACCATGAATTGAACAACAGACAGCCGGTGCTGCAATTCTTCCATCTGCTTGCAGGTATCCGCCAGACTGCATTCCGTCATTGCTCTGCGGGTGGATTGATCCGGTTGTGCGGTTGTACACCCGACAAAAAAATAAAGGGCGCATAGCCCTCCCCATGCAATCCGTTTGATGCTCATCCGGAAGCGCGTCTCCCCCGGGCTTCCCAGAAAAGCAGGATGGGGCTGGCCACATAAATCGAAGAGTAGGTTCCGATAACGATTCCGATGAGCAGCGCAAAGGCGAAATCATGGATGATTCCGCCGCCGAGAACAAACAGACTGAAAACGACGATCAGGGTGGTCAGGGATGTCAGAATCGTTCGGCTCAGCGTTTCGTTGATGCTCCGGTTGATGATAAACGCAAGAGATTCCTTGTGGTATTTTTTTAAGTTTTCCCGAATCCGGTCAAAGACGATGATCGTGTCGTTGAGCGAATAGCCGATAATGGTCAGCAGGGCGGCAATGATGGGAAGGCTGAATTCCTTTTCCATCAGAGAAAAAAGCCCGACGGTGATTGTTATGTCGTGAATCAATGCAACGATGGCGCCCATGGCGTATCGCAGGCTCAGCACCCAGAACAGAATCAGGGTGACAATCAGGGCTACGGCAATAAGAAACGCAACGCTGACCTGAAACAGTGAAAACAGGTATACCGCCCCTGTCAGTGCGGCGGCCATGACGCCGCTGATGACCCATTTGAGCTCGAATCGTCCGGAGATATAGATGGCTATGAAGAGCAGGGTATAGAATATGGCGAACAGGGCTTTTTCCTGAAGATCCTTGCCCACCTGAGGGCCGACCATTTCCACCCGCCGGATTTCAGATTCGTTTTGCGTGGCGCTGTCCAGTGCCGATTTGAGCTTGCTGGAAAAGGCCTCATCCATATCAGCGGAGGCGTCTGTGCGGACCAGATATTCGTTTTCGGATTCCTCTCCGAATGTTTGAACCGAGGCATTGGCAAGATTCATGGCTTTGAGACCGGACTTGATCGCATCGATGGCTGCCGGACCGCCGAATTTGATCTGAATCAAGGTGCCGCCCGAAAAATCGATTCCGTAACGCGGGCCTTTATGAAATATCAATGAAAGAATGCTGATCACGATCAGGGCCATCGACAGGCTGAATACGATTTTGCTTTTTCCGATGATGTTCAGATTGATGCCGGGCTTGATAATCTGCATGGATTCCTCTTTATATGCTGAGACGTTTCATCTTCCGGTTGATCAGGAGATAATCAAAGACAGCCCGCGTCAGAACAAGGGCGGTGAACAGGCTGGACAGCACCCCAAGACTCAAGGTTACGGCAAATCCCTTTACCGGCCCGGTTCCGAACTGAAACAGAACCAGGGCGGCGATCAGCGTGGTGACGTTGGCGTCGAGAATTGTCAGAGAGGCCCGGTCATAGCCTGCGGCGAGAGCGGCCAAAGCGGTTTTTCCGAGCGAAAGCTCTTCGCGGATGCGTTCGAAAATCAGGACGTTGGCATCCACGGCCATGCCGATGGTCAGAATGATTCCGGCAATGCCCGGCATGGTCAGAGTCGCCTGAAAGACGGCCAGGCCCGCTGCAATCAGAACAATATTGATCAGCAGGGCAAGGTCCGCGATAATACCGCTGAAATTGTAGTAGATGATCATGAAGACGATGACCAGAAGGCCTCCGGCCAGCATGGAGATCAACCCCATGCGGATGGAATCCGAGCCCAGAGAGGGACCGACGGTTCTTTCTTCGATGATGTTGACCGGCGCGGGGAGGGCGCCTGCTCTGAGTACGATGGCCAGATCCTTGGCTTCTTCCGTGGTGAAATTCCCGGTGATTCTGGCTGATCCGCCGCTGATTTGTTCCTGAATGACCGGGGCGGAATATACTTTCTTATCCAGAACAATGGCCAGGCGCTTTTTGACATTTTCCCCGGTAATTCTTTCGAAGATCTGGGCGCCTTTTTTGTCGAATTCGATGGATACATAGGGCTCATTGTACTGGGAGTCGATTTGAACTCTGGCATCGGTCAGATAGACGCCGGTCAACAGTGTTTGCGAGTGGAGCAGAAAAGGCGTTTTGATCGTTCGATGGGTGATCGGATCCGTCTGAACCTCGTAAAGCAACTCGGTTCCGGGCGGGAGACCGCCTTCCATGGCTGTCCGGGGATCATGGGCGTCATCGACCAGTTTGAACTCGAGAAGGGCGGTGCGCCCGATCAGCTGTTTGGCTCGCTGGGTATCGGTAATGCCGGGCAGCTGAATCAGTACGCGTTTTTCTCCCTCACGACGGATGTCCGGTTCGCTCACGCCGAATTCGTCGATGCGGTTTCGAATCGTTTCCAGCGCCTGGTCGACGGCCATCGTTTTGATGTGTTCGGTTTCAGCTTCCGGCAAGTCAAACCGCATCGCAACCACGCCGTTGTCCGAACTTTTGGATGCCAGTCGCAGTTCTCTGAATTGCTTGTCCAGAAGATTTTCAAATTTTTCGAGCTGGTCTTCGGGAATATGAACCGTTATCTCGGCGGCTTTCAGGCGTTCCACGCGTGTGTAGGCGATATGCTCCTTGCGCATGAAACCCCGCAGGTCCTGATGGATTCTATCGATGGCGCTTTCCACGGTTTTCTCGGTATCCACCTCGAGCACCAGGTGCATGCCGCCTTGAAGGTCCAGGCCGAGATTGATTTTTTTATGCGGCCACAGACCCGGATTGAAGGTGGGGAGTGTATAAACGATTGCAACCGCTATGACAGCCAGAACAACAATCCATCTCCACGAAATGTTTTTCAATGGTGCATCCTTTCCTTGGCAAATCCTTCCGCCCGACTGAGAACAAGGGGAAACCGGCTGCGGGTCAAAACAATTCGATGCGTCCGGTCCTCACGCAAAGATTCGAAATCTTCGAAAAGTGTCGGCGCTTTCGAATGCGGTCCGTCTATGCTTCCGGCTTTTCATCGGGTTCGGCAACCGGCGGAGCGGACTGAATGCGGGCCGCCACATTGCCGCGGTTGATCTTGATCCGGATTTTGTCGGCGATTTCAACGGTTACCACGGCTTCATCGACAGCGGTGATGCGTCCGTGAATACCCCCTGAGGTGACAATTTTATCTCCCTTTTTCAGAGAGTCGATCATCTGGCGAAGCTCTTTGTTTTTTTTCTGCTGCGGGCGAATCAGCAGAAAGTAGAAGATGACGAACATGAGTAGCAGGGGAACCAATGACGTAAATCCCCCCTGAGCACCCTGTCCAGCAGAGCCTCCCTGGCCCATTGCATACGCGATACCTGTCAAAATGAATCCTCCTTCTCCGGGGATGGGGCTTTAATGACCGCCTTCCATCCAAAAGGGTTAAAGAAAATCTTCCCACATCATTTCCGCGCTTCCCGGTACGCCGGCGATGGTGAGTTTGATGACGGTCGTCCCGCTCCTCGCATCCGCGGGGAACCGTACATGATAAAGGGATTTCCACGGCGTCAGATAAGGATAAAAATGGTTGAGTTCTTCGCCGGTTTTTTTGATTTCCCTTATTTCGAGCGGCATAAAACGCTGGCCGTTCTGGCCGGACAGATAAAGTTGCCACATCGATTTTTCCCGGGCAAAATCGTTCCAGGATTTTTCGGGCACATAAACCGCCATGACCATGTCGATGTATTGTTCTGAAGCGGCCATCTGATCCTGCAGCAGTTTGTCGCGGTCCTTTTCGCTGAGCTGATAGATCCGGGCATATTCATCCACATAGGCCTGACGGAATTGCGCCGATTTGACGGTTACGGCGGCAATCAGTTTGAGATCCAGCCCCTGATAGATCCGTGCTTCACGGCGCCACTTCGAAAAAGCCGCCGGATAGCTTCCTCCGTGATAAGGGTCGGAAGACTGTTGCCAGCGTTTTGTCCAGGAAGTTTCGCCGCATCCGGTCAGCAATCCGGTCAAGAGAATGATCCCGCCCAGAATGCAGAAAGATATCCTTCGAAGCTTATTTTTTTTAAATTTCAGCATCGCCGAATGCATTTTGATCTCCCCTATTTTTCTAAAGCTTCATGCAACGCATCGCCGGGATTCAGCATACTTGAGCCGGACTTGAATTCAACGGCCGGGCAGGCACCCTTCCCCTCCCATTGACGATTCATGATCTGCTTGAGAAGTGGCTGATATACTGTAAATAAAACCGGACGTCAAATATATTGTGGTTCAGGGCCCGGTCTGGACGGCATCCACTGGCCGGCTTTGCTTCAATGCAAAACAGGCGGCGCCTGCCGCGAGAGTCAATGTGCTGAAGCCAGTGAGCCGGACAGGCCCGGATTTTAATTTTTTGAGCACGGCATCCCTCGATCACGCATCTTTACTCATATGTGCGGCCGCAGGTGCGCACCGATCCAGCAGATTTTTTTGATACCGCAATCCATAGGGTGTGTCAACCTTCCGGCCGCACGGGCTGAGGGGCTTCCGGACTTCGGACCTCAGAGACGATTTTGCTGTCCCCGGGGGCAAGCGCCGGATCACCCGCGATGATGATCGAAAGTCCGCGCCGGCTTTCCAGATCAAGGATTTCACGGCGTTTGCGGTTGAGCAGGTAATCGGCCACCTCGACAGGTACGATTCCGGTCACCTGAACCAGGTTCTCCTTGAGGGTTTCCAGCCGCAGTTTCCGCAGAAAACTCAGTCCCAGCGTTTCTTTGGAGGGTATGATTCCCTTTCCCTTGCAGGATGGGCAGGCCTGAAATCCTCCGAATTCGATGGAAGGCCGCAGGCGTTGGCGAGACATTTCCATGAGTCCGAACTGCGATATCTTGCCGACCTTCACGCGGGCCTTGTCTGTTTTCAAAAAAGTCTTCATGGCCCGTTCGACTTCGGATTTGTTTTTGGCGTCCCTCATGTCGATGAAGTCGATGACGATCAGTCCGCCCAGATCCCGCAGCCGGAGCTGGCGGGCGATTTCCTCGGCCGCTTCGACATCGGTGTGAAGGGCGGTCTGTTCGATGGATTTCTGATGAATTCCTTTGCCGGAGTTGACGTCAATGGCCACCAGCGCTTCGGTGGATTCAATGACGATGGATCCGCCCGATTTGAGTTCCACACGGCTTTCGTAAATGGAGGCGATCTGATTTTCCAACTGGTATTTTGTGAAAATCGGTTTTGCGCCCTGATAGCGTTTGACAAGCTTTGTATGACGGGGAGATATCAGGTTAAGCTGTTCCTTGACTTCCCGGTAGATATCGGGATGGTCGATCAGAATGCCCGAGGCGTCCGTGGTAAAATAATCCCGAATGACCCTCTGAACCAGATTCTGCTCCTTGTAAAGCAGGGCGGGCGCACTCTGGTCAAGCCCCTTGGTTTTGATATTTTTCCATAGTTTGAGCAGATAACGGACATCCTGGGAAAGAGCGGTTTTGTTGCATTCGGCGCCGGCCGTACGAACGATCAGTCCAAAACCTTCGGGCAGTTTGAGATCTTCAACGATCGCCTTGAGCCGGGAACGCTCGGCTTCGTCTTCGATTTTCCTGGAAACTCCGATGGTCTGGCTTCCCGGCATCAGCACCACATAACGTCCGGGCAGGGATATGAAGGTGGTCAGCATGGCGCCTTTTTTCATGATCGGGTCCTTGGTGACCTGCACCAGCATTTCCTGGCCTCGGGAGATAATGTTCTGAATGGACAGATCCCGCGAGGGGTTGTCCTGAAAATAATCACTGTGGATTTCGTTTTTTTGAAGAAACCCGTTGCGTTCGGCGCCGTAGTCGACAAAGGCGCACTGAAGGGCCGGTTCCACACGCGTGATCACGCCTTTATAGATATTTCCGTGAATGATTTCGCGTCCGGCGGTTTCGATGTGAAACTCTTCCAGTTTGCTGTCTTTGACCTTGGCGATCCGGCATTCTTCCGGATCCAGGGCATTGATAAGAATATTAATGCTGCTCATATATTTGGCACACCTCAATATTTCATTGTTATTTCGTTTACATGGGGAAAAGATTAAAAAAGGATATTTTCCGGCTTGAATAAGCAATTGTCCATTACAAGTCAAACGATTTTTCCGCAGGATGCGTCTTGCTGCGGTATGGGAGCGGACCGTGTGCTGAAAATAAAAAAACGAAATGCATCAAGGCGGTTATGCCTGCATTTAACACGGTTTTTCAGCCGGACGGTTTCCCCTGCTTTTGAAAGGTTTCCTTGCTATTTACATCGTCTTGTGGCATGAAGACCCCAAAATATGCGTCTTATCGGGCGATAATTCATTGAAGCAGGGCGTTGGTTTTGCCGTCAACGGCTCCCGGAGGTGAGAACATATGGAGGAACGATACGATCCGAAAGTGATTGAGCCCAAGTGGCAGAGAATCTGGGATAAAAAAGGCCTGTTCAGGGTAACTGAAGACCCGAAAAAGGAAAAATACTACATATTGGAGATGTTTCCTTATCCTTCGGGCAAAATTCACATGGGCCACGTCCGCAACTACACCATCGGCGACGTGGTGGCCCGCTATAAGCGAATGCACGGATTTAACGTGCTGCATCCCATGGGTTGGGACGCCTTCGGCATGCCGGCGGAGAATGCCGCGATTGCCAACAACACCCATCCGGCCCGATGGACCTATGAAAACATCGATTATATGCGCGGTCAGCTCAAACGAATGGGATTTTCCTATGACTGGGATCGGGAAATCGCTACCTGCCGGCCCGAGTATTATCGATGGGAGCAATGGCTTTTTCTGAAAATGCTCGAAAAGGACATGGTCTATCGGAAGGAATCCTTTGTCAACTGGTGCGACGACTGTCAGACGGTTCTGGCCAACGAACAGGTGGAAGCCGGCGCCTGCTGGCGCTGCGGCAAAATTGTTCGTCAGAAGAAACTCTGGCAGTGGTTTTTCCGCATCACCGATTACGCCGAAGACCTTCTGGTCCACTGCGACGCCCTTCCGGGATGGCCCGAAAAGGTGACCACCATGCAGAAAAACTGGATCGGAAAGAGTTTTGGCGCCGAGATCCGGTTTGCCGTTGCAAATTCATCCCAGTCCATTTCCGTTTTTACCACCCGGCCGGACACGCTGTTCGGCGCGACCTTCATGTGTCTGGCGCCGGAGCATCCGCTGGTCGTCGAACTTTCCAGAAATACCGGGGAGCAGGCGGCGGTCGATGAATTTGTCGAGCGCATCGCGCTTCAGGACCGTTCGGCAAGGACTCTTGAAAATTACGAAAAAGAAGGCGTTTTTATCGGCGCATGGTGTATTAATCCGGTCACCGGCTATCAGATGCCGATTTTTGCGGCCAATTTTGCCCTGATGGAATACGGCACCGGTGCGGTGATGTCGGTTCCTGCCCATGATCAGCGTGATTTTGAATTTGCCAAAAAATACGGTCTGTACATCATTCCCGTGGTCAAGCCCCTGGATAGCGATCTGGATGCACGCACCATGACCGAGGCCTATGAAGGCCAGGGAGAGATGATTCATTCCGGACCCTTTGACGGACTTGACAACGAGGCAGCCAAGGATGCCATCGTGGCCCATCTGGCCAAGAAGGAACTCGGCAGAAAAACCGTCAGCTTCCGACTCAGGGACTGGGGCATATCGCGACAGCGTTACTGGGGCGCTCCCATTCCCGTGGTTCACTGCGACCGGTGCGGCGTCGTGCCGGTCCTCGAATCTCAGCTTCCCATCGTGCTTCCTGAAGATGCCGATCTGCTGGAAGGCGGCCGATCCCCTCTGCCCGGGCTCGACGAATTCAAGAAAACCGAATGCCCCGAATGCGGCGCACAAGATGCCCACCGCGAGACCGATACCATGGATACCTTCGTGGAATCTTCCTGGTATTTTGAGCGCTACTGCAGTCCGCGGTTTGATCAGGGCATGCTGGACCGCTCCGCGGTATCCTACTGGATGCCGGTGGATCAGTATATCGGCGGGGTTGAACACGCCATCCTGCATCTGCTGTATTCCCGATATTTTACCCGCGTACTCAGGGATTTCGGACTGGTCGAATTCAAGGAGCCCTTCACGAGGCTTCTGACCCAGGGCATGGTCTGCAAGGAAACCCTGTCCTGTCCGAACCACGGATTTATTTTCCCCGACGATGTCATAGAAGGGGCTGTTCCGAAGTGCGCCAAATGCGGTCTTCCCGTGGCGGTGGGCCGTGTGGAAAAAATGTCCAAATCCAAGAGAAACGTCATTGATCCCAACTCTTTGCTGGATCGCTACGGAGCGGATACCACCCGTTTGTTCTGTCTTTTTGCGGCGCCGCCGGAAAGGGACCTGGAATGGAGCGAGCAGGGCGTGGACGGAAGCTTCCGGTTTTTAAACCGTATCTGGCGCCGCGCATCCGCATGGATGGATCGGATCACGCGGACATCTGCTTATCAGGGAAGCCCGAATGACCTGGAAGGGCCGGTCCGGGAGCTTTTTAAAAAGACCCATCAGACCGTTCAGAAGGTCACCTTCGATATCGAAGACCGCTTTCATTTCAACACCGCCATCAGCGCGATCATGGAACTGGTCAATTCACTCTACAGCGTAGACGAGAACGAAGATTCGGCCCACGCTTCCGAGGTGGTCCGGTTTGCCGTGGAATCCATTGTGCTGCTGCTGGCGCCCATTGTGCCGCATTTTTCGGACGAACTCTGGCATGCTTTGGGATATGACGCGTCTGTCCTGGAAACGCCGTGGCCGGAATTTGATCCGGCCTGCCTGGCCCGCGACGAACTGACCGTGGTAGTTCAGGTCAACGGGAAGCTCAGGAGCCGTTTTGACATTCATGCGGATGCCGATGACGAGGTTATCAAAAAGCGGGCGCTTTCCGATGAGCGGGTGGCGAAGTTCATCGAGGGTAAAATGGTTCGAAAGATCATTGTGGTCAAGAAGAAACTGGTCAACATTGTGGTTTAGCCCTATGCGGATTCAAAGTTTTCTCAGTCTGGTTCTGCTGCTTGCCTTATTGCCGGGGTCTTCGGGGTGCGGATACCGGTTTTCCGTTGTTGGCAACCTGCCTGTGGGCATCGGGAATATTTCGGTCCGCATGTTTGAGAACCGGACCAGCGAGACCGGCGCCGAGGCTGTTTTCACCGATGCGCTGATTGCCGAACTGATGCGTTCCGGAGTCAGCATCGCGCAGGCAGATTCGGCGGATTCCATACTTGAGGGTGTCATTGAATCGGTGAATGTCTGGACTGTGTCGCGCCGATCCACTCAAGTTTCAACGGAAAGACGCATTGAGATGGCGGTTTCATTCAAGTTTTTCAATCGGGATGGAAAACTGTTGTCTTCAGGAAGGGTTCAAGAAAATCAGACCATTTGGGTAACCGCCAATAGAGCCACCACGGATGCCGTACGCCTAGACGCGATTCGGCGGATTTCTCAACGTGTCGCCGAACGTGTGAATCAACGTTTGTGCAAAAATTTCTAGACCATTGCACGGGGCGCAGCCCGGCCCGAAAGCAGTGATCGACCCGCGCCCTGTGCAAATATGTCTAATCGGAGAGTGTATTGACCAGTTTGGAAAGACGGGAAATTTTCCGCGAAGCGGTTTTGGGATGAAGCACGCCCTTTTTGCAGGCCTTGTCAATAATGGATTTTGCTGTGTTTAACTCCGCAAAGGCGTTTTCCGCCGGTTTTTCGCTCGCTGCTGCACGAACGGATTTAACCACGTTCTTGACCCTTGTTTTTACTGACCGATTTCGCATCCGACGATTTTCATTCTGCCGGGCGCGTTTTAATGCGGATTTATGATTCGCCAAATTAACGCTCCTTTCAATGTCCGGTAATCAATGTGTCCTAAAATAGGAATCCATACTGGTTTCGGGTTTTTTTGTCAAGGAATTTTGTTTGCAATGAATCGCATTTATGTCTGAGTTGGCACGAATTAAGCGAGCAACCGCCATTATGGGAGCCGCCTCGCTGCTCAGTCGCTTTCTGGGCTTTGTTCGCGACATGGTCATTGCCTGGGTGCTGGGCGCCGGTTTGGTATCCGATGCTTTTCTGGCTGCCTTTCGATTGCCGGACCTGATGCGCCGCCTTTTTGTCGAGGGCGCGTTCAGCATGGCCTTTGTTCCGGTTTTTTCCGAAAGACTTTCTGGCGAGGGCAGGGATTCTGCCCTGAAGCTGGCGTCTTCGGCTGGCCGCATGCTGGCCGTCGTCTTGATCGGCGCCGTTGCCGTCGGCATTCTTGCAACCCCCGCACTTGTCAGCATTCTGGCGCCGGGATTTTCGATTCGTCCGGCTCAGTTTGACATGGCCGTCTCTCTGGTGCGCATCATGCTGCCTTATGTTTTTTTTATCGGCATGACGGCGCTTTTTGCAGCGGTTTTAAATGGTTTCGGACATTTCGCTGCTCCGGCGTTTTCACCGCTGGTCCTGAATATTTCGGTGATCTGCTTTGCGCTGTCAACGGCTTTGGCGCCGGATTCACCTGCATTTTTACTGGCGCTGGGCGTCTTGTTTGGCGGCGTGTGCCAGATGTTTTTGCAGGTTCCATTTTTAAGGGGTCGCGGGGTCTGTTTCTCGCTCTTCGGAACCTGGACGGATCCGGGCATCAAAAAAATTCGACGTCTTTTGATTCCTTCAATATTTGGCGCTTCCGCCTATCAGATCAATCTGGTTCTGGGCACGTTTCTGGCATCATTTTCAGGTCTGGGCGGCATTTCTTATCTGTACTACGCGGACCGTCTGATTCAGTTTCCCCTGGGAATCTTCGCCGTATCGGCCTCAACGGCCCTGTTGCCCGGTTTGTGCCGGCAGGCCTGCCTGAAGCAGTCGGATCAAATGTCCGAGGATTTTGAAAAAACACTGGGGCTTATTTTTTTCCTGACCCTGCCTTCGATGATGGGGTTGATTGTTCTGCGTCAACCGGTTGTTGACCTGCTTTTTTGCCATGGCGCTTTTGATATCCAATCCAGCCGATTGACGGCGAGCGCGCTTTTATATTATGCTATAGGACTTTGGGCGGTAGCGGGAACACGGGTGATGACGCCGGTGTTTTATGCGCTTGGGGAAACACGGATTCCGGTGCGTGCGTCCGCGATATCGATCGGTGTTTACGGAGTTCTGGGAATCTCGCTGATGACGTTTATGGACTATGCGGGTCTGGCTCTGGCCGCCAGTGCTGCTGCCGTCGTCAACTTCGGCCTGCTGGTTCGGCAGATGCCTCGTGATCGGCTTGAATGGCGCTGGAAAAATACGCGCAGTTCTTTATTGATGAGTTTTACGCTTTCATCGGTCATGGGGGCGGGGGTCTGGTTGATCTCACGGGGAGTGATTCCGGATAAGGTCGGATGGTCTCTGGCTGCGGGTCTTTTCGGGTGCATCAGCGCGGGTGTTTTTATTTACGGGGTTTTGAGCATTGCCTGCGGGCGTCCCGAAATGAAATGGGCCTGGGCGCTTTTTGAGAACAGAGGGAAACGATGAGTGTGCGGCAGAAAATTGTATTGGTGTTTGTCGTTCTCGGTCTGTTTTCGATGCTGTTTCTGATCATCGGGGGAGAGAACGGTCTTAAGGATTTGAGCGCACTTCGAAATCAGCGCGACGGCATACTGGAAAAAAAGGCCCGGATTCAGAAGGAGAATATCAGGCTTTACCGTGAGATCGACCGGCTGAAGAATGATCCCGCTTATATCGAGAGCGTGGCAAGAAAGGAACTTGGCATGATCGGAAAAAATGAGGTGATTCTCAAAACCAGGGACGCTGGAAAATAGCTTTGTCGATACCCTTTGCTGTGGGAATAACAAGCTGCTTGGAATTTGCCGGCGATTTTGTAAAAGTGAGAGGCCCTTTATTTTTTAGTGCCGCGGTTGTTTCACGGAGCCCGGCTGCGAATCGTCTTGAAACATACGCTTAAACGCCCGTTCTGATGGGCTGAAAGAACTGTCCGATGAACCATTGCTGCACCGCCAGCATTGCCAGAGTTTATGAGGCCCAGGGGCGCTTGGAAACGGCCGTATGGGTCTATCGCCAGCTTCTCGAAAAAGATCCGCAACGGGAAGACTGGCAGCAGGCCGTCGAAAGGCTGGAACAAAAAATACTGGAACGGCCCCGCAAGCGGGCGGAGGACCTGCTGCCGTTGATGTGCCGATGGGTTGAGCTGACGTTCTGCTGCCGCCGGGCCGCCGGCGCCCGGAAAATCGAAAGCCTTTTTCATGCTGAGCCGCCGGTTGTCGACCCGCATTAAGGGGGCTGGGGCTGATGCTTTCATATCCAAAAGCTGTCAACAATTGCGAATCATTTTCAATCGGGGAATGAGATGAAACGTGCGCTGATCACCGGAATAACCGGGCAGGATGGGGCTTATTTATCTGAATTTCTTCTAAAAAAGGGATACGAGGTTCACGGCGTCAAGCGACGGGCTTCATCGTTCAACACAGAGCGGGTTGATCATCTCTACAGGGACCCCCATGAAAGTGGCGTCAGATTTTTCATGCATTACGGGGACCTGACCGATTCCACCAACCTGATCCGCATTATTCAGGACATACGGCCCGTCGAAATCTACAACCTCGCGGCCCAGAGCCATGTTCAGGTTTCCTTTGAAACGCCGGAGTATACGGCGAATGTGGATGCCCTGGGCGCCCTTCGAATACTGGAAGCCATCCGGATACTGAATCTTGAAGATAAGACGCGATTCTACCAGGCTTCCACATCCGAACTGTTCGGAAAGGCTCGGGAGGTTCCTCAGAAGGAAACCACTCCGTTTTACCCCAGATCTCCTTATGCTGCGGCCAAGCTTTACGCCTACTGGATTACGGTCAACTACCGGGAGGCGTACGGCATTTACGCCTGCAATGGAATTCTGTTCAATCATGAGTCGCCCATCCGGGGAGAGACCTTCGTGACCCGCAAGATTACCCGTGCCCTTGCGCGGATCAAGCTCGGACTTCAGGACACGCTGTATCTGGGAAATCTGGATGCTAGGCGGGACTGGGGGCACGCCCGGGACTATGTGGAAATGCAGTGGCTGATGCTTCAGCAAGCGGAGCCGGATGACTACGTAATTGCCACCGGTGAGCAGCACTCGGTGCGGGAATTTGTCGAGACGGCCTGCCGGCATCTGGGGTTATCCATTCAATGGCGGGGCGCCGGGGTGGATGAAAAAGGGATTGATCCAAAGACGGGCGCGGTTTTTGTGGCCGTGGATTCGAGATACTTCCGGCCCACCGAGGTGGAGACGCTTCTCGGAGATCCGTCCAAAGCCCATGAGAAGCTCGGGTGGAAAACGCGGGTGGGATTTGACGATCTGGTCGCGGAAATGGCGATCGAGGATCTCAGACAGGCCGAGCGGGATCATCTCTGCCGCAGGGAAGGGTATCGGGTTCCCAATCATTTTGAATAATCCGGGAGCGGTTTATGGTGGATTCGATGGATATCGGCGCATCGTGCGGCGCACTTGCAAAGGATTCGGCGGTTTTTGTCGCCGGGCATCGGGGAATGGTGGGTTCCGCCGTGGTGCGGCGTCTGAAAAACCGGGGCTTTGCCGATATCGTCATCTCCGGCAGGGATGAACTGAATCTGCTGGACCAGAGGGCTGTGGCGTCATTTTTCCAGGCCCGAAAAATCGATGCGGTCGTTCTGGCCGCCGCCAGGGTGGGAGGTATTCATGCGAACGCCACTTTCCCCGCCGAATTTATCTATCAGAACCTGATGGTCGAGGCCAATGTGATTCACCAGGCTTTTCGCTCCGGAGTTAAGGACCTGTTGTTTCTGGGAAGTTCCTGCATTTATCCTCGAGAATGCCCCCAGCCGATTCAGGAAAGCTATCTGATGACCGGGCCTCTGGAGCCGACCAACGCGCCCTACGCCCTGGCCAAGATTTCAGGCATCGAAATGTGCTGGGCTTACAACCGACAGTACGGGGTCCGTTACCGGTGCGTGATGCCCACCAATCTTTACGGCGAAAACGACAACTTCGACCTGCCGACCTCCCATGTGCTGCCGGCGATGATTCGCAAATTCTATCTGGCAAAACTGGCGCAATGCGGCGACTGGGATGCCGTCAAAAGGGATCAGGTCCGTTTCGGCGCGATTCCGAAAAATTTTCTATCCTCCCTGGCGGCTATCGCCCGCTTTTCGGGCCACAGCGTGCCGGCGGAATTTGAATCTTTGATCGATGATGCTCGGCCCGAGGTCGTTCTCTGGGGAAGCGGGACGCCCAGACGGGAGTTTCTTCATGTGGACGATCTGGCCGAGGCCTGTCTATTTGTCCTGGCCATGCCCGGTGGCGCCGATCGTACAGAGTCTTTTATTTTTAATGTGGGCGTCGGAAAGGATCTGAGCATCGTGGAGCTTGCCGAATGCATTCAGAAGATCGTCGGGTATCACGGCCCGGTGTCCTGGGATCCATCCATGCCTGATGGAACGCCCAGAAAGCTTCTGGATGTTTCCAGGCTTGCCGCCCGCGGATGGACGGCTTCGATACCGCTTGTTCGGGGGATTGAAGCTACCTGTCAATGGTACCTGAAGCAATTGGATTAACGATTTAGACTGTGCATTCGAGACTGTTTATACAACGTCCGTACAACGATGCAAATATTCCCAATTGACGCCGCATGGTGATTAGCCCTGTTTTTGCATCATGATCCGCTGGCCTGGCCCCGCGTTGCGGTATTCGCTCAGCCATGACCTGGAAACGGCGGTGCAACGGTGTGTCGGTAACCTTGGATAGCGGATGGGTAAATGCTTTTTTAAAAAACAAGATGTCATATGGCGCATTTGCTAATTTTTTCAATGGATTTTCAAAAATTGCGCTGATGTGTGAAGTGCATGGGCGCTTGAACGAAAGTCACGGATACAAAGCTTGACAAACTATTGTGCATCGGCCTAATTTAAGCCGAAATATAAATTCCGGCTTTGGTGGATTTCAAGTCAGGATCTTGTTTTTGAGACGTTGAAATCCGCCCTTTATTTTTAGAAATATATAATAAAATCAATTGGTTGTGCTGATGATTTGCCTGTAACCGAGAAGGCGGAGCTCTATGCGCATCTGTCGCAGGGCAGATTTCTTCAGCGTTTGCGAGCTGAATCTTGAAGCGTAAGGGCTATAAACAGTCGAAGGGGGTCGTTTTGTCATGGATATATGCATTGTAGGAACAGGGTATGTCGGTCTTGTCACCGCCGCCTGTTTTGCCGAGATGGGCAACCATGTCTGGTGCATTGACATGAATTCCGAAATTGTGGAAACTTTGAACAATGGCAAGATTCATATCTACGAACCTGGATTGGAGCAACTTGTCCAGCGTAACGCGGCACAGGACCGGCTTCGCTTCAGTAAGGACCTTGCCGAGGCTCTTGAAAACTGTCTGTTTGTCTTCAACTGTGTGGGAACGCCTTCCGGGAGCGACGGATCCTGCGATCTCTCCCAGGTCCGTGCGGTGGCGATTCAGATCGGCCGTCTGATCGAAGACTATAAGATCGTGGTCAACAAATCCACCGTGCCGGTGGGGACTGCGGATCTGGTGCGGTCGCTGATTCAGGCCGAACTGGACAAACGGGATGTTCAGGTGGAATTTGACGTGGTGTCCAATCCGGAATTTTTGAAAGAAGGCGATGCGGTCAATGATTTTATGAAGCCCGACCGGGTGATTGTCGGCGCCGACAACATCCGGACCGCCAAGCTGTTCGAAGCGCTTTACGCGCCTTTTGCCCGAAACCGTGATAAAATGATCGTCATGAGCGTTCGCAGCGCCGAGATGACCAAATATGCCGCCAACTGCATGCTGGCCGCCAAGATATCCTTTATCAACGAGATCGCCGGCATCTGCGAAACCCTGGGCGCCGATGTCCGGGATGTGCGCCTGGGAATCGGTTCGGACCAGCGCATCGGCCATCATTTTATTTATCCGGGAGTCGGCTATGGCGGATCCTGTTTTCCCAAGGATGTCCGGGCCCTGATCAGCACGGCCCGCCAGAACGGTCTGGAACCCCGGGTGCTTTCCGCGGTGGATCAGGTCAACGAGCATCAGAAGAAGATCCTGGCGCTTAAGATCCAGAAATATTTTGCCGCTCAGGGCGGTGTCGAAAACAGGGTTCTGGCCATGTGGGGGCTGTCTTTCAAGGCCAATACCGATGATATTCGAGAGGCGCCGGCAATAAGGATAATTGAGGAACTGACCGCCCGGGGCATGCGGATTCGAGCCTTTGACCCGGCTGCAGGCGGCCTGGCGAGAAACGAACTGGCCAAAAATCCCCTGGTTCAGATTCTGGACCACCCATACAGAATTCTGGAGGGCGCGGATGCTTTGGCCGTGGTCACCGACTGGAACCAGTTCAGAAATCCGGATTTTCAGCGGATCAAAAGCGCGCTGAAGCAGCCGGTGATTTTCGACGGCCGGAATTTGTATTCCCCAACCATGCTGGCGGACCAGGGGTTTGCCTATTTCTGCATAGGCCGGCCAGTCGCGGGATTTTGAGGCATGAAGGCGGCAGACAAAAGGATCATGCATGCGAAACTATGATTCCAGCAAACGGATTCTGGTTACCGGCGGAGCCGGATTTCTCGGCTCCCATCTGTGCGAACGGCTGGCGGAAGACAGACACGATGTGCTTTGCGTCGATAATTTTTATACCGGCCGCAGAGCGAACGTGGCAAATCTTATCGGCCGTTCCAATTTTGAAATCCAGCGGCATGACATCTGTTTTCCGCTTTACGTGGAAGTGGACGAGATCTACAACCTGGCATGCCCGGCATCTCCGATTCATTACCAGTTCGATCCGGTCCAGACCACAAAAACCAGCGTGCACGGGGCCATCAACATGCTGGGGCTCGCCAAGCGCGTCAAGGCCAGAATCTTTCAGGCATCGACCAGCGAGGTTTACGGAGATCCGAAGATTCACCCGCAGACCGAAGCATACTGGGGACATGTCAATCCCATCGGGATCCGATCCTGCTACGATGAAGGCAAACGGTGCGCCGAGACGCTCTTTTTCGACTACCGGCGACAGCACCATCTCTCCATCAAGGTGGGCCGTATTTTCAACACCTACGGTCCGCGCATGCATCCCAACGATGGACGGGTGGTTTCGAACTTCATCATTCAGGCCTTAACCGGCAACCCCATCACCATTTTTGGCGACGGCGGCCAGACACGATCATTTTGCTATGTGGATGATATGGTCGAGGCGTTTGTCCGGCTCATGAAAACACCCGATGATTTTACGGGCCCGGTGAATCTGGGAAATCCCATCGAGTTGTCCATTCTTCAACTGGCCGAGAAAATCGTCGATCTGACAGGTTCTCGTTCCAAAATTATTTTCAAGCCCCTTCCCAGCGATGATCCGATTCAGCGGCAGCCCGACATTGCACTGGCCAGGGAAAAACTCGGCTGGGAACCGAAGGTGGAATTGCAGGAGGGATTAAAACAGACCATCATCTATTTTGACGATCGTCTTTCGAGAAATAACGGCTTTTCTTAATGAAAAGATTATTTGACCTTTTACTGTCGATCATTTCGTTAATCGTGGTTTCTCCCGTTTTTATTGTCGTTATGGCCATTCTCAAGTTTACCGGTGAAGGATGGATTTTTTTTGTTCAGGAGCGTGTGGGAGAGGGGGGTAGCTGTTTCGGCCTTCTGAAGTTTGCCACAATGCTCAAAGACAGTCCGAATACGGGTACTGTAACGGCCATGAATGATACGCGAATCCTGCCGGTGGGTCGGTTCCTGCGAGCAACGAAGATCAATGAACTGCCTCAGATTTTGAATGTGGTGAAGGGAGATATGTCCATCGTAGGGCCGCGACCCCTCACCGATGAGGTGTTTCAGTATTATCCCGATGAGATCAAAGCGGTTATCCTCAGGATGAAGCCCGGTTTGACGGGGATGGGGACGATTGTCTTCCGGAATGAGGAGCGGATTCTTTTTGAATCTGAAAAAGAGAAGATGGTCTGTTATGCAAAGGACGTGGTTCCCCTGAAAGGGGCTTTGGAGAAATGGTACTACGAACATCGGAGTTTCTGGGTGGATCTGAAGATTGTCGTGGCAACGGCGCTGGCAATTGCAGCACCCGGGGCGCGTTTTTATCTGAAGTGGTTTGATATTGAGCCCTTGTTGAAGGAATCGTCTTTGCGTGCTTATTTTATAAATTAATTACTCAACTTTCGGGATCGGGTTTATACGATCGCCAATTTGCTCTTTGACAATCCAACATACTGCAATGCAGCAGGCATAAAACAGGTTTCCGAAGCTGCGATGATCTGTTTCCATGCGGCATTGGTATACCAGGAACATGTAGCGCATGAAGACAATAGAAGTATGAGCGATCAGGGCATCGAAATCCCGGCACTGGATCTCCCTGGCCAGTTTCAGATGCTGTTTGGCCATCTTGAAAAATACTTCGATGTCCCATCGTTTGCCGTAGATGCGCACGATATCCTCATCGGCCAGGTTCGTATCGGTTGACAACAGGGCCAACCAATCCTTTTTCCGTTTGTCGCGTACAAATACCAGCTTGGCGGCAACCGCATCCTTGAGCATCACATTGGCACTAGCCAGGATCCTGGCGCGTCCACGACGTTTTGTAAGCCTGCGGTAGATGGCCTTGATGTCCATGGACTGGCCATTGAAGCTGTGGTAAATGCGAGAAGACTTTTTCACCATGCCGATGACATCCATGTGCCTGGCTAACGTGACAACGGTCGCCGACATCGTGAACCAACTGTCCATCAGCAAGTACCGGGCCGATACGCCCGTCGAAAGGATACGCTTGAGCATTGCTTCCAAATGCACGGTTGCTTTCCCGGTAGCTTCCTTGCGGCGCTGATAGGCACAGCAACGTTTGTCCACTGACTTCTGGCTGTCGCATACCCGTTTGTCGGCATCCGAGGAAGACAACAGGGCAAAATCCATGGGCAGGCAACTGGCGCCATCCGACCAGCAGATAGTGAGCATCCGGAAACCTTTCAAGAAGCGACCGGTGCTGTGATCCCAGACATTGGAGAGCAGTTCCACCCATTTGGAGCGGGATCGGTCATATGGGCTGTCGTCAATAATGAGTACCGATTCGCGCTTGTCGCTGGTCAGCCGGCTGAACATGGCGAACAGTCGCCGGCCCAGAGAAAGCAGCAACCGACGCCAGTTATAGGTCTTACCCTTGAGCAACTCGTAAGCGGCGTCTTTGCCAAATGGCAATTCGCTGTTGACCACGATACCGCGGAAGAAGTTCTTACCGACAAAGGGCAGTGTGAAAATGGCTTCTGTCAAAGAGCGGACACTATGGCCGTGATGTTTGCGCACCCCGCACCGATACATGAGGGCGGTAATTTTGAAACGGCCAAAGAAATCATCGATTTTGCTTTGAAGATGAATCTGTGCTTGCGATTGGGAGGCAATATTGGTATGGTCCATTTGAGCCCTTTCGTGTTGATATTATTGTGAATTGTTGCAGATCCACTATATATCAACAGTCTGGGCTCTTCAAGTTATTTCTTCATAAAATCAAATGGATAGGCCAATTTTTTGCATCACCAATCCATTCCCGAAAGTTGAG
>DDYB01000031.1 GCA_002347265.1 Desulfobacteraceae bacterium UBA2245 | reverse complement strand
AGATATCCTGGTAGCTCATGCCCAGGCCATAGAGGGCAATTATTTTCTGCTCAATCTCGTCATTCAGGCTGGTCTGATGCTTCTTGACCAATTGGGGAGAAAAGGTCCCGCCACGATCCCGAGGGGTACGCAACTCAAAATTGCCATTCAAGGATTTGATGGTCTTCCGGCTTTTCCCATTCCGGCGGTTGGCGGTGATTTCCCGGCCCAGATGCGAATCCAGTTCGCCTTCAAGGGCTGCTTCGGTGAGATTTTTGATTAACGGCGTGAGAATGCCTTCCCTGCCCAGAAGCGGCTTGCCTTCCTGAATGGCTTTAAGGGCTGTTGAAAAATCGAATTCATGGTCTTCTTGATTCATGTCAGTTCTCCTTGTTTCGCTGACTATATCAGCTTTTGGTTAACTGACACAGAATTCTAAACACCCTCATTAATCCTTCGTGAACTTCGTGGTAAATCAACTTGAAACCTTTCGGCGCATCACGCCCTAAGGGCGTCTGTTTGAAGAAATGGAAGGAAACATGCCCGAAAGTTTCCTGACGCGCTCCGCCTGGAAGACCATGACGGGCGGGTAAGCTCCTCGCGGATTCGCCCTTGCCTTCTAACCTCATTTGTGGTTTTGTCGTCTTGTCGGCGCCTGAGTTCAAATACTGAGGGTTGTTCCCCGCAAAATCGCGCCCATGCCGGGCGCACAACCTTCTCGGGTGCGGACGGAAAATGCCGGGCCCCGTGAGCAACGCGCAGGATCGATTCATGAAAACAGTCGGCATTCTCGGTGCGAGCAACAAGAAAGGGCGGTATGCTCGAATTGCCCAGGAAATCCTTATGGAAAAGGGATATGATGTCGTTCCGATTTGCATTCGGGACGAGGATATTCTTGGGCTGAAGAGCTACAGGTCAATTGACGATGTTCCCCGAAATATCGATACACTGACGGTTTATGTGAGCCCGCGGAACATGGAACGGCACCTTGATGCAATTGTTCGGTCCGACATTCGAAGGGTAATTCTGAATCCCGGAACCGAATCCGATTCCATCAAGTAGCAGATTCAGGACAGCGGGAAAATCGTCGTTGAAGCCTGCACCATCGTGATGCTCAAGACAGGCCAGTTCAATGATTCCTGATCGGGCAATCCGGGGTATTTTCCCCCTGCCCGCGCCTTTTCGAACGCCTGCCTGTGCATGCAGACAGACCTTGGCGCAAAGGAACGGGACCAGCGCCAGCCAAGGAGAAAGCGATGATTGAAACGCATTTCCACGGAGTTTTTCCCTACCTGGTATCCCCGATCCGTACGACCGGAGAGGTCGATGCAAAAGTCCTTGCCCGGCTGTCCGACGATCTCATCAAGGCCGGCGTTCATGGGCTGACCCCGCTCGGATCCACGGGAGAATTCGCCTATCTCACCTGGGCCCAGCGGCGGCGGGTTGTCGAAGTGGTTGTCGAGGCTGCGAACGGCCGGGTTCCGGTTGTGGCGGGAGTCGGTTCGACCACGATCGCCGACGCCACCTTCCAGGCGCGCGAGTTCGAACGTCTCGGGTGCAGCGGCATTCTCGCGATCATGGAAGCGTACTTTCCGGTTCCGGACGAAGGCGTTTTCGCCTACTTCAAGGCGATCGCCGAGGCGGTCTCCCTTCCCGTGGTGCTCTACACCAACCCGAACTTTCAGCGGTCGGACCTGAGCCTTCCCGTCATCGATCGCCTGAGCCGCATCCCCAACATCCGCTACATCAAGGATGCCTCGTCCAATACCGGCCGGCTGCTCTCGATCCTCAACCGGGTCGAAGGACGGATTCAGGTTTTTGCGGCCTCGGCGCACATTCCGGTCTGTGTGATGATGATCGGCGGCGTCGGATGGATGGCCGGGCCTGCCTGCGTTGCGCCCCGGCAAAGCGTCGAGTTGTATGAGCTCTGCCGGCGCGGTGACTGGGCGACGGCAATGGACCGGCAACGGCCGCTGTGGAATCTGAACCAGGCCTTTGCCCGATACAACCTCGCTGCCTGCATCAAGGGGGCGCTGCAGCTTCAAGGGTATGCGGTCGGCGATCCCCTGCCCCCGCAGGCGCCCCTGCCGCCCGAAGGCGTCGAGGAAGTGCGGCGCGCACTTGTCGCGATCGATGCGCTGCAGCCGGATTTTACTGCGAACCCGATCACACGGAATGGATTAACAGCGAGGTTTTGATGGAAATAGACATCCGGTGCGAGTGCTTCGAAGTTGACTGGAAGATCGTTTCGGAAACGCTGAAACGCGTGGGAATGGCATTCTACGAGCCCGAGACGCACCGAAAAGCGTTTGAAGCCAGCCATACGACGGTATTTGTCTATCATGCCGCCCAACTGATCGGTTTTGGCCGGGCGATCTCGGACGGCGTTTACCAGGGCGCCGTCTATGATGTCGCGGTCGCCCCCGAGTTCCAGAGAAAGGGCATCGGAACGATCATCATGAAGAAAATTCTGGAACGGCTGCCGGAATGCAATATCATCCTATACGCCACGCCCGGAAAAGAGGCATTCTACGAGGCACTGAATTTTCGGAAAATGAAAACCGGCATGGCGTGCTTCAGAAATTCGGAGAAAATGAAGGAAAAGGGATTCACTGAGTAAAACGGTCCCTGTTCAACAGCCGGAATCGGTTATTGACCGGACCCGCTGCGCTCTTCGTTGGTTTATTCCGTTATGCGTTTACAATATGAGTCAATACTGCACCAGGAGGGGTTGGGATTATGAAGATAAATCCGGATTTGGTTTCGCCTTGCGGCCTGTATTGCGGAGTCTGCGCCATCTACATGGCGCACCGGGATGACAATCAGAAACTCAAGGAGCGGCTGGTCGATCTGTACAAAGGCGGGGTTCCCGGCAAAGGCATCCTGCCCGACAGCGAGAATCTTTCAACAGAAGACATTCGATGCCGCGGCTGCATGTCTGATGAGCGTTTTATGCATTGCCGGCAGTGCGAAATCAGGAAATGCGCACAAGAGAAGGGTCTTGCCGGATGCCATCAATGCAATCAATTTCCCTGCCGGCACATTGAAGATTTTCCAATGGAAGTCGGCAAAAAGGTCATATTGCGGGCTGTTCCATACCGGCGAAAAGTCGGCACTGAAAAATGGATTGAGGATGAAGAGGCCCGCTATGTGTGCCCTGAATGCGACAACAGAGTTTTCAGGGGCGCCGTACGGTGCAACCGGTGCAAGGTGAAGTTGAATCCGGACTGATTTTAACGGAACGATAAGAGTCGTTTCAACATCGGACATACGGGACAACGCATCGGCGCGCTGCCCGGCTTTCCGTAACACATGAAATTCAGACACAGAGGAGAAAACCATGGTGATAAAAAAACTCAGCGATGTTCCCTGCGCCGGCGTGCAGGGGTATGATCATGTCAAGAAGCAGATTGTCATCGGTCCGGAAGACGGGTCGCAGGAGATCGTCCTGCGGTATTTCAGCATCGAATCCGGCGGAATGAGCCCGCATCACGCCCACGAATTTCCTCACCTGGTGAAAATCGAATCCGGAAAGGGCCTCGTGATGGATGCTGCGGGCAAAGAACATTCGCTGCAACCGGGCGATTATGTTTATGTCGATCATAACGAAGCCCATCGCTTCCGAAATACGGGATCGGAACCTTTTGATTTCGTCTGCATCGTTCCGAAAAGAGGAGAGAGTTGATGCCGCGTATTTCCTGACGGTGTGAATTCGATAATTTTAAAGTGCATCCAGCACTTCAAGTAACAATCACTCCGAAGATCAACATGAGCTTGACATACCAGCGCGTTACGGAGACAATAGGGAAAAAGCGCTATCCGTGAATTGAACCCAACCCTGGACAAAAATAAGATGAGGAGGGAGTTATGAAACAGCTTATCGGTTCGGTAACGGTCTTATTTTTAGCCGCTTTGATTTCATTGGTCCCTGTCAATACTTCGTTGGCTGGAGAGACCGGTCCTCTTTATGTAGGGATCGTCGGAGGGTATGCTTTTGGCTCGGATTTAGAGTATAAAGGGTCTTATTTCCCATCATACGATCTTGACATTCAGAATACCTGGACGCTCGGTGCTAAAATCGGTTATACATTTCCTTTTGCCAGGGCGGTAGCTGTTGAATTTGAATATCTGTATTTTGGTCCGGATGTGGATCGGACCGTTCTGGCTTCTGAAGGAGATGATTTTTATGCATTGGAGGGTGATTTGGATGTGCATAATTTCATGTTTAATTTTATCGCCAAATACCCCGAGGGAAGATTTCACCCGTTTCTGGGCGTTGGCCTGGGCATTTCCGATGTTGACTTCTCCGGCAAAGAAATAGACAGATGGGGTGGAATTACAGATACCTATTCGTTGAGTTATGATGATACGGCTTTTGCGTGGCAGATATTTGCCGGGGTTAATTGTGAAATCAACAGAAACTTCTCAGTGGATCTTGCCTATCGATTTTTCATGACAGACACAGATGACGATTATGAAGATTACTATTATTATTATGGAACTGAACTTGAAATCGAATCGAGCATTGTCACTTTTGGTTTAAATTATCATTTTTAAGCAATCGGTTGATATGTTTTTAAAAGGCGGGGTTCAATCGACTCCGCCTTGTTTATTGTTTTCTTTCGGCGCAGCCCTTCTTCCAACTCTTTAAAAAATTGACACTTAAAGATATTTTCCCTAACATTTTTATAAACGAGTAGCAGAAAATGCTTGAAGGTTCCGCGAGTCTTAACAGGGTGTTGAAAAACAAGAATCAGGCCGTCAGGCAAGGCGCGCGACGATGCGACAAGCGCAGCATATTCATGCATATGTGAGCATTGGCGAGAGCCGCTCAACCCTGTAAGGCGGCCTCAGACGCAGAAGAGATATGAGTTCGGAGACCTGCTGTCAACGACTCTTTGAAACCGCCCAGGATGGAATATTAATCCTTGATGCCGATACCGGATATATCACCGATGTCAATCCGTATTCGTAACACCACCGGAAGCAAACGGGCTCAAGGGACCCCTCGGCGGGCCCATGACGAACTTGAGGCAAGATTCAGGAAACTCACTGACGATCTGGAAAGCGCCAACGAACATCTGGCGGCTTCCGAAAAGGCCATGGAAGATCGTCTGAGGTTCGAACGATTGCTGTCGGAGGTCTCGTCCAGGTTTGTAAACCTGTCTCCTGATCGGGTGGACCTGGAGATCGAGCAAACCCTGAAAAGACTTCTGGAATTCTTTGAGGTCGACCGTTGCGAGCTGGTTAAGACATTTCCGAATAAAACCTCATGGCAGGTTACTCATGCTGCCGCGGCAGAGGATGTACCGCCGATTGCCCCAGGGGTGGAGCTTCCGATATCGATCCGCCCATGGGCTTACGACAAGCTGATTCGAAAGCGTGAAGTCTTGTCGTTTTCGAGGATAGATGATTTGCCGGCCGAAGCGACCATGGACAGGCAAGCCTATGCCGAATGGGGGATTCGATCCGCCCTGCACATACCGATCATCATCGGCGGACAGGTTGATCATATTATTGCCTTCGATTCCGTGAAGCGCGAACGGGTCTGGCCGGAGGAATTTATCCCCCGCCTGCGGCTGCTGGGAGAAATTTTCGTCAATGCTCTGGAGTACATGCAGGACAAGTTACGATTGGAGGACCAGCACAGGTTCGAAATGCTCCTGGTTGAGATCTCAGGGCGCTTTGTCAATCTGAGCGCCGACAAGGTAGACGGCGAAATCGTTGATGCGCAGCGCCGTGTCTGTGAATGTCTGGGGCTGGATCTTTCCTCGCTCTGGCAGTGGTCGATGGAAACTCCCCGTATCTACAAGATGACTCACATATATCGACCCCTTGGAGGCCCGCCGTTTCCCGAACCGATGTACGCCCAGGAGCATTTTCCCTGGTGCCAGGAGCAGCTGGAGGCAGGCAGGTTAATCGTCGTCTCATCCATCGAGGATGTCCCCTTCGAAGCGGCCCGTGACCGGGAGACCTGGCGCCACTTCGGCATCAAGACCTCATTGACTTTCCCGTTGGCGCCGGGGGGAGGTCAGGTCATCGGGGCATTGTCCTTCAATACCGTGCAGGCCGAACGCACCTGGCCGGAAACGCTTATCATGCAACTTCAACTGGTCGCCCAGATATTCGCCAACGCGCTCATCAGCAAGCAAAACGAAACGATGTTGCGTGAAAGCGAAGCGCGTCTGAGTCTGATCACTGAAACCGTGGGGGCAGGCCTGTGGATCATGGATGTCGATACGAAAAAGGTCTGGGTTTCGCCAAAGAGCCGGGAGCTGTTTCATTTTGGTCCGGATGAAGAAATCAACTATGAAAGCTACTTCAGGGCGATTCATCCCGAGGACAGGGACCGGATCCACCAGGATGTGCAGCAGGCGCTTCAGTCCGGAGATGAACTCAGATGCGATTACCGGATTTTGCTGCCCGACGGAAATACCCGATGGATAGGCGCCCGCGGGCGCTTTCTGAAATCGAACGGGGAATCGGATCGCCTGCTGGGCTTGTCGCTTGACATCACCGAACGTAAAAAGATTGAGTTGCGTTTCAAAAATTCAGAGACATCTCTTAATACATTAATCAACAGCACACCCGACCTGATCTGGTCGGTGGATGCGAAGCGCTTTGGTCTTCTCACCTTCAACCGGGGCCTTTATGATTACTTCCTCCATTGCGTCGGTCTTCCTATCGAGGTGGGCATGCGTCCTGAAGATCTCTTCAAGTCCGAAGAATATGTTCGGATATGGCATTCGTTCTACCACCGGCTGCTGAATGAGGGATCGTTCACGACAGATTATGGGACGTATCGGGGAAATCGAACCCTTCGAATGAATTTTAACATCCTCAAAAGCGATGACGCAATCTTCGGGATATCGGTATTTGCTCAGGACATTACCGAACTCAAGAGAATGGAAAATCAGCTTCGGGAGCATCTGGCGGAGATCGAAAAGTTGAAGTCTCAGCTGGAAAAAGAGAACATTTACCTTCGTGAGGAACTCGGGCAGAGGCAGGGTTTCGGGAAGATTGTCGGAAGCAGCGACGCCCTCAACTATGTACTTTTCAGGGTCAGGCAGGTAGCCGTTACGGATGCGACCGTCCTGATTCTCGGCGAAACCGGGACAGGCAAGGGAATGGTCGCGGATGCCATCCACAGTCTCAGCTCCCGCAAGGAACGGGCGATGATCACCGTGAACTGTGCGGCCCTGCCTGAAAACCTTATCGAGAGCGAACTCTTCGGGCGGGAGAAGGGCGCCTTTACCGGCGCCCACGCCCGGCAGGCAGGCCGCTTCGAAGCGGCCGACGGGGGGACGATCTTTCTCGACGAAATCGGCGAGCTGCCGAAAGGGCTCCAGTCGAAGCTCCTGCGTGTGCTTCAGGACGGCGAATTTGAAAGGCTGGGCAGCGCCAAAACGGTCAAAGTGGACGTGAGGGTCATTGCATCAACAAGCCGGGACTTGAAGGCTGAGATGCAAAGCGGGAGGTTTCGTGAGGATCTGTTTTTCAGACTGAATGTGTTTCCGGTAACACTTCCCCCGTTGAGAAAGCGCTCCGAGGATATTCCGCAGCTTGTGCATTTTTTCGTGGAAAAGTATGCGCGCAAATTTGGCCGGAATATCGAGACCATCCCGAAGGACACGATTAAAAAGCTGCAGAACTACTCGTGGCCCGGAAACGTAAGGGAACTGGAACACCTGATTGAACGGGGCGTGATCACCTCCCCGGGTTCCGTGTTTCATCTGACGGACCCTCTCGAGCCGGTGAGCTTGAAAGATGAGGCGGATGCATCCCTGAAGGACCTGGCCGCAATGGAACGGGAGCACATCCTGAGAGCTCTCCGCGAAACGGACGGCAAAATCGAAGGGCCGCAAGGCGCCGCAGCGATTCTCAAGCTGCATCCGAGCACCCTTCGGTTCCGGATCAAGAAGCTGGGCATTAAGCGCGGCTGAAAAACCATCGCCCTCAATCAACAACCCTCAACATGTTGAGGATACGCAGAATGTTGAGGGTTGTTCTTCGCCCATCTCTTTTCGAGAGCAAACCTCTGTTCACATATAATACTTAAATATTAAGTAGTTATAATTTATCTGCCCGAACCTTCCCTTGTGGAATGCTTTTTGGATTCAGTTTCATAGACCCGCTGAAAATGCGCCCACAACATCCTTGAAAACCACACGAAGGGATTGCGATATGGATCGTGAGGACCCGAAAGACAGGCAAGGAGCAATGGAACTTACGATTGAGGTTAGAGCCAAGTCAGGAAAGTTCCAGGAGCTTTATCAGACGTTCCAGGCGCTTCTCCCCTTGATACGCAAGGAGATGGGATGCCGGGACTGCCGTATCTATCAGGACGTGGATGCAGGCGAGACTTTTTATCTCGTGATTCACTGGGAGGCGCTGACAAACATCGAGCATTATCTGCGATCCAGCACCAGCGGTGCGCTTCTCGGAGCCATCGATCTGCTGACAGAAAAAGTGCGAGTCAAAATAGACTGCAATGCGCCCTGGGAGGGGATCGAAATCCTGAAGCGGATGAGAAGGGAAAACCGGGAGGCTTTCCGGGAATGAGGCGGTTGTTCAACGTGCATGGAAAATGAATCAACTGAAGTAAAGATTTTGGGAAATACCCGTTCTCAGACAAACTTTCCGCCTGCTCGAAGAATGCCTGTGCAGCGGATCTGTGGCGGGGTTTCCGACAGGAAGTCAACTCACCGACAAAAAACATCTAAAGGAGGTTGTGATGAAAACAGCAGTAAGTGTCATTCTGGCGGTCGTCATCGGAGTCGTATTCTCCATATCAACGGCGTTTGCAGGAGATCCTCCCTTTTCGGGATTTCTTGGCGATGAGAGTATCTATCAGCAATTGACCCCCGGACCGGAAGGGGGCGCCAAGCTGCGGTGGCTGAAACCGGGGGTGGATTTCAAGCAGTACAACAAGTTCATGGTGGACAGCGTCATCTTCTTTCTGGCTGACAACGCAGAAAATAAGGGCATTGATCCCCAGGAGATGAAAGAACTGGCCGATTCTTTCAACAACGAGATTGTAGCGGCTTTCAAGGACAAATACCCGATTGTTGCCGAACCCGGTCCCGACGTGGCGCGGATCCGCTTTGCCATCACGAATATCAAGCCGAGCAAGCCCGGCGTCAGCGCCGTCACATCGATCATCCCCGTCGGTCTGGGAGTCAGTCTGATCAAGAAAGGCTCGACCGGAGGCTGGAGCGGCAGCGGGGAAACGGGCGCCGAACTGATGGTGCTTGATTCCACGACCGGCGAGGTGATCGCGATGGGCGCGGACCAGCAGCAGGCAGGCTTTTCTGCGCGTTTTTCAAAGCTGGGATCGGCCAGCGACGCCTTCAAGTTCTGGTCCGAACGGGTCGTGACGTTTCTCGACAATGCCAAAGGCAAGAGTGAAGGCACAAAACAACAATGATTCTTTTCACTGCCGGCGGATGTTTCAACAACGGCGCGGGCTTCTCTCCAACGCAAGGATAAAGGGCCGGCGGCCTCACGCGAACAGCGGAGGCCCGCTCGAAAACTGAAAACACAGATGTTGAGAGGTTAGAATGAAAACAAAAAGCGCCACATCATTATGGGTGTTTCTATTTGGAATCGGGTTAATGATCGTCGCGGTGGCATTACCCACCTCCCCTGCCCTTGGCCAGGACGGGCCGGCCGACAACATGCAGATCCTGCGCGAGAAAATCAAAGCGGATAAGAAGCTGCTTGTGGCCGCAAACATGGAGCTGACGGAATCGGAGGCAAAGAATTTTTGGCCCGTCTACGAGAACTACCAGAAAGACCTGGACGAAATCAACCAGCGCATTGCCAGGCTAATCGAGGGTTACGCGGCAGACTATCGGGCCGGTACGCTCACCGATGAGAAGGCCAAAAAGCTCGTTGATGAATTTGTCTCCATCGAGCAGGCAGATGCCGCACTCAAGGCGTCTTATGTACCGGAACTGAGCAAAGCACTCCCCCAGAAGAAGGTTGTTCGTTATCTGCAAATAGAGAACAAGATCCGGGCGGTTGTCAGGTATGACCTTGCGGTGAGTGTACCGCTCGTCTATTAGCCAGGGCGGGAGCAGGCTGTGAATGAAAAGACCTATAGCAAAGGGGATAGTCAATGAGACGGAAAACCGTATAAATTATACATTCAGCTATGCAATAAGCGCCGCCTGCGCTGAGGCTGTTGCCGCGCAGGCGGCGGGAGATCCGTACAACCCTTCCGGAGAATGAACCCAGGTACCCGCGCAGCTTTGTGTTCGATGTCCGGAATGCCACACTGCCGTCGCAGTTCGAGGTTAAAGCGCCGGCCGTTTATGACAGCATGACATCGACCACTTGATAAGTAAAAGAGGATGCGAAAGGAAAAATATTATGAAAGGACGGAAAGAAGAAACCAACTTAATTTCTCGTCGGAACATGCTGATGGGGTCTGCCGTATTCCTCTGCGGCGGGGCCGTGGGCAGCTTCAGCAATGCATATTCCGCCTCCACAGCAGCGCCAGCAGCCGGAAATGCACCGCCTCTGCCATGGCCGTGGGTAAAGCTCGATCCGCTGGAGGCAGGCAGGCGGGCCTATAAAAGCTATCTCAAAAACAAAGGCTGAGGGAATGGCACGTGGCTGGGAGTCCTCAGCCTGTTGAAAGAGAAAGGCGGTTATCCCTGGACAACCCTGCCGGACTTCATGTTCGAGCACGCAGGGCAAGGTTACGCAGGGCATGGCACGCTGTGCGGCGCTCTGGGCGTATGTTCGTGCATCATCAACCTCGTCATTTATGACAAGGAACACAGCTATTCGCCGGTGATAGACCGGATGATGTGGTGGTACGCGCAAATGAAATTTCCGACGGAACGCTTCGACGATATCTCGGCGTTCCCCAAGCAGGTCCAGGCGCAAGCGATGACTCCGCTGTGCCACACATCGGTTTCAAAGTGGACGCTGGCCGCCGGCGTCCAGGTTACTTCCAAAGAGAAATATGAGCGCTGCGCCAAGGTGGCGGGTGAGGTCGTCTTCACGGTGGTGCATTCTCTTAATGAATACTTCGCGGGAAGATGGAAGCCTGCTAAATGGACGCCGTCGAAGGAAATCGTTCACTGCATTGAGTGCCATGGTCCAGAAGGTTTTCTGAATTACACAGAAGGCATGAACCAGCAGCAGGGGCATATGGAGTGCCTTCTCTGCCACCAGGATCACACGAAGTAATAGCCGCTATCATTGAGGAGCTATACATGAGAAGAAGACTCATCGAGGTATTGCTTGCTGCGGCGTTAATGACATTTGCTGCCGGATTCAACGCACTGGCAGCTCAAGAGGAGACGCCGCCTCCCGGCTGGCTGGAGCGGGATACGCTGACCGAAGACTGGGGCGGCTATCGCACCTGGTTGAAAGGGCATGGCATCACACTCAAACCCCGGCTCACGCAGTACTATCAGGGGATGACTTCCGGCGACGGCGATCACGACTTTGAATACGGCGGCAAGGCCGATCTCTTGCTCAATACCGACCTTGGCAAGCTCGGATTTTGGCACGGCTTCTCGATGACCGTTCATGGTGAATACAACTTTGGCGATAGCGTCAACGGACGGGGCGGCGCGATCGCGCCGGTCAATACGGGGCTGTATTTCCCGGGAATAGAGGGTGCCGATCGCTTTGACCTGTCGAGCGTCTATCTGGGGCAGAGCTTTGGCGACCCTGTTTCCCTGGTGATCGGCAAGATCAACATCGTCGATATCGCCGCTTCCAGGCCGTTCGCGGGCGGCGCCGGGGTCGACTCATTCTGGAATATCGTCTTTACCGCCCCGCCCAGCGGCACTGTCCCGCCTTACCTCTTTGGCGCCTTGCTAAGGTGGCGAACCGAGCCCGCCACTTTCGGCTTTTGGGTCTATGACCCGAACGACGTTTCGAACAAGACAGGCTTCGAACACCCTTTCGACGACGGGATAACATTCCGCGGGAGTGTTGAATTCCCCGTCACCATCGCCGGCCGCCGCGGACACCAGGGTTTTGTCGCCTTGTACAGCACCAAGGACGGCACCGATCTGGCAAGTCTCGATGACCTTTTGCTTCCCCAGTGGCCAGACAAAGTTGGCACCAAGAACGATCGTTACTATTTCGCCTATACCTTCGACCATTACCTCTATCAGTCAAAAGCCAATCCCAAGGAAGGCTTTGGGCTCTTTGGACAGTTCGGCATCTCGGACGGCAATCCCAATCGGCTGTACTGGTCGGGCCACGTGGGCGTGGGCGGCGCCGGCTTGATTCCGGGTCGGAGCCGGGACAATTGGGGCGTCGGCTACTATTTCGCTGCCCCGAGCGACGATCTGAAGGATTCGCTTGAACCCATCCTGAAAATCCGTGACGAACAAGGCTGGGAGATTTTTTACAACTTCGCCGTGACACCATGGCTCATCCTGGGGGCGGACTTACAGATCATCGAGACCAGCCTGGCAGATGAAATGGCCGTCTTTGCAGGTCTCCGCACGGTTATCAGATTCTGAGACAGACGTGAATTGCCGCAGGGTGTTAAAGTTAGTTGTAATTTAGGCAAAGGAGACGATCGATGAATGAATTGCTCGAGCGTGGAAGCCACTTCGATTTGCAACCCTATTATAGGCGCACGAACCTGAGGTCAACTGATGCATCTATGATCAAAGGAGAAAAACCATGAAACAGTCTGTCAGTTTTGGAAGGCTTATAGTAAGTCTTTGCGTCGGTCTGCTTACGCTGCTTGGTCCCACGATCACACTCGCTGGGCCCGAGGACGAAGAGAAGAAGATTTTCGCAGAGCTGTCAGCACTCATTCCGAAGGACCGCATCGTTTCCGTTGACGATCTCTACAAGAAGTGGCAGGAGATCCAGGAAAAGAAAAGCAAAGCCGTTATTCTCGATATTCGCACGTACGCAGAGTTTTACGCCGGGCACCTCTTGGGATCGGATAATATCGATTCCGGTGTCCCGTATATCGTGCCGAAGACATGGCCCGACACGAATACCGAGATATGGGTCTTCTGCCGCACCAAACACCGTGCCACGTATTTTTCTTCCTTCCTCTACCGGTACGGCTACAAGAACGTCTACGTCGTCGACGGCGGTATTGCAGCATGGGCCGAGAAGGGCTACCCGCTGTTCAGTAAAGACTTCGGCGAGATCAAAGTTATCAAATATAGCAAGGATCTGAAGGAAGAGTTCCAGGTGCGACCGTTTTGAGGAGGGGCCCAGCAATCCCCGCTCCAGAAGGCCGCCGCTTATCTTTAAAGTGGTGCATTATGATTTCTAAGTCAACGGCATTTCGATTACACCTTCACTACAGATTCGCAAAGAGTTTGCGATGTTGTGGCGGATTTTTCCGTTAGCGATGTGTTGGCACGTAACACTTAACCAATCAAAAACGATCGCCAGCACCTTTCAAAGGGGGATGTTATGAGAAACAGGACGTCTTTGCGGGTAATCATGATCATGCTGTTGTGCATGATTCTGGCAGTTCCACCCGGGCTGATGGCCCAGGGCGGCAATGAGGAAATGGCCACGGGAAATCAGCTCTTCAGGCCGGAAGAGATCGATCAGATAGTGGCGCCGATTGCGCTCTATCCGGATGCACTCCTGGCGCAGGTGATGACGGCATCGACGTACCCTCTTGAAATTGTCCAGGCGGCGCGGTTTGTAGAGCAGAACAAGGGGCTCGATGGCGAAAAGCTGATGGCGGCCGCCAAGGACAAGGACTGGGAACCGAGCGTAAAAGCCATGCTTTCTTTTCCCGATGTCCTTCTTATGATGAACGAGCAGCTCGAATGGACGGAGAAGCTCGGCAACGCCTTCCTCGGCCAGCAGAAGGACGTCATGGCCTCGGTCCAGCGTCTCCGGCAGAAGGCTCAGGAATCGGGCAACCTCAAGACCACAAATGAACAGAAGGTCGTTGTCGAGAAAGAGACGCAGGTGATCGTCATCGAGTCGGCAAGCCCTCAGGTGGTTTATGTTCCTGCGTATAACCCGGCGGTCGTGTATGGGGTCTGGGCGTACCCGGCCTATCCGCCGGCCCCCGTCTACCCCCCCGGCTACGTGGCCGGGGCTGCGTTGTTTTCTTTTGGAGTCGGTGTGGCTGTAGGAGCGGCAGCGAGCGGGTATGGCGCCTGGGGCTGTGGCTGGGGGCATAATGAAGTCAATATCGATGTAAGTCGGCAAAACAATTTCACAAAGAACAACTACGCCAACGCCCAGAGATATCAGGTGAACCCAAATAATAAGAATCAGACCTGGCAGCATAACCCCCAACACCGAAAGGGCGCCCAGTATCCGAATCAGGCAACGGCTCAGAAGTATGGGCAGCAGCGTTCCGGCTCCGCTGGCAGACCGGCTGCGTCAGAGGCCAGAGGGTATGGCGCCGGTGCTGGTGCAAAAAGCGCGGAAAGGCCTCAAACCAGAGACCTCAGCCGCGGCGGGGAAAAAATGAGCGCTTTGAGCGGATCCGGCAGGGGCGGAAGTGAACGTGCGTCAAGCTATCGCGGCCAGGAGAGCCGCAGTTCTGCTGCCCGGAGCGGCAGGGCATCCAGCAGCGGTGGCGGAGCCTCCCGTGGTCGCGGCGGCGGCCGTCGGTGAACAGAAAACAGAAGATGATGATAAGGGCTGATAACTGATCACTGAGGATAATAGATAAATGTCTCAAGGAGGCGAAGACCATGTTGAGATTTAACGATATGTTGAGAAGAAGTTTCGCTTGGCGCCATACTTCAGCGGCAATTGCAGCCGCGTTGGTTGCCGTTGTCGTGCTGATTGCGCCCATTTTCGCACAAGAGGCGCAACAGAAGGTTTTTGGATCGCCGGAAGATGCCCTGAAGGCTCTGGCGGAAACGGCTCAATCTGGCGACAAGAAAGGCATGATGGCCATCCTGGGGCCTGATGGCGAAGATATCATTTCCTCCGGAGATGAAGTTGCCGACAAAAATACTCTTGAGCAGTTCGTGAAGGCCTGCCAGGAAAGAACCGATTTCGTGAAGGAAAGAGAAGACCGCGTGCAGATAATTATAGGCAATGACCACTGGCCTTTTCCGATTCCGATTGTGAAGAACGGCGAAGGCTGGGCCTTTGACACAAAGGCTGGCAGGGAGGAGGTTTTGAACCGGAGAGTCGGCCGGAACGAACTCAGCACCATTCAGGTTTGTCTGGCCTACGTCGAGGCCCAGCGTGACTATGCGATTACGGACCGGGAGCGAGACGGGATTATCCAGTATGCGCAGAAGATCTGGAGTGATCCGGACAGGCGCAATGGTCTTTACTGGGAAGCGGCCGAAGGCGAGGCGCCAAGTCCTCTGGGCCCGCATATGGCCCAGGCCGCAATGAAAGGTTACACGAAGACAGACGACAAACCCGTTCCCTATTTCGGGTACTATTTCAGCATTCTGAAAGGGCAAGGACCGGATGCTCCCGGAGGGGCGTACAGTTATGTAATCAACGGCCACATGGTTGCGGGGTTTGCCTTGGTGGCATGGCCTGCCGAGTACGGTGTTTCCGGTGTCATGACCTTTCTCGTGAACCAGAACGGGACTGTGTATGAGAAGGATCTCGGTCCGGAAACCGAAGAGGCCGTGAAGGCGATGACGCTCTACAATCCGGACCGCACGTGGCGGAGGGCGCATTAGTCTCAAAAACATAATGAAAGACCCGATCCGCGAGAATTCGAAGCGCCGATAGCGTTCCGGAACTTCCCCGACCGGCAACATCGCCCCGAGGATGTAGCCGGTTGCGTAAAATCAGAAGAAGATCCATCGCTGAGCAGAAACTCGCGAGGCGGAAATTAAGGAGTGAATATGTCCGATCTTCGCTATCCATCGCTGTACCAGATCAACACCCGCGTCTGGCTGACTGAACTGTCCCGGACGCTGGGCCGGACTGCGACCCTGGACGACATTCCCGATGCCGAATTGGATCGCCTGGCTAAGCTGGGTTTTGACTGGGTCTGGTTCTTAAGCGTGTGGCAGACCGGCCCTGCGGCGCAGGCGATCTCACGTGCGAATCCTGAATGGCGTCGCGAGTTCGAGGAAACGCTGCCGGACCTCACGACGAAGACATCGCCGGTTCCGGGTTCGCCATTCAAAGCTATACCGTACATCGCGATCTGGGCGGCGATGCGGCCCTCGCCCGTTTGAGGAAACGGCTGCAGAAACGCGGGCTTCCGCCTCTATGGATCACCGGAACCCTGGTTCGACAGGACATGGAAGCTCAATGAGATCGAAATGGTAAAATAACAGAAGCATTCGGCGCCGCATGGCGGTTTTCCGAACGGAAGGTGAAACATGGACGAAAAAAACGGTTATCATCATTGCACTTGCGGTGTCGACGCTGAGGTTCTGATATGAAAGTAGCTGCTGGTTTATTCGCTATCTGCGTGTTCATTGGATTTACATTTAGAATGTCCGTTGATGCCGGCAAGGAGCCCTCTTCTTACGCCGGGTCCGCAAGCTGCCGCGGGTGCCATGAGAGGTTCTATCAGCTCTGGTCCACGTCAATGCACGGACTGGCCATGCAGCCCTACACGGAGAGCTTCGCGGTGGAAAAACTCACGCCGCATCAGGGCGATATCGCGATCGGGGAAGCGAAGTACCGCGCCGACATTGGTGAAGGCGTCGTGATCGAAACGGATCGTAGGGGGACCAAGACGTTCCAGATCGAGCATGTTCTCGGCGGCAAGAACGTCTACTATTTCCTTACGCCTCTCGACAAGGGAAGACTTCAGACCCTCCCCGTTGCGTATGATGTCAACAAGAAGGAGTGGTTCGACACCGCTGCCAGCGGTATACGACATTTCCCAGGCGGAGGACAAGGCGAGGCGGTCGACTGGCAGCACTACACCTATACCTTCAATACCGCCTGTTACAGCTGTCACGTCAGCCAACTCGACAGCAACTATGATATCGGCACCGACTCCTACGACACGACCTGGAGCGAGCCCGGCATCAACTGCGAGACCTGTCACGGTCCCGCGGCCGAGCACAACACGATCGCCAGGGCGACGCCCAAGGGCCAACCGCTGCCGGAGCTGCGCATCATCAGCACCAAGACAATGACAACGGCCCAGCGCAACGATTCCTGCTCGGGCTGCCATGCCAAGGCCAGCCCGCTGACCTCTGCATACCGGCCCGGGGAACGGTTTTATGACCATTACGATCTCGCGACCCTTGAGGATGCCGACTTTTATCCTGATGGCCGTGACCTGGGAGAGAATTATACGCTGACCTCGTGGAACATGAGCCCTTGCGCCAAGTCGGGGCAGCTCGACTGCATGCACTGCCATACATCGAGCGGCCGCTACCGCTTCAAGCAGGAGAAATTCAACAATGCCTGCCTCCCCTGCCACGGGGATAAGGTAGAGAACCCGGCGGCGCACACGCACCACCCGGTCCAGAGCGAGGGAAGCAAGTGCGTCTCCTGCCACATGCCCATGACGGCCTTCGCGCGGATGAACCGCAGCGACCATTCGATGCTGCCACCGACGCCGGCGGCGACCCTGGCCTATCAGTCTCCCAACGCCTGCAACATCTGCCACCAGGACAAGAATGCGGCATGGGCCGACCAATTGGTCCGGCAATGGCGCACCCGGGACTACCAGGCGCCGGTGCTCAAACGCGCGGCGCTGATCGACGCGGCCCGCAAACGGGACTGGTCGAAACTGCCTGATATGATTGCCTACATCGCCGACCCCGGGCACGACGAGATATTTGCCGCCTCGCTCATCAGACTCATTCCGCCGGCGCAGAACCCGCGGCTCAAGGAAGTTTTTCTTGGCGCGGCCAAGGATCCGTCCCCCCTGGTGCGCAGCGCCGCGGTCCAGGCGCTGGGGCTGATTCCGTCCGTGGAGAGTCTGCAGGCGCTGATCGAGGCCACGGCAGACGACTACCGGCTGGTCCGAGTGCGTGCCGCCTCCGGCATCGCATCCTTCCCGCGCATGAGCGTTCCGCCCGCCTATCAGGCGCAGATGCGGAAGGCCAATGACGAATATATAGCCTTGATCACAGCGCGGGCCGACCAGTGGACTTCCCATTACAACCTCGGCAACTATTACCTTGGCCAGGGCGATGCGCGAGCGGCGGCGGCCTCTTACCAGACGGCGCTGCAGCTCGACCCGCAAGCCATCCTGCCGATGGTAAACAAGTCCATTGCCCATGCCCGGATGGGCGAGAACGACCGGGCGGAAAAGGCCCTGCAGGAGGCGCTCAAGCAAGCCCCGGACAATGCCGCGGCGAATTTCAACATGGGACTGCTGCAGGCGGGCAAGAACAACCTCGCGTCTGCCGAGACCTATTTGAAAAAAGCCTTCGCGGCCGATCCGCAGATGGCCCAGGCCGCCTATAATCTCTGCATCATCACCGCAGCCGATCGCATCGGTGAAGCGGTGAACTGGTGCCGGCGGGCGTCGGATATCAACCCCCAGGAGCCGAGATATGCCTATACGCTGGCTTTCTATCTGAACCAGCAGGGCGACAGGGAGGAGGCGGCCAAGACCCTGCAAGCGCTCCTCGAAAAGTACCCGCAGCACAAGGACGCCGAGAAACTTCTGAATGAAATATCAAGATAGATCCCAGATGAAGAAAGGAACAGGGGAAATGAGACAGCACAGAAAAGCTTTCAGCCGATTGCCGGGTGCGCTGGGCATCATCGTGTTGAGCATGGTGCTTTCCGCAGCGCCCATTGCTGCCGCAGCGGAGTCACCCAAGCGGCCGAACATCGTCATCATCCTTGGTGACGACCTCGGTTTTGCCGACCTGGGGGCGTTCGGCGGCGAGATCAAGACGCCGAACCTCGACTCGCTGGCAAACAACGGCGTGCGCTTCACCAACTTCTACACGCACGCGAGCTGTTCGCCCACGCGATCGATGCTGCTCAGCGGTGTCGATACCCACGTGAACGGCCTCGGCAACATGAACGAGTGGACCGCGCCCAATCAACGCGGCGTGCCCGGCTACGAGGGTAACCTCAACCACCAGGTCGCAACGCTGCCGCAGCTGCTCAAGGACGCCGGCTATCACACCTACATGGCCGGCAAGTGGCACCTGGGCAAGGCGCCTGACCAGATTCCGGCGGCGCGCGGCTTCGAGCGCGACTTCGCGCTGCTCGACGGCGGCGGCAGCTACTGGAACATGATGAACATCACCGCCGCCGTGCCGAAGTCGCTCTACACCGAGGACGGACGCTATCTGAAGAGCCTCCCTAAGGACTACTATGCGACGAAGACCTACACCGACAAGCTGATCGGCTTCATCGACGCCAACCGCGGTGACGGCAAGCCCTTCTTCGCCTACGTGGCGCACCAGGCGCCGCACGACCCGTACCACCTGCCGAGGGACTGGCGCAACCGGCATCCCGGCGAATACGACAAGGGCTGGGACGCGGTGCGCCAGGAGCGGCTGAAGCGGCAGGTCGAGATGGGCATCATGCCGGCCGGCACCGAGCTTGCTGAACGCATGTGGTTTGTGCCCGACCCGATCGTGCTTGCCCCCGCAAGCCGCTACATACTCGGCAGGAAGATGGAACTCTACGCCGGCATGGTGGAGAACATGGATTTCCACGTCGGCCGCCTGATCGATCACCTGAAGCAGATCGGCGAGTACGACAACACCATCTTCATCTTCTTCGGCGACAACGGCGCTGAGGGCACCGACCTTTTCGGGATGATCGCGGGTACCCCGGGTTCGCGCGACAACCTCTTCGCGGCGATCAACTGGTCGCAGACCCATCCCAATGCGTGGGGCGACCCGGAATCCTGGGTCGGCTATGGCCCGATGTGGGCCCAGGTGTCGATGACGCCGTTCAGCCAGTTCAAGGGCTGGCTGGCCGAGGGCGGTATCCGCAACGCGCTGATCGTCAGCGGTCCGGCCGTCAAGCGGGCCAAGGGCAGCCTCAACCAAGAGCTCATGCATGTCGCCGACATCATGCCGACGCTGCTTGAAATCGCCGGTGCGACCTATCCGAAGACCCTGGATGGGCACGAGGTGCCGGCGCTCATGGGCAAATCCTGGGGCCCGATGCTGGCCGGCAAGGCGGACCCGGTGCGGACCGACCAAGACTATCTGGCGTGGGAAGTCTTCGGCAACCGCGCGGTGCGCCAGGGCGACTGGAAGCTGCGCTGGCAGATCAAGCCGTACGGCAAGAGCGACTGGGAACTGTTCAACGTCGCCAAGGACCCCGCCGAGCGCAAGGATCTCGCCGCGGAGCGCCCCGACAAGCTGAAGGAGATGCTCGCGCTGTGGGACGACTACGTGAAGGCGAACAACGTGATCCTGCCGAGCCGCGGGCCGTTCGATACCCTGGAAAAGGACATGCCGCAACGGGTTACGGTCCATCCAGGCTTCCCGCCGCTGATCTACCAGCGGCAGTTCGTGCCGCCGAAGGAAATGCTGGCCGATCCCAAGCCTTGAGCGTTGCCAACCCGAAATTGAGTAAACCGGGCCTTCGGGCACGTTGGTTTAGGTTTTAACCCTGCACCCAGCGTAGGGTTTGTAAAAAAACAATCAACTATGAAGGAAATCTCATGAAAAACGATAAAAATCTTATGAAACCGGTTGCTTGGTTGTTGGTAATGGTCGCAACAGTGCTCGCCATAGGCGCGCTCTGCCCCCCGCAGGCCCTGGCCCAGATGCCGGCGCGCTTCTACTGGAAGTCGCTGTCGGGCGCCAATGCGGTGCCGTTCATCTTCGAGTCGCTGAGCGGCAACACCAATCCATTCGATCCTGCCCATAACGTATTGGCAGATGCTGAAATCGATGCCACAATGGCCCTGGCGGGATATGCGAAATTTTTTCCGCTGTTCGATCGCGCGGCCATGGCTGCGGTCCTCCTGCCCATGGGGCGAATCTCGGGCGATGTGACGGTGGCTGGTAGGGCTTTCAGCCAATCGGTCAACGGGTTTGGCGACCCGATGCTCGAATTCGTCGTCAATGTCATCGGCCCGCCGGCGCAAATGAACATCCCCGATGCACTGCGCTATGCGCCGGGCTTTTCCGTCGACCTGCTCGCCGACCTGGCGCTGCCGATCGGCGAGTACGACAGCGACCAAGCCCTCAATATCGGGCAGAACCGCTGGTACGGGCGCCTGGGCCTGCCCATCATCCTGCAACTCGGGCCGTGGGTGCCGAGCCGGCGAACAACCCTGGAATTGCTGCCCTCTGTGTGGTTTTTCGGAGATAACGACGACTTTGTGGGCCAGACGATGGAGACCGATCCGAAGTTCCAACTGGATGTGCACCTGACGCGCGACCTCACCGAAAACCTCTGGGGGTCGCTCGACGGCGTCTGGTACTACGGCGGAAAAGCGACCATCGACGGCGTTTCGGGAGAAAAGCTCAACAACCTCGCACTCGGGCTCACCCTCGGGTACCAGATCAACGACAACCTGAGCCTCACGGTCGGCTACAAGTCGAGCATCAACGACGACGATCCCGATGACCTTCGCATGGACAATTTCATGGTCACGTTCGTGTATGGCTGGCACAAAATGGTACAAGGCATGCGACGGCTGAAAAGCGAGTAACCTCTTGAGAAGAGGGTGAATGAAAAATAAGGAAATTCGCCGGTGATCAGGAGACTTCAGTTTAATGACTTCTGGTCTCGTCTTGAATAGAAAAAGGGGAAATGAATCATGGCTGCTAAATCCAAGAGTGGTGATGGAGAAAAGAAACGGCTTGAGGCTACGCGCACCCGGAACGTTCCCTGAAAAAAGTAGGGGCCTTACCTGCACCGCTGCTGGATGCCCTCGCGGCCAGGAGAGCCGCAGCTCTGCTGCCCGGAGCGGCAGGGCATCCAGCAGTGGTGGCGGAGCCTCCCGTGGTCGCGGCGGCGGCCGTCGGTGAACAGAAAACAGAAGATGATGATAAGGGCTGATAACTGATCACTGAGGATAATAGATAAATGGCTCAAGGAGGCGAAGACCATGTTGCGATTTAACGATATGTTGAGAAGAAGTTTCGCTTGACGCCAAGCTTCAGCAGTAATTTCAGCCGCGCTGGTTGCCGTTGTCGTGCTGATCGCGCCCATTTTCGCACAAAGGAGTGAATATGTCCGATCTTCGCTATCCATCGCTGTACCAGATCAACACCCGCGTCTGGCTGACGGAACTGTCCCGGACGCTGGGCCGGACTGCGACCCTGGACGACGTTCCCGATGCCGAATTGGATCGCCTGGCTAAGCTGGGTTTTGACTGGGTCTGGTTCTTAAGCGTGTGGCAGACCGGCCCTGCGGCGCAGGCGATCTCGCGTGCGAATCCTGAATGGCGTCGCGAGTTCGAGGAAACGCTGCCGGACCTCACAAACGAAGACATCGCGGGTTCCGGGTTCGCCATTCAAAGCTATACCGTACATCGCGATCTGGGCGGCGATGCGGCCCTCGCCCGTTTGCGGAAACGGCTGCAGAAACGCGGGCTGAAGCTGATGCTCGACTTTGTCCCGAATCACATGGCCCCGGATCACCCCTGGGTCGAGAGCCACCCGGAGTATTTTGTCACAGGGACGGAGGACCTGTTGGCGCGGGAGCCGCAGAACTATGTCCGGGTCAAACGGAAAAAGGAGAACCTGATCCTGGCTTATGGCAGGGATCCGTACTTTCCCGGCTGGCCGGATACCCTGCAGCTCGATTACGGCAACCCCCGGCTGCAGGAAGCGATGGTCAATGAACTGCTCAAAATTTCCCGCCAGTGTGACGGCGTCAGATGTGATATGGCCATGCTGGTCTTGCCCGATGTTTTCGAACGCACCTGGGGTGTCCGGGCTGATCTCTTCTGGGCGAAGGCAACCGATTCCGTGCGGCGGAAAAATCCGAACTTCCTGTTTATGGCCGAGGTCTACTGGGACCTGGAATGGACCCTTCAGCAACAGGGTTTCGACTACACCTACGACAAGCGCCTCTATGACCGCCTGCGCGAGGGTCACGCCCGGCCGGTGCGCGAGCACCTCCACGCGGCGTTCGAATATCAGGTCAAGCTCGTGCGTTTTCTGGAGAATCACGACGAGCCCCGCGCTTCCGCCTCATTTGATCCTCGCGTTCACCGGGCCGCCGCGGTGATTACGTATTTCATTCCCGGCCTCCGTTTCTTCCATCAGGGACAGTTCGAGGGCCGGAAGAAACGCATTTCACCGCATCTCGTCCGGGCGCCTGAAGAAACTTTGGATAAGGAGATTCAGGAGTTCTACGATCATTTGCTCTCGATTCTCCGGAAACCCATTGTGAAAAGCGGGGAATGGCGGTGGCTATCCTGCCGGCCGGCCTGGGACGGGAACGGGTCCTGGGATGCATTTGTCGCCCATTCCTGGCAAGGATCCGGCGGTGAACGGATGCTGATGGCTGTAAATTATGCGCCCCATGCCAGCCAGTGCTATCTCGACCTGCCCTTTCCCGAAATCAGCAACCTTCCGGTACGGCTCAAGGACCTGCTCGGCTCTGCCAGCTATACCCGCGAAGGAAATGAATTGCTCGAGCGCGGACTCTACCTCGACCTGCAACCCTGGTCTTATCATGTTTTTGACCTGGAGGTTGGCCCATGAAAGCGATGGGGGTCAAGCAGTGCTGATTGCGCCTGACAAATACTTGATTGACCTTGATAATTCAAAAAAGGAGGAAGGTTGATGCGACCAAACGCCATAAAGACATGCATCTGTTTTGCGTTAACGGCCGGGTGCGCCGCAGCTGCCGGGGCCCAGACGGATCTGGACCGCACAACACTGCCGATCCCGGAACCAAAGCAGCAGATGTCCACCGAACTTGATGTGCGCAATGCCACAGCGCCACCGCGCTTCGATGTCAAGGCGCCGAAAGGGGCGCCGAATGTCCTGGTCGTCCTCATCGACGATCTCGGCTTTGCCGGCACCAGCGCCTACGGCGGTCCGATATCGACCCCCACCTTTGACCGCCTGGCCGGTCAGGGGTTAATCTACAACAACTTCCACACCACGGCCGTCTCCTCGCCGACGCGCGCGGCGATCAAGAGCGGTCGCAACCACCACGTCAACAATATGGGCGGGATCATCGAGACCGGCACGGCGTTCCCCGGCAACACCGGCCAGATTCCCAACGAGGTCGCCCCGGTCGCCGAGATGCTTCGCCTCAACGGCTACAGCACGGCAGCCTTCGGCAAGTGGCACGAAACAGCGGCCTGGGAGGCCAGCGTTTCAGGACCTTTCGACCGCTGGCCGACCCACCAGGGCTTCGACAAGTTCTACGGCTTCCTCGGCGGCGAAACCAACCAGTGGGCGCCGTTCATCTACGACGGCACCCACCCGGTCGAGCTGCCCGACGACCCGAATTACCACTTTCTCGCCGATATGACCGATCAGGCGGTGGCCTGGGTCAAGTATCAGAAGGCCCTGACCCCGAACCGGCCGTTCTTCATCTACTTCGCTCCGGGCGCGGTGCATGCGCCGCACCATGTGCCGAAGGAATGGATCGACCGCTGGAAGGGAAAGTTCGACCAGGGCTGGGACAAGCTGCGCGAGGAGATCCTGGCAAGACAGATCAAGCTCGGAATTGTTCCCCAAGGCACGAAGCTCGCCCCCAAGCCTGAGGCGATCCCGGACTGGGATACGCTCTCGGCTGACCAGAAACGCCTGTTCGCCCGCCAGTTCGAGGTTTTCGCGGCGTTTCTGGAAATGACCGACCACGAGGTCGGCCGGCTTCTCCATGCGGTGAAGGACACGGGCCAGGGAGACAACACGCTGGTCTTCTACGTCGCGGGCGACAACGGCACCAGCGCCGAGGGGGGCGCCAACGGCATGTTCAGCGAAATGACCTATTTCAATGGCGTGCAGGAGAAGGTCGAGGACATGCTCAAGTTCATCGACAAGTGGGGCGGACCCGAGACCTACCCGCACATGGCTGCGGGATGGGCCGTGGCGCTGGATACCCCCTACCGGTGGACCAAGCAGGTGGCCTCCGACCACGGCGGCACCAAGGTCGGCGTGGCCGTTTACTGGCCCAAGGGGATCAAGAGCAAGGGCGAGCTGCGCACCCAGTTCCACCATGTCATTGATGTGGCCCCGACCATCCTGGAGGCCGCGGGCCTGCCGGAGCCGAAAGTGGTGAACGGCGTCGAGCAGCGCCCGATGGACGGCGTGAGCATGCTTTACAGCTTCAACGATGCCGGGGCGAAGGATCGCCACGTCACCCAGTATTTCGAGATGTTCGGCAACCGCGCCATCTATCATGGCGGCTGGTTCGCCAGGACCATCCACAAAGCGCCGTGGGAGCAGAAGCCTCGCCGCGGGCTCGCCGAGGACATCTGGGAACTGTACGACACTCGGACCGATTTCAGCCTGGTGAACGACCTGGCGGCGAAGAACCCGCAGAAACTCGCCGAGCTTCAGGCCCTGTTCATGAAGGAAGCCGAGAAGAATAAGGCGCTTCCCATCGACGACCGGGTGTTCGAGCGCGTCAACGCAGAGCTGGTGAACCGTCCCGACCTGATGGCGGGACGCACCTCTATCACGCTGGCCGAAGGCATGACGGGCATGACCGAGAACGTGTTCCTCAACATCAAGAACAAGTCCAAGACCATCACCGCCGAGATCGAGGCGCCGGAAGGGAAAACGGCGAACGGCATCATCATCGCGCAAGGCGGCCGGTTCGGCGGCTGGGCGCTCTATGTGAAGGATGGCGTTCCTGCCTACGATTACAACTTCCTCGGTTTGCAGCGTTTCACCGTTGCGGCGACGGAGAAGCTGAGGCCCGGCAAGACAACGATCAAGTTTGACTTAGCCTATGACGGCGGCGGACTCGGCAAAGGCGGCGTGGGGACACTCACCGTGAACGACCAGAAGGTCGCCGAAGGCCGCATCGAACGCACACAACCGATGATCTTCTCCGCCGACGAGACAGCCGATGTGGGCATCGATCTGGCCACCCCGGTGGTCGAGGCGATCGGCTCGGAAGCGAAGTCGAAGTTTACCGGCAGAATTCCCGGGGTTACCGTCGAAGTGAAGGAGATGAAGAAGGCCGAGAAAGCGGTGGAGAAGAAAGCCCGGGCTGAGTATACCCACAAGAAGGCCATGTCGGATTAGGTGATATGCAGGATTCAGGGAGAAAAGGGCTTCACGCCCTTTCCTCCCTGAGCAGATTGTATGTCCAAGAAATCACAAGGTCGGTCGCTATGACAACTGCACAAAAAAGAAAAGAGCAATTGCAATGAAAAGAACATGGATGCTTAAAGTGGCCCTCGTGGCAGTGATGATCGTCAGCCTTGCGCTGCCGGGTTGGGCAAAGTCACCCACAATGAAGATGACCACCACCGTTCCTCCGGGCATCGAGTCGCCGGACACGGTGAAGACCCGCCTCGGCACGCTTAACTTTTTCGACGGTTTTCCCGACAAGACGACGGTCGAAAAACTATACGACAACCTCGACTTTCAGCGTGCGGTACAGGCGTACCTGCTGGCGTTGGCGCCGGTGAACATGACTGGGCTGCGTGAGGGATTGCTGAAAGTCGGCCCCGCGAATGTCACCATTCCGACGTTTGAAGCCAACATGAATGCCCGTTCGATCTTTCTCACGGCGAACGCAACCACGCCCTATACGTGGATCTGGATCAATCTGCATGACGGTCCGCTGGTGGTCGAAGTGCCCCCCATGACCCTGGGTATGATTGATGACTTTTGGTTCCGCTACGTCACCGACATCGGCATCGTCGGCCCAGACAAGGGCAAGGGCGGCAAATATCTGCTGTTGCCTCCCGGCTATAAGGGTGAAGTTCCGCAGGGATACATGGTCGTGCGAGTCCCGACGTTTGAGTCTATCCTCGTCTGGCGCAACATGCCGGTGAAAGGGTACATCAAGCCCGCGATCGAGAGACTGCACAAGAACACGCGCATTTATCCCTTGTCGCAGTCGGCCAATCCGCCGACCAACACCTTCGTCAATGTGTCCAACCGGGATTTTTCCACGGTGGCGCCAGCGGACTACCGGTTCTGGGAACTTCTCAACTATGTCGTTCAGAACGAACCCGTCGAGTCGCTTGATCCGGTCACTCTCGGTTTCTTTGCCTCAATCGGCATCGAGAAGGGCAAGCCATTCGCGCCAGATGATCGCATGAAGAAGATACTGACCGAGGCTGCTGCGGTGGGCGACGCTACCGCGCGCACTCTCACCTACCAGAGCCGCATACCTGAGGCTTTCTACTATCCGAACAGCACCTGGCGCCAGTGGCTGGGTGGCTACCAATTCCAGAAGCAACCGGGCGTCGCCTATCTGGATGCGGCCGCCTTCTTCTACTTCTATGCAACAGGGGTGACGCCGGCCATGGAAGCCAAGATGGTGGGTCAAGGCTCCCAGTATGCCGTCGGACTTCTGGATTCCCAAGGTAATCCGCTGGACGGTGGCAAAACTTATCGGCTGCGTGTATTGCCCAACGCTCCAGTAAAGGATTTCTGGTCAGCGATCGTGTATGACAACCAGACCCGTTCCATGCTCCAGACCGATCAAGACTTTCCCCAAGTGAGCAGCCTGGATAAGGGTCTGGTGGTGAACAAGGACGGTTCGGTGGACGTTTACTTTGGTCCCAAAGCGCCAGCCGGCATGGAGAAGAATTGGATTCAGACCATCCCCGGCAAGGGCTGGAATATGCTGTTCCGGCTGTATGGCCCGCTGGATGCGTGGTTTGACAAGACCTGGCGGCTGGGTGAGATCGAACCGATGCAGTAAAAATGACAATTTCGATGTCAGCCCGTCTATCGGCTGCTGGAAGCCCGGCGCAATAATCGGATGAGTGCATGACAGGGGATTTCTAAAAGCCGATCATCATGCAGAACGTCCGCAGCGGCATAAACGGAAAGAATGAAGGAGGGAAAGACGTTTCTGGTCGAGTTCACGCGGGTCAAATGACAGATGGGATATTTTTTCCTGAATTAAGGGATGATGATCTCGTAAAAAGTCATAAAAATATAATTACTACCGCAGCACAAGGAGTGGGAAAGATGAAAACGCAGAGAATGCACGCTGTAATGAGTGCGCTGTCGGCAGCGGCCATTACGCTTGTCCTGTTCGCAGGAACCGCCTGGGCCGGGGGAATTTCACTTTACGAGTTCGGTTCGCCCGACGTGGGGCTTGCTGCAGCCGGCTATGCGGCCCGCGCACAGGATGCTTCTACGGTGTTCACGAATCCTTCGGGGATGAGCCGCCTGGACCAGTCTCAGTTCCTGGGCGGTCTGCAAGCCCTGTACGGCGACCTGGAATTCAGCCCCGATTCGGCCACGACGACATCCGGGGGCGGCGGAGGAACCGCCGTGGGGTGGATACCCGGAGGTAGTGCCTTCATCGTCCAGAAGCTGAACCAGGACTGGAGCATCGGTTTTGGCATCCTTTCCTACTTCGGCTTGGGCGAGGAGTATGATAACGACTGGGTCGGCCGCTACTATGTTCAGGAGTCGACGCTTCTGGGGATGACGCTCACACCGGCCGTAAGCTACCGGATTAACGACCGGCTCTCCATCGGCGCGGGGCTCAACATGATGTACGGCTATTTAGACAATCAGGTCGCCATCAACAACATCGGCGAGGCACAACCCGACGGGCAGCTGAAGTACGATGACGACAACTGGGGCTTCGGCGGAAACTTCGGTATCCTGATGGAGCCAAAGCCGGGTACTCGCTTCGGTCTGACCTACCTGACGGAAGTGAAGCTCGACTTTTCCGCCACACCCGAGTTCAGCGGCCTCGGCCCCCTTCTGGAAGCCGTGCTGAAGAACCGGGGACTTACCACAAACAACCTGGATTTGAGCATGACGGTGCCCCAGATGGTCATGTTCAGCATTTATCATGAGTTGAATCCAAAATGGGCTGTCATGGGAAACCTGGGCTGGCAGGACTGGTCCCGGTTCGGTAAGGTCGATATCCAGATCAACTCGAGCGACCCCACCAGTTTGACGGCCGACAATGATTACAACGATACGTGGCATGCGGCCCTGGGGACCCAGTATCGGCATTCGCCGGAATGGACCTTTACCGGCGGCGTCGCCTACGACAGCTCCGCCGTCGATGACGACAGGCGATCGGTCGTCATTCCCATGGGAGAGGCCTGGCGATTTGCTTTGGGCGCCCAGTATGCTTTGACGCAGAATCTGACTCTGGGAGCGGCCTATGAGTTCATGTGGAGCGGCGACATGTCCGTGGACCAGTATCGCGGGCCTCTGGCCGGAACGGTCTCGGGTGAATACGACAATACTTCCTTCAGCGTGTTTGCGCTCAACGTCAGCTGGAAATATTAAATCGACGGGGCGGCGGATTTTGACGGGACCCGGTCGCATGGAATGTACGCGTTTCGAGAATCGCACCGTCAGCGCCGAAAGTCCGGTCGGCCATGGTCAAGGAATTCAACTGACTTCCCGGCAGGACGAGCGGCCCGTTCGGCTTATGGCGCCTGGGGGCTGTGGCTGGGAGCATAACCCCGAACACCGAAGAGGAACAGGACCGGAAAGGGCTGCTCCTCACCGCAGAGCGATTCTGTGGATGAGAAAAGGCATTGCCATGAGAACCGGTAAGAGAGCGCTGCGAATGTATAAGAAAGAATTACCGGTGGGTTCATGGAACCCGGCAGGGACTGCATCCCTGTTGTGCTTGGCCCTTGCACTGTTATGGGGAACCCCGCATTCGGCGGCGGGACAGGCACAGCCTGGGATAAATACATCCCGGGCAGCACAGGGCGCTGCGCTGAGCGCGGAACAGGTCCTGGCAGATCCGGGAATACTTCACCGGCGGCTGCGGGAAAAGAACCCCGGTTACCAGGGCCAGGCGCAGTTTTCTTTTGATCCGGCAATGGGCCTGGCGGGTGACTTCACCGGCTCCAGGATTTCAGATCTCTCACCGCTTGCGGGCATTCCCTTCGGCGCGCTGGACCTCGGGGGCCAGGCCGTTTCAAACCTGAAGCCACTACAAGGGATGCCGCTCAAGCTCCTGGGCATTGAAGACACCTTAGTGGCCGATCTGACAGCGCTGAGGGGCATGAAAATGGAGAAGCTCTATTTAAATAATACCCCTGTCAGTGATCTGAGTCCGCTTGCAGGAATGCCGCTGACGGAACTGATGCTGGTGGGGACCCGGGTAGAAGACCTCAAGGCGCTCAAAGTCACACCGCTGCAATCGCTCTGGCTGAACGATACACCAGTGACCGACATCTCACCCCTTGCCGGGTGCCCGCTTATAAGCCTCACCCTGGAAGGGACAAAGGTGGCTGACCTGAAACCGCTCTCAAAGATGACAAGCCTGAAACGGCTGCATATCGGAAAGACCCCGGTGAACGACCTGACCGCGCTTAAGCCTCTGAAGCTTGAGCGGCTGATCTTTACGACCGGCAACATCAGGAAGGGCCTGGATATCGCGCGAAACATGAAGACGATAACCGAGGTGGGCGCCACGCTCGAAACGCGGATGCCTCCGGAACAGTTCTGGCCGCGTTTTGACCAGAAGAAAGGGGAATGAGTCATGGCTGGAAAAACTCAAAATGGAAATGAAGAAAAGAAACGGCTTGAGGCTGCGCGCACCCGGAACATTCCCTGGAAAAAGTGGGGGCCTTACCTGAGCGAACGGCAGTGGGGGACGGTGCGGGAGGATTACAGCAAGGAAGGCGACGCCTGGAATTTTTTCACTCACGATCAGGCCCGCTCGCGCGCCTACCGCTGGGGAGAGGACGGCATCGCCGGCGTTTCCGATGACAAACAGCGCCTCTGCTTTGCTCTGGCCCTGTGGAACGGCAGGGACCCGATCCTCAAGGAACGGCTCTTCGGCCTTACCAACAGCGAAGGCAATCACGGCGAGGATGTGAAGGAGTACTACTTCTACCTCGACAGTACGCCGACCCACTCCTATATGAAATATCTCTACAAGTACCCCCAGGCGCCCTACCCCTATGAAGATCTTGTCAGGACGAACGGCCGGCGGACACGGGACGAGATGGAGTACGAGCTTCTCGACACCGGCGTCTTCAATGAGGACCGCTACTTCGACGTCTTTGTGGAATATGCCAAAGCCGGTCCGGAGGACATCCTGGTGCGGATCACGGCGGCCAACCGGGGACCGGACGCGTCCGAGCTGCACCTCCTGCCGACGCTCTGGTTCAGAAACGACTGGTCGGCATGGATTGCTGAATCCAACAGATCTCCCAAGAAACCAAACCTCAAGCAGATCAAGGCGCCTGCAGGCGCGAGCACTGTTGCTGCGGCGCATGCGCTGTTGGGCGATTACACTTTTTCCTGCGAAGGAGACGTACCGCTGCTCTTCACCGAGAACGAAACAAACCACGAGCGGCTTTTCCCCGGACAGAAGAATGAGAGCCCCTGCGTCAAAGACGGAATCAACGATTACGTGGTGCAGGGCAACCAGCACGCTGTGAACCCCGGCAAGCAGGGTACCAAGGCTGCGGCACACTACCGGATCAGCCTCGGCGCCGGGAAAAGCGCGGTGATTCGCATGCGGCTCACCCGTTGTGCTCAGGTCCGGAAGGGCAACCCTTTTGGCGAACAATTTGAGGCAATCTTCGCTGAGCGGCTTCGTGAAGCCGATGAGTTCTACCGGTCAGTGACCCCGCCCTCAGCGAGTGAAGACGAGGCCCGCGTCATGCGCCAGGCCCTATCCGGCATGCTCTGGAGCAAACAGTTCTTCTTCTTCGATGGAGACAACTGGCTGGACGAGCACAACTCCAACCCGCTGCATTCCGGATATAAAATCTCCCGGAACTCGGAGTGGTTCCACATGCTGAACGAGGAAATCATCTCCATGCCCGACAAGTGGGAGTACCCCTGGTACGCGGCCTGGGACCTTGCCTTCCACACACTCCCGCTCTCGATCGTCGACCCTGATTTTGCCAAGGAGCAGATGGAACTGATGCTTCGCGGGGTCTACCTGCACCCCAGCGGACAGATGCCCGCCTATGAGTGGAACTTCAGCGACGTGAACCCCCCGGTCCATGCCTTTGCGACGATCTTCCTGCACCGTACCGAGCAGGCGTTACGCGGCGCCGCGGATTTTGATTTTCTCAAGTCGGTCTTCAACAAGCTGCTGCTGAACTTCACCTGGTGGGTGAACCGCAAGGACCGCTTCGGGAAGAACATCTTCGAGGGGGGCTTCCTCGGGCTTGACAATATCGGCGTCTTCGACCGCAGCGCCCCGCTCCCTACCGGCGGACATCTGGAGCAGGCGGACGGCACGGCGTGGATGGCCCTGTTCAGCCAGAACATGCTGGAGATCGCGTTCGAGCTCGTCGTACAAGACCCCTCGTACGAGGAATTGGTCGTAAAGTTCATGGAGCACTTCGCCTACATCGCCTTCGCCATGAACAAACCCGGTCAGGACGGCATGTGGGACGAGGAGGACGGCTTCTACTATGACCTGCTGAGGCTCCCCGACGGCAGCGCGACGAGGCTCAAGGTGCGCTCCATGGTGGGGCTGCTGCCCCTGTGCGCCACAACGATCATCGAAAAGCAGCAGCGCGACCGGTGCCCGCGGGCATCGATTCAAATCCAGAATCGCCTGCGCCGCATACCCGAACTTCTGACGTCCATCCATCCAACGGGCCCCGGCCATTTTGGCGTGGCTGAGCGGGGAATCCTGGCCCTGGTCAACCCGGAACGGCTCCGCCGGATACTCACGAAGATGCTCGACGAGAACGAGTTTCTAAGCCCCTACGGCGTCCGCTCGATCTCCAGGTTCCATGAGCAGCATCCCTACGTCTTTCAGGTAAAAGGCCAGGAGTACCGGGTTGGCTATCTGCCGGCCGAGTCGAACACCGGCATGTTCGGCGGCAACTCCAACTGGAGAGGACCGGTATGGATGCCGGTAAACATACTCATCATCCGGTCGCTGCTGAACTTCTACCTCTACTACGGCGACAACTTTAAAATCGAATGCCCCACGGGTTCAGGCAAGCTGATGAACCTTTTCGAGGTGAGCAAGGAGATCTCAAATCGCCTGACCCGCATCTTTCTCCGCGATGAACGAGGCCGGAGGCCTGTCTACGGCGGCTCGGAGAAGTTCCAGTCCGATCCGCACTGGCGCGATCATATCCTCTTCTACGAATACTTTCACGGCGACAACGGCGCCGGTCTCGGCGCAAACCATCAGACCGGCTGGACCGGGCTGGTGGCAAAGCTCATTGAGCTTTACGGATATCTCGATCCTCAAAAAGGCCTTGGCGGAGGCACGAGTGCTGCATTCAGGCGTTGAATTTCGGAACGGCGCGTTAAAAACGCCGGGTGTTATGCCTGCAAGGAGACGAAACATGAAAGGAATAAAATTGAAATCATATGCATACATCCTGGCAGCGGCAGTCATCGGTTTCATGCTGACCCTGCCGGTGAACGCGCAGGAGGACAAGGGTGTGGAACTGGCCAAAAAACTGGCCAACCCGATCGCATCGCTGATCAGCGTGCCGCTGCAGTACAACTACGACGAGTACGGTGGCGTCAACGACCGCGCCTCGGTCAGCCGGCTGAACATTCAGCCGGTCATCCCCTTCTCGCTGAGCGAAGACTGGAACCTGATCACGCGCACTATCATACCGCTGGTCGATCAGAGCGATTTTCCGGTTGCATCCATGAACGAGTCGGGCCTCGGCGACATCACCGCCAGCCAGTTCTTCTCGCCGAAATCACCGACTGCGGGCGGCTGGATCTGGGGCGCGGGGCCGGTCGAACTGCTGCCGACGGCCTCCGACGAGGCGCTCGGCGGCGAGAAGTGGGGGTTCGGGCCGACGGCGGTGGTGCTGAAGCAGTCGGGGCCTTGGACGATCGGCTTTCTTGGCAATCACCTCTGGTCGGTGGCCGGAGACGACGATCGGGCCGACATCAACGCGACCTTCCTGCAGCCCTTCGTCAGCTATATCACCAAGACCAAGACCACCATCGGGGTGAACACCGAATCGACCTATGACTGGGAAGCCGAGCAGTGGTCGGTGCCGGTGATCGCCCAGGTGGCGCAACTGTTCAAAATCGGGCCCCATATTTTTCAGTTTGCCGTGGCCGCAAAGCACTGGGCCGAGTCACCGGATAATGGGCCAGAGGATTGGGGCCTGCGGGTACAGTTGACGTTATTGTTTCCAAAGTGACGAATTGAGCGACACACGGGCGTCAGAAGCAATGCAAAAGACTGACATGAAACGCCGAAGGTCGGTCTGCAAGGTGTCCCCATGACGACTGAACGCAGAGGTTCGAGCAATATTAAAAATTACGCTTTACAGGGCATTCACGTCGTGGCCAAGCCCATCGGGCCGGTGTGCAACCTCGGCTGCACGTATTGCTTTTATCTTGAGAAGCAGGCGCTGTTCAGCCCCGGAGAACAATACCGCATGTCCGATGATGTGCTCTCCGCATTCATAACCCATTATATTACCTCACAGCCCACGCCGGTGGTCGAGTTCGTCTGGCAGGGCGGGGAGCCGACCCTGCTCGGGATTGATTTCTTCAAGCGCGTTATCAAGCTCCAGAAACCTTTTGCAAAGCAGAAAACCATTACCAATTCCCTTCAAACAAATGGCACCCTGCTCACCGAAAAATGGTGCCGGTTCCTGAAAAAGCATAATTTCGCAGTAGGGCTCAGCCTCGACGGACCGCAGGAGATCCATGACCGCTATCGTTGCGACCGCAAGGGGAAAGGGTCTTTCGATAAGGTGATGCAGGGGCTGAAGCTGCTTCAGGAGCACAAGATCGAATACAACGTGATGGCCTGCGTTGCACGGGAAACGGCAAGGAAGCCGCTCGATGTGTATCGATTCCTGAGGGACCAGGGAGTCGAGTTCATCCAGTTTTCGCCGGTTGTCGAGCGCATGCCGGATGCCCGCAGCCGGCGGCATGGCCTGCGTCTTTCGGAACCCGCCTCATTGGGCAAAGACGAACAGCGGACCGAAGTCACTCCCTGGTCGGTGATCCCTGATGAATACGGCGATTTTCTGATCGACATCTATGAGGAATGGGTGCGCCATGACGTGGGCAGGGTTTTTGTGATGAACTTCGAGTGGGCGCTCAATGCCTGGATCGGCAACCCCTCACCCGTGTGTATTCACGCGAAGCAGTGCGGCCGGTCGCTTGCGCTGGAACACAACGGCGACGTCTATGCCTGCGATCACTGTGTTTACCCTGAATACAGGCTCGGAAACATTCTTACCGAGGCATTGCCGGGTCTGGCCCAGCGGTCGCGAAGGTCGGGATTCGGCGTCTCCAAGGAAACCGCCCTGCCCCGGTGGTGCCGGGAGTGCGACGTGCTGGCGGCATGCCAGGGAGGCTGCCCCAAACATCGCTTTGCAAAAACGTACTATGGCGAGCCGGGGCTTCATTATCTCTGCCCCGGTTACAGGAAATTTTTTCTCCATATTCGAAAGTATTTAAGGGTGATGACGCAATTGATAGAACACGGCCTTCCGGCATCGCACGTTATGGACGCAATCAATGGGCCGCTGGTTATCAAGCTGGATAAAAAAAGCAAATGACTGCCATGAATACAAAAAGAACCGACCATGCACGCCGATCAGATTTAAAAATCAAACCGCTTTACCAGGGTGTTGAAAAACAAGAATCAGGCCGTCAGGCAAGGCGCGCGGCGATGCGACAAGCGCAGCATATTCAAGCATATGTGAGCATTGGCGAGAGCCGTGCAACGCTGAATGGCGGCCTCGGGCGCAGTTTTTCAACAGCCTGTTACGGCGCCGGGAACTTTTTACGCGTGTGCCTTGGCATTTTTCTGCTGCTGGCAGCCTGTGCAAGTCTTGCAACAGGGGAAAATGCGCGAGAGGCCTCACCCAGGGTTCCTGAACCCATCCAATTGACGGAGGTTGCAACCCGGGCCATAGAAGCTTCTAGTTCACTTCAAGACATTCACGCTCAGTTTCAACCCGTCAATGAGATTGAAGATATTAAAAAAAACCTTCCTGACGCTATCGCCAGAATGGCAACTCAAAAACAACGGACCATGGAGGCCCTTCAAGAGGAACAGGCACTGGTATGGCTGCAGGACGAAGGGAAGATCTGGCAAAAGAATCAGGTCGAGATGGTCAAATGGCAAAACATCATCACCCAAAGGGAGAATCAACTGCAGTCAGTGTCTGCCCAGCTGGCGGACCTTCAAAAGATCTGGAATCAGACCCTTGTCTCCGCCAAGGCGGCGAAGGCCCCGGAAGAGATTATTCAGCAGATCGACACGGTGCTTCAATCCATCAGAGCTGAGCAGACATCTCTGCAGACGGAGAGAAGCGCCATAATCGACCTTCTAAGCCGCGTTGCTGAGGGGGCAGCCCAGAGCGGGACCTTGCTGGCTGAGATCTCCCAGGCCCAGCGGAATATGGTAATGGGCATTATAAGCAGTGAAAGGATGCCGATCTGGAGTGCAAAGTTATGGGCCCAGGCGCATGATGAAGGATTTGCACGTTTGCACAAAATTGCAGAAAACAGCTGGGCGGATGTTGAATTGTATCTGTTCGACCCTTCAAGCCGAATGCAGATCCATCTCGGATTTTTCATTTGCATGTCGGCGCTGTTTTTCATGATCGGAAAAAAGGTCAATCAGTGGACGGCGGAAGAGCATTCAGAAGCTATAGCCATCCTTGTTGATTATCCCTTCGCTGCTGCGCTCATCATCACGCTGTTCCTGGCATCCTCTCCCTATTTCCCGCTTCCAAAAACGGTGCTGAGTCTGTTTGAGATCCTGTTGCTGGCGGCGACAATCCGGTTAATAAAGCCGATGGTCGATCCACGGATGGTCTCCGGACTTTACGCGCTGGGAGTTTTGTATACACTCGATATGATCCGAAACGCCTTCGGCCCTGCGCCCCTCTTCGATCAGAGCCTGATTGTGGCGGAGGCGCTCGCAGGGATAGCAATTCTGGGTTGGTCTCTGAGATACGGGAACCTGAAGTCGCCTTTTGTGAAGGCAGACAGGCTGACTCGATTGCGCGCCCTTGGGTTGGGCGCAATCATCATGCTGATCATTCTCGGCGCCGGTTTTGTGGCGGGCGTCCTGGGCAATCTGCTTGCGGCGCTGTTCCTGGTTTCAGGTGTTTTCAGAACCTGTTCTTTAGCCCTGGAATTATTTGTTCTGATCAAGATAATCCGTGGGATGGCGGCTTTCAGCCTCCGCGTGCGGCCGTTGCGTTTCCTGCGCATGGTTGACCGCCATCGTAACCTTCTGGAGCGCCGCATCTATAAAGTCCTGGTCTGGGCCGCGAGCTTTGCGTTTTTGACGCGCTTTCTGGAATATACCGGTCTGTTCCAGCCCGCCGTATCGATCGGTAAAGCCATACTTGCCGCTAAACTGGAGCGGGGCGCGATCAGTATCTCCCTGGGAGACATTCTCGCTTTTGTTCTCTGCATATGTGTATCTTACCTGCTTTCCTCATTCATCTGTTTCGTTCTTGAGCAGGACGTCTACCCCCGCACAAAGGTCCCGCATGGAATTGCTTACGCCGCATCACGCATTATTCGTTATTCGATCATGGCTGTTGGGTTTGTGTTGGGGATAGGTCTGCTTGGAATGGATCTGACGCAGTTGACTGTTGTGGTCGGTGCGTTCAGCGTGGGTATCGGCTTCGGGTTGCAGAGCGTAGTTAATAATTTTGTCTCGGGGCTGATCCTGCTCTTCGAACGGCCGATCCACGCGAACGATATCGTTGAAGTTCAGAACATCCAGGGGGTGGTGAAGCAAATCGGCATCCGTGCCAGCATTCTGAAAACCTTTCAGGGAGCCGAGATCATTATCCCCAATTCGCAGCTTGTCTCAGATCAGGTGACAAACTGGACCTTCAGCGACAAGCGTCGGCGTATTGAGTTGCCGGTGAGCGTGAATTACAGTGCCGCACCCCGGAAGGTGATCGAGGTGCTTTCGGATGTCGCTTCCGATCACCCGAGGATTTTGAAGCATCCGACGCCCCAGGCTCTCTTGACAGGGTTTGGAGACAATGGGGTCAACTTTGAACTACGGGTGTGGACGGATGAGTTTGATAACTGGCCTGTAATCAGAAGTGAACTGGCCGAGGCTGTATACGACGCGATCCACAAAGCGGGAATGTCGTTTCCTTTCCCCCAGCGCGAAGTTCGTTTGCTCCAGGAAAAAGAGGCATAATACAATGCGTGGTTTAAACTTGAGAAGAACAGGAAGATTTGGAACCCTATGGATTCATCTGGCCTGCGCGGTCGCGCTTACGATGTCCCGGGCCACATCCGGGGACAGACGTGTCGGAACTTTTCGACATCGTGGCCAGCCGGTGCTTCTCGCCGAAGGCGCCGGCCGCTGGCGGCTGAATTCGGCTGATGGCAAAGTTGATCAGGCTTTTTGGATTCCTCGATTCTCAAAGAGTTCTCCGCAGGGAGATGGCGCTGCATTCATTCATGGAATGCGGGAACGGTAAGTTAACAAAACGAAGCCGGATTTTGGCCGGCCAGGAGGCAAAACATGAACGGAAAACAAATCATTATTCTGATTATTGCGCTTGCGGTGTGCGCGTTAATTGTGTGGCATGCCCTCCCGATTGAATTTCCGTGGTTGATCGTCAAGATGCTTAAACTTTTTGTGAAGCTGTTCGCAGTACTGGCCTTGGCGGTTGTTGCGTATATATACGCGGGCAGAAATTAACCATCATAATTAAAACAATAAAAGGAGAGAAACATGAAACTGACAAAATTGATTATGGTGGTACTGGCTGTTTTCATGGTCCATGCACCGGGAAACGGGCCCGCACATGCCGCGTCCGCAAATGCGCTCAATGCCGACGCTGAAACCGCTCTGAACAAACTCTACGAGAGTAATTCCGTTGCAAAGATGATAGCGGATCATTCCTCTGCTGTCCTGGTCTTCCCGAACATCCTTAAGGCGGGCTTCGTGGTGGGCGCCCAGTATGGCGAAGGCGTGCTTATGCGAAAGGGCCAGGCGATCGGTTACTACAACATAGTGGCGGGTTCGTACGGACTGCAGGCAGGCGCCCAAAGCTTCGGTTACGCGCTCTTCCTCATGACCGATTCCGCAATCGAGTATCTCGAAAAGAGTTCCGGCTGGGAGATCGGAATCGGCCCAAGCATCGTCGTAGTGGACGAGGGAGTCGCCAAAACGCTCACAACCACGACGCTCAAGTCCGATGTCTACGCCTTCACTTTTGACCAGCAAGGCTTGATGGCGGGAATCGGGCTGCAGGGATCCAAGATCACAAAGATAGAAAAATAAGAAAGAGCTGCATCTTTCCAAAACAGTTCTTTACAGGGTTACCGTGTATGCATAGATGATATAAGAAGGTATCGGTTCCGGTTCGGAGCTGCAATATATGGCAGATGCAAACCTTGTCTACAACTTCGCCGACTGGTTCGCCATGTCTGCCGGGTACCAGTGCTGGTATTTCAAGCATGAGGACGACGGCGCAAACTTGAGGGAGTGGGAGCGGAAGGTCCATGGACCGACGATCGGCGTGCAGTTTAAGTTTTGAGCGGCGGCCTGCCTGCAATAAAGACGGCAAAGTCAGTTCCCAATGGTATCGATAAATGAAAGGAAAGATGAAGATGTCCTCACAGAGTAAAGCAGGAAGCGCTTTTTTACTGGCGTGCTGTTTCTGCATGGTGCTTGTTGTTCACTGCGGCATTCTGCCTTCCGGCGCAGATGCGCAGGAGAAGACATCATCACCTCGTCCAAGGATCGGCATCGTGCTCGGCGGCGGCGGAGCGAAGGGCATGGCGCATATCGGTGTTCTCAAGGTCATTGAAGAGCTGAAGATCCCTGTCGACTACATTGCCGGAACAAGCATGGGCGCGATTGTCGGCGCCCTTTACGCATCGGGCCGTTCTGCCGGAGAAATTGAAAATCTAATTACCGCAATAGACTGGGGTGATGTCCTCTCCGGCGAATCAGACCGCAAGGATATCGACTTCCGACGGAAGCGGGAGGATTATCAGATCCTCACGCCTCTTGCCTTAGGAGTGAGGGACGGTAAAATACTTACATCGAAGGGGCTTGTCAAGGACCAGAAGGTGAACGTACTCTTTGAAATGCTCATGCTTCAGGTCAGTGAAATCGAAGATTTTGATAAACTCCCGATTCCCTACCGGGCCATTGCCGCGGACGTGGAGACCGGCGAGATGGTCGTGCTGAAGAGCGGGAAACTCGCCGATGCGGCACGGGCGAGCATGTCGGTGCCCGGAGCGTTTCCCCCTGTCGAGGTGAACAGGCGGGTTCTGATTGACGGCGGAATCGTCCGGAACGTGCCGGTCGATATCGTGCGCAATATGGGCGCGGATATCATCATCTGCGTCGATGTCAGCAAACCGCTGGCTACACGGAAGGATCTCGGCGGGCCAGTTTCGATCATGAACCAGATGCTCGATATCATGATGAAAAAAAATGTGGAGGAGCAGATCAAGACCCTCGGTCCCATGGATGTCTACATCAATCCAATACTTGGAGAACTCGGATCGGGTGATTTCGACAAGGGTGCAAAGATTACCCTTCTCGGGGAAAAAGCAGCGAGAGAAAAGACAGACGCCCTGAAGCGGTATGCTGTTTCGGGCGCCGAGTATGCCGCTTTTTCCGAACGCCATCACCGTGATCAGGTGAAAGAGATTAAAATTTCATCGATTCAGATCGAAGTTCAAGGCGAGAGTAATATATCACCGGAGGTTGTTGCCGGCAGGCTCGAGCTCCGGCCCGGCGATACGACCGACATCAAGGCAATCGAGAAAAATGCGGAGCTTGTTTACGGTACGGGTGATTTCGAGCGGGTCGATCTGCACATGAATAAGCAGAAGGACGGTTACGATATTCTCGTGAAAGCAAAGGAAAAGTCCTGGGGCCCGAACTATCTCCGCTTCGGTATCGCCCTCGAAAGCGACTTCGAGGGATGGAGCGAATACAACATTCTTATCGATTACACCAGGCGATGGATAAACAGTCTGGGCGCAGAATGGAAAACCCAGGTCAACATCGGGACCCCCAGCCGTATCTACTCGGAATTCTACCAGCCTCTCACCGAAAAACGGCTCTTTTTTGTGTCGCCTCACATTCTGTGGGAAGAAAAGCCGATCCGTGTCTATGACGGAGACACGAGGGTCGCCCAGTACGACATATCGCGCTATGAAGGCGGTATCGATCTGGGAATCCAGCCCTCAATGTACGGCGAGGCAAGGGTGGGCCTTCAGTTTACCCAGGTCGACGCAAGCCAGGACATCGGCAGGGTGGATCTTCCGGCCGACAATGCTGCGATTGGGGCTGTTGTCGCCCGGGGACGGTTTGATCAACTCGACAATGTAAATTTCCCAACCAGTGGATACCTGGCTTCTTTTGAATTATTCTCCTCGCTGAAAGACCTGGGCTCAGATGACAGCTACAACAAAATTTCTGCAAACGTCGGTGGTGCGTTCACCTTCAGGGATCAAACCATTCTTGCCGCAATCGAAGCCGGCACACGCGCAGGGAACGAACTCCCTTTCTATGATAATTTTGAACTCGGCGGATTTCTAAATCTTTCGGGGTTCCAAGAAAATCAGCTTCGCGGCCAGAGCATGGCCTTTGGAAGGATAATTACCTACCACAAACTTGCAAGGACCATTATCGGGGACCTTTATTCCGGCGTTTCGCTGGAGTCAGGCAACGCATGGGATGGGGATATCGATCTCACTGACCTTGAATTTGCGGGAAGCGTTTTTGTCGGCTTCGACAGCGTATTTGGACCGCTTTACCTCGGCGTCGGTCATGCGGGAGAAGATCGCACCGCCGGTTATTTCTACCTCGGAAGAATGTTCTGACAGGGACCGCCCCTGAACATGGTTTCAACGGAAATGCAATACAGCACGTTTCAACTGACTCAGGTCAAACCCGATCGGAGATTAAACAGAAGAAACCATGAAAATCATAAAACATACTGCCTTCATGCAAAGGACCTTGATGCCGAGAAAACGATTGATGCCCCTGTGAAAGGCTGTTAAAGTCAGTAAAAGATAAACCGCGTTCACAAAAGGGGGATCTGCCGATGGAAAAGCTTCATCATAGAGGGCGTTCGTGGTGCATGCAATTTCTTATCAGCGGCATGATCGCTGTTTTCTTATTCCTCTGTCCGTCATGCGGCAGCGAGAAAAAGGCGTCGACACCCCCCCTGCCCGCCGTGACAGTGCTGGAAGTTGTCCGGAAGGATGTGCCCGTTGTCTTTGAATACGTCGCCCAGACCCAGAGCTCACACCTCGTAAACATTCAGGCCCGGGTAACCGGTTTTCTGGACAGGTGTCTGTACACCGAGGGCTCGGTGGTAAATGCGGGGCAGGTCCTTTTTCAGATGGACGCCAAACCGTTTCAGGTCCAGCTGGCCCAGGCAAAGGCCACTCTGGCGAAGCAGGAGGCCGCGTTCGAAACGGCCCGCCTGAGCCTGGCGCGAACCAAACCGCTGACCGAGCAGGATGCGCTTTCGCAAAAGGACCTTGACGACGCCACAGGCCATTACCAGTCGGCGGCAGCGGCGGTGGAGGAGGCAAGAGCGAAGGTCGAGACAGCGCGTTTGAATCTTTCCTACACAACCATCACCTCTCCCATTACCGGTATCAGCAGTTCGGCCCGTCAAACAGAAGGCACCTACATCAGCCCCCAGAACAGCCTGCTCACAACCGTTTCGGCGCTCTCTCCGATATGGGTGAACTTCAGTCTGTCTGAAAACGAGATGCAAAAGTACCGCAACCAGGTTGCCACAGGTCTGCTTCGCGTTCCCGAGGCGGAGCGGTTCATCGTCGAGGTCGTGCTGGTAGACGGGTCGATCCATCCTTACACCGGGCGCATGACGTTTGCCGAACCCTCTTATAACCCGCAAACCGGCACCTTCGCCGTCCGTGCCAGTGTCGACAACCCGGGCGGGGTCCTGCATCCGAACCAGTATGTCCGGGTTCGTTTAAAAGGCGCTGTCCGCCCCGAGACGATACTCGTCCCTCAAAAGGCGGTGCAGCAGGGTTCCAAAAGTCATTTTGTCTGGGTCGTGGACAGGGAGAACAAGGCGGAGCAGCGCCCCGTAGCCGTCGGAGAATGGCATGGAGACGACTGGTTCATCCTGGAAGGACTGAGAAGCGGCGAACGGGTGGTGATAGACGGCGGTCTCATGCTCCGTCCCGGCATGACGGTCTCGGTGAAGCCTGATAATTCCGGGCAGAAATCAGGACATCCGGCGGATTCAGAAAAAAAGTAACGGTTGAAAGCCTGTCAAGGAGAGACATAACGCATGTTCTCCAGATTCTTCATTGAGCGGCCGATCTTTGCCACGGTCATCTCCATTATCATCTGCCTTGCCGGTCTGGTGGCGATGAATTCCCTTTCGGTCGAGCAATATCCAACCATAACTCCGGTTCAAGTCACCGTCTCGGCAACTTATCCGGGCGCCGACTCGCAGACCCTTGCCGATTCCGTTGCTGCGCCGATTGAGGCGCAGATCAACGGCGTGGACAACATGCTTTACATGTCTTCAGCGAGTTCCTCAAACGGGCAATTGCAGCTCACCGTGTACTTTGACCTGAATACGGACCCGGACATCGCGCAGGTCCAGGTTCAGAACCGGGTGAACCTGGCACAGCCCCAACTGCCGGATGCCGTTTTGCAGCAGGGGGTTTCGGTTCAGAAAAAAGCCTCGACCATCATGATGCTGATCGGCGTCTTCTCCCAGGACGAGCGGTACAGCAGCGAATACATCGCAAACTATGCCAACGTCTATGTCCTTGACGCCATCAAGCGCGTGCCGGGAGCTGGACAGGCGCAGATCATGGGCATTCCGGATCAGGCGATACGCATCTGGATGAATCCGGATCGAATGGCTTCGATGGGAATCACGACTACCGACATACAGCAGGCCGTAGCCAGCCAGAACGCCCTGTACGGCGCCGGGCAGATCGGGCAGCAGCCCACACAGGGGCCGGTCCAGTTGACATTCCCGGTTGTCACGCAAAGGCCCTTCACCCGGCCGGAACAGTACGACAACATCATTCTCCGTGCCAACCGGGACGGAAGCGGAATCGTATACCTGAAGGATGTTGCGCGTGCCGAAATCGGTCTGAAGCAGTACATTGTTGACAGCAGGTTGAACGGCACGCCGGCAACCTTTATCGCCGTTTACCAGCAGCCCGGGGCAAACGGGCTTGAGGTGTCGGAAGCGGTCCGCAAGACCCTTGAAGAGATGAAATCGCGTTTTCCCAGCGGCCTCGACTACCTGATCTCCCTGGACACAAACGATTTTGTCCGCCTGTCGATTGAGGAGGTGGTTCATACCCTGTTCGAGGCCATTCTGCTGGTGGTGTTCATCGTATACCTCTTTCTTCAGAGTTTCCGCACTACCGTCATCTGTGCGGTGGCCATCGTGGTGGCCCTGGTCAGCACCTTTACCGGCATGTTTGCTTTGGGGTTTTCCATCAATCTGCTCACCCTCTTCGGCCTAGTTCTCGCCATCGGAATGGTAGTGGATGATGCCATCGTGGTGGTTGAAAATGTCGAGCGCAATATGGCAAGGTTCCATCTTTCTCCGAAGGAGGCGACCATCCGTGCCATGGACGAGATATCCAGTTCGCTGGTGGCCGTTGTGCTGGTGATGGCGTCCGTTTTTATTCCTGCCGCATTTCTGCCCGGCGCCACAGGCCAGCTTTACAAACAGTTTGCCATCACCATCGTCATATCGGTCGCGGTGTCCGGATTTGTGGCGCTCACGCTGACGCCGGCCATGTGCGGGGTGATGCTGAAGCACATCGCTCCTCCGACAAGGGGCTTCTTCGCCTGGTTCAACCGCGGGGTAGACGCGATCACCCGTGGCTTCGGAAATGCCGTCGTGTTTGTGATCAAAAGGGTCGTGATTGCCTTTGCCGTTCTGGCGGTGCTGATCTATTTCATGGTTCATCTTTTTAAAATCATACCCGGAAGCTTCGTGCCGAACGAGGATCAGGGATATGTCATGGCGGCGATCATGATGCCCGACGCTGCGAGCCTTGACCGGACCGGAGCGGTGGCCGAACGCCTGGAAGCCATCTTCAGGGAAATCCCCGGCGTTGAAAACCGAACTCAGATCACCGGGTACAGTCTGATCGACAGCGGCTACAAAACCAATTCCGGAACCTTTTTTGTCACCCTGAAGCCTTTTGATGAAAGGTATTCCTCGGCGAAACAGGCACGGGCCGAGAACGCACGCGCCGTGCTGAGCAGCATGAATCAGGAGGCGAGGAACATTCAGGAGGGCGTCGTCATCCCCGTGCCGCCGCCGGCGATTCCCGGAATCGGCACGACAGGCGGTTTTGAATTCTGGATTCAGGATACCGGATCCGGCGATGCGGCGAAACTGGATGAGCTGACGCAGCAATTCCTCAGCAAGGCGCGCCAGCGCCCGGAGCTTGCCGGATTGAACACGACGTTCCGCGCCACCACTCAGCAATTGAGCGTTGATTTGGATCGTGACAAGGCGAATCTTATCGGCGTTTCCGTCAAGGATGTCTACAGCACCATTCAGGCGCAATTCGGGTCTCTGTCCGTAAGCCAGTATAACGAGTTCAGCAGGGTATGGCAGGTTATTCTCCAGTCAGAGCCGCAATACCGAAGCAATCCGCAAGATCTGACGCGCCTGTTCGCCAGATCGAGTCAGGGCGAGATGGTGCCGCTGGCGGCGCTGGTAAACACAAGATGGGTCACCGGTCCGGACCTGCTGCCGCATTTCAACGGGTTTCCGGCCGCAAAGGTGAACGGCAATGCCGCACCGGGGTACAGTTCGGGTCAGGCCATTGCGGCAATGGAAGAGATCGCGCAGGAGATACTGCCGCGGGGTTACACCTTCGCCTGGTCGGGCCTTGCATTCGAGGAAAAGAAGTCCGGCGGCACATCGGCAATCGCCTTTGTATTCGGACTGATCATCGTCTTTCTCGTTCTTGCCGCCCAGTATGAGTCATGGACCCTGCCGGGCACCGTGATGATGGCGGTGCCTTTCGGCGTGCTGGGCGCCCTGACCGCGAACTGGCTGCGGGGTCTTCAGAATGACGTCTATTTTCAGATCGGACTTCTGGTGCTGATCGGCCTGGGGGCAAAAAATGCGATTCTGAGAGTATCATTTGCCGTCGAGCTGCGCAAGCAGGGTAAATCCATCATGGATGCCACCATAGAGGCAGGCGAGCAGCGCCTGCGGCCGATTATCATGACCTCGCTCGCCTTCGCATTCGGCGTCCTGCCCCTGGCAATCGCCATGGGCGCGGGCGCCAACGCCCGCCATTCCATCGGCACCGGCATCATCGGCGGCATGATCGGAGAAACGACCCTGGCCATGCTCTATGTGCCGTTATTATTCTACCTTTTTGATCGGCTGGGAGAACGCTCGAAGACGAAGCAGGATGCCGCACAACTCAAAAATAAAACTCAGGCTGACGAAAACGCGCCCGACGCGTTGAGCCTGAAAAAAACGGACGACAGCTGACACATCCTGTTTCGCCGCATCGGCATCAATTAACCGTCACAAGCTCATCCATGAATTTGCGCAGTCTTTGCCCCCAGTATTTAAAGGCATCTTCGGCGGAGCCCCATTTGCTGAACCTTTCCGAAAATCCCGCATGATACTCGGCTTCCGCGACTGCGATCACCTCATGGCTCGCGGAGTCGATAACCATCAGCTGACTGGTTGTCGCCCCCGAGCCGCTCCATGACTCCGTGGCGCCTCTTTTGACGAGACTGATGCCCAGTCCGACCGGAATGACGGATGTCACGGCGCTCAAGCCCGGGCGGCTCTGTTTCAGATCCACAATGGCGAAGCGAAACCGCACCACGTCGGGACCGGGTTCGGCCACGATCGTATATTTGTCTTTAAGCGCATCGACAATGGCCTGGGTACAGGCATCTCCCAGTTTCTTCATCTCGTCGCCGTTGATGATCTTGTATTGCGAATCATCGGCCAGGGCAAAGACCACATAATCCACCATCACTTTTTTGTATTTGTGGAAATCAACGCCCGGCTTCAGCCAGCGCATCCTGGCCCCTCCTGGCGGCCCCGGCTCCATTTTTCCGGCATAATCTCCGAGAAAGTTCGCCTTTGGCGATACCGGCGCCGGCGCCGTGGTTGTACAACCTGCCAGCAGCATCATACCGATCATCAATACCCATGCTTTTTTCACTTCCCGACCTCCTTTCCGGTTAATTGACTCCCATCAGAATTCGTCATCTCTCCAAAACATCATCAGCGATATCAGGCCAGAAATAACGGGCATTTATCTGTTTCAGATCATTCCTGGGCTTCTCATCATACCTGTTGGCGTAGGTTTCATAAAGAACAGGCGCAATCCTTACAAAGACATCGAGGATTTCCGGATCAAAATAACCGCCCCTCCCTTCCATGAGACGGTTCATCGTTTCCGCATAATTCATGGCATCCTTGTAGGGGCGTTTTGAAGACAGGGCGTCGAAGACATCGGCAATGGCAAAGATACGCGCCGCCCTGGGGATGTCGCCATCGCTTCGTTTTTCCGGATATCCGGTCCCGTCATATTTTTCGTGGTGACAGCCGACGACCAGAGCCGCATCGCGGAGCCATTCGGAACCACTCACGATATCCATACCGTGGCGAACATGCTCGCTCATCTCTTTGAACTCTTCGGATGTCAGGCTGGAGCGTTTGAGCAGAATGCTGTCCCGGACGCCTATCTTGCCCACGTCGTGGAGGAATGCCCCTTTGATCAGCGAGCGGATTTCATTTTCAGGCAGACCCAGCTCTTCCGCAAGGCGGACAGCGTAGATGGCGACCCGGTAATTATGGATATCCGTATCGCTGTCCCTTTTGGCTATGGCGCTTCCCAGCACGCTGAGGATTTCCATGTTGGCGTGAAGCAGGCTGCCCGACAGGCCTGCAACCCTGCGCAGAAGACCGTTGATTGCAGGATAGAGGATCATTGAGGTCAGAAGTACGATGCCTGCTACCATCAAGGCAGTGAAAATCGCCGATCGATACGCTTTTGAAAAAAAAGCCGGCGAAATCACATACACGCCCTCGATATAGCCCACAGGAGCATCGGCGCTGTTCCTCAGGACGTAGCCCATATCAATGACAACATCATCACCCAGGCGAAGCATTCTGTTCCAGGCGCCCTGATTTCTGAGTTCAGCAAGGTCTCTGTTTATATGAATATAATCATGGATCGCGTTTATACGGGCATAGGCCGGATCGTTCAGCCCCGCGACTTCACGGAAATCAAGATCTGCAATGCGGACAGAAACAAAATGACCGTCCGTCGGCATCACCCTGCCGGTCGCCAGTTTATCCATGGTGCGCTGGATGTTCGCGTGGTCGCCCAGGCCGGGCGCATCAAGCTCGTCCATAATGGAGAATCTGAAACGCTCTGATTGAACCAGGGCCTGTTCGACGGTCTGGGTTTCTATGTTCTTGAATTGTACATACAGGACAACAACGATCAGGCAAACGGATATGAGAATTGAGGCCAGAAGGAGCCGGGTAACGAGCGCCCGGTGAATCGCGCTTTTTCGGATCGAATCTATTACAGGGCGAGGCATTGAATCATTTGCTCATTTCGTTATGGCCCTTTTCATTCGGCCGTGCAGTGAGTTTATTTGCCTCGGCCAACCAACCGCCGCCCATTGCCTTGTAGATATTGATCAAAGACGCGTACAGGGAGGCGTTGTACTGCGCATAATTGAGCTCGGCGGGAAACAGCTGTTCCTCCGCCTGAAGTACGGTTGAATACGGAACATATCCGCCTTTATATTGCAGCCTTGCCAGCCGGGAATATTCCCTGGCCGCATCGACCAGCCTCCCCTGGGCCTGAATCTGCTCCGCAATCTTTATACGGTCGACCAGCGCATTTTCCACATCGGCAAAAGCGCTCTGAATCGACGACTCATAGGCGAGAAGCGCCGCCTTTCGGGCCGCTTCGGCCTGGCGCACCTGGCCGGAAACCAAGCCTGCGGTGAAGATCGGTCCGGTAACGGACCCGCTGTATCCCCACTGGCGGGCCGGACCTTTGAAGAGATCGGAAAGGTCCTCGCTTGCCTGGCCGTAACTTCCGGTCAGGGATATTGTCGGAAAATAGAGGGCTTTCGCCGCACCGATTTGCGCATTTGCGGCAATGAGGTTCTGCTCGGCCTGGACCACATCCGGCCGTCGTTCCAGCAGTTGTGAGGGGAGACCCGAAGGAACAGCCGGCAGGGCCAGTTCTTGCAGTGACCTGCCGCGGACAATCGGTCCCGGATTTCGGCCCAGAAGGATGGACAGGGCATTCTCCGCCTGGGCGATCTGCGATTCGAACTGCGGAATCATCGCCGCCGCCGTCTCGAACCGCGTGCGCGCCTGTTCGACGGTCATTCTGGAGACCTGTCCATACTTGAACTGGAGTTCAAAGAGTTTCACGGCCTCTCCATAGGAGTCCATGCTGTTTCTGGCAATCAGCAACTGTTCATCAAGACCGCGCAGCTGAATGTAGGTGTTCGCAACAGAAGCTACCAGAGAGAGAATGACGCCGCGATGAGCCTCCTCCGTGGCAAACAGGCTTGCCTGGGCGGACTCGGAAAGACGCTGAATGCGGCCCCAGAGGTCAATCTCCCAGGTTGCGCCGGCAAAGACCTGGAAGGCATTCTGAGGGTTCGAGACATAGCCCGGTATCGGGGCGGCATTCAACTCGCTGACCCGCTGGCGGGCCGCATTTCCACCGTAATTCGCCTGGGGAAAAAGCGGGGAACGGACCTGGGTCAGAACGGCTGCGGCTTGCTCTATATTCGCGGCGGCAATCCTGAGGTTCTTGTTGTTGGCGAGGGCCTCGTGGATCAGGCCGTCGAGAACCGGATCCTGAAACTGCCGCCACCAGGAAAGATTTGACGTGTCCCGTGCATCTTCCGCCGCATAGCGGAAGGAATCCGGCTGGTCGACGACGGGCCGCTGATAGTCTGGACCCATCGTGCATCCGGCCAGAATCAGTACATACGCAACAAGGAAGATATGTCTCATACCGGCTCTCATCCTGTTTTTCGGTCGAACCATCATACAGCCTTTTTTCAAAGTCATGGATATTCCCTGTCCTATAATTCCGCCAGGGCGTCTAGCACCTTCAGGATCTCAATGTTTTCCGGTATGTCGGACATGCTTTTGCCGTACTGGGTGAATGCAAGGGCGCCGTTGCGGTCAATCACGAAAAGCGCGGGCATCCGGCCAAGTTTCACAATTTTCCATTCCTGGCCGTAGAGATGGGCGAGTTTTCCGTCCGCGTCGGGCACGCCGATCATGGGCAGATCCTCTTTCCGCCAGTACGCCGCGACCTTTTCCGCGTCATGCGGGGCGACAACGACAATCGCGGCGTTTCTTGAGACAAACCTTTGGAAATCCTGTTTCATCTGACCCAGATGTCGCCGGGCGTAGGGTCAGCTGAAACCGCGCAGGAACACAAGCATCACGGGACCCTGCTGCCGCAGCTTGGAGAGGTTTATTTTCCGGCCATCGTGTGAAATCGCTTCGAATTCAGGTGCGGTCATGCCGGTGACGAGGACCGATAATGCAACGATCGACATATGATAGAGATTCATGCAACCTCCTTGCCTTGCCGGGAAAAACTGCCGGCAGCGCATTCCGCCCGAGTCGGAGAGAACGGCGCAAACGAATGGCGTCGCGATTTAGCAGGCTGTCGAAAAACTGCGCCTGAGGCCGCCATTCAGCGTTGCNNTGCTCACATATGCTTGAATATGCTGCGATTGTCGTATCGCCGCGCGCCTTGCCTGACGGCCTGATTCTTGTTTTTCAACACCCTGTTAATGAAAATCAACAGACACTTTTATTTAATACCCTATCCGGCGAGAAATAGTCAAAGCATTCGTAACCACTGTCGGAATAGCGTCCATGATCAAATCAGTTGAACATTTTTCCTGCTTTCGATATTTTTGACCGAACCTGCCCTGAGCCTTGAAATGACCGTTCCGGCAACAGGTATGCCGCAAAAAGAGGCGAAGCGCTTGGGAAAACCGCAATGATATTGTTTGACAAATTTTAATCGTTCAGGACATTACTTCGGCAAACCCTGCGTTTCAATAGCGGACAAACTGATCGGGCAATCAACGAAGGAAGGAAACCGAATATGAAAAAAATGACCCTCATCCTGTTTTTAAGCCTTTTTACCCTTTCATTTCTGATCACCGGATGCGGAGGCAAGTATTCAGACATCAACAAAATGAACGAGGAATATATCGCTCTGATGGAGAACTATATCGCCGACCTTGACAAGGCCGACAATGCACAGGATGCGGCAAAGGCGATGAACCGATTTGCCGAGGGCATGGAAAACCTGTGGCCCCGCATGCAGAAACTTTCTAAAAAATACCCTGAACTCAAGGACAACAATTCCACCCCGCCGGAGGAACTTAAGGAAACCCAGGAGAGAGCTGAAGCAGTGGGCCAGAAGATGGTCGGAGCCATGATGAAGACAATGCCCTACGTGATGGACCCCGAAGTTCGGAAAGCCCAGCAGCGCATTGCCATGGCCATGATGAAAAAATAGAGGACCAGGGCCAAACGGGATGTGCCGGGATCATGGCATGGTCTTTCCATATCAAACTTAAAAATTCAGAAGCGCGGAATTTCACGGGTTTGACGATCGACCTTTTTCTTTACAATTTACCAGGCAAACTGTTAATTTAAGATACAGATTTCTGAAATGAACGACGGATTTGAAGGGGCCGCGGGCGTGAAATAATAAAACACGGAACAGCGCATCAGCCTTGAAAACCGGGGTTGTCCTGCCGGCAAGGGTATTTCTTGCGGGCGGCGATGATCCCGCACCGAATGCGTGTTCCGTTCTTTTTTCCGTGGCTCTTTTTTCCTGTTCATTGATTTAAAGCAAAGGTCACGGAGTCATCCGCGGCCTTTCTGTTTTTAACAGGCTGTTGAAAAACTGCGCCTGAGGCCGCCATTCAGCGTTGCACGGCTCTCGCCAATGCTCACATATGCTTGAATATGCTGCGCTTGTCGTATCGCCGCGCGCCTTGCCTGACGGCCTGATTCTTGTTTTTCAAAACCCTGTTAAGGTACAGGAAACAACATTGTGGGAAGCCGATCCGGAATTTGTGCCAAATCTTTTGTCGTTTTTTCAGAAGGATATCGTATGCCAAAGCCATTTTTGATATTTCAGCACGTGAATTTTACCTATGAAACGTCCATCGAACCGTTGTTTCAAGACGTCTCTGTTCATTTGCCTTCAGGCTGGTCCGGGATCGTGGGGGCGAACGGCGCCGGCAAAACCACATTTCTGAAACTGGCGACCGGCTTGCTGACCCCGGATGCGGGAATGGTGCAAACGCCTGAGAAGTCCGTTTATTGCCCGCAGCGTACCGATGATCGGCCGGAACATTTTGCGGCCCTGCTGCACGCAGCTTCAAAAGCGGCAGCATTGATCAAAGGGCAATTTGGACTGGAGGCCGAATGGCTCGATCGCTGGCCGACGCTTTCGCACGGCGAACGGAAGCGATCGCAGATTGCTGTGGCTTTGTGGCTGGAGCCGGATTTGCTGGCGATTGACGAACCGACCAACCATGTGGATGCGGAAGCGCGCGATATTCTGATGCAGGCTCTGCGGACATTTCAGGGGGTCGGCCTGCTCGTCAGCCATGATCGGGAGCTTCTGGATACGCTCTGCCGGCAGTGTTTGTTTATTGAACCGCCGCGCGTGACGGTCCGTCCCGGCGGCTATTCAAAGGGAATGGCGGCAGCTACCGAGGAACGAAACGCAATTAGCAGGCAATATGCGCTGAAAAAACAGTCCTATAAAAAGCTGAAGCGCGAGGCCGCCCGGCGTCGCGATCTGACGAATCAATATCACAGCAGGCGGTCGAAGAAAGGGATTCTCAAGCATGATCACGACGCCAAGGCCAGAATAGACGCGGCCCGTTTGTCGGGCAAAGATATTGTCGGCGGCAGGCTGCTGCGACAACTGGATGGCCGGCTGGCGCATACTCAAGACGAGTTTGAGTGCATTCAGGTCAAAAAGCAATACACGCTTGGCATCTGGCTGCCCGGTTCGGTCTCCAAACGCGACCTGCTGTTGAAAGTCCCTTCCCGCACCCTGCTCTTAGGCGATCATAAACAACTGGTCTGCCCCCGGTTAACGGTGCGGCCAAACGATCGAATTGCCCTGACCGGGCCGAACGGGGCGGGTAAAAGCGCATTGCTGCGGTGGCTGCTTCCGCACCTGAACGTACCGCCGGAGCAGATCACGTATGTACCGCAGGAGATCGATGTGCGGCAATGCCGTGATATCCTGGCGAAGGTACAAGCTCTGCCACATGAGCCATTAGGGCATCTCATGACCATTGTGAGCCGGTTGGGGTCGCGTCCGCACCGGCTCCTGGAAAGCAGGGAACCCAGCCCCGGCGAAACGCGCAAGCTGATGCTGGCGCTCGGCATGGTCCGCAAACCGCACATTATCATCATGGATGAACCGACCAATCACATGGATCTGCCATCCATTGAATGCTTGGAGGCCGCACTGGCGGATTGCCCGTGCGGCCTTGTGATCGTCAGCCACGATCGACCCTTTCTTGATAAACTGACCCGAACGGAATGGCGGATTGTCCGAAATGAACGGGTAGAGGGCTGCTTTGTTTTGAAGGTTTTGTAGTTTTTTGAAAATTTTATGAGTCACGGTAATCCGTGGGCAATCAGGGAAATCATTTGAAAATCTTGCCATCATTTTTTACGGAATGTTTCATAAACACCTTTTCATGAACGGTCCGTCTCAGGCTTTCATTATCGTCTGTTCCGTTGAAAGTCATTCCGCCGGTTTCCGGTCCAGTTCCTTCCTGACGGCAAGACCCAGCTTTTCCAGAATATAGGGTTTTCGAACAAACGCGCCGGCGCCCATTTCAAGAGTCTTCTGGACCCGGTCGGTCTCCGAGAAACCGCTGACGACGACCGCCTTCTGCCCCGGGTTGATTTCCAGTATTCTCCGATAGGTCTCCATTCCGTCAATTCCGGGGTCCATGATCATATCCAGGACTACCAGGTCGGCTTTTTTATCTTTGAGGCGTTCAACCGCTTCTTCACCGCCGGCAACCGCCTCGACCCGATACCCGAGTTTCCCCAGCATGATCATCGCCAGATCACGCTGCTCCTTCACATCATCCACTACGAGAATGGATTCACCCCTGCTTGCATACGAATCAGGCAGTGCGGCTTTTTCGGCTTTTTCCGGCGCCTCTCGCGTCACGGGGAAATAAAGGGTGAAGGTACTCCCCTTGCCCTCCTCGCTCTGCACGTCTATGTATCCATGATGATCCTTTACGGTTCCCCAGACAACGGCCAGCCCCAGGCCGGTTCCGCTTTTTCCCATCACCTTCTTGGTATAGAAGGGCTCAAAGATCCTCCCCAGATCGTCCGGGGAAATGCCGCTGCCCGTGTCGGAAACCGTCAGAACCACATAGTCTCCTTCCCGCATCTCATCATATCCCTGTATGAGTCGATCCAGGTAGCGGTTTTCCGTTCTGATCGCAACATCCCCCGGGCCGGAGATGGATTCCGCGGCATTCGACACGAGGTTCATGATTGTCTTGGCCAAATGAATGGGCGATCCTTGGATGTTCATAAGCCCGTCTTCAAGGCGGGCCAGGATTCTCACGCCTGAATGATAAGATTGCAGTTTCTCAAACTCCGGCGTACGAAGGTAATCGGAAACGACCCTGTTCAGATTGACGACCTCTGAAATGTTGACGCCTCTTCGAGCCAGGGTCAGAAGATCCTGAATGATGGCGGTTCCCCTCATGCTGGATTGGAGAATATTGTCGGCATACCGCCTGAGGGGGCTGTCCGCGGGCAGCTTTTCGGCAAGCAGTTCGGAGTATCCGACCAAAATTCCAAGGACGTTGTTGAGATCATGGGCAACGCCGCCGGCCAGTGTTCCCAGAACCTCCATTTTTTCCGCCCTCTGGAGGCGTTCCTCGAGTTTGCGGCGCGCTTCCTCCGCCTGCTTTCTTTCCGTGATGTTCTCTATGGCGGCCATAGTGAGAAAAGGCCGGCCGGCGGCATCGCGAATAACGGTCGCATTCACGTTCACCCATGCGACACTGCCGTCCTTGCATATAAAGCGCTTCTCCACCCGGAATTCCGGCGCTTCACCCCGCAAGACGCGCTGAAAGGCATAACATTCCCGCTCGCGGTCTTCCGGGTGCGTAATGTCAGGAACAGACAACGCGAGTATTTCATCTGGAGAATATCCCGTGATATCGGACAACTTGCGGTTTACCCGCAGCCACCGGCCTGTTTGCGGATCATTTTGGGCCATGCCAATAGATGCCAGCTCGAACATAACCCGGAACTGTTCCTCGCTTTCCCGCAGCGCCTCCTCCGCCTGCCTGCGCTCGGTGATGAAACGCGCCTGCTGAACGTTCTGGTAGGCGAAATTGGAAAGCTGGTTGGCGAGTGTATACAGCGCCTGCGCCACACGCTCGAACTGCTCACGCGACATGACGGGCACCTCGCGGAACGCCTCGATCAGGCTTTTTTCGTCTGCCCCGATCTCCCTGGCGTACTGGCGCATCTTTTCCTCGGTCTGGGTCTCGTCGCGCACCTGGCCGATCAACCAGTTGGCGATGTGCCGGCCGCCGACCGATATGCCGGCGCCGGCGTCCCACAGCCCGGCGCTCAGGCAGGGCTGGATGACTGGCCCCTGGGTGGAAGCCTGTCCAATCACCGAATCATTCCTGTAGCAATTAGCGAGGCCTTTTTCGGTTTGGCGAATAATGTCGGTGCACAGGCGGCAGAAATTGCTCGGCGAGGTGAGCGGCGTTCCGTCGGTGCGCGTGATGATGGAGGCGACACCGGTTGCCTGGGCGAATTCATCCTGAATGCGCTGAATTTCCTCGATGTTGAACAGGTCTTCAAAGGCAATCCCGGCAGCGTCGTCCAAGGGCCGGGTCAGCGCCAGAATGCGCTTTTCCAGAGCCGCTTCCGTGCGCTTGCGTCGAGTGATGTTTCGAATGATGACGATGATCTGATCTTCGAGAAACGGCACCAGCCGGGCTTCATAGAATTGCTTATATCCTTGCAGGGTCAGTGAATATTCCATTCCGCCGATGGTTTTTTCCGACTGCAGACGATCGATGGCGGCCTGAAACTGATCGCCGATGTGCTTGATTGGAATTTCCTGAATCCGTTTCCCGATCATCTTTTTCGGATCGGTGGTAAAATCCGTTTTTGCGCCCGCCTTGCAGTCCAGGATCGTTCCGCTGCCGTCCAGCCGGAAAAGCAGATCCGGAATTGCCTGAAAGATGGCCCGCATTTCCGCGTTCGCCTCGAGCAGTTCGCTTGAACTCAGATCGAGGGAGCGTTCCAGCATCTGACGGTCCAGATCCATCTGCCAGTAGGCATCGTTGACAGCCTTCATGAACGCTTCGCATCCCCGGGGAATGGACTTCGAATTCATATGCCGTTTTATCTGGCGCTTCAGCAGACTGTGCATGCGTTCCATGGTTATACCTCCGAAAAGGCCGTAATCGTCATCGTCTGATTGTGCAGTTCGCAAACCGCCCCCGGTATGGCCGGAGATATCTCCCCGTAGGAATAGAATCCGGTCGTAACGGTCTGCTGGCCGAAGACGTCGCGGATGCCTTCCAGTTCTTCCTCGACCCGCTGCTGGAGAATGAGTTTTCTGCCCACGCAACTGATCAATATCGCAAATTCCGGCGGGCCGCCAAGAATGTCGAGGCTCGTTTTGGCGGCGCCAACCGCACCGTCTATCAAACGGTCGAAATTGGCCTTCATCAGGCGCGCATAAGCGCCTTCCGGAACATCGCCCGCGAAGGTCATACTCTGATCTTCTTCGTTGACAGCGAGTATGGTGCGAACCACGCCTCTACCATTTTCTTTGAAACGGACATTCAGGGGGAAAAGCAGGCCTGTTGACGGCAGGCCTTTCGCGTGATCGCCCAGATACTTCTTGTAAAGCGCCAGGGCCGATTTGCCGTCAAACTCGTAGAGCACGTTTCCGCAGGAACGCGTAATCAGCCTTTCCGGCCCGAACGGATCCCATCCTCCCATGGAGGCGCAACCTGTTTTCAGCCGGTTGCCGTAGAAACCCAGCGCGGCAACCACTTCCCTGTCCGGATCATCGTCAAACAGCACGACCGTTTCATTGAAAAGGGCCCCGTCTGCGGACAGCCCCCCCGTGGCAGAGACATGACCGGGAAGATTCTCGATCAAGCCCTTCACCAGTTCGCTGCCATTGACCTTCAAACCGTCGGAAAGAACAAAGACGTGCGTCAGGCCTTTCTGATCCAGAGATCGAGCAAGCTGCCGACCCACGTTGAAGCTGTTTTCCATTCTGTCCACTTTGGCTTTCGCGCCTCTGAGCTGTGTGTGCTCGAAATGGACAGCCGTAGCTACAAGCGAGCCGTCAAAGACCCGGGCGCCGCAAATTTCTCCGGCAGTGGAACACCCTAGTAGATGGGCGTGCGGATACATGCGCCTGACCTCTTTCAGGCAATCCCTGTCTTTCAGCCGCATTACGCTGCCAAAAAGAAGCACAAGCTGTGCGGCCTCCCCCATTTCGCTGTTCCTGCCGGGAATCCATCCCCCGCCTTCCGCCCACGTTTTCTGTTCCAGTTTCATTCCATTTTCTCCTGATAATTATGGATAAAGAAAACAAGCCATCCATAAATATGCAAAGACTATGCAAACTTATGGAAGCGCGGCCTGCATGTCAAGACATTTGATTATAGACAATTATAATTTCAGGAGGAATTTAGCAGAAAGTTCAATGGCTCATATTTCATGATCATGCAATGTGCTGAATGGATGACTTTAGCTGCGAGTCAACAGAATTCAAATGCCGAAAACCCATGCATATCGCCGTCTATTTCCGGTCCGGTTCTTTTCTGACGGCAAGACCGAGCTTCTCCAGAATGAATGGTTTTCGGACAAACGCGCCGGCGCCCATTTCAAGGGCATGCCGGACCCGGTCACTCTCAGAAAAGCCGCTGAAAATGACCGCCTTTTGCTTCGAATGTATTTCGATAATTCTTCGGCAGGTCTCCATCCCGTCCATTCCGGATACATGATCATATCCGGAATAATCAGGCCGGCTTTTTTGTCTTTGAGGTACGCAACCGCCTCTTCCCCACCGGCAACCGCCTCGGCCCGGTACCCGAGTTTCCCCAGCATGATGATCGCCAGATCACGCTACTCTTTTACATCGTCCACTACCGGAATGGATTCGCCCTTGCTGCCATACGAATCAGATGGTGCGGTTTTTTCAACTTTTTCCGGTTTCTCTCTCGTTGCAGGGAAATAGAGGGTAAATGTAGTTCCTTTGCCCTCCCCGCTCTGCACGTCGATGTATCCATTGTGATCCTTCACAGTGCCCCAGACAACCGCCAGTTCCAGGCCGGTTGCGCTTCTTCCCATCATTTTCCTGGTATAGAAGGGCTCGAAGATCCTGCCCAGGTCATTAGCGGAAATGCCGCGGCCCGTGTCGGAAACCGTCAGAACCACATAGTCTCCTTCCCGTATGTCGTCATATCCCTGTATGGATTGATCCAGATAGCGATTTTCTGTTCGGATTGTCACCTCCCCCTGGCCGGATATGAACTCTGCGGCATTCAGCATGAGATTCATGATTGTCTTTGCTAAATGGATGGGCGATCCTTGGATGTTCAAGAGCCCGTCTTCAAGATCTGTCAAAATTTTGACGCCTGGCCGATAGAACTTCAGTTTTTCAAATTCCTGCGTTCTGAGACAATCAACGACCACTCTGTTCAGATCGATCACTTCCGAAACGGTTACGCCCCTTCCCGTCAAAGTCAAAAGATCCTGAATGATGGCGGCGCCTCTGATGCTGGATTGATATATGCTGTCGGCATACTTTTTTAATGCACTGTTATCAGTAAGTTTTCCCGCAAGCAGCTCCGAGTATCCGACCACCAGGCCCAGCATGTTGTTGAGGTCATGGGCCACCCCGCCCGCCAGCGTTCCGAGCACCTCCATCTTCTCGGCTCGCCCCAGACGCTCCTCCAGACGCTTCCGTTCCGTATTATCGCGCAGGCACTCGATGGCACCGACGACCTCGCCTCTGGAATCCCGCAGCACGGATGCCGTTCCGGAGAGATGCACATTGCCGGACGGCAGGGTCGGCGTATACGCTTCTCCGAAGACAGTATCGCCGGTTCTCTGCAGGGCGGTGTATTGCTTTTCTGTTTCCAGGTCCGGGTGAAGCGCGAAATCGATGAGAACGGGTCTTCGTTCCCCGTAAAACGGCAGGGCATATTCATAGTCGCCCCTGCCGAGCATGTCTTCCTTTTTAACGCCGGTCATTGTTTCCATGGCCCGGTTCCAGGCGATCGGCCTGCCTTCCTTGTCGATGACCATCGTGGCGTCGGGCAGGAACTCAAGGATGTCTTCCAGACTTCGCCGGGATTCGCGCAACTCCTCTTCCGCCCGTTTGCGGTCGGTGATGTCGATGAGAGAGGTCACGCTTTGTTTCGTTCCGGGAATCATATCGGCGATCAGGTAGATGTCCCTGAGGCAGCCGTCCCGGTGCACAAGCCGGAACTCATAACTTCTTTCAGCAAGGTTCGCATCCGCTGTTCTTCGCAGCCGATGCTGGTTAATCATCCTTTCCAGGTCGGATCTGTCAACAAATTCCGTCCATTTTTTAACACCTACGACATCCTGCCGCCGATAACCGGTCAACTTTTCGCATTCGGCATTGGCAAAGGATATCGTCATATCCTCTTCGATGATCAACATCGTGGTTCCCGTGTTTTCCAGAATGCTTCGATGCCGGATTTCGCTTTCCCGGAGCGCCTCCTCCGCCTGCCTGCGCTCGGTGATGAAACGCGCCTGCTGAACGTTCTGGTAGGCGAAATTGGAAAGCTGGTTGGCGAGTGTATACAGCGCCTGCGCCACACGCTCGAACTGCTCACGCGACATGACGGGCACCTCGCGGAACGCCTCGATCAGGCTTTTTTCGTCTGCCCCGATCTCCCTGGCGTACTGGCGCATCTTTTCCTCGGTCTGGGTCTCGTCGCGCACCTGGCCGATCAACCAGTTGGCGATGTGCCGGCCGCCGACCGATATGACGGCGCCGGCGTCCCACAGCCCGCCGCTCAGGCAGGGCTGGATGGCTGGCCCCTGGGTGGAAGCCTGTCCAATCACCGAATCATTCCTGTAGCAATTAGCGAGGCCTTTTTCGGTTTGGCGAATAATGTCGGTGCACAGGCGACAGAAATTGCTCGGCGAGGTGAGCGGCGTTCCGTCGGTTCGCGTGATGATGGAGGCGACGCCGGTTGCCTGGGCAAATTCGTCCTGAAGGCGCTGAATGTCGTCGATGTTGAACAGGTCTTCAAAGGCAATCCCGGCAGCGTCGTCCAAGGGCCGGGTCAGCGCCAGAATGCGCTTTTCCAGAGCCTCTTCCGCGTCCTTGCGGGCGGTGATATCCTCCCAGATCCAGATGGAGCCGTCGTGGGGCCTGGAAGCGTCCAGCGCTCTCCCCTCAAGCCTGCACCAGAACGTCGAACCATCCCCTTTGCGCATCACAGTCTCGAGTGACGCTTTCTTCCCCTGAGCGAGAAGAGGATAGTTTTCCGCGCCCAGCCGCTCATACAACTCGTCATTCAGAAACAGAATGCGCGTGGAAGCGCCCTTGAACTGCTCCTGCGGAATGCCGAACAACTCGGGCATTCGCGGATTCACCCACTCAAAGACCCGGTTCCGCACAAAAGCAATCCCCACCGTGCTGTTGTTCAAAATCACGGATTGCATTCGGCTGAGCTTCTGCACAGTTTCTTCGGCTTGCTTGCGGGCTGTGATGTCGCGATCGAAAGCGCATGCGAGCCAACGATCCTCATACTCAAAATGTTTGGTGCTCACTTCTACCGGAAAGATATCGCCGTCCTTGGTGCGGTGGCGCGATTCAAAAGTCATGGTTCCCTGGCGCAGCAGATCCTCTTTGTGCCGATCAAATTGATCGGGTGGGACGTCCGGGTCGATATCAAAGACCTTCATTGTCTGCAATTCATTCCGCGTGTATCCCATCGAACTGCAGGCAGCCTCGTTGGCGTATACAATGCCGCCCTCGTCATCCACCCAGAGAATGCTGTTCGGCGCCTTGTCCATGGCGAACTGGGTTCTCTTCAGAGAGTCTCTTTCAAGCTTCCGTTCGGTGATATCCAAGAAAAATCCGCTCCAGAGAATGCTGCCGTCCGGCATGCGTTCCGGGGTCGAACGGGCTTCAATCCAGATTTGCCGCTCATCGATAAAGAACCTGAATACGGCATGGTAGGGCATCAGAGAATTCGCCGTTTCCAGAACGCCCTTGTGGAACCTGTCGATGTCTTCAGGGTGAATTTTCCCGACGAGAACGGAAGCGTCGCGCATCGCTTCATCAGGCGGTATTCCCGTTACGGCTCGCAAAGACTCGTTTATGTATGGGAAAGAATAGGTTCCGTCCGGGGCCATCATGAACTGATAAACAACGCCAAGCGATTTATCCGAAAGTTTTTTGTAATTGGCTTCGCTCTCGCGCAGCGCTTCCACAGTCCGCTTCGCGTTGTCCAATTCCGCTTCCAGTGTTCTGATTCTTTGTTCCAGGTCTTCACAGGTGTATTTTCTAGTCATAGATATGAGTTCCTCCATGCACTTAGAAATCAGTCTTCAGATAGACTTGTTTTCCCCAAGACCTTTGACGGAAGGGTATGTGTTCCGGTTTCCGCATGTTCCCCGACAGCGCTGGCGTATTTTCAACCCTTATTTTTTCAATTTTGCACACTTCTGATATTTCATCAACCGAAAAGCGCCGGATGAATCTAATCATATTTCTCAATAAACTAGATTTATCAATTATTTCATAGTTCTGTAAAATAAGCTAGTAATAGTGGAATTGCGGTTTTGACAAGCCGACATGCTGTGATATTCATGAAGGCGGACGATTCTCTTCGTGTCGCATGCTTCGTTGCACACGCGACATTCGGATGGTTCGACTCACGCAAAGAGACAGATTGAATCATTCATCGTTCAAAGCAGCAGACGACCTTCTGGCTGAGCGCGTCGGCAAACAGAATGATGCCGGCGTTATTATCGCAGACGTCGGCCGTTTCGATGACCTTGACGGCATCCACCCACTTTTCCGCCGCAGGGACCAGTTGCAGCAGCCGGTTCGGAGACGTTTCAAACCATTCGGTGCGAAGATAGTTGTCTCCCCCGTGCGGGAGCAGGGCCAGGTACAGCATATCCGTTTCCACCAGTTCGTTGAGAAAATGCGTTCCCAGAGAAACGTCCGGTACGAGGTCCTCATGCATGGCCACGATCTCGCAGAGCGCGGAGACCCGGTTGATAGCCGCAAAGACGGCGGGAATGCCGAGGAAGGGATCACTGGTTCCCCATCGGCCCGGCCCCAGAAGCATAATGTCGCCCGCGGCCGGACCCGGAGCATGATTGATCTTTCCGATCAGCCTGGCCACCTCATAACGATCCTGGAGGGGAAGTCGACCATAGACGTCCGGAACCACATAGACAAACCGCCCGATGCGGATGCGGCGGCTGTGTCCGATCACGGCGCCGGACGCCTGAATGATGGTATCGGCTTTTGAAACGTTCAACGGGGCGAGTTGGGGCGATTCCATGCCCTGCACGGGAAGGTGCCGGCACTGGACCAGGTGGATCCTGTAGGATCCGTCGTCCACGAAGTTCAGCGTAAATTCCACATCCACCGGATAGTCGTAGGCTTCCTGAAGCACCCGCAGCATTTCGCGCATATCGCCGACAAAATCGGTGGCCGAAAGCAGCCTGTCGAAGGTCAGGACCAGCGCCCTGCCGGCATTGCCGGACTCGGCGCGAAACGCTCCGTCCTCGGAGGCGAACATCTCGATCGGAACATCATGACTTTCCTGCATCACATCGAGGAAATGGCCGGACATGGTCCGGTTGGCCTGAAGATCCAGGTAGTCCACCCGTCGCTGGGCGTACTGGCGGATCTGCTCGAAATTGGATTCCGGACGTTTCTGCGGAGCGTTCAGGGCCACAAGCCGGGTGTAGTCGTCATCCGACCGGTCGACGGCCCGGGTTCCCAGGCCGAAGACCAGCCTCAGCACGCCCGCCTTGGGATCGATGCTCTCGTTCCAGACATACGGATTAAACGAGAACCCCACGCCGGCGGCCTGAGGATAGTAGAAACGGCCATGCACCGCACCGGAAACCCGCATGATCAGGAGCGCCATCTGTTCATCCTGGTTCAGAAGATCCCGCTGCTCGCGGTACCGCAAGGCCTTTTCGCTCATCGTGCTCGCATAGATCGTCCGCACCGCCGACAGGAAGTCATCCAGACGGCGCTCCCTCGGTCCCTGGTTCGGGCAGAACACGCTCTCGTACTTGCCGGCAAAGGAGTTGCCGAACTGGTCTTCCAGCAGGGAACTGGAGCGGACGATAATGGGCGACTGGCCGAAATAGTCCAGTATCTGCTCGAACCGCTCCAGAATATGATCCGGGAACTGGCCCATGAGAATTCGCTGGCGAGCCTGAACAGCCCCTTCAAAGAATGTCTGGGGATTCCGCTGCTTCTGACGCAGCCACCAGACGCCGTTTCGAACCAGATAGGTGTAGAACACGTCGGAACCGACATAAAACGAGTCGTGATCTTCAAGCAGTTCGGCAAATCGAGACGAATGCCGTTTGAGAACGTTGCGGGCCACCAGCATGCCGACCGTTTTCCCGCCGATAAGTCCGGAGCCGACCATGCGTTTTCCGATGGCGAGAATATCTTCAAGCGTGAAATAGCGCGAGACGAGCCTGAGCACGCCCGGATCACGGGAAATGGCCATGCGGCTGAGGCGGCGGAAGGTCTCATGCTCCTTCTCCGCAGGGCAGGCGCCCGCTCTCACCGCATCGAGGGTCTGCTGGGCTTCGGCAAAGGACCGCTTCCAGAAACCCGGACGAATGTCGGAATGAAGGTCCGACCAGTTCACGGACGTGAGAATCGAAGAAATCAGCACGCTGGAGGTCACGGGCCTGAATTCATCCTTATCCCACACGTGCAGCATGTTCATCGTCGAAGAATAGCGGAACTGGACCTTGATCGGATGTATGTAGATGGCGCCGCGGTGGCGGTAGAGTTCCAGAAACAGCTGCGTCGTTTCGATAATGGGACGGATGGCCTTGGAGCTGTGAAAGTTCCGGAAGATCGCGAAATACGCCACGGTTTCCAGGTCATACAGGTACGGGCAGGTGAGCATGAAAAAATTACCGAGCATGGCGTCCGAATACCAGTCGGCCGCCAGTTCCGACAGGCAGTCAAAGACATACAGCGCACCCCGGCCGGCGTTCTCGATCACCGCGTGGATTTGCGCAATGAAGGTCTCGAAGCCGTCTGCCGGATCCAGCGCATGCATCTCGATGCGGTCGTCAGCATCCACCAGGGGCGGGTGACTGGCAAACCGGAAATAGACAATCTTCCGGCCGGTCCGCACCGCCGCCTGGCAATACGGCGCAACCACCGTCATGTAGTCTTCAATCGTGTCCACCTGCCAGACGATGTTGTCTCCCGGAAGAACCCCCTTCAGGGCCCGGTCCAGACCGGGGAGGCCCGTGGTGAATGCCATGCCGTATTCGCTCATGCCGTGTTCTCCTTGTCAAACAGAAGGTAAGTTTCAAAGACAAGCGCCTTGTCTGCGCTGTCAGTGTATGAACAAGGCTGTTTGCCTGTCAAGAAAATACCTCTGCTCATGCGGTCCTCTCTTTCCAAGCCCGGCGAAGTGTGTCATTATGTCCGGAAGGCGCCGCAAACCCCTTCGGGAGAATCCGGAAATGCGCAATTCTTTTGTCATCAGAGAATTTCAGCCATCAGATGCGGATGCGTGTTTTCAAATCCGCGTCGATGCCTTTCTGTCAAAATTCTACGGTCACCTCGGTCCGAACAGCATAACGGCCGCCGTCAACGCCTACATGCCGCTTGACTACATACGCATGGCGAAAACGATGCCTGTCTTCGTGGCCGCAGATGGCCGGGAACCGATCGGATTCGCTGTGCTGAAATGGAGCGGCAGCAAGGAAGCGGAGATATTTTCCCTGTACGTCCGGCTGGATCGCATCCGAAACGGCGTCGGATCGGGGCTTGTCAGAACCGCCGAAAACTGGCTTCGAGAAAGCCGCCCTGAAATTGAACGGGTAACGGCCAGTACGGCGGTTCCCCTTCTGAATCAGGAATTTTATGAAAAGATCGGCTTTCGCCGCTGCGGCGAAAGCCGGAAAGACTCCCCCGACGGCCCGGTTCACGTCGTTCATTTTGCAAAGGATTTGATGCAGGAACTTTGACGAACGCAAGGCAAAACCGGCAGCGGTTTATGCTTCAAGGCTTTTTTTCAGCTCCGAAATTTCCCTTCTTAACCGCGTATTTTCCTCGGTGGTTTCCCGAAGCCGCTTGGCGAGCACTTCCGAAAACAAGCGGTAAAGACCGTAGCTGAAAAAGACCTCATTGGTTTTCATCTTCCGGTCCAGAAGAGCGGCATCCAGGCCCAGAACCAGCGAATTCTCAAGCGCCCGAACCGATGCGGACCGGGGCGAACCGTCAATGACCCCCATTTCCCCGAAAATATCCCCGCTTCGATCCAGCGTGCCGATTACCTTGTCTCCTTTGACGATCTCCAGAACGCCAAGAATTAAAAAGTATACCGAGGAGTCATAGTCTCCCTCCCGAATCAGCACCTCTCCGGCCATGCATTCCCTGACCCTGGCCAGTTGCTGGAACGTAAGCAGGTCTTCGTCGGAAAACATATCGAACTTCTTGAGTTTTCTCAGAATATTGATCATGCGGTCATTGTTTCGCCCGAAAACAACCTCTTTCATTCCGACCTCCGCCGCAAGGCTTTACGGGTTCTGTTTGAAGATCAATTACCACAGAAAACGAACCCTGTCGTCGGTATTTTTCGGCAATTGTCCGCCTTTTGCCGCCGCATGCCAACGCACCGATGCCAGGGCCCTGTGCATTCAGATCATGCAGGCGTTTCCGTTTGACAGGCATTCCGTGATCCCCTATAAAACGGCTGAACCGGAACAGGAGGAACGGCTGTAAAACAGGCTCATGCATTCAGAGCCATTGGCGGAGGAAAATGCCGCCGCCAATGGTCGCTTCATTCAAAACTGTTTCCGGATGAAAACGGTTTTTTCAGCTTCGATCATTTGCACACAGGGGATGCACCATGAACAACTCGAGATTGGCGGCGCGCGCCGTTATTTTGATCGCCGTGGCCGTTGTGCTGTCTCCGTTTCATATTCCCGTGGGAATTTCCAAGTGTTTTCCGGCTCAACACATGGTGAACGTCATCAGCGCCGTGATGCTGGGTCCCTGGTATGCCATGGGAGTGGCTTTTTTTGCAGCGGCGATTCGCAATCTTTTCGGATGGGGCACCCTTCTGGCGTTTCCGGGCGGAATGATCGGAGCGCTTCTCGCAGGTCTGATCTACCGGGCGTCGAAAAACATCTATGCCGCCGGCGTCGGCGAGCTGATCGGAACCGGCGTTCTCGGCGCCCTGGCAAGCGTATGGATTGTCGGGCCGCATCTGATGAATAAGCCCCTGGCCGCGGGAACCATGATCGTCGCTTTCAGCATCAGCAGTCTGGGAGGCGCCCTGATCGGAGTGATCGCTTTAAAAATGCTTCAAAAAACAGGAATCTGGAACGATTGATCCGGCTTGCCGACATATGGTACCGCTATCCGTCTGCTGAATGGGCGCTCAAGGAGATCGCCCTTGAAACGCCGCAGGGCCAGTATCTGGTGATCTGCGGGGGCAACGGGTCCGGAAAGTCCACCCTGGGGTATCTTCTGAACGGACTGGCGCCCCATTTTTTCGGCGGCGTGCTTCAGGGATCGGTTTATATCGACAACGCATCCATTGATAAGCAAACGCCGGGAGATCTGCTCACCACGGTGGGCCTGGTATTTCAGAATGCGGACGCACAGCTGTTCAACGCAACGGTTGAAGACGAAATCGCCTTTGGACTGGAGAGTCTGGGGCATCCCCCGGATCAGATCGAACGAAGGATTCAGGACATATCCCGCGCCCTGGACATCGATGACCTGCTGCACCGCTCTCCCATGGAGCTTTCCGGCGGAGAAAAACGTCTGGTTGCCGTGGCGTCGGTGCTGTGCCTGAATCCCAAAGTCCTTGTGCTTGACGAACCCTTTGCCAATCTGGACGGGCGGGGAACCGGACTGCTGCGAAAAGTCCTTCAGCGCATACACCAGCAGGGCCGGAATCTGGTGGTCATCGAACAGATCATCGGCCCTTTTCTCGAAGACGCCGACCGGTGCATCGTGATCGAAGAAGGGCGAATCGTTTCCGACGGCCCGGCCCGAAACGCCCGAAGCGTTCTGAGCGAAAAGCATCTGATTCCCTGTTATCCGAGAAGAGACCCTGCCCCGCCGCCGAGGACCGACCTGGTGCTCAGCGTCAGAAATATCTGCTGCAGGATTCAGGACCGCCCCCTGCTTGAAAACATATCCTTTGAGCTCAGGCAGGGGGAAGCGGTTTCACTCATCGGCCGGAACGGCGCGGGAAAAACCACCCTGATCAAGCATCTGAACGGGCTTTTCCGGCCGGTCTCCGGAGAGGTGCTGTTCCGCGGTGAAAACATCGCTTCAAAACCCCCCGAACAGATGGCCGCACGGGTGGGCATGTCTTTTCAAAACGCCAACAACCAGTTCTTTAAATCCACCGTCAAGGAAGAGCTGGCCGCAGGGCCCCGCATGCTGGGGAAAAACCATGATGAATGGATTCGGGAAATCTGCGACCTCTTTGCCCTGAACGCGTTTCTGGAAAAATCGCCCCACCGGTTGAGCGAGGGAGAAAAAAAACGCACGGCCATCGCCTCGATTCTGGCCATGAAGCCCGAGCTTCTGATTCTCGACGAACCCGCCGCCGGTCAGGACGGGCGTTTTCGGGAAACGCTGGCCGCTGTGCTCAACATTCTGGAAAACCGGGGAAGCACGATTCTGATCGTCACCCACGATCTGACCTTTGCCGGGGCCGTCACCGACCGCTGGATTCTGCTAGAAAACGGCGCCATTCGGGCCGACGGACCCTCTCATATCATCCAGAGTCATCCGGCCCTGTGCGCGAGCGCCATCGACGGCCATGTGAGTTGAGGTTTCATGGCAAAACCTTCAGAAAAAATCAGCTTCCAACCGGTCACCCGCCTTTTTCTGTCCCTGGGGCTGATCGCGGCCGTCCTGATGGTTCGAAGCATGACGACGCTTTACATGCAATGCCTTGCGATTCTGTTGTATCTGCTGTTTTTTGAAAACCGCGCGCAAAGAAAACAGATACTGAAGCTGACCGCTCCGATGGCGATCCTGGCGGCCGCCATGACGTGGATCACCCTGGACGCGAAGACCGCGCTCTTTCTGACCCTGCGTTTCTGGAACCTGATGACCGTATCCGCGCTCTGTTTTCAGCGCATCGGCGCCGAGGATATGGCAAGCGCCCTGAGAAAACTCAGAACGCCCTATCCCGTTGTCTTCATGCTCACGTCTGCCATGCGCTATATTCCTCTGATTCGGCTTCGGGTCCGGCATATTATCGAGGCCCAGAAATCCCGGGGCATCGATCTGCGGCTTCGGTTGAAAAACGTCTCCAATATCTTTGCCCTGTTTCTGCCTTTGCTGGTTCAGTGTCTGATGCTTTCCGAAGAGATGGCCATGGCCATGGAGTGCCGGGGGTTTTCCAGAAAAGGGCGCACGCTGCGGCACGGCAGCCGCCTTCAGGGCAAGGACTATCTTGCCATGGCCGGCGGCCTGATTCTGCTGCTGATGCTGTATCGGTGGGAATTTCGATAAGCTTTCAGGCCTGATTGAAGCTCAGGGCCGCGCTCTGATTGAAATAAAATATTATCATCCGATATCAATAAGTTATATTGTTTCCACTCCGGTATTTGGTGCTTTTCAAATCATATGAATTGTGTTAAATGTTCGGACCATGGGCCATATGATCTGCATTGCCAGTCAAAAAGGCGGCACCGGCAAGACCACCACCACGGTGAATCTTTCCGCGTCCCTTGCCTTGTTTGAAAAGCGCACCCTGGTCATCGACTGCGATCCCCAGGGCAATGCCACCACCGGCCTGGGCATCGACAAGAAAAAAGTTCAATGGGATCTGTATGACGTGCTGCTTGGCAAGGCGCCCGCCGAAAAAGCGGTGGTTTCCACGGCCATGGATTATCTGAATGTCCTGCCCGCCAGGTTTCATCTTCATCAGATGGAAAACCGTCTGGCGTCCACATCCTACCGGGAGCGGATTTTAAGAGCCCGCATTCACGCCCTGGCCGCCGATTATGATTTTATCCTTCTCGATACGCCGCCGTCTCTGGGTTTTTTGACGCTCAACGCTCTGACAGCTGCCCGCTGGCTGATAATGCCGCTTCAGTGTCAGCTCTATGCTCTCGAAGGCCTGGGACAGCTGCTGGCCGTCGTGCGTAAAGTCCGGGAAGAGTTCAATCGGGAGCTGAAGATCGCCGGCGTTCTGCTGACCATGTGCGAAACCAAATCCGCCAGGCCGGATCCGATCATGTCTCAGATTTCGGACCGATTTCAGAAAAAAATCTTCAGAACCACGATTCCGCGAGATTCTTTGATCCGGGATTCGTCCAATTTTTCAAAGCCCCTGGCCCTGCATGACATTCTGGCCAGGGGAACAGAGGCATATATGGATCTGGCCGATGAATTAATCCGGCTGTTTCAAAACAAAAGCAACCTTCAGAAAGCCAATGAAAATCCAGGTTGAATAAAGGGGGACTCTTGAAAATCACCGACACCCAACTGATCAAGGCCAAGGAAAGAGAGCTGATCCGCTCCATCACGCGGGATCTGGACTGGCGGATGATCCGGAACATTTTTCGCGAAAAGCACCAGCTGGAACTCGGAGATTCCGTGACCTACAAACACGGCGACATGGTGGTCCGCAACAGCGACATCGCCTATCAGCTGGACTTTGAGGTCAAGGTGTCTCTGAGCGTCATTCTGGACAGGGCGGGCAATTATCTTTCCTGCGCCACCTCGGCATATGTTCCGGAACCAGCGTCAGTGGTTGAAGAAAACACGGGCGAGACGCCAACGTCCGAAAGCCCGACGGCGGATCCTTCGCTTGAACCGCGGGAAAATATTTCCGAAATGGCTTCCCAGTTGGCCAGCATGATCTCCGAGATCAATGAAGCATAGCCGGAAGTAATGCCAAACAAATTGCGCCGTTACGCCAGCACGTGTTTATCCAGAACAAAGCACGAAAAAACGCCGGTAAAGACGGATTCACCTTCCAGGGTTACCCGCACGGAAACAACGTGTTTTTTACCCCGGACTTCGTCCACCCGCGCTTCCGCCACCAGCCTTTGTCCGACCTGCACCGGTTTGAGAAATCTGGACTCGGCGGCGCCCAGAACCACATTGGGATCATTGACCGCGATCATGGCCGCGTAATCCGCCAGACCGAAAACAAACCCCCCGTGAACCAGTCCCCTGGAATCCACCGCCATCTCCTGCAAGGGAGTCAGTTCCACGCGGCTGCATCCCGGTTCAACGCTGATCGCCCGGCCGCACAGCCCGGCGTCGATTAATTCATGTGTCTGGATTTTCATGGAACCTCTCTCTTTCAAATTTTCGATTGTCCAACACCTCCCGGACGCCTCGGGCCATATTCTCGAGGGAAATCGGCTTGTAAAAAAACTTTCGAATCCCCATGGCAAGCGCCTTCTGCTCGGTGATTCGATCGCTGTAGCCCGTACAGAGCACAATCGGAATATCCGGCGCAGCGTCCAGAATTTTGGACGCCAGGACATCTCCGGTCATTCCGGGCATGGTCACGTCCGTAATCACCAGATCAAAACCGCCCGGGGACTTCTGAAACATTTCAAGGGCCTTGCCGCTGTCGGTGCATGTCTCCACCCGGTATCCGAGATATTCCAGGGCGCTTTGGGCAATTTCGGCAAGATTCGAATCATCGTCGACAAAAAGAATGCGTTCCGTTCCGGTCGGCGGTTTCGAATCTTTGACAGCCCCAGGACCGGTTGTCTCTTCGTTCGAGCATGGCAGGCACACGTAAAACACGCTCCCTTTGTCTGGAGCGGTTTCCACCCTCATCATTCCACGGTGTGCCTTGACGATGGCTTGAACCACCGAAAGTCCCAATCCGGTCCCCCTGCCCTTGGTGGTAAAATACGGATCAAAAATCTTATCCGCGATTTCCGGCGCCATGCCGCATCCGGTATCCCGAACGCTGATCTGGACATAGGCGCCGGGCGGCAGGTCCGGATAAAACGCGGCGTCGAGGTCCGTGATATCGACCTGCATGATCCCCACCTCAATGGTTCCGGAATGGCTGCCCACGGCATGGGCCGCATTGGTCAGAAGGTTCATCAGGACCTGATGCATCTGGGTGGCGTTGGCCCGGACCACGATGGGTTCGGACTGAATATTCTGACGAATCGTCAACGTGGCGGGCAGAGAAGCGCGAAGCAGCTTGAGGCTTTCCTGCATGACGCTCTGAATATGTAGCGGTTTCATGTGCTGATCGGATTTTCGGCTGAAGGCCAGAATCTGCTGAACCAGATCCCTGGCCCGCTCGCTGGATTGAATGACCTTTTCCAGCGGGTTGATCACCGAAGTCTGCTTGGCTCTGGCCATGGCGATCTCGGTATAGCCGATGATCGATGAGAGAATATTGTTGAAATCATGGGCGATTCCCCCGGCCAGCGTGCCGATGGCCTCCATCTTCTGGGCCTGGGTCAGCTGCCTTTGAAGATTTTCCTTTTCCTGATCCGCCCGCTTCTCAGCCGTGATGTCCCGTCCGATGGACTGGTATTCCACCACCCGCAGCTGCTCGTTGAAAACCGCCCGGTCGGTCCATTCCTGCCACCGAATGCCGCCGTCCGGAACGGTCGCCCGGTGTTCATAAGTCACCATGGGATGATCCGGATTCAAGTTGTCGTAATGTTTACGCACGCCGGGACGATCTTTTTCGGGGATGAACTGAAAAAAGTTCGCTCCGATCAATTCCGATGGATTTTTTTTGAAATAGCGGCAGTAAAGGTCGTTGACAAAGGTCAGGGTTCCGTCCGGAAGAAACCGGCAGACCATGGCGGGCATATCATCCACCAGGGTGCGATACCGGTCGTGGCTTTGACGAAGGGCGCGCCGGATATCATGGGCCTCGATCGTATTGCCGATAATCTTCGTGATCGCCCTGAGAATATACGCGTCTTCGATTTCCCAGTCGCGCAAGCGGGTTGCACCGAACTGAATGAATCCGTAAAACGCATTCAGCGCGCAAAGGGGAACAACCAGAACCGACCGGATGTTCTCAAGGCCCAACCCGGCTTTCAGAAACTCGTCTCCAATGTCCTCTACATTTGAAAAGCCAAGAATCTCTCCGGTTTTCAGCCGCCCAATCCATTTGGAAATCGGCCCGGCGGGCAGATTCTGAAGGCGATCTGGCTTTAAAATCTCACTTTCCCGGGCCCATTCACTCATGCGGTAAATGGAGTCGGTTTCATCGTAATAGCGAAACAGATACGCGCAATCGGCTTCCAGAGCGGTTCCCAGCAGTTTCAGGCAGTCTTTGAAAAACCGGGGGATATCGTCCGTCAGAACCGAATAGCTTGAAATATCGGACAGAGCCTTTTCCAGAAGCAGACGCCGCCGAAGCCCGGCATCGGCGCCGTTTCGGACATGAATTTCAACGGCCATCTCATATCGAACCGTTCTGCCGTCCGTCCACTGTATTGCTTTGGAATAACCCTGAAACCATCCCCCCAGTGCCGGATTGTAAAAGTTGCGGATTTTCAAGGCATGCGGCGTTGCGGGAAAAAGCGTGGAGGTATCGCAATGTGAGCAGGGAATATCCAGTCCGTAAAACGCCTGAAAACACTTTTTTCCGAGCACATCCGCGCCGCAGGCTTTTATGACCGCCTGACTGGCGTAGAGTATTTTATGGGTGTCTGGATCCGTTACATAAACATAAATGCCCGAATCCAGATCGTCAAAAACAGACTTCCAGGCCGGTTCGCTTTTCGCATGCGGTTCCTCGGGCGTTTCCTGTTTTGAATTCTGGAATCTGCAATTGTTGTTTGGAAAATTCGAACCATTCTGCATTAAGTATTCTCCCGCCGAGTGAAAAGGGTTCCGGCATCGAGCGATCCGCGGCGCCCGTTCGGCCCATGGTGAAAAACGGTTTCACACCATGACGCGCAAACAAAGCACTGGCGCATTTTTGCGCCGGAAGGCCCGGTTGTCTGCAGGAATTTTTTTACAGGAAATCGGGCAGGGACAAAACAGCAATCTCAGATCGGTTGAATTGTCGGAATTTCGGCAGGTGGCCTGAGGTTCCGGTAAAGGCAATTTCTGAAACACATCCTGGTTCATTGTCTAAGTGCCCGTACTGATCATGGATGAAGATCGATGTTTTCCATCTGAATCGAATACATGACAAAATCCAGATTTTTAAGTATTGAAAATCGATCGCCGTGTCAAGCGATAAGGAGGATCGCTGTTGACTCAGATCCCTGTTCCAAAGTAGTATAATCAAAAATTTACGCGGGTTTGAAAGGATCGACTCAAAGCGAGCTCTTATGATTTCAACCTTGAACCGGAGCGTGCATGGAACAGCATCCCGTCATTAAAACCCCGCTTCCGGGTCCCCGGGCATCGAGGCTCATTGAAACGGACCGCCGTTATGTTTCGCCCTCCTACACCCGCATGTATCCCCTGGTGGTAGAAAACGGCAAAGGGTCCTGGGTGCGGGATGTCGATGGCAATACCTTTCTGGATTTCACCTCCGGCATCGCCGTATGCGCCACGGGTCACTGTCATCCCCGGGTGGTCGAGGCGATCAAAAACCAGGCGGACCGCCTGATTCACATGTCAGGAACCGATTTTTACTACGGTCCGCAGATCCGTCTGGCCGAAAAACTGGCTTCCCTGGTTCCGGGAAATAATCCCAAGAAAGTCTATTTCGGCAACTCCGGCGCCGAAGCGGTGGAGGCTGCCTTTAAACTGGCCCGCTGGCACACGCGCCGGGATCTGAATATCGCTTTTTACGGCGCCTTTCACGGCCGAACCATGGGAGCGCTTTCCCTGACGGCCAGTAAAACCATTCAGAAAAAGCACTACCATCCCCTGGTGCCCGGCATCACCCATATTCCTTATGCCTACTGCTTCCGATGCGCCTACAACCTCACCTACCCGAAATGCAATATGGCCTGCGCCCGCTGGGTGGAGGAAACCCTTTTCCGCACCACCATTCCGCCGGAAGAAGTGGCCGCGATCATCGTGGAACCCATTCAGGGAGAAGGCGGCTACATCGTGCCGCCCCCCGAATTTCACCGGGAACTTTACCGGATCGCCAAGTCCTACGGCATTCTCTATGTGGTGGATGAGGTTCAGTCCGGCATGGGGCGAACCGGAAAAATGTTCGCCATGGAGCATTTTGACGTGATTCCGGACATGACCGCCATTGCCAAGGGCATAGCCTCCGGCATGCCGCTGGGCGCCATGGTGGCCCCTGCGGACATCATGAACTGGGAAGCCGGATCTCATGCCTCGACGTTCGGCGGCAATCCGATTTCCTGCCAGGCGGCCCTGGCCACCATCGAACTGCTCGAAAATGAACTGATCGCCAACGCCGTCAAACAGGGGGAACGCCTGATTCAGGAACTCCGTCAACTCCAGGAAATCCATGAATGCATTGGAGACGTGCGCGGCAAGGGGTTGATGGTCGGCATCGAACTGGTCGCCGACCGTTCCAGCCTGAACCCCGCCGCCGAACTGAGAAACGGCATCATCCGGAAAGCCTTTGAAAAGGGTTTGCTGCTTCTGGGATGCGGAACCAACAGCATCCGCTTCTGCCCGGCCCTGACCATATCCTCACGCGAAATCGATCTTGGCGTTTCGATTCTCGATGAGGCAATCCGGGAGACGGCTGAATGACATCAAATATCCAGCCCGGAAAGATGACGCCATGCACACACTCCTGAACCGGTTGGGTTTGACCGAAACACTCTCCGGCGTCGGTTCCGGCGCGTGGCTTCCCGGGCAGGGTTCCGTGGTTTCCGCGGTTTCGCCGATCGACGGCAGACAGTTTGCCAGGGTCCGATGCGCCGATGCAAACGAATACGACCGGATCAGCGGCAGTGCAAGCGAGGCCTTCCTGAAATGGCGGACGGTTCCGGCGCCCCGGCGCGGCGAGATCGTTCGGAACATCGGAACGGCCCTGCGCAGGGCCAAGGCGGATCTGGGCGCGCTGATCACCCTTGAGACGGGTAAAATCCGTGCCGAAGCCGAGGGGGAGGTTCAGGAAATGATCGACATGGCGGATTTTGCCGTCGGTCAATCACGGATGCTCTACGGGCTGACCATGCACAGTGAAAGGCCGGACCACCGCATGTACGAGCAGTGGCACCCTCTGGGGCCGGTGGGCGTGATCACCGCATTCAACTTTCCTGCGGCCGTCTGGTCCTGGAATGCCCTGATCGCCCTGATCGCCGGAAACACGGTGGTCTGGAAGCCATCCTCCAAGGCGCTTGTCGCCGCGGCGGCCATTGTCAACATCGCCTGGCGCGTGCTGCGGGAAAACGGTCTTCCCGACGGCATCGTCAACCTTGTATCCGGAGACCGCAACCAGGTGGGCAAAAGATTGCTTCAGGACCCTGGAATTCCTCTGGTATCGGCGACCGGAAGCGTCGCCATGGGCCGGGAAGTTGCCGGAATCGTATCACGGCGTCTGGGGAAAACCATTCTGGAACTGGGCGGCAACAATGCCGTCATCGTCACGGCCAGCGCGGATCTGAATCTCGCCGTACGCGCCATTGTCTTCGGCGCCGTGGGGACCGCCGGACAGCGCTGCACCACCACCCGGCGGGCAATCGTTCACGAAAGCATCTTTGACGTTCTGTCCGGAGCGCTGGTCCACGCCTACCGGCAGATTTGCATCGGCGATCCGCGCGAGTCCGAAACCCTGATGGGGCCTTTGATCGACACGGCCGCCGTCGACCGGATGCAGGTGGCCCTGCAGATCGCCCAGGCCCAGGGGGGGCGGATTCTTTATGGAGGGGAAAAACTTTCCGGAGGAATATTTGACGCCGGAACCTATGTCGCCCCCTGCATCTGCAAAGCCGACCCTCAAATGTCCATCGTCGCCGAGGAAACCTTTGCCCCGATTCTTTATCTGATGCCCTATTCGAGCCTGGATCAGGCCATCGCTATTCAGAACGCTGTTCACCAGGGACTTTCGTCGGCCATTTTTTCCAATGATCTGCTGGAAACCGAAGCCTTTCTCAGCTGTAAGGGCAGCGACTGCGGCATTGCCAATGTCAATGCGGGCACATCCGGCGCCGAGATCGGAGGAGCTTTCGGCGGGGAAAAGCATACCGGCGGCGGCCGGGAAGCGGGTTCCGACGCTTGGAAGGCGTATATGCGCCGCCAGACCTGCGTCATCAACGCATCCGGTAAACTCCCGCTTGCCCAGGGCATCCGCTTTCAGATCGATTCACAAGAATCGCAGTGAGTCCAGAACATTCATCCGGCCGCCGGAGCCTGATTTTCCCTCTCGCGGGCCGGATATTTAAAAACACCATCAGGAGCCTGTTGTGCCGAATCACATAACGGAAAGAATTCAAAAGATCAGAGAACGTCTCGACAAATCCGATATCGACACCTTCTGGGTGCTGGCCGAGGAAAACCGGTATTATCTGAGCGGATTCCGGGGCGAAGACGGCCAGTTCGACGAATCCGCGGGCGTGCTGTTCATTACCGCGGACCGGTGCGTTCTGGCCACGGATTCCCGCTTTGAACTTCAGGCCAGGGCCGAAGCCTCCGACTTCGAGGTGGTCTGCTACAGAAAAAGCCTGGCGGATTCGATATCCGGAATCTTTGCCGACCTGAAAACACGAAAGGTCGGATTCGAGGGTATACGCATGTCCGTGGCCCAGCACGAAAAGATCGCCGGACGTCTGAAGGAGGACGGGCTTTCGGTTCAGATGACCTCAACCGAGGGGTGGGTGGAAAAACTCCGATCTATCAAGACCGAAGCGGAAATTCAGACGATTCGAAAGGCCCTGAACCTTGCCGAAACCGCCTTCTCGAACATCCTGTCCGGAATCAAGCCGGGAGTGACCGAAAAGCAGCTCGCCTGGGCACTGGAAAAAGCCATGCGGGAAGCCGGCGCGGACGGGCTTTCCTTTCCCGTCATTGCGGCGGCCGGCCCCAACAGCGCCCTGCCCCACGCCATTGCCGGCAATCGCCCGATTGAAGCAGGCGAACCGATTCTTCTGGACTGGGGCGCCCGTCTGGACGGCTATTGCTCGGATATTTCCAGAACCCTGATCCGGGGAACACCGGATAAAAACTTTCAGAGCCGGTACGCGATTGTCCGGGAAGCTCAGCAAAAGGCCATCGAATCGATCCGTCCCGGAATCGGCGGCCGCGAGGTCGACCAGATCGCCCGGAATCATATTGCCCGCATGGGGTACGGGAAATACTTCGGTCACGGTCTTGGACACGGAGTCGGGCTGCGCGTTCACGAACATCCCCGCCTCGGGCCATCCAGCGATCAGACGCTGGTTCCGGGAATGGTCGCCACCGTCGAACCGGGCATCTATCTTCCCCAGTGGGGGGGTATTCGAATCGAGAACATGGTCTGGATCCGTGAAGACGGCCCGGAGGTTCTCAATTCGCTGGATACCGCCATGACATGTCTTGAATGAGGAATCTTCATGAGCCGGAATGAATTGCCGACCCTTGCGCCGGACGCCCTGGTCGATCAGTATCTGAACTATCTTCGTGTTGAAAAAGGGCTGGCCGGTCAGACCATCGAGGCTTACAGCCGGGATCTGACCCGTTACCTCGATTTTCTTCATCGAAACGAGGTGCATGCGATTGCGGAAACGGACGCCTCGATGATCCTCAGACATCTGATCGAACTGCGCAGCCAGGAACTCGGCGCAAGATCCAGGGCCCGTCATCTGGTGGCACTGCGGGGGTTTTACCGTTTCTGCTTTCAGGAAAAGATCTTATCCGAGGATCCGTCCCGAATGGTGGAACTGCCCAAGATCGGATTCAAGCTTCCCGATGTTCTGTCGGTAGAGGAAATCCATGCACTGATTCAGAGTCCGGACCCATCCCGCCCTCAGGGGGTCAGGGATATCGCCATGCTGGAGCTGTTGTATGCCGCCGGGCTCCGGGTCTCCGAACTGATCGGCGTGCGGGTTCCGGATGTGAATCTGGAAGCCGGGTTTGTCCGCGTCACCGGAAAAGGCGCCAAGCAGCGGCTGGTTCCCATCGGACAGTATGCCAGGGAAAAGATTCAGTTCTATCTTCAGAACGCCCGCAATCGGCTGATCAATGGGCGGTCCAGCGTCTACCTGTTCATCGGCCGTCAGGGAAAGCCCCTGACCCGCCAGGGATTCTGGAAGCTGCTCAAGCGCTACGGCCAGCAGACCGGCATTGAAAAACGGCTGACCCCGCATTCGTTCCGGCACTCTTTTGCAACCCACCTGCTGGAAGGAGGCGCCGATCTGAGAGCCGTTCAGATCATGCTCGGGCATGTGGACATTTCGACGACCCAGATCTACACCCATGTAGCAAATGATCAGTTAAAGCAAGCGCATCGGAAATTTCATCCCAGAGGCTGATCGGCAAAGGCTTTCCGTCCATCTTGAGCCTCAAATTTGCCCATGGTTCTTGACACTTCCCGAAGGATCGAGTAAGTTAAGCATTTTCGGAAAGCCATTGCACTCGTACGGATTTTTCGACCCGGAAATCCTGGGTTCGACTTAAATTCATCGAAAAGAGATCGAATTGAACATTGCGGTAAACCCTTCGAAATCAGCCTGGTGGAAACCCGGTGAAATTCTGCCCCGATCCGGGAACCAGGAGATCCATCAGGCCCTGTTGCAACTGGATTCCGCCTTTTGCCTGATCAACGACGGTCACAGCATCCGGCTGGGCCGCAACGGGGGCATCCGGCTGGAAGGCGCAGCAAGGGAAAATTTCGAATATCCGCTTCTGGCCTATGCGCCCGCCTTTCTACCCGAGCATCTCGGAAATTCCGCCTTCTGCCGGGCCTACGGCCTCCGCTATCCTTACATTGCCGGCGCCATGGCCAACGGCATCACTTCCGTTGCCATGGTCAAAGCCATGGCCCATGCCGGCATGATGGGATTTTTCGGCGCCGCCGGCCTTGGGCTTGAAACAGTCGAACAGACCATTGAAGTTCTTCAAAGGGATCTGAAAAACCTGCCTTTCGGAATCAACCTCATTCACAGTCCCGGTGATCCGGCGCATGAATCCGCCGTGGTCGACCTGTTTCTGAGAAAGCGGATTCGACACATCAGCGCCTCGGCCTATCTGGATTTGAGCCTTCCTCTGGTCTATTACCGGGTCAAGGGCATCCGGCGCGACCCGCAGACCGGGAGCGCGGCGTGCGACCACCATATTTTTGCAAAGGTTTCCCGGGTAGAGGTGGCGGAAAAGTTTTTCTCCCCGCCGCCCAAAAAGTTTCTCGACCGCCTGATCGAACAGGGGTTTATTACACGGGAACAGGCCGATCTGTCCGCATCGGTACCCGTGGCGAACGTGCTGACTGCCGAGGCGGATTCCGGCGGGCATACCGACAACCGGCCGGCCATATCCCTGTTTCCCACCATGCTGGCGCTAAGAGACGAGATGGTCCGACGCCATGGATATGACCGGCCCATCTGGATCGGGCTGGCAGGCGGCATTTCAACGCCCGCAGCCACGGCCGCCGCTTTTGCCATGGGCGCCGCATACGTGGTGACCGGATCCGTCAACCAGGCCTGCATCGAGGCGGGAACCTCCGAGACCGTCCGCCGGATGCTGGCCGAAACCCGCCAGGCCGATGTGATCATGGCCCCTTCGGCGGACATGTTTGAAATGGGCGTCAAGGTGCAGGTGCTCAAGCGCGGAACTTTGTTTGCGCTGAGAGCCGCCAGGCTGTACGAACTCTTCACCAGGTACGAGCGCTACGAGGATATTCCGGAAAAACAGCGGCAGATCCTTGAGCGCGATTTCTTCCGTAAAAGTTTTCAGGAAGCATGGGAACAGACCCGGGCGTTTTTCGCCCGCCGGGATCCCAGGCAGATCGCCCTGGGGGAAAAAGATTCAAAACACAAGATGGCTCTGGTGTTCCGCTCCTACCTGGGCCAGTCGTCCATGTGGGCGATCCAGGGCGAGCCTTCGCGCAAAATGGATTACCAGATCTGGTGCGGACCCTCCCTGGGCGCTTTTAACCAGTGGGTCAAAGGGTCTTTTCTGGAAGATCCCGATCATCGGGACGTGACGACCGTTGCGATGAATCTTCTGGTCGGCGCCTGTGTCGCGGCCCGCGCCGGCTGGATTCGAAGCCAGGGCGTCGCGCTGCCCGAATCAGCAGGCCGATTTGCACCCATGACTCTTTCCGATATCAACACGCTGCTGGCGAATCAGAGGATAACCGATGACCACTCGAACCTGTAAAAACCCGCCGATCGCCGTGATCGGCATGGGCTGTTTCTTTCCCAAGGCAACGGGCCTCAAGGCATACTGGCGTTTACTGTTTCAAGGCATCGATGCCGTAACCGACATTCCGGAAAATTCCCACTGGTCGGCCGCCGATTATTACGACCCCAATCCGGGCAAAGCCGACCGGGTCTGCTGCAAACGCGGAGGATTTCTTTCTCCCGTGATGTTCGATCCGACCGAATTCGGCATTCCTCCGGCCATTCTGGAAGCAACGGACACCTCGCAGCTCCTGGGGCTGGCTGCGGCCAGGGCTGCTCTGCGGGATGCCGGATACGACGATGCCAGAGATTTTGACCGGGACCGCACCAGCGTGATCCTCGGAGTGACGGGCACTCAGGAACTCGTCATTCCCCTGAGCTCGCGGCTGGGATATCCGAAATGGGAAAAAGCCCTCAGAAAAGCAGGAATTCCGGCGTCGACCATTTCACAGATCATTGAAGACATCTCCGGCGCCTATGTGCCCTGGCAGGAAAACTCATTTCCAGGGCTGCTGGGCAATGTGGTGGCCGGCCGAATCTGCAACCGCCTGAATCTGGGCGGAACCAACTGCGTGGTGGACGCGGCCTGCGCCAGCTCCATGGGCGCCCTTCATCTGGCGCTGATGGAGCTTTCCTCCGGGAAAAGCGATATGGCGGTATCCGGCGGCGTGGACGCACTCAACGACATCTTCATGCATATGTGCTTTTCCAAATCCTCCGTCCTGTCCCGCTCCGGCGACGCCAAACCGTTTTCAAAGCATGCGGACGGAACGGTTCTCGGAGAAGGCGTCGGTATGATCATTCTCAAGCGTCTGGAAGATGCGGAAAAAGACGGGGACCGGATCTATGCGGTCATACGCGGCATGGGCTCTTCCAGCGACGGAAAATTTCAAAGCATCTACGCACCGCGAATGGAAGGCCAGATCAAGGCCCTCAAGGCCGCCTACGAGGCCGCCGGCGTATCTCCGGCCACCATAGGGCTGGTCGAAGCGCACGGAACCGGCACCCGGGTGGGCGATCAGGTGGAATTCAACGCCCTCTGCAAGGTTTACGGCCCTGAAATGCCCGAAGGCCGGCGCTGCGCGCTGGGATCGGTCAAATCCATGATCGGTCATACCAAGGCGGCCGCGGGCGCCGCAGGCCTGATCAAGGCGGTGCTTTCCCTGCACCACAAAACTCTTCCCCCGACCCTGAAGGCTGACGAGCCGGACCCCAACCTGAATATCGAAAACAGTCCCCTGTATCTGAACACGGCAACACGCCCCTGGTTCAGCACCCCGGATCATCCGAGACGCGCCGCGGTCAGCGCTTTCGGATTCGGCGGCAGCAATTTTCACGCGGTTCTGGAAGAATATTGCGCCGATAAAGCGGACATCTCTTGGGACGGATCCGTTGAGATCCTTGCCTTTGACGCGCAGAGCCCGGAAGCGCTTTGCACGCGGCTGAAGGAATTTGAGTCCCGGCTTCCCCAGGGCCTTGAAGATGCTTTTCCCGGACTGGCCCGTGAAACCCGCCGATCGTTCTCCGCGCAGGCGCCCTGCCGGCTGCTGATGGTCATTCAGGATCCGGCGGACCTGCCCCGGCGCATTACAAAGGCGATGGATGCGATCGCTTCTCATGGATTGAACCCGTTCAGTATTTCGGACATTTTTTACGGCAGCGGGCAAAATCCCGGAAAAATCGGATTCGCATTCCCCGGCCAGGGAAGCCAGTACCTCGCCATGGGACGGGACCTGACATGCCTTTTCCCTCAGGCCATGAAACGTCTGGAAGCGGCGGATGCAAAATTCAACTCGCTGAACGATCGGATCTATCCGATTCCGGCGTGCTCCGATGAATCGAAAAAGGAGCAGGAAAAGACGCTTCGCAGGACCGACGCCGCCCAGCCCGCCATCGGGGCCGTCAGCATGGCCATGTTCGATATTCTGGATTACTTCGGCATTCGGCCGGATGCCGTGTGCGGCCACAGCTACGGAGAACTCTGCGCCCTTCATGCGGCCGGACGCCTCGATGCGGATGCTTTCTTGTCGCTTTCCGTTCTTCGAGGCCGCCTGATGGCCGAGGCGGGCGGAAAACATGCCGAAGGCGCCATGGCGGCGGTCAAGGCTCCTCTGAAAGAGATCGAAAGGATCATTCGGGATTTTTCTCTGAACGTGACCCTGGCCAACCGCAACAGTCCTGAACAGGGCGTCCTTTCCGGCAGCATCGAGGCCGTAACGAAAGCCGAAGCAATTTTCGGGCAAAACGGTCTTGAAACCGCGAGACTGCCTGTTTCCGCCGCCTTTCACAGCCCCCTGATGCAGGAGGCTCGGAAGCCTTTTGCCGCAGCCCTGGAGCGGATCGATTTTTCAAAGGCAAAAATTCCGGTCTTTTCCAATGTTTCGGGTCGGCAATACCCGGAAGACAGCCAGGCGGCCCGGAAACTTCTGGCCGATCAGATTCTTTGTCCGGTAGACTTTCTCGGAAACATCGAAAACCTGTTCGCCGACGGCGTGAGAACCTTTGTCGAGGTCGGTCCCAAAGCGGTCCTGACCGGTCTGATCCGGGCGGTTCTCAAGGACCGGAACGCTGTTGTAACCGCCGTGGACGCCTCGGCAGGACGGCGATCCGGCATCGTCGATCTGGCAAGAACCCTGTGCCATCTGGCTTCGATGGGATATCCGGCGGATCTGACCCGATGGGAGAACGCCCCGGTGGAAAACCGGCCTCAACGCATGCGCATTCCGGTGTGCGGCGCCAATTTTAAACCCGCACCGGTTTCAAAAGAACCCGCGCCGCTTCAGCCGGCCGGCCGGTCTGCGCAGGTCGAACCGGTTCAAGGCAATAAAGCGCCGCAAGCGGCATCGGAACAGGCCGTGCTATCGCCAGAATCCGAAAAATCGGCGGCCGCAGGATTTTCAGACATGACGCAACCGCCGAAAAACAAACCCGATATCCGTCCGCGGCAGCCCGTATCCCTTTCGTTTCAGGCTCTGGAAGCGGTCCAGGAAGGCTTGAAATCACTTCAGGAACTGCAGCGGCAAACCACCCGGGCCCACGAAAAATTCCTGGAAACCCAGGCCCAGGCCAGCCGAACCCTTCAGGAGATGATGGAAAGCACGCGCAAAATGGCGGGAATCGTCCTGGAAGCGCAAAGCGCTTCAGCCGGCCAGCCGGTCCAAAAACCCGCCATTCAAATCCCGGATTCGGCGGTTTCAAAACCATCAGAAGCCCCCCCGCAGATTTCCTTGAAACCTGATCCGTTGCAAATGCGGGAAACAGCGGATGTTTCGCCCCTGAACCCGGAAAAACAAACGACGGCCGCTGCGGAGTCCGAATATTCGAAAATCGACGCAACATTGACCGAGGTGGTCAGCCGCTTGACCGGATATCCCGTGGAAATGCTCGATCCGGACATGGACATGGAGGCCGACCTGGGCATCGATTCCATCAAACGCGTGGAAATCTTCTCGGCCCTGGAAGAGGCCATTCCCGGACTCCCTCCCGTGGCGCCCGAACACATGGCCCGCATTCGAACCCTTGCACAGGTCGCCGAACACCTGAGATCATCCGCCCCCGAAAACCGGACTCAAGACGCTTTGCCGGAGAAAACCGAAGCAGCCCCGAATATTCCGGATTCAAAAATCGCCGAGACCCTGACTGCGGTCGTCAGCCGCCTGACCGGATATCCCGTGGAAATGCTCGATCCGGACATGGACATGGAAGCCGACCTGGGCATCGATTCCATCAAACGCGTGGAAATCTTCTCGGCCCTGGAAGAGGCCATTCCCGGACTCCCTCCCGTGGCGCCCGAACACATGGCCCGCATTCGAACCCTTGCACAGGTCGCCGAACACCTGATGGAAATCACCCGGATTCGGCCCAGCGTCGCGACCCATACAGCCTCGGACGACTACGAGGTTGTTGACGAGAACCAGTCCGGACAGCCCGTTGCGCGCAGCATCGTTGAAATTCACTGCGAAGCGTATGATAAAAGCCCGTCTTTGCCGGACATCGCCAACGCGCTCTGCCCCGGAAAATGCGTGTATGTTTCCAGAGACCGCCGCGGACTGGCAAAGGCTCTATCCGACATGCTGACCTCGGCCGGCATCGACGCCAGACTCGTCTCTCTGGACAGCCTGTCAAAAACCTCCGGCAGTCAGGCGTCGGGCCTGATCATTGTCGCCGATTCCGAATGCAGCGACGCTTTTCTGAAAAAAGCGTTTTCTGCCGCCAGGCGCCTGGGGTCGGAACTGACGGCATCGGCTCAGGGCGGCGGCGCTGTTTTTGCCGCAGTTACCGCCATGGATGGGGCTTTTGGGTTCCAGGGCAAGGGAGGCTTCAACCCGGTCCAGGGTGGTCTGGCCGGACTGGTGAAAACCGCGGCTGTTGAATGGGCCCCGGTTTTGTGCCGGGCCGTGGATATCGATCCGCAGTTTACGGATATTGCCAGCCTGGCAAAGCGCCTGGTATGCGAACTCTTTGCCCCCGGGCCGGTGGAAATCGGGCTCACGCAAAGCGCCCGGCAAACTCTGGTTTTGCGGACCGCCGAATATTCTCCAGGATCACTGGATCTGAACGAACAGGATCTGATGGTCATCACCGGAGGCGCCCGCGGGGTGACGGCCGCGGCCGCAAAAGCTCTGGCCCGTTGTACAAAGTCGAGACTGGCCCTTCTGGGCCGATCCGAAAACCCCTTCGAGGAACCGGCATGGCTGAAGGACCTTGCTGAAGCGGGCGCCATGAAAAAAGCCATCCTCGATAATGAGTTTTCCGGCCAGAAGCCGACCCCGGCCAGGCTTGAATCGGCCTTCCGGCGGTATTCCGCCAACCGGGAAATCATCCGCACGCTCGAAGAGATCCGATCTTCGGGATCACAGGTCCAGTACGTCTGCGCGGATGTGAGAAAACCCGAGGCCGTCCGGTCGGTTCTCGATCGAATCCGGTCCGATCTCGGCCCTGTCCGGGCGCTGATTCACGGCGCCGGCGTGCTCGAAGACCGCCGAATCGTCGACAAGACGCCGGCCCAGTTCGACCATGTCTACGACACCAAGGTCAGAGGATTTCAAGCCCTGATGGAGGCCCTTTCCGAAGATCCGCTCAAATACATCGTCCTGTTTTCATCGGTTGCGGCCCGAAGCGGCAACAGGGGCCAGGTTGATTACGCCATGGCCAACGAGGTGCTCAACAAAACGGCGCAGAATCTGGCGGTCGAACGCCCGGATTGCCGGGTCGTTTCCATAAACTGGGGGCCGTGGGACGGCGGCATGGTGGGGCCGGGCCTCAAGCGCGAGTTTTCCAAAAACAACATTCCGCTGATACCGATTCAGAACGGGGCGCAATCCCTGATTCAGGAAATGTCCGGGCAGGGGCCGGCGGAAGTCATCATCGGCGCCGGTCTGATGCCCGATGTTCCGGCGCCGGCTCCCCAGGAGCCGCCCGTTCATACGGAAAACCTGTTTCTTGCGGTCAAACGCGAGGTGGAGCTTTCGGAATTTCCGATTCTCGAAGCCCACAAACTCGATGGAAAGTCCGTCGTGCCTTTTGCCCTGATCGCGGAATGGCTGGGTCACGGCGCACTTCACGCCAATCCGGGCCTTGTGCTCTGCGGCATGGACGACATCCGGCTGCTCAAGGGAATCAAACTGAACCCCTCCGACCGAAAGCTGATCCGGCTGATGGCCGGAAAATCCCGGAAAAACGGGTCTTTTTTCGAGGTGGATGTCGAGATTCGAAACGGAATTCCGGAAGAAAAAGACATGGTGCATTACCGGGCCAGGGCCCTGCTGGCAGACCGGACGCCCGCGTCGCCCCGGTTCGACGCCCTTCGCCTGAACAATGCCGATTCATATACACGGCCGATGAAAGAGGTCTACGACAAGGTTCTCTTTCACGGAGAACCTTTGCAGGGAATCCGCCGGATTCTGAGCCTGACCCCCACGCAGATGGTGGCATCCGTCTCATCGGCGCCCCCGCCCTCTTCCTGGATGACCGCCCCCCTGCGAAGCGCCTGGATCGGTGATCCGCTGGCGCTGGATTCGGCATTCCAGATGGCCTCTCTCTGGTGCTACGAACAGATGGGCAATGTATCCCTGCCCTCCTATGTGGCGTCGTATCGCCAGTACTGCCGGCGTTTTCCTTCAGGCGGGCTGACCGTCGTGCTTCAGATTCGGGAAACTTCCCAGCACAAGCTCAAGGGAGACTTCGTATTCCTGGATGCCGACCGCCGGGTGGCGGCCACAATGAACGGCTACGAGGCGGTCATGGATGCCGCCCTGTACCGTGCTTTCAAGCCGCAGTACGCGCAAAGCGCCTGAAAGCGGAACCCGCAAAGCCTCAAAAATAAAAAGCCGCGGCCTTCCGGAACATCGCCGGAGCGCCGCGGCTTTTTACCGTACAGTCAGAGCTTCATAAACCGGGACTCGAACCGGGCCAGAACATCGAGAAGCTTGTCCGGTAAAAGGGCTTTGGTTCCGAATTCGATGGAGCGTGGGATTTCACGATAATACGCCTGCGCCACGCCGCCGGCAATACAGGCCAGCGTGTCGCTGTCGCCGCCCAGGGCAACGGCGTTTCGAACGGCGTCCTCGTAATCCGTGGATTCAAAAAAACAGATCAGGGCTTCCGGAACCGATCCCTGGCAGGATACGTCAAAGCCATAGGCAGGCCGGATACGGTCGAGGCTTCGATTCAGATCATAGCCGAATCTCCGGGCGATCTCCAGGCGGATGATTTTTTTGTTGTGTCCCTGTCTGGCCAGCAAAACGGCCAGGGCCGTCGCCTGGGCGCCCTTGACGCCTTCCGGGTGATTGTGGGTGACCTCAGCACTTTTTCGCGCCTGATCCAGAACCTCCCCGATCGAGTCAAAGGCGAATCCAACGGGACTGACCCGCATGGCCGAACCGTTTCCCCAGCTGTTGTAGGGTTCCGAATTCTCGGATTGCATCCATTGAAAAAACGTCGCTCCATAGCCCGCCCAGGGATACATTCTGGCAAACCGTTTATAGGCCTGCCCGTAATCCATCCCGTTGAGAATGGCAAAGGCCGTGGCCACGGTCAATACCGTGTCGTCGGTAAAGCGCGACTGCGTGGAAAAAAGAGGAAAGTCCTTGGATTTAAGGGGCTGATGCTCAAATACGGACCCGATCACATCGCCGGCGATGGCGCCAAGCATATGGTCTCCTTTGATACCTGGCGTGCATTTCCGAAAGCATTGCACGAATAATACCATCACAACATACTGAAATATTGTGCTTATTAATTATATCGCTAGAGAATTCGCGTGACATGCGTTTTGGTCAGGCCGGTACCGCTCTTGAAATATAGGAACGCCTCCTGGTTGAGTGCCATGTCTTCAGGATCAATTTCCATCCCTTCCAGGGTTTCCACCTTGACGACCAGATGCCGCAGGGAATTCAAATAAAATTCTCCGAATGTGGGCACGTAGTATTTTTTCATCTCGAATCGCCTTTCGTTATGCAAGCGGTTTGGCGCGCATGAAATCGCTGAAATTTTGACGCGATGTCAATGCATAACACAGGCCAAAGGCAAACCGCAAACGCAAAACCGCCCCACATCATCGACCCGGGTGTCTGTCCGGCATAAGGTCGCAAAGACGCTGAGAAAAACAACAATGAAATCCTTTTGCATTCGTCTCTCGTTCCGCTTCTGATATAATTTTACCGGTTGACCGTCGGGCCTGTTTTGTGATTAGGCTCTGAGTGTTTGAAACCAGAAACGGATCAAAAATCGGATGGAAAAAGTTGTTCCCGCAAAAATAACGGCTTCGGAGAAGAACCTGAACATCGATCGTTTCATTAAAACGCTGACCGAACACTATCCACGATGGAACGCGCCGGTGGTCACCCTGATGGCCAGACGGGGTCGGTCCGCCTTTGAAATTCTTGTTTCCACGATTCTGTCCCTTCGAACCAAGGACGAGGTCACCTTCAAGGCGTCCGAAAGGCTGTTTGCCGAGGCAAGAACGCCGCAAGAAATTCTCGAGATGGACATCGAAGCGCTTGAGAAGCTGATCTACCCGGTGGGGTTCTATCCGACCAAGGCAAGGCGGCTGCGGCAGATCAGCCGGATTCTGATCGAAAAATATCAGGGCCGCGTACCCGACACTCTGGAAGCGCTTCTGGAACTGCCCGGCGTCGGCAGAAAAACCGCCAACCTGGTGCTGATTGAAGGCTGGGGCCGGCCGGCGGTCTGCGTGGACACCCATGTTCACCGGATCAGCAACCGGATCGGGTATGTGAAAACCCGGACTCCGGATCAGACTGAACAGGCCCTTCGCAGCAAACTTCCCCATCCATACTGGATCCGGTACAACGAGCTTCTCGTGGCCTTCGGCCAGACCGTCTGCCGGCCGGTATCCCCCTGGTGCAGCCGGTGTCCGGTCGCCGGCATGTGCCCAAGGTTAAATGTGAACCGGTCGCGATAGCCGCATCAAGGAGAACAGGTGTCTGAGAAAAAACCCATTCGCGTGATTTCATGGAATGTCAACGGCCTTCGGTCGGTGATGCAGAAGCAGTTTTCACAAAGCCTCGAAAGTCTGGATGCCGATATTCTGGCCATTCAGGAAACCAAGCTTCAGGCGCCTCAGTTTGTCGGGCCGATGAAGGAATTTGAAGGGTATCAGGCCTTTGCTTCGCATTGCACGGTCAAAAAAGGCTACAGCGGGGTTGCCGCATACACCCGCATGACGCCCCTTCAGGTTCGGCACGGCATCGGCATTCCGCGCTATGACGACGAGGGGCGCATTCTGGAACTTGCGTTTGACGACTTCACGGTGTTTAACGTATATTTTCCCAACGGCAAGATGAGCCCGGAGCGGCTCGAGTACAAGCTCGATTTTTACAGGGATTTTTTCGACCATGCCGGACGCCTGAAATCAGAAGGCAGAAACCTGGTCATTGTCGGGGATTTCAACACGGCCCACAACGAGATCGATCTGAAAAACCCGAAGGCCAACGAAAAGTATTCCGGATTTCTGAGAATCGAACGGGACTGGATGGACCGGATCATTGCCGACGGGTTTGTGGATGTCTTCCGGCATTTTCATCCCGACGAGGTCCGGTATTCCTGGTGGTCGTACCGGTTCAACGCCAGAGCCAAGAACATCGGGTGGCGAATCGATTATGTTTTTGTCAGCCGGAACATGATCGAACGGAACCGGATTCGAAAAACCTTTATCTGCGATGAAATTCCGGGTTCGGATCATTGCCCGGTGGGAATCGAAATTGGAAGATAAGGTTGTGTGATGAAGGCTTAAAACTCAAAACCGGAAGATGAGGGCCGTAAGGTAGAAAACCAGACTTTTCATCATGCTGATCAAAAAAATAATTATATCCATTCTGGGAATCGGCTACACGCTGTGTCCCTACGATATGATTCCGGATTTTTTAGTCGGTTTGGGATGGATCGACGATCTGATCGTTATCTGGCTTCTCTGGCGGTATGTGTTTTCAGCGCGGGCAAAAGGCGCGAACTCCGGAAGCCAGGGCGCCGATCGTCGGGCGGGTGAATCTTTTCAGGAAAATGCTCAAGCCCGTTCCGAAGATGAGTCCCAGGACCCCCTTCAGGTTCTCGGCCTTGCGCCGGGGGCCTCCGCCGATGAAATCCGTCAGGCCTACCGCCGACTGGCCAATATGTATCATCCGGACAAGGTGGTTCATCTGGGCGATGAATTTCAACGGCTTGCCGAACACAAATTCAAGAAGATTCAACACGCCTACCAGGTTTTAATGGAAAATCGCGGCCGATAAAGGCATGGATTCAGAATGCGTAGGGGATCGGATCCGGAATGCCTGCTTCGGCGAAGCCTTTTTTCCGAAGAATGCAGCTGTCGCACTGCCCGCAGGCCCTGCCGTCCAGCATCGGATCGTAGCAGCTGTGCGTCAGGGAGTAGTCGACGCCAAGGGATATCCCTCTATGAATGATCTGGGCCTTGTTCAGAAACAGCAGCGGCGCCTGAATTCGAATCGATGTCTTTCCGGTGACGCCTGTCCTGGTTGCCAGCCGGGCCATTGCCTCAAAGGCCCGAAGATATTCCGGCCGGCAGTCCGGATAGCCGCTGTAATCCACGGCATTGACTCCGATAAAGATGTCCGATGCCTCGATGACCTCGGCCCAGGCCAGGGCGTGGGCCAGAAAGATTGTATTGCGGGCCGGGACATAGGTCACGGGAATTTCGATAGACATATTCCGGGGGTCCCTTTGTTTGGGCACCTGAATGTTGTCGGTCAGAGCCGAACCGCCGATCTTGTCCAGATCCAGCCGGCAAACCAGATGTTTTTTGACCCGGAAGAATTGAGCGACCTTTTCCGCGGCCTTGAGTTCAAATACGTGCCGCTGGCCGTAATCGAAGCTCAGGCTGAAAAGCTCAAATCCATGGCTTCGGGCGATGGCCATGGCCGTAGTTGAATCCAGGCCCCCGCTGGAAAGCACCACGGCTCTGGGTGAAACTTTGATTGGGTTCATGAATCTGCGCCTGCCGGGTTGTATGGATCATCGATGCAAAAATACGGACGCTGCACGGCTGTTGCAGTGCTGCGCCAATCGCATTGAAGCGCCTGCAGCAGTATGATAATAGGATCTGCCGGATATGCAACAAAAACTTTAAACGCCTGCACAAACGCGGCTGTGAGGATGGCGGACCTTGAATCCAACTAAAAAATCCATCTGGGGCTGGGCCCTTTACGACTGGGCCAATTCTGCGTTCGCCACAACGGTAATGGCCGGTTTTTTCCCCATCTATTTCAAACAGTACTGGAATGCGGGAGTGGACGTGAACCTGAGTTCGGCCCGACTCGGATACGGCAATGCCGCTGCCGGCATTCTGATCGCCCTGATGGCGCCCGTCCTGGGGGCAATGGCGGATCTGGGCGGATCACGGAAACGGTTCATGCTGACATTCGCCTATTTCGGCGCATTGATGACCGCGGCCCTTTTCTGGGTCGGTCAGAACCAGTGGCATCTCGCCCTGCTGGCTTACGGGCTTGCCGTCGTGGGATTCGCCGGCGCCAATATCTTCTATGACGCGCTGCTTCCGGCTGTTTCCGATGAAGGATCCGTGGATTTTGTGTCCGGGCTCGGATATTCCATGGGGTATCTGGGCGGGGGCATTCTGTTTGCGATCAATGTGCTGATGGTGCTTTTCCCGGAAAGATTCAACCTTCCCGATGCCGGCGCCGCCGTGGGCTTTTCCTTTTTGTCCGTCGCCCTGTGGTGGGCCGGATTCTGCCTGTTTCCCCTCGCATGGATCAGAGAGACGGGCATGATTCAAAGGGCGCCTGTACGCAACCGTCTGACCCGGGGAGTACGGCAGCTGCGGACCACGCTGTCCAAGATCCGGCGTCTGAAAACCGCGGGCATCTTCCTACTGGCCTACTGGTTTTACATCGACGGAGTGGATACTATTATCCGCATGGCGGTGGATTACGGGCTCTCTCTGGGTTTCACCTCGCAGGATCTGATTCTGTCTCTTCTGCTCGTCCAGTTCGTCGGCTTTCCGGCCGCCCTGGGTTTCGGCAGGCTCGGCCAGCGCTGGGGTGCGAAGAAATCCATATTTCTCGGCATCGCGATCTACATGGGCGTCACCGTGTGGGGCAGCCTGATGACCACGCGCGCCAGCTTTTACGGACTCGCCGTGATGATCGGGCTGGTTCAGGGCGGGGTTCAGGCACTGAGCCGTTCGTATTATTCCCGGCTGATTCCAAAGGACCAGGCTGCTGAGTTTTATGGATTTTACAACATGATGGGGAAGTTTTCAGCCATAATCGGTCCCGCGCTCATGGCCACCATCGGTCTTGTGGTAAGACAGCTGTTGATGCCCGAAAATCCAACCGTCCAGCAACTCGCCGAGGTCGGACGTCTGGCGTCGCGCTGGTCCATTGCCTCGGTGCTGATTCTGTTTGTGATCGGAGCCGGTCTTCTGATGCGGGTGAATGAAGAGAAGGGCCGGCGGGAGCTGGCGGATTTTACGGCGATTTCACCGGAAACGGCCGGGCAGGACGCTGATCGATGATTTGTTGAATCTTATCGGCGCAATCGGAAAATATCCAGTCCACTCCCCGGTTGATTTCCCGGTACAGCGCATTCCGGGAATTGACGAAACCGGTTCCGACCTTCTGGCCGCGGTCATGATGGCGCCGGATCATGTTTTTGCCGATCAGGACAAAATGGCCGGTCAGCCCTCCGTAAGCTTTTTCAATGGACAAACGGCTGAGTCTGCCGGCGTTGTGCCGGGCGATCGGAAGCAGGCACGACGGCGGCGCAAAGGTCAGACGGTCAAAAACCTTCGGATTCAGGCTGATCAGATGAAAATCCCTTCCCGGCGTCAGCGCTGAAAACAGGTCCGCCAGGACCTTGTTCTGACGTTCCGGGTCTTTGAAGAAGTCGTTTTTGATTTCCACCATCAGATGCAGTTTGCGGCCGTAGCGAAGAATCACCTGCTCGAGGGTCGGTATTTCCGGCAAACTCCCCGTCAGGGCGTTGAGAGTGGTTTCGGCAATAACGATATCCCTCGCATGGACTCTGCGGCAGTCCGGATCATGAATCACCACCGGCGCCATGTCCTTCGTCCACCGGATGTCCAGCTCAATGCCCCAGATTCCGAGAGACAGCGCCCGGTCAAAGGCATCCAGGGAGTTTTCCAGAATGACGCGATTGTCGTAAACGCCCCGGTGGGCGATCAGCGTGCAGGACCTGAGTTTTTCATTCGAAGGCGCCGTGCGGGGAACGGCCTTTGCCCACAGGTCGGCTGTCCGAAAAAACAGCCGCTCCGCCCAGGCGGCAACAACGGCGCTTTTATTGTCCATTTTTTTCTCGTTCGTCGTGCAAGGTTTTTCGCCCCGCTGAACCGGCAAAATCCGGGTCCTGACAGCCGGTTAAAGATTGCGGTGATACATCGTTACTCCCGGGGATTGTTCCTGACGCCGTCGGTACGCCGCCGGACTTTTTTCCTCGAAACCCAGAGAGAGATACAAATCCTTGAGCTTTGGATTGTTGGTCAGCGAGATGATCGTTTTATATCCCTGCTTTTCCATTTCCTCTATGAACGAACGGATCAGCAGCAAACCGATCTGCTGATTTCGGAATTTCGTGGAAATCGCCAGGGCGCCGAGCTCCACGGCGTTTTCATCGATCGGAAGTTTTTCCGTACAGCCCACGATGATGCCGTCGATCTTGGCGGTAAAAAAATTCTGGCGGTGCGCTTCGACGTATTGCCTTGAACGTAATTTCAGATATCCTTCCTTGTGGCAGATCGTCAGAATATGCGAAACCATCTGCAGGTCCTCATCGGTCCGAAGGGGCTCGAAGGTTTCCACGAAGTTGTTGGCGATCAGCGTGCCCGTTCCCTCGATGGTAAACAGTTCGTGCTTGATGGTATGCTTTCCCGCAGGCAGGATATGCACGCGTTCGATTTCGTTGGACTCGATTTTCTGACAGACCTGTTCGATGACGCGTTTGAAATTCAGGTTTCCGATCAGGTCCCCGTAGGTGAAATTGCCCTGCCGGGCCTTCTGCGTGGACAGGGAATTGATCCTGAGACCATTGGGCCCGATCAGGTATTTTCGTTCCAGGAAAATGATCTTGGAAACCCGGGCCGGATAATTCAGCACGCATTCATAAAAATCCCGGTCGCTGGGAATGCGCACGACACGGGTGTTGAAGAGCTTGAAGGCCAGGCGGGTGAAATGCTTTTGATTGGCAAACCGGTTGGACAGGTTGTGAAGAAAAATCGTATGAACTCCCTGCCGGTCCAGAAAGCGGATGTCTTCGACAATATGGGAAAAATGATCCCGGAGAATCCCCTCCCTGCAGGCGATCAGCAAGGTTTTGCCGACAAGCGCTTTCTGATACTCCTTGATGTATAATTTGGGCATGCCGGTTCTCGCTGAAAGTGGCGGGTTATGATTCGAAAAGACTGGGCCTGTTCTTGCAAAATACGGGTCGCTGCCGGCGTCAAACATCCCTGGCTGCGACAAAAGTTCGGGCCTGCCTCGACATAAAAAACATGTTTTTTGTCGACAATTCCCTGTAGCGCAGTCCGCACGGGGCAAAAGCACCGTTCGAAGCGGATGCTTGAAGCCCTGATTCTTATAGTGCCTCGTTTTGCCCCTGTCAACCTGTCTGCCCGGCATGCGGGTTATACTTTTCAAATGGTACCGTGAATGCTTAAAAATGCAAGATGATTCTTCGAAGGGAAATACGATGCGGAGCGGGATTTTCAATGGGATCTTGCAGACTATGTATGGATGTCCAGCAGGGCTCGCATCGTTTCCTGTTCGGTTTTGATGACGCTGACCACCGCTTTACATCCTGTTTCCACCGCGATCTTATCCGTCATTTCCCTGGACAGATCGACGATATCTTCCTGTTTCATGGCGCGGGTCTCGGCCCGGACCCCGCCGGCGGAATCCTCCCGGAATACGGTTTCAATCGGCCGGTAACCCTCGGTGAGAACGTTGGCCGTGTTCTGAGCGATCTTGTTCAATCGCTCCTGATAAGCGTTCAGGGTCTGAACCATTCCGGAAATCAGTGAAATGGACATCGCAGGCCTCCTTTCGATTGATTTACAGAGAAACACTATCTCCTGTTGACTGTTATCGGCCGAACTGAACAAAGGCTTGAGCGGCATGAATTGAATCAGAGCTTGCGCACTTTGAAACAGATTCAAAAACCCTGCGTTTATCAGGGTGTTGAAAAACAAGAATCAGGCCGTCAGGCAAGGCGCGCGGCGATACGACAAGCGCAGCATAGTCAAGCATATTCGACGCCGCGTTTGAAAATAAAAAAGCGGCGTTGGAAACGGCCACGCCCAGGATGGACAAGTATGGTGTCTGGCGGGTATCAGGATACTGCATCCAATAAAGTTACGGCCGCAATTTGATGCGCAGGAGAATGCTGGCGCCGGGTGGGTGAAGGAAGCCGGGAGAACGGTTTCAAGTCGTAAATCGGATGACCGTTTGAAGCAGATCAGGCCGCCGGCTATGCGGTCGCAATCGTGAGATGCATCGAAACAGAAAGAACGGCTCTCAGCGGAAAAAAGAGCCGTTCCTTGGTCATTCTGCTTCGATATCCGGATCAGGCGACTTCGAAAAAAGCCTTGGCCTTGGCGCTGCATACCGGGCAGGTTTCCGGCGCATGGCCTTCACAGGTATACCCGCAGACCGAACACACATAGTAATTCGTATCCGGCAGTGCGTTCATGTTGTCGAGGGCCTTTTGATACAGCTGCGCATGAATCTTTTCAACCGCGTTGGCAAAGACGAAACTGCGCTCGGCAGCCTTTTTCCCCTCGGCTTTGGCCGCTTCGATCATAGCGGGGTACATTTCCTTGAATTCATGGATCTCGCCGCTGACGGCGTCCCGAAGGTTGTCCGCGGTCGAGCCGACGGCGCCCAGAGCCCTGAGATGGGCGTGGGCATGGACGGTTTCGGCTTCGGCGGCGGCCCGGAATAGTCTGGCGACCTGCGGATATCCCTCTTTTTCCGCCTGAGCGGCAAACGCAAGGTATTTCCGGTTGGCCTGAGATTCTCCGGCAAAAGCTTCCCACAGATTTTGTTCCGTTTTGTTCATCAGCATTCTCCTTTTTCCGGCCGCTGGGCGACTCGTTCCGTCCAGGGCGCTTTAAGACTGAAATGAAGTTAACAGGCTTTTGAAAAACTTCGCCTGAGGCCGCCATTCAGCGTTGCNNCGGCCTGATTCTTGTTTTTCAAAACCCTGCGAAATACACACAAAATCGACAACAATATGGCTGGAATCAATAGCTGAAAAACCGTCTTCGGCCCTTATTCGGACAAAGGCATGTCCGGTTCGGCGCTGCAAGCCTTCAGCCAAGCTTTCAATCTTCCGAAACTCATGTATGCATCTATCTTTTCACACACGAACCGGTCGGTTGGAAAAGCCATGTCCTCCGGCAATGCTTTCAGGGGAAAAAATCTTGCCTCCTGAGCATCCGAGCCGGGCTGAAGGCGCCCTCCGGTGCACTCAGACCAGAACCAGACGCCGACGGTCTGTTTCGCGGGATCATGAAAATTCGAATGCGCGTCGATCACCGGACCCAGCGTGACATCAAGCCCGGTTTCCTCCTTGAATTCACGCACGCCCGCCAGACGGATGTCCTCATTCCACTCCACATGACCGCAGGGAATACACCACATGCCGGCATAGGAACCGTTGCGGCGGACAAGCAGAATACAATCCGCCCGCATCAAAACCACGGCCACGCCCACAGTGGGATTCCGGTAAAAAATCTGAAGACACCGGGGGCAATAGGGCCGTATTTTTCCGTCCTTGTCCAATGGTTGCAGCTGCTGTGCGCAGTGGGGACAAAATTTAAAATGCATGACTTTTGCACTCATCAGGTTCATTGTCAATTGAATGGAATGTCATTAGAATAAAAAAAACATGAAAAAACATCAAGGCTTTTGGGTTTGAAACAGGGCTGAAATGCTTCACAAAGCTGTTGATAAAATAACCTTATTTACTTATAAGTATGTGACTTTTTTATCTTAGCCCTTTTAAGATTTGAACACAACGAGGAATTGACCGTATGATACCTGCAAACATGTTTCTGATCGTTTCCTGCGGCTTTCTGGTGGGCATCGGAGCGGCGTTTTCCGGTCTGGGAGGGGGCTTTATCATGGTTCCCCTGCTGCTTTTCATGGGATACTCCGCCCAGCAGGCCGTAGGAACCTCTTTTCTGGCCATTGTCGTGATCTCGCTCTCCGCTCTTCTGGTTCACAACAAACTGGCCCATGTGGATTACAGGGCCGGTCTGCTTCTGGGCATCGGAGGGGTGATCGGCGCCCAGATCGGCGCGCGGCTGATCGGTCAGGTGCCCACGGAAGTCTTCAGAAAGATTCTGGCCGGTATTCTGATCGGCCTGGCCGCTTACCTGCTTTTTAAAAAATGATCCCCTGCCCCGGATTTATCGGGCGAATAAAATGAAGATAACCGTCCTCGACATTTATCAATCTCTGAAAGCCCGGCAGCAGATCCTCGAAACGTCTTCCGTCATTCACCCGCCCCGGCATTCCGGGAAACCTCGGTTGCCTGGTTTTCAGGCTTCACCGGACGCGGTCGCTTTTTCCATATTCCGCCTTCGGCAAAGCATCCCCAGGCCCACCGGAACCATTTGAGCAGGGAAGCGGCCAGCCACAGTGCCCATGCCAGCATCAACAGATGATAGACCAGCAGAGGGAGCGACAAGACCCATGGTTGCGGCAGTTCGGTACCGGTGCGGTCCTGGGTCCAGTGCAGGTAGAAATCGCTGGACTGGTTTCCGGCGATCTGCATGTCCGGAATGCCCAGCAATCCTCTTTCGATGGCCAGATACAACCCCGACAGAGCCGCCGCGGTCCAGGCGATCAACACCAGTTGTGAAACGTTGAAGGACAGCCACTGATCGGCATGCGAGCGCCGACGGACTCCCAGAACCAGAAACCAGCCGGCCACGATCACCGCCGCCGGAGGGGGAACCTGCGTGAGGCCGAGCCCCAGCAGGAACCAGTGTCCGGTATGAAGCGGGGTCCAGGAAACCCTGCCCAGTCCCAGAGCCGCCAGTGCAATGACGAAAACAAAGCTCCAGAACAGGACCGCAGGCCCCATCCGGGGGCCATGGACCCAGAGTATCCAGCGGTCCCGCGGCATGTGAAATGTCGTATTCGAATTGACGGCCGCCTGGGCGATATCCACCTTCGGTCCTTTGATCAGAACTCCTGGCGTGGCATCCTGACGCCATTTCAGATGAACCTTCTGCGCACCGGGAACGATGGGGATCACCACCTCGGCGCCCTTCTGCCGGATATTCTGAATCCGGCCGTTGATTTCCGCCGAAAGCAGACTCGCGTTTTCAGGGATTTGAAGCCGATGTTCCCCGCCCTGGCTGGCGCGGATATTCAGGGTCAGATCGGCCGCTGTGGAGCGCTGACCCGGCGTCAGGGCCAGATCAACGCGATCGATGGTTTGAATGTTTCCGGAAACGGCCTTGGGCCGGGTCACCTCGATGGCCACCGATTCGCCGGACCAGGGCTTCCACTCGGGACGCCAGTGGCCGTTCACGTCCTGGTGATGAATCGCGGATATGCCGGAGAACTCGCAATGCCAGACGGGGCTTGCATCCAGTATCCAGGTTTCGTTCCAGGATGACTGAATCGGGGCCTGAAGAAAAATCCGCGGCGATATCGCCAGGCTGGAATCCCAGAAAATTTCACGCCCCGCGGCCGGCATCGAAATCACGGCCCTGGAATCTTCCACCCGAATGCCGGGAGTGGTGACCGCTTCGGCATCCAGAAGCGGTATGGCGATCACTGCGGGGGTTCCCTGAGGACTTCGCCTTTCAACCCGGGTATGCACCTGCCAGACAAGGCCCAGCTTCAAAATCCGGGTGACATGGAAAAAGGGTGGAATATGGCTTTCGTAGGTCTCCGGGGTCGTCGCCTCCGTGCGTTTTCGAATCAGCTGAATCCCGGCGCCCACGCGGCCGTCCGGTTCGATTCCCTGAATTTCCCAGTCCGGAGCCTCCACCGACACCCGATGCGGACGAAGGAGCAGGGGAATATGAAATGCATCATAGGGCGGCGTGCGTCCGGAGAGGGTCAGCACATGCACGCCGGCCGGCGTCAGGGTCCACACCAATCCATCGGCATCCCTTCTCAGGGGCCGGAATTCGGTATTGACCGAAACGGATTCCGGATGCCAGGATTCCAGACCAACGGGCAGCGGGATGGCCGTATCCACGGCGGCATCCACAGACATGCGAACCATCATCGCATCGTCTATTATTTGAATCTGCATCCAGGCGCAATCCGCACAGTACGGAAAACAGTCCGGTTTTTCAAGAAGCCGGTTCTGAAGTTCCTTGAGCAGCGATTCGGAAGGAAAATCTTCAGCGCGAAGGTCCGAAACGCCGGACAGCAGCAGCCCGATGCAGGCAGCCGCCGCGATTCCGGGCTTCACCCATCTGGCCCAGGATTTCAGATCCACAAACGCGGCGATAAACACCGCCAGCAGAATCACCCGCAAAAAGGCCAGAACCAGATTCACCGACGGTGAAAGCAGATACAGGGCGATCTTGTGGTTGCTCTGAACCGGTCCGTTCCATTTCATCGAAATCTGCCGCCACCGCCAGTCGGGCAATCCCGGGCCGGTCTGAATCAGGGCACCGGGATCATGTCCCTTGAGTTCCAGGCTTTTCCTTTGCGCCTCCTGATCCAGGGCCTGCTCGGGCGCAGACGACCTCATTTCCTTGGCAAGGCGTGACACGCCGGGCATAACGGTATCGGCCTGTTCGGAAACAACGCCGCCTCGATACGCAGGATAATCCGCCTGAGGCGAAACAGGCTCCAGCTGGGGATAGATTCCCCATCGCACCTGCTGGATCATAAAAGGTATGGCCATCACCACAAGGGCGATCAAAGCGCCGATCCGCCAGAACCGTATCAGCTGCCGGACACGGCCGTCCGGCAGCAGCCCCAGCAGGGCCGTGGCACACAGAAGATGCAGCCATACCAGGCGGGGAGCGCCGGGTTCGTGGAAAATGAGCGTTAAAACAATCAGGGCGACTATTGCCCATCTCCATCCGTTCAGCTTTAAAACAGCCAGCGCGATGATCAGAACCAGGAAAAAATCCAGCAGGGTCCAGCGTTCAAACCAGGTTCCCGGCATCACGTCAACGCCCGAGGCGGTCAAAAGCCGCCAGCCCGGCGGAAGATGGAGCACGCCGTCAACCGACTGAAAATCATGATCCCAGCCCACCGCCGGCAGGTTCCGCATCAGGGCCGGACAACGGGATTCGGCGATCAGGTTCAGACGGCCGCGGCGAAGCTCAACACCGGGTTTTTCGTCAGGGCCGTAAGCCGTGATCAGCTGGTCCTGACCGTCCACGCTCACCCGGCCCAGCTCGGCCGGAGCATCCATGGCCAGATACCATTGACGGCTTAATGTGCCGGTGATCGTGTCCTGAACGGTCAATCCGCGACCGTCGAAATCCAGCCACCAGGCGCGTTGAAGATTCAACTGATCCGGCGCCGGGTCCGGGTCCCCGCGCCTGATTTCCTGAAATTGCATCCTGGAACCGGCCTTAACCACGTAAGTGGGAAAGTTTTTCCAGGCCTGAGGCGTCTCGGTTCGATTGGGGTCAACCGGCAAAAGCCCCAGAATCTTGACCATGCGAAGATGGTTCTGCGCTTCGAAAGCCCAGATTTCCTCGCCGTAAAGAGGATGAACCGGCCCGATTTCAGAAATCGGGTTCCAGAAGCGCCCGACCAGCCAGATTTCCCAGCGTCCGGGCCGTACCTGAAGCTTCAACCTGCCGTCGGCTGCGATTCTTGCCGGAATGGGGCTTGTCAGCCCCAGAGGCTGCATGCCGTCCAGAAGAATTCCATCTAGTTCCACCTCCCGGGCGCTGCCGGAAACATCGATTTGAAGATGCTGGGTGACTGTCATGGGGATATCGTCTTTGATCAGGCGATGGATTCGAATCTCCATTCGGTCTTCGGAAGCCTGAACCGATGCCGCTTTTTTCAGCCAGAGTCTTCCGTCCGGCTCGCGGATCGGGAATGCCTGGCTCTGACCGTTGATCATCAGCCGGACCAGGCCGGTATCCGAAGGAATTTGAATCATTTCGGGAATCCGGGGCCACTCGAAACTGCCTTCCACCCGGTGTTCTCCGGATGTCATGCGCACATGCGGCGCCCCGTTGCGGTCAACCACCACGGCCGGCCGGCCGTCCAGACCGACCTTGACGGGCCGCAGTCCATCGCCGCCGGGAAGCGCCACCCAGGCGTCCGTGAAAACAGACCAATGCTGAATAAAGCGCCCGCCTTCGGACTCAACCTGGAGTTCCAGCTGCGAAGGCCAGATGCATTGAAATGTGTTCGGGTCGTTATAAGGGTTGGGGCATTGACGGTCCTGCATGCCGTGGAGAACCCAGGGCGCCCAGCGGGCCAGTTCGGGAGGAATGTTCTGCAAAATATCGGCGGCCGATACCGAAGCCGTGAGCCATAAGATCAAAGCGATCATCCACAGTCCGATGACTTTTGCCTTTGTCATACTCCTCCTTCCTGGAATGCGGAAAGCAGAAATGTTCAAAAAAGCCGGATCAGAATTTTTTGAAATCGTCTGATAATTTAAGATGACAATTTATCGCAGATACGCTAAAAGCGCAACAAATCCTCCGCGAAGGGCGCCGGCCTTTTGCTCTTCCGAGTTTTCTGCGGCGGCTCGTCCGCACCCTGCCCGAGCCGGAACAAAGAGAAAAATTGCGGCCTCTGAGTTCGAAGTGATCGAAACCGGGCGTGACCAGATGATGAACGAAAATTTCGGAGCATTCAAATCCATGCATGTGAATCCCTGTCTTACCTGCGGTGCATGCTGCGCTCACTATCGCGTCTCCTTTTACTGGGCCGAAACCGATGCCGGGTCCGATAACGGCGTTCCCGCCGTCATGACCGATCAGGTCAATGACTTTCTGGCGGCCATGAAAGGCGCCCACACGTCCTCTTGCCGGTGCACTGCCCTGCAGGGCGTCACAGGAGAGAGCGTTTCTTGTTCAATTTATGAGAGGCGTGCTTCAACATGCCGGGAGTTCGCGCCTTCCTGGGAAAACGGAATCCATAACATGCGATGCGATCAAGCCCGCTTGGCCTGGGGGCTTTCACCCCTGCGCCCGGAGTCCTGGATCGATCCGAATCACTTTCCGAAAGCGGCTTAATCAAAATTGTAAAACCGCGAGCATATGCGAGCATCGGCGAGAGCCGCGCAACGCGGCAGCCCTGGACGCAGTTTTTCAACAGCCGGTCAGGATTTGGGTTCCATGCGCCGGGTCCAGATGGGAGACAGTGTGTAAAGAATCATAAAGGTCAGGGCGACATACCCGAAATACGGCGTAAAAATGGATATCACCAGCAGCAGCAGGTTCAGGCGGCCGAACCATGGCCGCCGGTCCACAAACCGCCCCATATGCAGATAGTGCAACGCATAGACATTCATCAGAACCGCGGCCAGCAGCATGCTTCCGGCTGAAAAGAATTCCCAGAAATGGAGCCATTCCCCGCTGCTTCTCGCCTGGTGCAGCATGATCAGGGGGGCGACGACCAGAAGGGCGGCCGCAGGAGTGGGCATTCCCTTGAAAAAACCGGGAATCGGACTGCGATCCAGCGTAAAAAAGATCAGACGGCAAACTCCCATCAGCGCGTAAAGCACGGCGATGCCTTTTGCCGGAAAATGCGCCAGAAACGGGTCGGCGGCCTCGGCAAACACCAGATAAAATATCCAGGCGGGCACAATGCAAAAGCTCACGGCATCGGAAACGTCATCCAGAATCCCTCCCAGGGTGATTCCGGTCGTTAAACCGGTTTCGACAAGGCCGAGTTTTCTGGCCAGCGCCCCGTCGAGCTTGTCAAAAATAGCCGCCCCGACAAGAAACAGATAAGCCTCCCGAATGCGGCCCTGATAGGCGAAAAATACGGCCAGCAGGCCCATCATCGCATTCATCACCGTCAGGGAATTGGGAAATACCGCAAGTATTTTCCGCCGCAACCGGTCGTCCTCCATGCAGACTTCATCCAGACAAAGGGTGCCGTATTTGCGGCAATAACCCGCGATGGATCCGAAATTGATAATCAGAAAGACAATTTCAATAAAAAAAAGATCCCGCAAAGGGATGATGTTTACGAGGGAAAGCCAGTCATACAAATAAGAATTGGATTGGGAAGGTACATAAAAAGCAACCGCGTAAAGCAGAACCCCCACCGGTGCAGCCACAACGGTTCGAATGCGGGTCAGATCGCTGGATTCCAGATCCAGGTCCCTTCGCAGTGCGAATCCCCGCATGAAGTGGGCGAAGTTGTCCCGAATCAGAACCGTTACGCACAGAATCAGAACGAATAAGGCGTGAAGCAGCTGTCCCCGGGTCGGCGTCGGCGTAAAAACCAGCAAACGCCACATCATTCCGACGGCGACCAGGGGGAAAACAATCGAATAAACCACCTTGTCCATAACCCGGTCCGCCAGATGCGCCAGCAGAGGATTGGGCTGGAACCTGGCGGAAAACCAGCCGTCGATCAGGTCAAAGCTCATGGATATGACCAGAAAAATCACACCGGCCAGATAAAACGCCGGGTTGCTGAACCACATCACGCCGATGGCGCAGATCATGGCGCCGAAAACCAGGGGAGGTCGCCCGTAAACCAGCATGGCTGTAAATTTTTTAGGTATATCCATAATCTCGTCTTGCCGGCCGTTAAGGTCAATACACAAATGCCCCGATCATAAAGAAACTCCTCCGTCATGTCAAGGCAGGTGAAGAACCCGGCAATGCGCAAAGAGGCGTCAGGTTCAAGAGGAACGAACGCCCTTTTAACAGGGTGATAAGGCCGCTTCCATGTAGCCTCGGATTGAAATTTATGATAGAAAAGATAAATTATCAGCCATACAAGGGAGATGCGACACATGAAGATTCGGTACGTACCGGTTCTGGCTTTAATTTGCGCTGCAGTTCTTTTTTCGGCCTGCGTGTCCTCGAAAAAGTACAGGGACCTGGAGACCGCTCTTGCCGAGACTCGCAATGACCTGTCCGTGAGTCTGGATGAAAGCCGGCTGCAGCGGGCGGCCTGCCTCGCGGAACTGGCTGCCCTGAAAAACGAGCACCGGAGAACGCTTTCGGCGAATCAGAATATGGAGCAGCGCATCGGATCACTTTCCGATGAGAACGCATTCCTGAAATTCGAGAAGGAAAAAAAAAGCGCCGCCATCCATCTTCAGGAAGAGGGCATCAGCCAGATGGATGACACCCGCGCAAAAATCGAAGCGGATCTCAAAGAGCAGATCGCATCCCGGGAAATTCTGCTCGAAGCGTTCGAAGGAAAGCTCAAGGTAACCTTTGTGGACAAAATTCTGTTTGATTCGGGAAGCAACCGCATCAAGGCCCGCGGACAGCAATCCCTTTTGAAACTGTCGGAATCCATCCGCACGGACCCGAACGATATCGTCGTGGAGGGACATACGGATAATGTCGAAATCGGAGGCGTTTTGAAAGAGCGCTTTCCGACCAACTGGGAGCTTTCAACGGCCCGCGCAAGCGCAGTTGTCCGGTTTTTACAGGAAAAAGGCGGAATTGATCCGAAACGGCTTTCCGCCTGCGGCTTTGGCTTTTACCGCCCGGCGGCATCCAACGAGACTGAGAAAGGCCGCAGTGAGAACCGGAGAATTGAGATCATTCTTGCGCCCAGGCAGTAAGAACCTTGATCCGATCAAAATTCCGAAAACGTCATTCCAAAATCAACCGGCGGGATCTTCACGATTCTGATTCAACCGGCGGATGGATTTCCATCAACTTGCAGAGAAAATAAAACTGAGGAACCGCTGTGACGAAAAAAAAAGAAGATACGATGCGCCCGTGCCGTCCGACCGCCTCGCGGACCCCGAAAAAAAAAGCCGTTCCGCTTTATCAGGCCGATCTCGATCCAGCCACGGACGCCTGGGTGACGGCATTTTTCATCGAAAACCATCTGGACTACTACAGCTATCCGGATCAGGTAGCCAGCCCTGAACAAATCCGGTTCATGGTCCGCACCGAACCGGAAGACCGGTATTATCCCTGCACGGACCAGGTGTTCGAGGCGATCATTTTCCGGAACAACTCGGCGCTGCTTCAGGAGGCCTATCAGAAAATCTACCAGCGCATGCTGCGCCTGATCGACGAGCAGATCGAAGATGAACGGGAAAAGCAATACCTCAAGGCCCTGGTCAGCATCAAATACCGGCATGAAACCCGGGATGAATTCATGATTCCGTCCCGGCTGGAAAAACGCCTGATGAAAATCTTCATCAACCGCACCCAGATTGAAGATCCCTGCCTGTTCACGAAAATCAGCAGAAACCAGAGGGTTCATGCCGCGCTGAATTCAAGGGCATACCAGAACGCAATCAACAGCCTGGACTCCGGAGAATTTGCGACGCTTCCGCAGACGCTCGCCGAGTTCAAAAACATTCTGGAACTGCTCGAACTCAAGCGTCTGCTCACCCTGTGCGTGGAAAAACGGCTCTGGGAAGACGACGGCAACGTTTCTTTCAAGGAAACCGATTACCAGGCATTCTTTTCCCGGCAGATCACCGGAGACGGCTGGACCCCTCTGCTCGATTTTCTGGGACTTGGAACCATCGGCGGCATCAAGGGAAAGGCCCAGCCCAGAAAGATCCTCTGGCTGGCCGATCAGGCCGGTGAATTCATGGTGGATATCGCAATCATCCGGCACCTGGCCAAGCGCGGCCATAAGATCGTCATTGCTTTCAAGGAAGCCCCTATTTTTACGACCATCGATTTCTACGATGCTCAGGAGGACGCCGTATTAAGAAAAGAACTCGGAAACGCCCTGTGGATCAAGGACCGTCGCCTGGGCAAAAACGAGCTGATCCGGATTCTTCGAAGCGAGGAAAACATCATCGTTGTGTCGGACGGAAGCCGGGAAACCCTGAACCTGCTGCTGTGCTCAACGGCCTTTGCCAGGACCTTCAAGGAGGTCGACGGCGTCATCTCCAGGGGAGTCTATCAGCGGCGGCATTTCTTCGAAACCCGATTCCAGTTCACTCAGGATATTTTCAACATATCGGCCGGCCCGAATCATTCCGTGGACATCCGCTATAAACCCCGCCATCCCTCGGTGATCAAATTCTCCCATGAGGAGCTTGAAAAACGGGCATCGGCGATCATCGCTCGAATGGACGAAGCCAAGAGAAAAGGCATGATCGTGATGTTCTACAGCGGGATCATCGGATCGATTCCGGGCAAGCTCAAGGTCGCCCAGCAGGTGATGAACACATTCATCGGACATCTCAAGGAGCAAAGCTCCAAAACCTTTATCATCAACCCGTCGGAGTATTTTGAAACCGGCATGGACGCCGACGATCTGATGTACATGTGGGAGATCGTGCAGCGCAGCGGCCTGATCGACATCTGGCGTTTTCAGTCCTATGACGACATTTTCAAGTCGTTCCAGTTGATGAGCAAAAAAGTGCCGCCCGAATGGGTGGGAAAAGACGCCACCTACAGCACCGGATGCACCAAGGAGATGAAGATCGCCCTGGATGTGCAGCAGAAGAATCCGGAGATGCAGATCATCGGACCGTCCAGGGAAAAATTCATGCGCCGCGGGGAATACGGCATTGGAAAGCTCTATGATCAAAGCCTGCAGAAATATCAACCGTGATGGCTTTGTAAAAATTTCGATTGCCGCGTTGCCCGGCATTCACCAGCGAGCGGGAATGCGCACGGTGTTGCCCGCCTTGTTGGCAAAAAGCAGATATCCGTTTTTCTTTCCGAACAGGAAAAGATCCCGGGTGATCTTTACATCCATCCTGCAGTATTCGACAATCCTGTCGACCTCCCCCTGCTTCCACCAGCGAAGCGCGGCCAGTCCGTCGGCGCTTTTTTCAGCGCCCAGGGTCGTTCGGGCAAGCTGATCCAGAGAGAGCCGGTAGCCCAGGCGTTTTTTGACCTCGGCAAGCATATCCAGGGTCGGCAGACTTGCGAAGTCGGCCGGCTCATATCCGCGAAGCACCGCATAGTCGAACCGGATGATGTTGAAGCCGACGACCAGTTCCAGGGTTTTCAGATGCCGGATCAGATCGGAAATCCGGTCTTCGAAAAAGGTGATGTACTCATCCAGAACCGAGTCGTACAGCACGGCACAGCTGACGCCCATCAGATCCGCGCGATGCCATCCGCCCACCTCCTGAGCCGATCGCCGGGTTTCGATATCGAGCACTCCGTAACGTCCGGGAAGCGGCAGGGGTTCATAAGGTTTTTCGACAACGGGCGGGCGCGTCAAAATGGCCGGCGCCGATGCGCCGTCAGGGTGGCTGAATTCCTTGAGCGCTTTTAAAATGAAGATAGCCGCCTTTTTGTCAATGGGCCGGTTGCCCGAACCGCATTTGGGCGAATGCACGCAGGAAGGGCATCCGGCATCGCACGAACAGGTCTGAATGGATTTCAGGGTCAGGCCCAGCAGAGCCTCGGCCTTCCGGCAGGCCTGCCTGGAAAGCCCGGCGCCGCCTGGAATTCCGTCGTAGATAAAAATTGCCGCGCTTTGGACCTGTGAATGCCAGGGCGTGGAAATGCCGCCCAGATCGTTTCGGTCGGCCATGACCAGCAGGGGGAATATCCCGATGGCGGCATGCTCCACGGCGTGAATTCCGCCCATGAAATGAAGACAGGAGGCCTCGGCCCGGGCCTGAACCTGGGGCGGAATCCGAAACCACAACCCTTCGGTTTCAAATATCAGCGGCGGCAGATCCAGGGGAACGACCTCGAGTTTTTTTTGCGGCCGGATTTTCCATCGCTCAAATCCGGTCACCTGATCGGTCACCCTCAGCCGTCCCAGATAAACCTGTGTGCCCCAAGCGTTCCGGGCATCCAGAATTTCCAGAATCTCGGTCTGTTTGACCGCCGTGACACGGGTGTAATAATCCGCTTCGATCCTGGAAACCCGTGCGCATTGATTCTCGATATCCAGGTGGTCCACCCGAAAGGCGTCGGTCTTGTGCAGGTAAATCGCTCCGGGATGGGTTTCCCTGAATGCCCTGAACCCGTCGATCTCACCGATGCGCTCTCCGCTCTGGGAGATGATTTCAAACCGGGCGCCCGTGCCCCGAAGGTCCACGTCGCGCTGCGGGTTTTTTCGGGTCGAATAAAGGAACTGCCCATCGGCGCTGCGAAGCAGTTGCGCACAATCCTCCAGATGCCTGACCTCCCGGATCACCCCGGTATCCGCCATCATCGGCTCGCCCTGCCTCAGAGGCCGTTCCGCGGCCGCGCAGACCAGATGCTGTCTGAGAATAATCGGATTTCCCGGATTGATCACGGCGGCCTCGGGGCTTCTCCGGATCAGATCCCAGGGATTTCGCAGGAAATACTGGTCCAGGGCGTCTTCTCCGGCGATCAGCGCCAGAGCCGAGTCCTGACCGCTTCGCCCGACCCTTCCGCCCCGCTGCCAGGTGGACACCACCGTTCCCGGATACCCGACCAGAAGGCAGAGGTCCAGATCGCCGATGTCGATTCCAAGTTCCAGAGCGCTGGTGGATATCACGGCCAGCAGATGTCCGGATGAAAGCTTCTGTTCAATCCGGCGGCGCTCTTCAGCCAGATACCCCGAGCGGTAGGGGCTGATTCGTTCCGCCAGCGCCCCGCTGTCTCTTTGCGCCCAGATCGATATGAGTTCGGCCATTTTTCTGGACTGGGTATACACAATGGTGCGAAGCCCACGGGCCAGGGCCGCCTTGAGCAGCAGAACCGCCGTACGCGCGGGTCCTTCCAGACCGTCGATAAAAACCACGTGCCGCTTTCCCCGGGCCGCCCCGCTTTCTTCAACGGCAACCACATCGAGTCCGGTCAGCTGCCGGGTCAGTTCCCCGGGATTGGCCACAGTGGCCGAACAGAAAACATAGCAAGGAGAAGCGCCGTACAGAGCGCAGATCCGATGAAAGCGCCTGAAGATCTGAGCCATGTGAGAACCGGTTACGCCCCGGTAGGTGTGCACCTCGTCCACCACGACGGTCTGAACTCCGGAAAGAAAAGCAGCCCATTTTTCATGATGCGCCAGTATGGAAAGATGCAGCATCTCCGGATTGGACATCAGCACATTGGGCGGCGCATGCCGGATTCTGGACCGGCGCCAGGCGGTGGTGTCCCCGTCATAGATGGCCGCCGTCGCCGCTATCGACGGGCATTGGCCAGCCATGGCGTTAAACGTCTGAAGCTGATCCTGGGCCAGGGCCTTCAGGGGAAAGAGATACAATGCCCGGCTGTCCGGGTTTTCATGAATTTTTTCCAGAACGGGGAGGTTGTAGATCAGGGTTTTTCCGCTGGCCGTGGGAGTGGCGACCACGACGTTTTTGCCGTTGCGCACCGCATCGACGGCCGCGGCCTGATGCTGATAAAGCCCTTGAATGCCGAGGGCTTCCAGCAGGCGGACGATGGCCTGCGGCCACTTTTTTTCCGGCGCCGCCCACCGGGCGCCGACCGCCGGAAGCACCGTATGAAAGGCCACCTGGGGTCCGAAACGCGCAGAAGACAGCAGGGAGCGGATATATTCATTGATCGGGGTATCCGGCGTCACCAGGGTAAATGGCTCCTATTTGCTTGAAAAAATGAAGATCTGTTATATAATTGCATTTATTTGTCGGTATATGGCATGGGTCCATCTCCAAAGGCAAGAGGAAGTCGTCCATTTTGGAAGTTCCGCTATTTTTCGAAACAAGCCTGATTCTCATTCTGCTGGTGGTTTCCGGGGTTTTTTCCGGGTCGGAAACCGCTTTGTTTTCCCTGACGCTGCTCAAACGCGAACGCATTCGAAAACGTTCCGAAACAGCGGCCGGGTTCATTGAATTTCTGCTCGCCCGGCCCAACCGCCTGATCACCACGATTCTGATCGGAAACGACCTGGTCAACATCGCCGCCTCGGTGCTGTCGGCCTCCCTGTTTGTCTCTCTTTACGGCGGTTCGGGCCGATGGATCGCCATCGCCGTCATGACGCCGCTGACCCTGATTTTTGCCGAGGTGATTCCCAAAACGCTGTTCATGGCCCACAATGAGCGCATTGCGCCCGTGGTGGCCGGCCCGCTGACGGTGTTTCAAAAGCTCATCGCCCCGGTGCGCTGGGCGTTCGAAAAGATTTCAAACGCCCTGATTGCACGCGCCGGTCTGAAGCGTTCGGATCGTTCAACAGCCCTGATGGAAGACGATTTTCTGGACATGGTGGATGACAGCCACCTCAAGGGGCAGCTCAAGGCCAGCGAAAAAGAGCTGATTCACAATGTTTTTGAATTCAGCGACGTGCGCGTGGTCGACGTCATGACCCCGTTTGACCGGATGGTTGTCCTGTCCGACGACGTCAAGGCTCAGGAAATTCTTTCTCTGGTCAATGAGACCCGCCACGCCAGAATTCCGGTTTACAGCAAAAATCGCCGCCATATTGCCGGCATCCTGTATGTCAAGGACCTGCTCAAGGTGGATTTCAAACGGACCAATCCGCAGGCCAGAATTCTTCCCCAGCTGATCCGGCGGCCCTATTTCATTCCCGAGACCAAGAAGGCGGATGAACTTTTTAACATTCTCAAACAGAAACGGATTCATATGGCCATCTGCCTCAACGACCGGCAGGAGGTCTCCGGCCTGGTGACGATGGAAGATCTGCTCGAAGAACTCTTCGGAGAAATCTACGACGAATACGACGAGGTTCCGGGTGAACACACTGCTTAACATTCTGGTGATCATCGGCTGCGTCGTCTTTCAGGCGTTCTTTTCGGGCTCTGAAATGGCTGTTCTGGCTGCGGACAAGCTGCGGCTGCGGAGAAAGGCCAAGGAAGGTTCGACCGGCGCCGCGCTTTTTCTCAAATTTTTGAAAAATCCTCGATGGTTCCTGGCCACCACGACGACCGGAACCAACATGGCCGTGATCATCGCCTCGGTAACGGCGGCCCTGTGGTTTGAAACCCGATTCGGAAATTACGGCGAGGCCCTGACCGTTTTATGTCTCTCTCCGGTTCTGCTGATGTTCGGAGAAATCATTCCCCGCACCATTTTTCAGCATCATGCAACGGAAATCGCTCCCCGCCTGGCCCATCCGCTGCTGTTCGCATCCCGGGCCATTTCCCCGGTCACTTTTCTGATCGTATCCGTCAGCCGGCTGTTCAGCCGGCGCTCGTCCATGGATGGCATGGAGCACTACCCCCTGGCCAGCCGGGAAGAACTGGCCATGATGCTGGATCGGTCCGGCCGGGGCAGCGATCTGCAGCAAAAGGAAAAAATCCTCATCCGCCGTGTGTTTCACCTGGCCAAGGCCAGCGTGGAAGACATCATGATCCCCCTGGTCAACGTCACCGCCCTTTCCGACGAAACGATCGTGTCCGAAGCGGTGAAATACGTCGGAAGAACCGGGTTTTCACGGCTTCCGGTCTACAGCGAACGCATCGATAACATCATCGGCATCATCCATGCCTTTGATCTGATCAACGCCCCGGACCCGCGGATGCCGGTGCGCACCCTGGTCCGCGACGTTCCCTTTGTTCCCGAATTCAACAGCGCCCAGGACCTTCTGATTTTTCTGCAAAAAACCCGCAATTCCTTTGCCGTGGCCGTGGATGAATACGGAGGCGCGGTGGGAATCGTTACCATAGAAGACATACTCGAGGAGGTGGTGGGTGAAATCCGGGACGAGTACGACTTCGAAGACATGCCCATAGCCCGCCTGGACAACAACCGGTTTCGCGTCAGCGCTCAGCTCGACCTTCAGGAGGTCAACGAGCGGCTCAAGATTCAGCTTCCCGAAGGAGACTACGAAACCATCGCCGGTTTTGTGCTCAAGCATATGAAAAAGGTGCCCAAGATCGGAGAAAGCATGAACTACGGGGAAATTCAACTGACGGTCAGCCAGGCCGGCCGGCGGGGGATTCGGGAAATCATCATACAGCTGCCCAGGGCCGATGCCGTTCATTGAGACGCACCGGAATTTTTTCAGAATAAATCAGGGCGGACTCGTAAAAAAACCAGATCTCAGGGATTTTGTTCCAAAACCGGTTTCTCTTTCACCGCCTCGTTGAACGGCAGGGTGATGGTAAAGACCGATCCCTGGCCGGGTGTGCTGTTTGCCTGAATGCTTCCGCCGTGGCGCTCGACGATTTTACGGCAGACCGCAAGGCCGATGCCGGTTCCCTCGTAAACGCCGCGTCCGTGAAGCCGCTGAAAAACGCCGAAAATGCGCTCGGCGTAAGCTTCGTCAAAGCCGATGCCGTTGTCTTCCACAAAAATCCGGCAGAATGCCCCGCCCTTTTTTCTGGTGTCTCTGTAAATTTCCGACCGGATCTTGACCACCGGCGCCACGCCTTCCCGTTGAAATTTAAGCGCATTGCCGATCAGGTTCAGAAACAGCTGACGCATCTGCGTCGAATCGCCTTCAATCACCGGAAGATCGCCGACCTCCACCCTGCCCCGGGTCTGCTCGATACGGAAATCCATGTCCAGCAGAACCTCCCGCACGACCCGTTTCAGATTCAGCGGCGTGAAGGAGCTTGCCCGGGTCGTGACCCTGGAAAAGGTCAACAGGTCGTTGATCAGAACCTGCATCCGTTTGGCCGCATTCTGCATGCGCTTGAGATAATCCAGACCCTGATCGCTGATCGCATCCGCGCATTTGGCGTTCAGACGTTCCCCGAATGCCTGGATTTTTCTCAGGGGTTCCTGGAGATCGTGGGAGGCCACATAGGCAAACTGCTCCAGCTCGGAATTGGACCGCGCCAGCTCAAGGGCCTGCCGGGCCAGCGCTCCCTCCGCCCGCTTGCGGTCGGTAATGTCGGTCACTACCGAAAAACTTCCGGCAAATTCGCCCCTGGCATCGACAATGATCCGAGGCGCCATGATGGTGGTGACTTTTCGCCCGTCTTTTCTCGTCCAGGCGATCTCGTAGGGCGCATAGATTCCTTTTCGACGTTTTTCCATTTCTTCATCAAAAACAGCGCGGTTGGCTTCATCGAGAAAATCTTCCATGCGCTGGTTGATGATTTCATCCTTTGATGCGCCCCATAACCGGCAGAGACGGTCATTGACAAAGGAAATCCAGCCGTTTTTGTCCCGGACGATCAGCCCGTCGCTCATCGTATCGACCAGCATCCGGTACTGTTCCTCGCTTTTGCGGATCATCTCCTCGGCCAGCCGGTGTTCCGTCATGTCGCGAACCGACTCGATGGCGCCGATGAGATTTCCCGACTTGTCATAGATCGGGCCGGCCTTTCCCCAAAGATAGATGGTTTTTCCGCCTGGAGTCTGAATTTTGGCCTCAGCGATCAGGGCGTCTTCTTCTTTTCGCACAAAGGCGTACTGCTGTTTGATTTCCTCATCGGATTTAAACACCAGATCGATCACCATGAGCCTTCGAATCCCATAAAACGGAAGGGCATATTCATAATTGCCCCTGCCCAGCATATCAGGCCCCTTGACTCCCGTCATCTCCTCCATGGCCCGGTTCCACGCAATGACCCTGCCCTGCAGATCGATCGCAAATGTGGCGTCCGGAAGAAAATTGATGATCTCTGTCAATCTTTGCTCCGATTCCAGAAGGTCGTTTTCGGCGCGTTTCCGAGCCCTGGCGCTGAGAATCAGGCGTGAGACGCAAAAAAAACCGACCAGCACTATCATAACGGTTTCAAGGGTCGCCTCCTGCCAGTTGATCGGGCTTGGCCGGGCGCCGAGCAGCCAGCGGGGAATATCGAAAATTTCATTCGCCCATTTAAAGATGCACAGCAGAAGAAACGCTCCCGCGATAGGCAACCATATTCTGCTGTCTCCGACCGGTTTGTGCACCGGATGCGCGGCAGCCGCTGGTGCAACACCTGTAACAGAACGTCTGATCTGATCCGGATCTTTCAAAATAACCGCCTGCTGAAATGAAAATATTCACAACCGATGGATTGCCACATCAACATGCTCCATCCAAAAAAGATATTACGCTATAGACATCGGCGTTAAAAATCAAGCAAACAACGACGTCGTTTTGAAAATACCTGTTAAACGTGTTTGAAGCGCCCGGACATGTTCCTGATCCGGCTTTGCCGCGAACAGATTCAAAAACGCGACCGTCCGAATTGCCGACCCAATTTTTTCCTTGCGTTTATCCGGAATTTTACCGATATTTTCATTTAATATTTCTGCGCAGGATCACTGATTTCATGGTTCGGTACGTCCGCACCATGGTGCTCGAATTGAGCAACAACACAACAGGAGAGAATTGATGAAGAAAAGTTCAAATATGCTTTATTCAGGGATGAGCGTCCTTCTGGCTCTCTTTTGCGCCGCCATGCTGACCGCTTTTTCGGGCGCCGATGCAAATGCCGAAGTGGTGAGCATCGAAGGCGCGAGTTATAACGTGAACTCCTCCATCGCGGCCAACTTGAAGGCACTGGCCGGTAAGAAAGTAAATATTACCCTCAATTCAGGCAACGCTCTATCCGGTGTTGTCAAGGAGGTCGGAAACCATCTGATTCACCTTGAAAAACTGGACGGCAAGGATTTTTGCGACGCCCTGATTCGAATCGACGCCATCAGCGCCATCGACACCCGGTTTCGGGACTACCAGCGCTGATCGGGGTTCAGGATTGAAATCCGAGGCCTTGCGGGCAGGTCTTAACGCAGTGCCGGACGCCGGCCTGCCTTTGAATGATGACATTTGCAACATGGACAATTTCTTATGAGACAATTGCCATCCGCAGCGGATGTATACCAAACCCGGCCTGAAAGGGCTTCTTTTTCTGCGCGGTTCTTCCCTTCCCTGAACTTTTACCTTCATTTTCTGGCCGTCGTATTGAAGGCGGGTTTCAGGGCAAAACGCGGCCGATACGATGACGAACAGTGGGTTCGAAGCAGTTTTACGATCCTCAAAGCCCTCGAAGGCATCGGCATCCGCTTTGAGATAACGGGCATGGATCACATCAGGACGCTGCGCGAACCGTGCGTTCTGATCGCCAATCACATGAGCGTTCTCGAAACCGTTATACTTCCCTGCGTCATTCAGCCCGTGAAGAAAACGACCTTTATCGTCAAGGAAAGTCTCCTTTACTATCCCGTGTTTGGTCACGTCATGCGTTCCCGCGACCCGATCGCGGTCGGACGCAAAAATCCGCGGCAGGACCTGAAAACCGTTCTGGAAGGCGGAACCGAACGATTGAACAAGGGAATCTCAATTATCGCCTTTCCTCAGACCACCCGGACGTTTTCGTTTGATCCGGCCCAGTTCAACACCATCGGCGTCAAGCTGGCCAGAAAGGCCGATGTGCCGGTCATTCCCGTCGCCCTGCTGACCGATGCCTGGCAAAACGGAAAGCATCTCAAGGATTTCGGAAAAATCGATACATCCAGGACCGTTCATTTTGCTTTTGGAGAACCGATTCGAATTCGGGGACGGGGCGATGCCGAGCACAGGGCGATCATTGATTTTATTACCGCAAACCTGAACAAATGGAAAACCGAACGGCGCGAAGATCGACATTCTCAGGCCGGAATCCGACAATTCCCGGGTATTTCAGCCCCAAGGAGGAATGCATGATAAACGCATGCATTCCGGGCATGCTGTTTGTTATATGAAACAGTCCCGCCCTGTTCCGGCATTCATTCCCGCCACCCTTCAGGAGATGGATCTTCTTGGATGGAAGGCCCTGGACGTGATCCTGGTCACAGGGGATGCGTATATCGACGCTCCGCACATCGGGGTGGCGGTCATCGGCAAGGTGCTGATGAATGCGGGCTGGCGCGTCGGCATTATCGCGCAGCCCGATGTCTCCGGCGGCGTGGATATCGCCAGGCTGGGGGAACCCGAACTTTTCTGGGGAGTCACATCCGGCTGCGTGGACTCGATGATCGCCAACTACACGGCTTCGGGAAAACGCCGGAAAAAAGACGACCTGACCCCCGGCGGATTGAACGACCGCCGGCCGGACCGGGCCGTGATCGTCTACAGCAATCTGATCCGACGGTATTTCAAAAACACAAAGCCCGTTGTTCTGGGCGGAATCGAAGCCAGCCTGCGACGCGTATCGCATTATGACGCATGGTCCGACTCGGTGAGAAGATCCGTTCTCTTTGACGCCCGCGCCGAGTTTCTGGCCTATGGAATGGCCGAGCAGAGCATCCTGGAACTTGCCGAAAAACTGCACCGCGGGCAGGAAACACACTCGATTCGGGGCATCTGCTATATCAGCCCGGATATGCCGCCGGAGAATCCCGGATTTCCCCGACCGGACATTCTTCTTCCGGATCATGCGGCCGCCGCGGAAGACAAAGAAATATTCACCCGTATGTTCACGGAATTTTATCGGAATGCCGACCCTGTGGCCGGAAGGCGCCTCTGCCAGAAACAGGACACCCGGTATCTGGTTCAGAATCCTCCCTGCCCCGCGCCTGTGCCCGAAGCGCTTGACCGGATTTACGAGCTGCCCTATGCGCGGGATGTGCATCCCCTTCACAAAAAACAGGGACGCGTGACCGCGCTGGACACCATCGCCTTTTCGATCACAACGCACCGGGGCTGTTACGGCGAGTGCCGGTTCTGCGCCATTGCGGTCCATCAGGGAAGAGAGGTGGTCTCACGCGGCGAGGATTCCGTCCTCCGCGAAGCCACCGCTTTGACGCATCATCCGGATTTCAGGGGAATCATATCGGATCTGGGGGGACCTACGGCCAATATGTACGGAATCGAGTGCGACCGGAAAAGAATCAATGGCGCGTGCAGGGACAGAAGCTGCCTTTTTCCCGAACCGTGTTCACGCCTGCCCGTGCATCACGGTCGGCAGATCGCGCTGTTAAAAGCCATGCGCAGCCTGCCCGGAATCCGGAAGGTCTTTGTCGGATCGGGCATCCGCTATGACCTGATTCTCAGGGACCGGTCCGCCGGGGCTCGGTATCTGGAAGAAATTCTGCGGCATCATGTTTCCGGGCAGATCAAGATCGCACCCGAGCACGTGCAGGCGCCGGTCCTTGCCCTGATGGGAAAACCCGGCCGCCGATGCCTCGAAGATTTCATCGCCCTGTTTGACAGGCTGAACCGGAAATGCCCGCAAAAGGCCTTTCTCACCTATTATCTGATGGCCGCCCATCCGGGCTGCACGCTCGAAGACATGGAGAAGCTCAGGGAATTTGCCGTGCGCAGGCTTCACCTGCTGCCCGAGCAGATACAGATCTTTACGCCCTCGCCTTCCACCTTTTCCACGCTGATGCACCACACCGGGCGGGACCCGTTTTCGGGCCGGGAGATATTTGTGGAAAAAACCGCGGCCGGAAAGGAGAAACAAAAAGCCGTCTTGCAAAAACGCCGGGCGCTCCCCCGGGTTTTTCACGACAGATAACCCGCCTGATTCCGGACTGCGTCCTCAGGCGCAGTTTTTCAACAGCCCGCCGCCTTCTTGCGGTCCGACCTGCCCGGCTTCTTCTTGTCAAGCATCTCGCGGATCTGAATCTGTCTTCCATCGAGCCTTGCGTTGTGGACGGAATTTCGCACCTTCACGGCCGCGCTCTTTTCCACCTCGAAAAATGAAAACTCCCGATTCAGGTCGATGGCGCCGATCATGTTTGAACGGATGCCGGAATGATCGCAGATCAGACGGACAATGGCGCCGGCATTGATATTGTCCAGCCGCCCGACGTTGATCAGAAACCGTTGGGTATTTTTTGTTCCGGACGCGCGCTCCTTCCGCCGGACCGGCTTTCCGGCAGACCTGGAGGCGTTCTTGATCTCCGGGGCGCCTGTGACGTTGATATCGCCGGCGTGCCGGTAATGTTCAATCAGCCGGTTGAATTCCAGCGAGACCAGACGTCTGACCAGCTCTTCCCTGTCAAATCCGCTCAAAGCCTGATAGACCGAGGGCAGATATTCCGCGATCGATTCCGGATTCCCATCCGCCTGCACGATCCTTTCCACCATGCCGAACAGCTGCTTTTCACAGATGGCCCGGCCGTCGGGTATCCTGTCAAAACGGAAACGGATCCCGCCTTTTTTTTCAAGGGTTCGAATCCGATGCAGCTCTCTGGAATTGATCAGAACGATGGAAGCGCCGGATTTACCGGCCCGTGCGGTTCTGCCGCTGCGATGCGTATAGATTGACGGCTCATCGGGCAGGTTGTAATGAATCACGTGGGTGATATTGTCAACATCCAGGCCTCTTGCCGCAACATCGGTGGCCACGAGCATCCGAATGCTCTGCTGCCGGAACCTGCGCATCACGGAATCCCGCTGGGCCTGGGGCAGATCTCCGTGAAGGGCTTCGGCCTGATAGCCGTCCCGGACCAGGGATTCGGCCACCGTCTGGGCGTCCCTGCGGGTTCTGCAGAAAACCAGCCCGAACATCTCCGGCGTAAAGTCGACCATGCGCTTGAGACACTCGTATCGGTGCTTTTCCTGAATCGTGCAGCAGATATGGGTTATGTTTCCGGGACTGCTGTTTCTTCCCCCCACGGTCACTTCCACCGGATCGACCAGATAATTTCGAGCAATGGCGGCAACTCCCGAGGGCATGGTCGCGGAAAACAGCCAGATTCTTTTATGCGACGGCATTTTCCCCAGAATCGCGTCGATGTCCTCCTGAAAACCCATGTTGAGCATTTCGTCGGCCTCGTCCAGAACCGCGCAGGAAACCTGAGCCAGATTGACGGCCCCCCGGTTGATCAGATCCAGAAGCCGGCCCGGCGTGGCCACGATAATCCGGGCGCCCTCCTTGATCTGCCGCATCTGGATAGAAATGCTGGCGCCGCCGTACACCGCGGCAATGCCGGCATTCTTGACGTGCGCGGCAAACCCTCTCAGATCATCGGCGATCTGCAGACACAGCTCGCGCGTCGGACAGATGACCACCGCCTGGGGCCCGGCAAGTGCCTGATCGATCCGTTGAATCAGCGGCAGACCATAGGCGCCGGTTTTTCCCGTTCCGGTCTGGGCAAGCCCCACAAAATCCTTTTCTCCGGAAAGCAGCACGGGTATCGCCCTTTCCTGAATCGGCATGGGATCCGAAAATCCCAGATCCGCCACAGCCTGAATCAGGTCCGCCCTGAGCCCTAATGCCTTAAAATCCATTGCGTCATTCGCTTTCAAAAAGCAGCCGAAAGCCCGGCTTCAAGCTTTCGGCTGTTAAAATGTATTTATAAAAAAAGCCGCCCAGACAGACCTGGACGGCGTCACATTTGCAAAACCTTTCAAACCCGGCCGATTTTCCCGGCGCGGTCCTCAAACCAGTGCGAAAACTTATACGCCGATCGATCGGATATTGCAATGGCTTTATAAAAAAATCGAAATCAGGCAACCACCGGATTTTCTCATACTTTAAATGACCTTTTGCCGGGAAAAAACTGAGTGCCCGAATTTTGTCGCAAAAAAAGATCGCCGGCCCGGACATCTCGCACAATGCCCGAACCGGCGTCTTCGCGGCTTCACATGAAGCGCTTCGGCAGAATGCCGTCCGTTAAGCCAGATCCACGGCTCAGGACGGCCGGACAATCATCAGCCAGATATGCGCAATAATCACGCTGATGATCATATAGGGAAAGGCCACCTTCAAAAAGCCTCCAAAAGAAATCTTGTATCCCCTGGACTCGGCAATTCCCATGGTGACCACATTGGCGGAAGCGCCGATAATGGTGCCGTTCCCGCCGAAGCAGGCGCCAAGGGCCAGCGCCCACCACAGCGTGTTTTCTGCTCCCGGAATCACCTGGCTCAGGTAAGCCACGATGGGCAGCATGGTCGCGGTGAACGGAATATTGTCCACGAATGCGGAGACAATGGCGGCAACCCACAGAATCAGAGCACAGGCCACCACAAAATTGCCGGCCGCAAGCTTCTGAATCCAGTCCGCGATCAGCGCCAGCAGGCCGGAGGATTCAACGGCCCCGACCAGAATGAACAGGAAGATGAAAAACATCAGGGTGGGCCACTCGATATCCTTCTCGATCAATTCCAGCAGATCGACCTTTTTGCCCAGCACCGCGATGGTCAGCAGCACCGCCGCTCCGGTCAGCGCGGCGATGCTGACTTCCATGTGCCAGTACCCGTGGCTGAGAAACAGGAAAACAACGACGATCAGGACGGCAATCCCATGTTTGAGCAGGGCAGGATCCTTGATTCTGTATTTTGCCTGCAGTTCCTTGATGTATTCCGGCACATTGTCCACCCTGGCCTTCGCATACTCTTTTCCCCAGACCGACTTGGTGTAGACCGCGAGGGCGACCATGCACAGCACGCAGATCATCCCGAGCGCGTATACAAAATCCATGAATGTCAGACCGGCATAGGAACCGATCATGATATTGGGCGGGTCGCCGATCAGCGTTGAGGTACCGCCGATATTGGATGCCAGGACCAGTGGGATGAGCATGGAAAGCGGGTTGATGGACAGGGACGTGCAGATTTCTATCGCGACGCCGGTTAACAGCAGCATCGTGGTCACATTGTCCAGAAAGGACGATGCCAATGCGGTAAAGATCATCAGATAAACCGAAAGCAGAAACACCTTTCCCTTGGCAAGCTTGTAGGACATGTAGGCGCACCACTGAAATACGCCGGTGTGCTTCAGAATGCCGACGATGATCATCATGCCCATGAGCAGAAAGATCACATTCATATCGATGGACAGGATCGCTCGTTCAAAGGAAAATATATGATACTCCGGATTCAGCACGCCGATGGTGTAGGAAATCACCATCATCAGGCCCGCGCCCAGCATGGCGGCGATGGTTCGATGGAGCAGCTCGAAGGTGATCAGGGCATAGGCGAGAATGAATACCAGCGTGGAAATCCAGAACGCCGGCCCCAGAGTGCGGCTCAGAGTGATATCCTGAGTGAAATACAGCTGGTTTCCGGCCCGCGCCAACTGAGCGCCTTCTATCTGTGATTCCTGTGCCTTGAAGCTCGCCTTGCGCGCTTCAAGAAGAATTTTTGCGGCAGAGACCGCGCCTTTTTCCAGGGTGAACCGGGAAAGATATTTTCCATCATGGCCCGTCTCAAACTCGTCGACCACCTTTCCATCAACGGTCAGCCGCAGTTCGGCTTCGGCGATCGGTTCGTTGTGGGTATCCACGATTGAGCCTGAAATGGAAACCCGATCCCCGTCAAGAATCATTTCCCCGGAATTCGCGCCTTTGCCGCCGTGCGAGGCCCATGCAAGGGGGGCGAGCATCAACAGTGCCAATATGAATGTAATGATTTTCATGGATCGCATATGGTACATAAGAACAACTCTCCTGTGCTTCAATTTTGATTGACGCTGGTTTTGCACATACACGATCGATTGCAACGCACTGGTAAGGATCCTCGCTCCGCACCCGACGTCTGATGCAAAACCTCCAAAATAAACTCGTATCTATTTAAATATATTGTATTTAACATGACATATCAGTGGTGGTCTGGCATCAGACAATTCAAGAAAGGTCTTGATTGATCTGCTCAGGTCGCACCGAAGCTTTATTCCACCCCCCTCCGACGCAGAAAAAAGGTTTCATCGTTAAACATGAATTTCTGAAAGGAAAAGAGTCGGAAGAAGCCCTGAGTCGACGCGCAGGCGTGGCCGCAAAAATGCACCATAACATTTCAAAAACGATAAACATTTTGAAACCTTATCTACATTTTAATTTGTCTTGTACTGCGTCTGCTGCTTTTCAACGCCAGAGGCGCCGGCGGAGTTTTCTGACTGACCTGTAGTTGATCATTCGAATCTTCCGACTTTGGCGGGCAAACTCTGATGGTAAGGAAAATATTGCCATGGAGTTTTTGAAAATGTATAAGCCATCAAATTTCATCGAAAAGCCTAACACCCTCAAAAAAAAATGGGGTAGAGCTTTGGGTGAATTTTACATGCAAATCCTGCCAAAGCGATTGCGCTCAGCCAAGGTTCAGAAACCGTCGGTTTCATCTTCCAAAACTAAACCGGATCACTTTTAGATCCGCCCCATGTCTTTGTCAAGAAGAATTTTTATGCCTTTATTTTTTCCAACATTCCGTTATATTTAGATTTTATTTCTCAACCTCACAAAGTGAATGAACATCATCGATAAATTATACGGCGGTTCCAAATGTCGTCGCCCAACCTGACAGCCTGATTCGCTAATGGAACACAAGGTCCGGGGATAAAGAAGATTTACGAAACCTGCGAATTCGGAGCCTCGATCCGGAATTTTTATTAACAGGGTGTTAAAGTATTTTGTTTTTTCTGCCGATACCATGAATAAGGTGAAAACAGCCCCGTGATCTTTTTGAATTTGTGTCAAAACGGCATGATCCGGGGCATGCAATGCCGACGCATCGTTCGATGCCGCCGTATGATTTGCGCTGAATCTCCGGCCTGATATGTTCCGGAACATGCTGATTTTTGAAGGTCGGGCATGGGCGCTTGAATACCGGGAGAATATCGGATGTCGCTAAAATTAAAGGCTGCCGCCGTTTTTTTGTGCGTATTTATTTCATGTCTGGCCGCAAATCTTCTGATCCATCGAATAATCATCTTTCCGGGCTTTGTGGAGCTGGAAAGCGAAGAGGCACGGAAAGACGCTCATCGCGCGGTTCAGGCGATAAACCGCGAAATCGGACATCTGGATGAAATTTGCCATGACTGGGCCGCCTGGGACGACACCTGTGATTTTGCCGCAACCCGCTCAGAGGAATATATCAAAGCCAATTTTCCGGAAAATCTTTTTAAGGACCTCCGGCTGAATCTGGTCTGCTTCTACGACAAAGAAGGTCGGTTACTGTATGGACAGAGCCGTAAAGCAGGAACTTACGAGCCCTTGGAAACGGCGCTTTTCGAAAACAGGGCGATTTCCCCGGGCCATGCCCTGCTGGCCTTTCAAAATAAAAACCTCCCTCTGGGAGAGATGAAGACGGCCGGTATTTTCATGACCGATCAGGGCTTCATGCTGGTCGCCTCCCGTCCGATTCTCAACAGTCAGAATCAGGGCCCGATCGGCGGCACGCTGATCATGGGCCGGCTTCTGGACCGCGCTTTTGTTCAAACCATCGCCGAGCAGACCGAGGCGTCCATGGAAATCCTGCCCATTCAGGAAGGTTCCCTTCCGGTGTCGCTTCAGAAGATCGTAGCGGAAATCAGCCCGGATTCGCCTTTCCGGTTTGAAAAAAAAGCCGGGGGCGTACGGTGTTTTACGGTTCTTCCGGACATTGAAGGCCGTCCGGCGTTGCTGCTGAACGCGAAAACCGCCGGAACCATCTCGGCAATAGGCGCTTCAACCACCGGCTATGCCCTGCTCATAGATTCATTGGCCATCTTCGCGATGCTTCTGCTGGCGCTTTGGATGCTGCAAAGCACCGTGATCGGTCCGATGATCCGGCTGTCCGAACACGCGCTTTCCATCGAAAAGGACAGGGATCTTTCCAGAAGGCTCTCCCCGCCGAAGAGCGATGAAATCGGTAAACTCGGATATATCTTCGACAACATGGCGACGCAGCTGGACAAAACCGTCTCACAATTAACAGAATCAGAGGAAATGTACCGTCTGATTACAGAGCACGCCCTTTCCATCATCCTTCTGTTTCAGGACGGCAGATTGATATACGCAAACCGCAAGGCCGCCGAAATAAGCGGTTATCGCCCGGAAGAACTCATGTACATGCCGACGGAGGATCTGATGCACCCGGAAGATCTCCAGCGGCTGGAGGAAATCCGGCGGAGCGATCTGATCCAGAAATCCGACGAGATCCGTTATCTGACCCGGTCCGGACAGACCCGGTGGATTGAGATCCTGGCGGTTCCCATTGTATACAAGAACACGCATACGACGCTGATCCACGGCATCGACATCACCGACAAAAAAAAGGTCCAGGCGGAGCAGAAGGAAATTGAAACCCGGCTGCAGCGGGCCGAAAAAATAGAGATAATCGGCTCCATTGTAGGCGGAGTGGCCCATGATCTGAACAATATTCTCAGCGGACTGATCACCTATCCCGAGCTGATTCTGCTTAAAATGCCCAAAGACAGCCCGTTCCGAAACGCCCTGTGCACCATTCAGCAGTCCGGGAAAAAAGCCGAAGCCATCGTGCAGGATCTGCTGACTTTGTCCCGAAGAGGTGTGGCGTGTTCTGAAGTCGTCTGCCTGAATCAAGTCGTCGCAACCTATCTCGACAGCCCGGAACACCACAAAATCATGTCCTTCAATCCGAAAGTCCAGGTGACCGCGAATCTTGAGGAAGATTTATTGAATATCGTCGGCTCGCCCGTGCATCTGTCCAAAACACTGATGAACCTGGCATCCAATGCCGTGGAGTCCATGGCCGACGGGGGCACGCTGAGCATATCCACGGAAAACTGTTATCTGGATCGTCTGGTTCAGGGATATGACACGGTCAAAGAAGGCGACTATGTGCGACTGACCGTCTCGGATACAGGCAGCGGCATCTGCGAGGCCGACCGGGACAAAATATTCGAGCCGTTCTACACCAAAAAGGTCATGGGAAGAAGCGGCACAGGCCTCGGGCTTGCCGTGGTCTGGGCCACGGTAAAAGATCATCAGGGCTACATTCATCTGGAAAGCACGGTTGGAAAAGGCTCCTCCTTTCACCTGTATTTCCCGGTTACGCTGAAAATCGCTCAAAGGACAGCGCCTGCCGTTTCCCTCGACAGGTTCCGGGGAAACAATGAAAAAGTTCTGGTGGTGGATGATGTCGCCGAACAAAGGGAGATCGCCGCTGAAATGTTAAAATTGCTCGGATATCGCGCGGCATCCGTTTCCAGCGGAGAAGCGGCCCTGGAATATCTGGCGCGCAACCCGGCGGACCTGATTCTGCTGGACATGATCATGGATCCGGGCATGGACGGTCTGGAAACATATCGCCGCATACTCAGAATGCGTCCGGAACAGAAGGCGATCATCGTGAGCGGGTATTCGGAAACAGACCGGGTGGAAGAAATGAAAACTCTGGGCGCGGCCCAGTACATCAAAAAACCCTATATGCTGGAAAAAATCGGACTGGCGATTCGACGCGAACTCGAAAAAACAGAATGAAAATTCGCTATCATGAATTTGAACCACGAAGAATAAAGAGAGTTTGAACCCCGAAGTCCACAAAGTCCACGAGGGTTAAAAAGAACTTGAACCCCGAAGGGCACGAAGGTCACGAAGGAAAAAGGAATGAAGTCCTTATTTTAATTAATATTTTTGATTTTAACCACACAACTCATATGGTGCGAAATTCACCACGGAGCACGCAGAAGACACAAGGTTATCATTATTTTTTTTGCTCTTAACCTTCGTGCCCTTCGTGTCCTTCGTGCCCTTCGTGGTAAAAATTAAAATTAAAACCTTCATTTTGCTTACCTTCGCGCCCTACGTGGTAAAAAATCACACTCCGCTATATCGCCCCGTCGAGGTCAATGCGGCTTCCAGCGGAAAACTGGTCTGCGAAGCTTTCATCGTTGGTGGTCACGATGATCTGTCGCCCGGGGGAGATCTCGGTCAGCAGCTGGGCGAGCATTCTCTTTCTTTTCAGGTCCAGCCCGTCGGCCGGATCATCCAGAACGAACGCCCCCAGGTGGCTCATCGCGTCTCCGATCGCCAGCTTGAGCAGAAGATAGAGAAAAATCCGTTCGCTCTTGCTCATCTGGTTGAGCTTGTACTGATATCCCCTGGCCTGAATGATCGGACTGATCTGCTGCGGCCCAAGTTCGATATCGAACTCGCGCAGGAAGGTGAAGCGGCCCGCCCACTCGGAGATGCTGCGACGCACCTTTTCCAGAAGCGACCGGTTCAGGCTCTGCACCGCGTAATCCACGGCTTGGCAGGCAATGTTGCACATCAGCATATGCTGTCTGGACTGGTCGAATTTTGCGCTGCATTCCTGAATGAGCGCAAGGTCCTGTTCCATCTGACGGACCGCGACCCTGGCGTTGATGATGCATCCCTCCAGGCGCGCACGTTCTTCTTCGAGCTCCCGAAGCCGCTGAAAATGCTTTTCCGGATCCTTGAGGTTTTGAGTCAGGGCCTGGTACTGGTGAAGTTCCTCGTCGGATTTGAGAAGCTGGGCTTTCAGATCGCCGATCTGCTCCTCCAGACGCCGGGCCTCGGGAATTCTGCGCCGAAGCGTCTCGAGTTCCCGGCGCGCCGCTTCCAGACGGCGCTCGGCATCCAGAGCATTCTGAAGATCGCGCCTTGTGGATTGAAGGCTTTTTTCGGCTTCTTCTTTTCGGCCGGCCAGCTCTGAAATCAGCTCCGACAGCCGCTGTTTTGGAATGGGCTGACCGCAGACAGCGCACCGGGCCTGGCTCTCAAGCCGCCGCAATCGACCGGATTCGTCGTCAATGTCCCTGATGCCGCGTTCCAGCTCGCCCAGCCGGCGCTGAAGCGCGTCACTGGATCCGGCCGGTTCTCCGCCCGCCGCCAGATACGCCTCGACCTCCTTCAGGCGTTCGGCCAGTTCGTTCAGGCCGGGAAGCTGTTTCCGCTGGGCCGAAGCCGCCTCCAGGGCACCTGCCTTTTCATCGCGGCGCTGCTGAAGCAGCTTGAACAGGTTGGGATCCACCGCCTTTCCGACGTATTCGGACATGTTTTTCAATTCCGCATCCATCCGGCTCCGTTCAGCCTCGAATGCCTCCGCCTGCTTTTTCTGTTCTTCCAGGCTCAGGGGCGAGATCTCTTTTAGCGGACAGGCCTGATGCAGGGCCTTGTTTTCCTCCCTGGCCAGGACCAGGGCTTTTTTGAATCTGGACTGCACGATCAGCACGTCGTCCATCTGCACGAGATTCTGCAGCAGGGTCTTGTTGTAGCGGGGAATATCCTGAAGAAAGTAAATCAGCTCGCCTTCCCGGAAAAAAGAGGTCAATGAGGCCGCCTCAGCCGAAATGCCGATCGGATCGGTCTGCGGATGATCCGGAATATCAGGCCGCCAGTCTTCGGCATCCGCGTTCCTTGAATACAGTACGGGGCCGCCCTGAGTGGAACGCTTCAACCGGAAGGAACGGCCCCCGGCTTCAAAATCCAGAACCGCGGACCCGAAGCTCTGGCCCTTGCGGCACAGATCCGACGTCTTCAATGCGCTGTGAAGGTGGGTTCCGAACAGCGCAAAAAACAGGGCGTAGATCAGCGTGGATTTTCCGGTTCGATTTTCTCCGCAAACCACCGTCAGGTCGTCGAAATCAAAGGATCTGGAAACATAACGCCCGATGTTTTCAAGCTCCAGCCGCCGGATCTTCATTTTGGTTCCTGCCGTGTCAGCCGCACCCGGATCTGACGCTCGTCGGCATAAGAATTTTCCAGGGCAAACCGGAACACGTCCTTGATCTGCTGCTTCTGGCCGTCATCCAGATTGTTTTCCGAAGCCAGCTCATCAACACGCCGGTCAAACAGGTGAATCAGCCAGTCGTTCTGTATCATGCCTCACTCCGCCTTGAGTTAAGATTCAGCCCATATTCTCAACACATTTCTGAATTTCTGTCGACCGGAAAATAAAAGGCGGCCCGAATCCGCTGAAACACGGAAACTCAGACCGCCCGGCTGTTCCAGGATCGATTGACTCAATGACCATGCGGATCCTGCTTCGCGGCGCCGGCATCAACTTCGGCTGCTTTTTCAGCAGGGACAGTGCCAACTTCCGCTGCTTTTTCAGCAGCGGCGGCATCCGCCTCGACCGCCTTTTCAGCGGCGCTCACATCAGCCCCGACGGCTGCTTTAACAGGTTTCTGATCCACGGGCCTTATTCCATGCATCATGGGACGGCGGCCCATCCTGTCGTGTCTCATTCTTTTGTACGGCATGTATTTTTGTAATTGCTCAAGCTGCTCGGGGGTCAGTTTCGCCTTTATCTGTTCCCTGAGTTTGAGATTCATGATCTCCAGATCCCCTCGAAGCGATGCGACCTGACGTATTTTCTGCTCGGCGATCTGCATATCGACCGCATCCATCACCAGGATTTCATGCAATTCAATCGAGGCGACATCGATATCCGCCTTTTTCCGCACCATGTCTTTTGCAAACAAAAACCGAATCGTCTGAATTTCCTGCTCTTGCTCATCGGTCAGGTCCAGCCTGGCGATCGCTTTTAACACATGATCCGGCATGTCCATTTCGCATGGGGCCATGCATTTGATCGCGCCCTTTTCTTTCGATCCGTCATCCTTCATTCCTTCCATCATCATCGCCGATGCGCTGGCGGCAAAAAGGATAACAGACACACCCAGCAGCCATCCCAATAAACGCTTTTTCATTGGTTTTCCTCCGGAAGCATTAAGGTTTACGATATTTACACCTTTCTCCGAATACGATCAATATGCATAAAAATATCAACTGCAGCATCCGGTGTCAAATCTGGAGAGCTGCTTCACCACGAAAGGTACGAAAATCAAAAAGAGCTTGAACCACGAAGGGCACGAAGGACACGAAGAAAAAAGGAATGAAGCCATTAATTTTATTAATTTTTTTTATTTTAATCATACAACCCGCGGGGATCGGGTTTCACCTCGGGTACAGAGGACGCAAAGTTTAAAAAGCTTGAACCACGAAGGGCACGAAGGACACGAAGAGAAAAGGAATGAAGTCTTTATTTTTATTAGTTTTTTTGGTTTGAACCACACAACTCACGAGAAGCGGGATTCACCACAAAGTTTGAAGCAGAACCGCCAGCACGGCATCTCAGACAAAATTCAAGTCTTTCGCCATAGATTATGATTTATTTTAAATAATTTCAGTATATTAATATCTATTCCAAAAAGTTGATCGGACAGAAACGGATTAAAATAAAATTAAGACCTTCATTCCGCTAAACCTTCGTGTCCTTCGTGGTAAAAAATCATTCGCTCTTTAAACCTTCGTGTTCTTCGCGCCCTTCGTGGTAAAAAAAGCTTTTGCTCTTTAAACCTTCGTGCCCTTCGTGTCCTTCGTGGTAAAAATGCTCTTTGCTCTTAAACCTTCGTGCTCTTCGCGCCCTTCGTGGTAAAACGCTCTTTGCTCTTAAACCTTCGTGTCCTTCGTGAACTTCGTGGTAAAAAAAACTTTCGCTCTTAAACCTTCATGCCCTTCGCGATCTTCAAGGTTGTTTCAACATTTCAGGGGATTTCAGAATAATCCGGCAGTCGGCCACGGTCGCCCCCTTGCCTTTTTCATGCACCAGCAGGGGATTGACATCCAGTTCCATAATCTCCGGATGTTGCATGGCCAAATCCGACAGGCACACGATCATCCTTTCGATCTCAGCGGTATCGGCCTCGGGTTTGCCGCGATAACCGGAAAACAGTTTGGAGGCCTGAATACCGGTCACCATCCGCATGGCCGAACTGCGGTTGACGGGCGCCAGACGGAAGACCACGTCCTTGAAAACCTCGACGAAAACGCCGCCCAGGCCGAACATCAGCAGTGGTCCGAAAATCGGATACCGGTGCATTCCCAGAATCACCTCATAGCCCGAAGGCGCCATCTTCTGAACCAGGACTCCGGAAATTTCGGCCTCGGGCTTAAAAGCCCCGGCATTTGAGATGATCAGGTCGAATGCGGCGCGCACCTGGGTTTCGTCTTTAAGATTGATTTCGACCCCTCCGGCGTCGGTCTTGTGAACGATCTGCGGAGAGACGATCTTGAGGGCTACCGGATATCCGATCTCGGCGGCGATCCGGGCCGCCTCGTCCGGGGACTGCGACAGGCGGCCGGGCACGGTGTTGAACCCGTAGCATTTCAGAAGTTCGACGCTGTCGAGTTCTCCCAGGTAGGTCCGGCCCTGCTGCATGCAGGATTCGATGATCCGCGAAGCCCGGGCCGAGTCGTGCTTCAGTTGAAAGTCGGCCGCCTGGGGGCGGCTGATCCACCGGGAGTAACGGTACAGGGCCGCAAAGGCCCTGGCCGCGCTTTCCGGAAACTTGTAAACCGGATATCCATGTTCCTGAAGGAACTTGACGCCCGCGGACACATCGATGATGCCCATGAAAGAGCAGAGGATCGGCTTGAATGACCGCCGCGCGATCTTTACAACGGCCCGGGCTGTTTCAAGCGCATTGGTCATGGACTGGGGCGTAAGAATAACCAGGGCGCCGTCGACGTTTTCATCGCTGATCACCGCTTCCAGCGACCGTTCGTACCGGCTCGAATCCGCGTCTCCGATCACGTCCACGGGGTTTTTTAAATTGGCGGCGGAAGGCAGGTGACGTGAAAGGGCCTCGATGGTTCCGGGTTGAAATTCGGCCAGCGTCAGCCCGGCGGACACCGTAACGTCGGTGGCCAGAATGCCGGGACCGCCGGCGTTCGTGACGATGGCCACGCGGTTTCCGGCGGGAAGCTTTCGGGTCATCTTGCCCAGAGCGGTTTCCTGCTTGTAGTTGAATGCCTCGGCCAGATCGAAGAGTTCGCCGATGGAATCGGCCCGGATAATGCCAGTCTGCTCGAAAATGGCGTCGTACACCGCCTCGGAACCGGCCAGAGCGCCTGTGTGGGAGGCCGCGGCCCTGGCCCCGGCGCTGGTGCGGCCGGACTTGATCACCAGAACCGGCATGGGACGGCCGCCGGAGGTGATCTCGCGCACAGCCTCGACAAACTCGGGCCCCCGGCGGAGTTCTTCAAGATAAATCATGATGACGCTGGTATCCGGATCCGCGTGCATGTACCGGAGCAGGTCCAGTTCGTCGACATCGGCCTTGTTTCCGATGGACACAAACTTTGAAAACCCGAAGTCCCGGTCGGCTGCAAAATCCAGAACCGCCGTGCAGAGGGCCCCGCTCTGGGAAATGAACGAGATGTTGCCGGACGCCGGCATGCGGGCGGAAAAACTGGCGTTCAGCCGGACGTCCTCCATCGGATTGATCACGCCCAGGCAGTTGGGGCCGATCAGGCGCACGCCGGCCTTCCGGCACATGGCCACGATCCGGTTTTCGATTTCCAGGCCTTCCCCGCCCACCTCGCGGAAACCGGCCGACACGATCACCACGCCCTTGACGCCCTTCTCAATGGCGTCCCCGACGGTTTTCTCCGCGATTCCGGGCGGCACGATCACCATGGCCAGATCCACCGGATCCGGAATTTCCAGAATGCTGGAATAGGCCTTGACGCACAGGATCGATCTTGCGTTGGGATTCACCGGATACAGCGTGCCTTTGAATCCGCCTCTTAAAATATTGGCGAATATGTCATGACCCACCTTGCCGGGCGTTGTCGACGCTCCGATCACGGCAACGGACCCGGGAGAAAATATGGCATCCAGATCGCTCATGGTTTTCTGCTTTCGATTTCGAGGAATGTAAATCCCCTTCTGATAATGGATCGCCCCGATGGACCTGTTTTTGCCTCAGGACAGATTGCAGACTTTTTGCCCGCTCTGAGCCTGGGCCACGGTGATGGCGATGACGTTGACGACGTTTTCCATGTCCGTTCCCCGCTGCAGCACGTTAAACGGCTTGCTGATGCCCATCAGCAGCGGGCCCACGGCCTTGGCGCCCCCCAGGCGCTCCAGCAGCTTGAAAGCGACGTTGCCGGCGGCCAGGTCCGAGAAAATCAGCACATTGGCCGGTCCGCCCAGCCGGTTGAACGGAAACTGCCGGGTGAGAATCTCCTCGGACACCGCGGTGTCGGCCTGCATCTCTCCGTCGATTACCAGATCAGGCTTGATTTTCCGCACGATTTCCACGGCGCGTTCCACCTTTCTGGCATCCGGATGGCGGGTGCTACCGAAGTTGGAGAAGGAAAGCATGGCCACCCTGGGCCGGATATCCAGAAACTCCGCCATTTCAGCGGCCTGCAGGGCGATCTCCGCAAGGTCCTCGGCATCGGGATGAATATTGACGGTTGCGTCGGCAAAAAGGAGAATCCGACCCCGCAGGCACATCAGATATCCGCCGCAGACCTTTCGTACGCCGGCCCGGCGCTGAATCACCTGCAGAACCGGACGGATGGCCTCGGGATAGGATCTCGTGATGCCGTGAACCTGACCGTCGACCAGACCTTCGTGAACCATCATGGCGCCGAAAATATACCGGTTCTGAAGCTGGCGGCGCGTCTCCTCCATGGACCATCCTTTTCGGGCCCGCATCTGAAAAAGCTTGGGCGCGAATTCTTTGTTCAACTCACTGGTCGTATGATCCATAATCTCTATCCCGTCCAGGGGTATGTGAAGCTCCCCGGCCAGCGTTCGAATCTCACGGGGGTTGCCCAGCAGCAGAACCTGCGCGATGTTTTCTTCCACAACCTGATGGGCCGCGCGCAGCACCACCGGATCATTCCCCTCGGGGAGAACGATGTGCTTGGGATCGCGCTGGGCACGGGTGATCAGTTTGCGCAATGTTTCCCGCTCAGGACCGAGAAGGGCTTCGAGAGACTGCATGTAATGGACCTGAGAAGGCAGCTCGACCCGTGCCGCTCCGCTTTGAACCGCCGCCTGGGCGACGGCGGGCGTCACCTTCAGCAGCACGCGGGAATCCAGGGGCTTGGGAATGATGTATTCCGGACCGAACTGAAAGGCGCAATCTCCGTAAGCGCGGATCACCGAATCGGAGACATTTTCACGGGCCAGCTCGGCCAGAGCTCTGACCGCGGCCACCTTCATCTGGGTGTTGATGGCCCGAGCCCGCACATCCAGTGCCCCGCGGAAAATATAGGGAAAACCCAGAACGTTGTTGACCTGATTGGGATAGTCCGATCGGCCGGTGGCAACGATCGCATCGGGACGGGCTGCTTTGGCCTCATCGTAATCGATCTCCGAATCCGGATTGGCCAGAGCGAAAATGATCGGCCGTTCTTTCATGGCGGACAACAACCCGGGCGTGAACGCGCCTTTCACGGACAGGCCCACCAGCACATCGGCGCCGCGGACCGCCTCGGCCAGAGTGCGCATCGGGGTATCGACGGCCCACTCCTGTTTGTAGGGATTCATTCCCTCGGTGCGGCCCTTGTAAATGACTCCCTTGGAGTCGGCAAAAATCACGTTTTCCTTTTGAACCCCGATTTCGAGATACAGGCGGGCGCTGGCAAGGGCCGCGGCGCCGGCTCCGTTGATCACCACTCGAAGATCCTCCATTTTCCGGTCCGTCAGTCTGGCGGCGTTCAGAAGCGCGGCGGCCGATATGATCGCCGTGCCGTGCTGATCGTCGTGGAACACGGGAATCGACATCTGCCGGATGAGCTGCTCCTCGATGTAAAAGCAGTCCGGCGCGCTGATGTCTTCCAGGTTGATGCCTCCGAAAGTGGGCTCAAGCGACTTGACGATTCGAATGAATTCGTCCGGATCCTTGGTGTTGATTTCGATATCAAAGACATCGATATTGGCAAAGCGCTTGAACAGAACGGCCTTGCCTTCCATGACGGGCTTTCCGGCCAGGGGGCCGATGTTCCCAAGACCCAGAACAGCCGTCCCGTTGGTGATCACGCCGACCAGGTTGCCCCGGGAAGTGTAATCAAAGGAGAGATTGGGGTCTTTCTGAATTTTCAAACAGGGTACGGCCACTCCCGGCGTATAGGCCAGACTCAGATCCGACTGGGTCAGGCATCGCTTCAGGGGAACGACCTCGATCTTTCCGGGGCGGGGAAATTTATGATATTCAAGCGCTTCTCTTTCGTAGAGCATTTAAAAAACTCCTTTATTTATTTCTTTTAATCCTGCCCTGCTTTCGATCCTGCCCCGCGGAACATCCGCCGGACACGCCGAAGTACACGGTCCGGAATCCATATCATCAGGCTGTCATACGATTCTGAGAGTTTCTGTAAATCATTTATGCAACGAAATCAAAGAAAACCGATCCTGGCGTTTGACCAAACCCGGCCGTCGACCATGTTCGAATACCTGCGGCTCGAGCGGCAAAAAGAGCTTGAACCATGAAGAATAAAAAGGGCTTGAACCACGAAGGGCACGAAGGACGCGAAGATTAACAGGGTGTTGAAAAACAAGAATCAGGCCGTCAGGCAAGGCGCGCGGCGATGCGACAAGCGCAGCATATTGAAGCATATGTGAGCATTGGCGAGAGCCGTGCAACGCTGAATGGCGGCCTCAGGCGCAGTTTTTCAACAGCCTGTTAACTTTATACCGGCGACTGCCCTTTGCAACCAGCATGGGCATCGCATTCAATATCAAGGAGCAGCAGTTATGGCAAAAGG
>DDYB01000005.1 GCA_002347265.1 Desulfobacteraceae bacterium UBA2245 | reverse complement strand
CCGATTGCCTCCGGGCTTTTTTTTCTTGAAAACCCATCCCTCCGCATAATAATGACAATGCCCTTTCCATCGAACCGCCGGTGTGCTAAATCTTCCTGTGCCGTGTCGATTTTTTAATCCATGCGAATCATTGTGAAAAGCACAGGGATCAGGAATATCATGGCTTTCAAAGGGCTGAAAATCAATATTTCGCTTTATGTGATCATCCCTGTTCTGCTTTCGATGATTCTGATTCATTTTGTCCTGGTCTATTCTTTCCGGAAGGTCGTTTTAAATGAAAAATACGATCTGACTATATCGATCATGGGGAATGTCAAAAGACAGATTCCGGCGCAAAACGGCGCAGGCGACTGGACGCCCTCCGAAACCCTGACCAATTTCCTGCATGTTTCCGGAATCCGGGCAGGGGTGGTGGTTGCGGGAACCGATTCCGTAATTTACCTGCAGAAGCCCTTGAGCCCGCTTTCGGAAATGCTTTTGAAATCCGCTGGGCAGGCGATTCAAACCGGAGAAAATCAAAAACGGATATTTCATGCCGGCGGTGCGGATGCATCCGAACCGCGAAGCTATTTACTCGTCTGCGCGCCGGACATTCTGGATTCCGGACGGACCGCCGCAATCGGGCTTGCTCTGGATGTCTCGGACACAGCACGCGCCCTGCGCTCGATTCAAAGAATATCCTGGATCTATATTCTGATCAATACGCTTTTGTTTTCCTTTATTGCCATTTACAAGATTTACCGGTTGATCGTCAGCCCTTTGCATGGGATCGCCGAGCGCGCGGACGCTTACCGGGACGATCAGGATTTCTTTGCAGTGGACCGCGGCGATGATGAATTCGGAAGGCTTTCCAAGGCATTAAACCGCATGCTGACGAGAATTGCGAACGATCGCGAGCAGCTTTCCGAAAACGTGGAGACCCTGGAGAAACTGAATGCCGATTTGCGGAAGGCCCAGTCCGAAATGATCCGCGCTGAAAAGCTGACCTCCGTCGGCCGCCTGGCCGCGGGAATCGCCCATGAAATCGGCAATCCGATCGGCATCATCTCCGGATATCTGGAGCTGCTTTGCAGATCCGATATATCGGATCCGGAAAAGCGGGATTATTTCAATCGGGCGGAAAGCGAGCTTCGAAGAATCAATCTGATTATCCGGCAGCTTCTCGATCTGTCCAGACCCGGCGGGCAGGACAGGCGGATTGTTTCCGTTCATGAGATTCTCGAGGCTTTTTCGGAAATGCTCCGCATTCAGCCCCTGGCTTCCCGTGTGAACATCACTCTGGATCTGGGCGCAGAAAACGACCGGGTCATGGCGGACGCGAACCAGCTGCGGCAGGTTTTCCTGAACCTGGTCATGAATGCAATCGATGCGATCGACGCTGAATCCAGGCCGGAAAAGGGCAGCATCCGGATTGCAAGTTCCTTGATCAACCAGGAAGGCACTGCGTTTATAGAGGTACGGGTGACGGATGACGGCCCGGGCATTCCAGGCGATGTTCTGGAAAATATTTTTGACCCGTTTTTTACCACCAAGGAACCCGGCAAGGGAACCGGCCTGGGGCTTTCCGTCTGCTTTACGATTATCGAAGGCATGGGCGGAAGCATTCGGGCGGCAAGCGAGGTTGACAGCGGCACGACGTTTGCCATTCAACTGCCCGTAATAATCGATTCGGAGTGAATCCCGCCAATCCAGCAAGGATGGACATCGCATGAAAAACAAATCGGATCATGAACGTCTTCTGGTGATCGATGACGAGGAGAATATGCGGCACATGCTGCAAACCCTGTTGACCAAATCCGGTTACGAGGTGGACACGGCCCCGGATGGAAGCGAGGGCCTTCGGAAAATCAAAGCCAATCGATATGATTTCATTCTCTGCGATTTGAAGATGCCCCGCATGGACGGCATGGAATTCTTAAGGCAGGGAGGGGAGCGTCTGGCCGAAACCACGGTGATCATGATGTCCGCCTATGGCACGGTGGATACGGCTATCGAAGCCATGAAACAGGGCGCTTACGATTATATCTCCAAACCGTTCAAGGTCGACGAGGTGCTGCTGACCCTGAAAAAAGCCCGGGAACGCGAGCAGTTGAAGCGCGAGAACATTCGGCTGAAAAACCGGATACGCTCCATTGAACAGGGGGAGCAGTTCGGAGGCATGATTGCTGAAAGCAGGAAGATGCGAGGGGTCTTCGATCTGGCCGAAAAGGTGGCGCAGTACGATACAACGGTTCTGATCGCCGGCGAGAGCGGAACCGGAAAGGAACTCATCGCCCGCGGCATTCATGCGAAAAGCAGCAGAAGCGCCTTTCCGCTGGTTCCCATCAACTGCGGCAGCATTCCTGAAAATCTCCTTGAAAGCGAACTGTTCGGATATAAAAGAGGGGCTTTTACCGGCGCCGACAAGGACAAGCCCGGACTTTTCGAGGCGGCCGAGGGGGGAACGATTTTTTTAGATGAGATCGGCGAACTGCCGCTGTCCCTTCAGGTCAATCTGCTGCGGGTGCTTCAGGAAAACGAGATTCGGGCCCTGGGAGATTCGCGGACAAAAAAAATCAATGTACGGGTCATTGCCGCCACGGCCAGGGATCTGGAACGGGAAATTCAGCTCGGCCGGTTCAGGGAGGATCTGTTTTACCGCGTCAACGTGGTTCCCATCAAACTGCCCCCGCTTCGGGAAAGAATCGAAGACATTCCCGCATTGTGCGCCTATTTTATAGGCCGCCTGAACCGGAGATGGGAGAAAAACATTCAGGGCATCGAACCCGAAGCCATGTCCCTGCTGGCAAGGCACCATTGGCCCGGCAATGTCCGCGAGCTTGAAAACGCCGTCGAGCGGGCGGTGATTCTGTCCGAAAAAAACGTCCTGACCGCCGCGCATTTTTCGCTGCCTTCGGCCGCCGGCGGTTCCGGAAGGATAGCGGAGCTGTTCGAAGGCTGTTCGCTGAAGAGCGCCCGGAAGATCGTCGAAAACGAACTGATTCGAAAGGCGCTTGCGGCGAGCGCGGGAAACCGCACCAAGGCGTGCGGGCTTCTGGAAATCAGCCATCCGGCGCTGTTAAGCAAAATCAAGGCCTACCAGATCGAGGCATAGCCGAAGGGACTCGATGAGTTCACCGGCTTCGAACATCAGGCGCCGCCGGGGTGCGGGTTTCCGGCAGGGAAAGAGACTCGTTTTGCGGCTCGTCCGGCAAAGGAGGGTTCCTGGGTGAAAGCGCGTCGATATTTCTGACGATGCGCTCGATTCGTTTCATGATGGCATCCACTTCCGATCGGATATCCTTGCCGCTGAGTTCTTTCATGGCCGCATTTTTCCGGATTTATGGCGGAAATATCCCGTGATGGTAGATGTAGTCGAAATAGTAGTCGTAAAAGGCCGGGTCCCTGTCCACTGAACTTTCCGCGATGGATTGGACGTAGTTCAGCCAGCGTTCCTTTGCATAACCATACAGGCGCTTTTGCAGCTGATCAGGATGGATCACATCCTCCTGATGGGCCTGAACGAATGCATCCGTTCCGGTGATGACGACCTTGGCATTTCGGATATACTCCGTATCATCCTGGACCCCTTCAAAAAAAAGCCCGTACATCCTGTCGATGATGCATTTGACCGTTCCCTCGATTGCATCCACGCAATTCATTGTTATCTCCGGATGGTTGATGACGCTGTAAAATTCGAATCTGCTTTCCAAAATAGAACGGATGCGCGTTGTATGTCAAGCGCCTGGTTCGATTGCCGTTTCGATGATGCCGTGGTTGCCGAATCATCACCACAGACAGACCGACGGGAGGTTTTTTCAGAGCGTATGACAGGCAATATCCGGCCTGCGAACTGTAATAAATATTGATAAAGTATTAAAAAACTTTATAGCTGTTTGATCAGGTTGAGTACGTGTGTTTCGGTCATATTTGATAAAAATAATCCATCAATTCCATAATATAGATAAGATCCCGCAGCGTTTAGGGAAATATCGATATGCCCGGCACGAAAGTTGCTTTACATGATTTTAAACTCACAATTTTTACATAAAGGCAGGCGCCATGAAACATTCAAAAGGGTTTACGATGATCGAGCTGATAGTAACCCTTGCCGTTCTTGCGATACTGGTCGCAATAGCGATTCCCACCTATAATGGGCTGATGCCCCGGTACCGGCTCAACGGCGCAGCGCGTCAGGTAGCAACCGATCTGATGAAGGCCAGAATGCAGGCGGTCAAACTGAGCACGAACGTTACCGTCACATTTACTACCACCGGCTATACGATCAGTGGTGGCTCTTACAGTGAAACCTTTAATATTCAGAGTCAGTACCCCGGTGTGTCGATTCCAACGACCGGTGGACCACAATTTCATCCACGAGGTACTGCTGCTAGCACGTTCACCGTGACACTGACCAATTCCAGCGGTTCAAAGGATATCGAGGTTAACATCGCAGGGCGCGTCAAGTAGCTATAATTTAGAAAAGGATAGCTTATGAACGGCAGAAAAAATATTCCTGAAATCCAATACGACATGCCGGTGATCCGCAGTAATGCCGGGTTCTCGCTGGTTGAAACAGTGGTCGCCCTTCTGGTTCTCACGGTTGGCCTGCTGGGAATGGCCGGGCTGTCCATTGAAGTCATGAAGGGCAACAAGTCCAGCAATCAGATCTCGACGGCGACCGCTCTGGCCCAGGACAAGATGGAGAAGCTCAGGGAGTTGGGTTATGAAAACTTACCGGCACCAAATTCTCCTGTGACGGAAGACTACGGTTCTATCCGCATCAATGAGGACGAAGATCCTCCCCCCGAATTTGATAACTATAAGCGGGTTGTGTCTGTGAATAACCCTACATATCTTTATAGCGATGATACTGTAAGTGAAACTTTTTATCCAACCAAAAATATCGTCACGATCACCAAGAACATGACCGTGGAGGTTTACTGGGTTTCGAACAAACCCAACCCCGGGGACGAAAGTAAGGTCGAAATTAAAACACTATTTTCAAGGTGACGCAAATGACAAAAGAAAAAGAAACAAAAAATAACGATGGATTCTCTATTGTGGAAATGCTTATTGCCGTGGCAATCGGTCTGATTGTATTGGCTGGTCTGGTGGTTGTGTTTGTAAGCCAGAAGAAAGCCTACGACGTTCAGGCTCAGGTCGCCGAAATGCATCAGAACGCAAGAGCGGCCCTGGACATGATCAGCCAGGATATTGCCATGGCCGGATATGACCCGAAGAAAGATCCCGGGGTTGTGGGCATTCCGTATCACGACGATCGGCTTCAACTCAGGGCCGATCTGAGTGGAGACGGTTATACAAATGGTGTGAACGAAGACGTCACTTACATACTTGCCGGCACGGTGATCAATCGCATCAGCATCGCTAACGGAACCCCCGTGGCGTTTGCCGAGAACGTTGAGGCTTTTGATTTCTGGTATTATAAAGCCGACGGCAGCGAGGTTAACAGTTCCGCGCAAGAGGATGAAATTCAAAAGGTTCGCATCGAGCTTACCATGAGAACTTCTCGGCCCGATCCGACCTTTGCCGCCAACAGCGGATACCGGACCCGGACCCTCAGCTCTGAGGTCATTCCGCGTAATCTGGCGCTGAACATCGTGGGCGGTGGCGGAACGGGCGGTGGCGGAACGGGCGGTGGCGGAACGGGCGGTGGCGGAACAGGCGATGGTGACACAGGCGATGGTGACACAGGCGATGGTGACACAGGCGATGGTGACACAGGCGATGGTGACACAGGCGATGGCGACACAGGCGATGGTGACACAGGCGATGGTGACACAGGCGATGAGCCAGAGGAGCCGGGGGAGCCACCGTCCATTGATCCTTTGCAGCCCCCAAGTATTAAAGTGCTTCCCAATCATGAATTTACCGTTTGCGCCGAGATTGCATCGCTTTTCGAATTTACAGCTGAACTTTACTATTCGGTGGGCAGCATACCAGCGGTAGAACCCCTGCCGATGACGATTAACGCAGCTGGTGAATATTGCGCGGAGATACCTGGGCAGAGCAACGGTGCTTTTGTTTCCTATTATGTCAAAGCCACGGATGAGAATGGTATTGTTGGCACCAGCAATATCGTGGTCATTCAGGTGGGGAGCTAATGAAGGCATGGCTTTTGATGCCGACGAGCAGCACTCAGCCCGATCAACAAGTGATTTCCCTCCTGGGAGGTGATGCAATGAAATTTGTAAAGCATATTGAAAACGAGCGGGGAATGGCGCTGGTCACGACCATGCTGTTTCTGGTGATACTGTTTTTTCTCGGCGTGGCCGCCTACATGATGACCAGCTCCGATCTGAAAATCAGCGGCTACTATCGCCTGAGCCAGAAAGCCTTTTACGTGGCCGAATCCGGCATCGAAGAGGCCAGGGGAAGACTTCGGAACATATATGCAACTCAATTCATCAACCCTGGAGGAGCCACCCAGGATGAAGACTGGCGTTACTATATTGGCGATTCGGACATGGCTGGGGATTTGGGATACGATTCAGGCGACATCGACCATACGAAAGTCAACAGCCTAAGCGACAGCGACATGAAATATGCCGTGGAACTTCGTTTCAAGACCGGAGCGGATCCGAATTCCGGAAGCGGCATCGGCACCAGTGCTATTATTTACTGGAACGGAAGCGCAGAAACCGCCGGCAGCTCCGGCAGTGGCTCCTATCCGATCTTTATCGCCACCAGCCTTGGCGCCAAGGGGGATGCGCGCAAGAAAATCATTGCGGAGATCCGAGGCAATACCACTTTTATAGAAGCGCCGGCGGCTCTTTATGTCAACGGAAATCTGACCAAAGCCGGGGGCGGAACCGGTTCTGCGGTGGGTGCCTGGGCAAAGGCCATGGGTATGGCTTGCCCTGTCGTGCCAGACATAATCACCACGGACCTTGCTGGTACGGGGCATGAGGCCACTGACTGGCCCGCAAATACCAGCGCTGATCCGCCGTATGATGCATTTGTTCCCGAAGGCATGGACATGATGGTAAACGGCGTGGCGGAAGGAGACAGCTTGTATTATGATCCGGTTGTCGTGGTGAATACGGCAAGTACCAACTTTGACCAGCTGGTGAGTTCGGGCAACAATCAAACGTTAGGAACCTCCTCCGATAGTCCTAAGAAAATATTTTACTGTGATGGCCCGTTGAACATAATGAATCTGTCAGGGTACGGAGTTTTAGCGGTCAAAGGAGATTTGATTCTTAGAGGCAGTGTAGGTTGGCACGGACTGATCATCGCGACCGGCACAACGGAGTTCAGTGGCGGCGGCACACGGGAAGTTTACGGCGCGGTAATCTCAAACATGATGTCCGAAGTCAACGGGACTGTGGATATCTACTATGATTGCAGCTTTTTAAATGACTTGATGGACTCGACGCCAAAATTCAATGTTTACGCCTGGAAGGAGGCGTTATAGACGTATAGTAAACGTGGGGGCCGACCTTTGGCGCGGTTTCATCGCGGCGAAAGTCGGCCCCGCACAAGTAGCGGCTATTCCGTTACAGTATGCCACCACTCCGGCAGAACCCCGCCATTTTTCTCTATGATTTCCTTAGTCAGCGCGCCATACTCTTCAGTGGTTTTCTTTTTTTCCGCGACCGCCGCTATTTCGGCCTCGCGATCCTCGTTTTCAACTGCTTGTGCAATTCTTTCATCGTTTATTTTGAATTGTTGCAGAATGGCCCGTTTTCTGGCCATGTAAACCTCGTGGTCGATTTCCGGGGGCACCGGTTCGGAAGGCGCCGCAGCCTCAGAACCGGGTTTGGAAGGCGCTGTGACCTCCTCCGGTGCGCCTTCGCCCTCGGTTCTGGGTTCGTCGGAAGGCGTCGCCGCTTCAGGCGCCGGTTCTGCTACCGTTGAAGGCGTTTCCGGCGTGATGATCTCCGCTTCTACCGGAAGATCGGTCTCGGTAATTCTGAGGACGGAATCTTTTGAAAACCCGATTTCTCCCCCGGAAATTTTGAATTTGATCTGATTTCCCTCTTCCCAGTAATCTGAAGTCACATATTTCGACCCGTTTTTCAGTTCGATCAGATACGAGGCAAGGCCTTTGGCCGGCAGGGCGATCACGCACGCTGCAATAAGCCAGATCAAAAAAGCGGTATGTTTCATAACCGATCCCTTTCATTGAATTATTTGAGAATTTGATTCCGATCCTAACCGGCCGGAGGCATTTAGTCAACTTAAATGGCGCAAAGCGGTGTAAAGAAGATGAGTCAAACAGATTCCAAAAGCGAGGTTTCAGCATTCCGGAGCTGCTGATCGCGCTTGCGATCGGGTTGCCGGAACCCCCAAGGGCGGATGCCGTGACGGTTCGGAAAAACCAGAACACCCCTGCCCGAAGCGATATCGCCGCCGCTGAATTTGCCCGCGATTTTGCGATCCTGATACCTTGAAAGCGCTGCGATTCTTGCGGTAAAAATATTCAAGGCAAAATTCTCTGTTTGCCAATCTAACAAATTGATCTTTAAAATAAAACATTAGATTTTGCCGGCTCTTTCATGCACTGTTCGGGCTGGGCCCCATAAGCGAATACCGTCTTATGGGAATGCAGGAGTGTAAAAATGTAACACTGAGGACAGGTCAATTTGAAGCGATTTGTAACGAAATGTAACGGTTTCGCGGACAATAAAAAGGTAACAATCTGTATTAATTAAGGTTTAAATGTTGGTATGCTAATTGCTAAAAAAATAATCTTCGCGGCGAAAAAATCGAAGGCTCTTCCTGTAACTGACTGACAACGCGAGTCAATAGTTGAATTCACCATGATATGACCTGTGGGAAAAATACACAGTGTCATGCAATGTTCGAGAGAATGACCGTTGGCCGAACTTTGCATTATTCAAGCGCCTGAAGGCGGACCAGGCCAATGATATCGGCCTCGCTATAAAATTGATATCCAATCATTCCGAAGCGATCTCTGGATAACAAATAATTCAGCCGGCAGTTCATGAGGATGGATTTCGCAGGAGGCATTCACCACAATGCCGCCGACAATCCGGTATTTTATTCCCGGGGAACCATCAACAGCGCAAACCGATCACCCTGACCCTGTCCAGCTCCGGCGGTACAAAGGGGATCGAGACAGGATCATCGGTCGCGTCAGGACTGTCTGGTTCGGGTTGTCATGGCGAATAGAAAATATACGAGGCAGGTTATGGACAACAATCAAAACGGGTTCACACTGATAGAAATTCTGGTGACCCTGGCGATTCTGTCAATCGGTTTGCTGGGCATGGCCGCACTGACCATAGAGATCATTCGAAACAATGCCCAGAGCAAGGCGTATACCGAAGCGACAATTTTGGCCCAGGACAAGCTGGAAGAGATAAAGAGGATCGGGTATGGCTACAACCGGAGCGACCCGGAAGTTATCGGTCGCTTTACGCGCCGGCCGTTCCCGTCGGCCGAAAACAACCCGGAAGACGGAATGAAGGAGGTGGCGGTCAGAGTTTCCTGGAATTCGATCGGTGGAAGATCGCATTCGGTCGAATTAAAGACCCTGCTCGCTGCGGAGTGAAGCCGATGCATAAAACAGATCAAAACAATGCGGGATTTGGTATTTTAGAAGTTTTAATCGCGCTTGCAATCGGCCTGATTGTGATCGCCTCTCTGGGAACGGTGTTTCTTTCGCAGAGCAAGGCGTATGGCGTTCAGGACCAGGTTGTCGAAATGGTTCAAACCGGTCGCGCCGCCATGGATATCATGGGCCGCGAGATCATGATGGCGGGATACAATCCGTCAAAAACGCCGGGCTTTGTCGGCATACCCTACAATTCGGATCCATCGATCATCGACATCTACGCGGATCTGGACGGCGACGGAAGCACGACCGGAACCAACGAGCATATTACCTATGTTTTAAACCCCTCCACGCTTCGGATCACGCGCAATACCAATACGGGGGGCGGGCCACAGCCCTTTGCGGAGAACATCACGGATTTTTCAGTCGGCTACTACAAGGGCTACAAGGATGGAACGGTTGACCCGGAGGACTATCGCGCGGCTGCGACGCAGGAAATCCGCCAGATCCGGATTGCCCTGACTGTGAGAACGCGCAGGGCGGATCGGGATTTTGCGCCTGATAACGGATATCGCACGCACACCCTGACCTCCTGTTTTATTCCGCGCAATTTGAATCTGTAAATTGACGACTGAAAATATGCATGCAGCACATTGACGGCGGTTTTGAAGCCGCATTCGTGTGCGGGAGGATAAGATGAAAAATCAACTGTTAAAAAATCAGGACGGCATGGTGCTGGTCACGGCGATGATGTTTATGGCGATTTTATTTCTTCTGGGAACCGCGGGATATCTGATTGCCTCCATCGACCTTCAGACCAGCGGAAACGCCCGCGCCGCAAAACACGCTTTCTATGATGCCGAGGCCGGCGTGCAGTATGCCATTGCCAGGATGCAGACAGGACTTGAGGCCGGAACCTTCTCGTTGCCTTCCGCTGTCAACGGCGTCGAACCGCTTCCGATATCCGCGGCGCCGTCGGGGTATAATTTTACCTACGAAGGCGACGAAATTACCTGGTTGGCGAACAACGTCTATGAAATGACGGTTTATGGCGGCGGTGCAAGAAATTCCGCCGCTAAACTGGTTGTCACTTTTAAGAGGGGTTCTAAAATTGAATTTGCCGCATTCGGCGATGTGAGTTTTGATGGCGTCAACTCCGCCGCGGTATACAGCTATGATCACAGAGATGCGCCGGACAACCAGCCGGGTGATCCGGATTTTGAATCGACCGGCCAGGCCGATATCGGCACCAACGGAGATCTGTTATTGCATAACAAAATTTTTATTGACGGCGATGTGGCGCTCGGCGCCGACGAGTCAGAGAATCCGGCCAGCGTCGTGGATCAGGGCGCAACGGTCAGCGGCGCGCTGGGAGAGGAAATCGGCAGGGTGGATCCGGATCCGTTCGACGTGCTCGAACCCGGTTATGATGCGCTGTTTGCGTCCGCCAAGGCCAGTTACGACAACGGGACGCTGATCGTGGACGGCGGCGAAACGCGTGAACTGACAACGGGAACCTATTATTTTGATGAAATTTACATCAAAAACGGCGTCCTGAATATTGATGCGAGGTTTGGACCGGTCGATATTTATGTTCAGGGGCCGGTAACGATCGATACCGGCCAAACATTGAATATTATAAACGATTACGGGAACGACGTGACTTTTCGTCTGACAGACCCGCCGGGCGGACTTTCGGGACCGGACATCTTTATCGCCAAAAACGGCTCCGATGTCAACATGACCGGGCAACCAACAGAATTTACGATTTTTTCCGATTCAGCGGCCGGCATTCGATTTCACAATTCCTCCGAGTTAAAGGGAGTTTTCTATGCGCCTCTCGGCGAGATAGAAATGGATAACGGAACAGGGGTTTACGGTTCGGTCTGGGGCAAAAATATTTTGATTAAAAACAGCGTGGATTTGTATTTTGATACCGCGCTGCTGGATGAATATCCGACGAATAAACTTCCCCTGCTGAGCTGGTTTGACGGCCGAAACGACTGATCGACTGTTGATGAAGTCGTAACAAGTCATCAGTTGCGTCATTCCCGCACGAGCGGGATGGACGCAGCCGAAGCCCGTTACGGCAAGCCCTGATCCGTATGCCTGGATTGTTCGGAAAGTCCGCCAGGCCCGTACACATTGCTTCCCTGTAACCGGAAGCCTTTGATCAATTTAAATGGCCGGGGCGGTTTTAGAAAAAGCGGCTGGTTTCAGGTACATCCGCATCTGAGAGAGGGCGATTGAAAAAACGCCCCGGCATTGAGGCCGGGGCGTTGAATGTTTAAAAATCCGCTAAGAGCGGCCTGCCTCTGTTTATTGCAGGGACGAGCAGTACTGGGACCAGGCCTGAAACTCTTTCACCGATTTGGTGATCAGCACCGTGGATGTCTCCGGTTCCGCGCGAAGCACCAGAAGGGTTCCGATCTCGATCGGCGGCAGCGTCACCAGTGAGTTTCTGTCTTCCGGGTTTGTCAGGGCCTGCTTCTGCTGGTAGATACTGAAGCTCTGCCCTCTTTCAATGCCGTTGTTCTGCCCCCGGTCGATGAAGGCAACAAAGTGGTCTCCGAAAACCTGGTTGTCTTCTTCGGACCGGATGATTCGGCCGTCGATTCCGGAAGGACCGTCAACCAGCACGATCTCGGGGGATTGCGGGACGTAAGGCATCAGGGAATCCTGAAGCAGAATCGAACGGCGGAAGTTCTGAAGGACCTTTCCGACGGCGATATTGTCGTTGATTTGCGTGATTTCGACAAGGCCGCTCAGCAGGTGCTGAATGCCGATAAAATCCTTGTTCGATTGATCATAAAGCGGGGGCAGGGTCCGGTATGTGGTGTATTTTTCACCCACGGCAAGGGGGCGGCCGGGAACGGTGTGAATATAGACCGTATCGCCTTCGCTGAGCAGGGTTTTCTCTTCGAACGAGGTGAATATCGTTCCGCAAGAGGGGACCGCTTCGCGCCGGATAAAACCCACGCCGTCGATGCCGTGATAAAGCACAAAGGACTTGATGGGGGGCATTGCAGGCATTGCAACAGTTGGGGGGACTTCCTGCATCCATTCCTTGCGGAAAAGCCGAATCCTGTTTCCAGGGTAGATCCAGTGCGGATTGGAGAGCTGCTGGTTCTGCTCCCACACATGGGGCCACAGCCAGGGGGAATCGAAGAAACGATCGGAAATATCCCACAGGGTATCGCCCTTTTTGACCGTATAGTAGAATCCGGTCTGCTGGTCGATATTTTCAGGGCTGTCCGACGAGGAAAAGGCCGGCAGCGCGGGAATCGTCAGCAGAATGCAGAGCAAACCGATGCCGGAAAGCCAGCTGGTGCGGCAAACTTTTTTCAGTGAATGTCGTTTGAATGAAAACATGTGTCCCCTCGATTCTTTGAACTATTTTTATGGGTAAAACAGTAAAACATCGAAACCGGACTGTCTTAAGAATGGTTAAACATATTGAAAGATATCATTTTTCCTGTAGCCTGCTTCAACGGTTATGTCAAGTTTTTCCTCAAATGGGTTCAGGCTGGGCAAACAGGTTGACAGGCTGTTGAAAAACTGCGCCTGAGGACGCCATCCAGCGTTGCACGGGTCCCGCCAATGCTCACATATGGCTTGATATGCTGCGCTTGTCGCATCGCCGCGCGCCTTGCCCGACGACCTGATTCTTGTTTTTCTACAGCCTGTTCAGAAAAAAGGATTTGTCAGAAAACTGAAAATTCAGCCGCCGTATCGGACGGGTTCGTAAAGAGTCGAAAAAAATTACTATCTCAATATGTGGTGGTAGATATCGGCATTTAAAAACCACATGTTGTGGGGAGAATATTTTCCGGGATTTTTTGCGAAGCCGTTGTACCGGGTCCCGGTTTTCTAAACAACGAGGCGGGTCCGGATTTGAATTTTCCCGAGTGGCCGGGCCGTCAAAAAAAAAGCCCTCACGCCGAAGGCATGAGGGCTGATGACTTTATCTGAGATGAACAGTCGAGCGAAAGCGGGTTACATCATTCCGCCCATGCCGCCCATGCCGCCCATTCCGCCGGCGCCGCCGGGCATGCCCGCTTCCTTCTTTTCTTCGGGCTTCTCGGCGATCATGGCCTGAGTGGTCAGCATCAGGCCGGCCACGCTGGCGGCGTTCTGAAGTGCAAAGCGAACGACCTTGGTCGGATCCATGACGCCTGCGGCAATCAGGTCCTCGTATACATTGGTGTCGGCATTGTATCCAAAGGCGCCTTCTCCGCCCTTCACCTTGTCGATCACCACGGAGCCTTCCATTCCGGCGTTGTTGGCGATCTGGCGGAGGGGTTCTTCGATGGCGCGCATGACGACCTTGATGCCGAGTTTCTGCTCGCCGGCAATCTCGGCCTTTTCCAGAGCGCCGATGCAGCGGACCAGGGCAACGCCGCCGCCCGGAACAATGCCTTCTTCCACGGCCGCGCGGGTCGCGTTCAGGGCGTCCTCAACTCTGGCCTTCTTTTCCTTCATCTCGGTTTCGGTGGCTGCGCCCACGCTGATGACCGCAACGCCGCCGATGAGTTTGGCCAGACGTTCCTGAAGTTTTTCTCGGTCGTAATCGGAGGTGGTTTCCTCGATCTGCGCCCGGATCTGCTTGACGCGGCCTTCCAGAGCCGCTCGGGTGCCGGCGCCGTCCACGATGGTGGTGTTGTCCTTGTCGATGCTGATCCGCTTGGCCTTGCCCAGATCATCGAGGCCGACGTTTTCCAGCTTGAGGCCCAGATCCTCGGATACGACCTGGCCGCCGGTCAGAATGGCGATATCCTCGAGCATGGCCTTTCTGCGGTCGCCGAATCCAGGGGCCTTGACGGCCGCTACCTGAAGCGTGCCGCGCAGCTTGTTGACCACCAGGGTGGCCAGTGCTTCGCCTTCCACGTCTTCGGACACGATGACCAGAGGCCGGCCCATCTTGGCGATTTTTTCAAGAACCGGAAGCAGATCCTTCATGCTGCTGATTTTCTTCTCGTGAATGAGAATAAAGGGCTCATCGATGTTGGCGACCATCTTTTCCGGATCCGTGACAAAATAGGGGGACAGATAGCCGCGGTCGAACTGCATGCCCTCGACCACCTCGAGCGTGGTGTCCATGCTCTTGGCTTCCTCAACGGTGATGACGCCTTCTTTTCCGACCTTGTCCATGGCTTCGGCGATGATATTGCCGATGGTTTCATCGTTGTTGGCGGAAATGGTGCCGACCTGGGCGATTTCACGCTGGTCCTTGGTGGGTTTGCTGATCTTTTGAAGTTCCTTGACGACGATTTCACAGGCTTTGTCGATGCCGCGCTTGATCGCCATGGGATTGTTGCCGGCAGCGACCAGCTTCTGCCCCTGCTCGTAGATTGACCGGGCCAGAACCGTGGCCGTGGTGGTGCCGTCGCCGGCCATATCGCTGGTCTTGCTGGCCACTTCCTTGACCATCTGAGCGCCCATGTTCTCGAATCTGTCTTCCAGCTCGATTTCCTTGGCAACCGTCACGCCGTCCTTGGTGACCGTGGGAGAGCCCCAGGATTTGTCGATCACGACATTTCTTCCCTTGGGTCCCAGCGTGACAACGACAGCGTCGGCAAGTGTCTGAACGCCCTTGAGCATTGATTCGCGGGCCTTCATGTCGTATTTGATAACTTTTGCAGCCATAATATACTATCCTCCTTCTCGTTGATTTATTCGATTACGCCAAGGACGTCGTCTTCGCGCATAATCAGGTATTCTTCGCCGTCCATTTTAACCTCGGTTCCGGAGTACTTTCCAAAAAGAATCCGGTCTCCCGCCTTGAGCTCGAGCGCGATTCTCTTTCCGTCATCGGCCAGCTTGCCTTTGCCGACGGAGATGATTTTCCCCTCGGCCGGTTTTTCCTTGGCCGTGTCGGGAATAATGATTCCGCCCTTGGTTTTGGTCTCTTCCTCAACGCGTTTTACCAGGATTCGATCGTTCAATGGTCTGAGTTTCATGATTCTTACGCTCCTTTTTTACAATAAAAATTTAAGGTGTTTTTAATCTCTTGAAAAGGGCGACCGCCCTTTGCTTTAGCGGAAACCGGATTAAGGAACAAAAATAATCATATATTTTGTTTTGTAAAGCTTCCTCGGCCGAATTTTTTTAAAAGGGTTCCCTTTATCTTGAAGCCCGGCTTTTCAAATAAATAAGGGCCGAGGCGCTCAGCACGCCTTGTCCGGCGGGGGATCGGTTTGTTTCGGAGTTTTTTCGGATGGGTCCGCATCCGCGGAGGCGGATTGAGACGACGGATTCGGGGATCCGCTCTTCGCGTAGTCCGTGATGTACCATCCGGAGCCCTTTAAATGGAAGCTGCTGTGTGAGACCAGCTTCTGAAGGGGCCCGGAACATGCCTGGCAGGTTTTAAGCGGGGAGTCGGAGATTTTCTGCAAAGCCTCTCTCACGGCTCCGCATTTTGCGCAACGGTATTCATAAATCGGCATCTGCTGTATCCTCCTGGTTTGAATAAAATTCGTGTTGACGCTTAAAAAGCCTGCTAAAAGATAGTGAGCATACCCGGGTTGTCAAGGATCGGCATACAAAAATCATGAACTGGTCATCCCGTCGAGAGGCTGATGCCAGTGCCGGTAAAAACCAAAGACTTCAAAAAGCCCTTCCAGGCGTATGTCTCGAAGGATTTCATAGGTTTTCCGGTGCACCCGGGCTTCCTCGGCCATTTTTTCCTCGGAGGAGGCGTTGAAATTCTGCAGAAACCGGTTGAATCGGACAAGATGAATCAGTTCGTGGGTGATGATGTACAGCATAAACGGAAACAGCGCCAGGTTCGGGGCCTGCTGCATGGCCGCCAGAATGGCATGGTCCTGCAGGCATATCTTGTAGAAATCATAGGCCGATGAGCCCAGAGAAGCGTCCGGGCGCTGCCCCTCGTACCGGATGACCTGGGCGAAAGGGCCCTGAACGATTTCTTCAGGGGCAAGATCGCAGAGGGTCTTGATGTCGTATCGGAGTCGAACCCACTGGCTGGTCGTCATCTTGTAGGCGTTGTTGACGAGTTCCTCCGCCATGACAACGGCGTTGTTGACGATCTGAATCTCCTCGATGCTGAAGGTTTTCAACTGCATGAATTTATTTTGATGGCGTCCTGGTTGATGATCCGATCCACTGCATCCGGACGGATCCGATTTTCTGACTGGGGTAAATTAACATAAGATATCCGCGCCTTCAACCGTTTTGGATCAAGACGGCATCCGGCGCCTGCCCGGCTGAACCCGGCGCCGGCGTGCGCCCGAAATTCACGCGCCGTCAAAAGAAAAAAATATGGACAAAGCATCTTAAAAGATGGTAGAAGAGGCCCTGTATCAGACTGAAACTATTGAATGGGAGGTGATCCGTTGGGCAGCGTCATTAAGAAACGAAGAAAAAAGATGAGCAAGCACAAGCACAGAAAGCTCCTGGCCCGTACCAGACATCAGAGAAGAAAAGGCAAATAAGCGCCGGTTTTCTCTTTTCCATATGAACCAGCCATCAGAGGATAAAGGGCGGATCGCCGCCCTTTTTCTCTTTCCCATATATGGAAGCAAAAAGCATCCACGCCCTTCCGGGTTGGATGCTTTTCCGCTTTTCAAGGCCTGGCGTAGCCCTTCAGATATTTGAGGAAATCCGAATCCGTGGACAGGATCAGGGTGCTTTTTTTATCCAGCGTTTCCCGGTAAAGGTCCAGGGTTTTGGTAAAACTGTAAAATTCAGGGTCAATTCCATAGGCCTTTGCATAAATTTCAGTAGCCTCCGCATCGGCCTTGCCCTTGATTTCCTGCGCGGCCTTATAGGCCTGCGAGGTGATCTGCTGCAGATCTCTTTCCTTTTCTCCGAGAATCTTGCGCGCCTCGCCCTGACCTTCGGACCGGAACTTTTCCGCAATCTGCTTGCGCTCGGCAATCATGCGGCCGTAAACGGATTCCCGGACCTCCTGAACGTAATTGATGCGCTTGATTTTGACATCGACCAGTTCGATGCCGAATTTTTCCAGTTTCGGCTGGGCCTGCTTGAGAATGCCTTCGATGATTTTTTCCCGGCCGGTCGTGATCATGTAAACGCCCGTCTGTTCTTTCTGAGCGTCTTCCATGCCGATTTCAAGCGTGTCCAGCTCGCGGTTGCTCAGCCGGACGGTCTCGATGAGCCGGTACGAGGTGATGAAGTTCCGCACGGCGGGATCGATGATGTCATCCAGGCGGTTCAGCCCGCTGCGGGTATTGGTGACGGTCTGAAAGAATGTGACGGGATCGACGATTTTCCATCGGGCGAAAACGTCCACCCAGAGGTAGGTTTTATCCAGGGTGGGAATCTGGCCGGGCTCGCCGTTCCAAAGCAGAAGATTTTTGGGGAAATAATTGGTGTGCTGAATCACCGGCAATTTGAAATAAAGTCCCGGCTCCTGCCTGGGCGACCCCACGACCCTGCCAAACTGAGTAACCACCACCTGCTCGGTTTCATCGACCACGTAGGCCGTGGAATAGACCAGCGCAACGACGGCAATAATCATCACTGATAACCAGTTTTTGACGTTCATTGGATTTCACCGCCTTTCCCCCCGAGGTTGAGCAGGGGCAGCGTATTCTTCTGATTTTCATCTATGATGTACTTCTGCTCCAGTTTGGGGAAGATTTCCTTGAGCGTTTCAAGATAAAGCCGCCGTTTGGTGACGTCCTTGGCTTTTGCGTATTCGTTGTAAACCGCCACGAACCTTGAGGCATCGCCCTTGGCGCGGTTGACTCTGTCCAGGGCATAGCCTTCGGCGGCCTTGATCGTTCTTTCAGCCTCGCCTTTTGCCTGCGGAACCGCCTTGTTGTAGTCTTCCTTGGCCTGGTAGGTCACTTTTTCCTTTTCCTGAACCGCCTGATTGACCTCGTTGAAGGAGGGCTGGACCGGAACGGGAACGTTGGTTCGTTTCATTTCAATGGTGACCACGTTGATTCCCGTTTCCGCCCTGTCCAGCTCGTTCTGAAGCAGCAGCTGGGCTTTATCGGCGATTTCCTCCCGCTTGCTGATGACCTCGTTGATGCTCCGGTCGCCTACCACCTGGCGCATGGATGCCTCGGACATGTCTTTCAGAAGCCGGTCGACATCCTCAACCTTGAAAAGATAATTATAAGGATCCCGTATCCGGTACTGGACAATCCAGGGAACGAGCGCGACATTCAGATCCCCGGTCAGCATCAGGGCTATGTTGGCGGCTTCGCTCTCGGGCAGGAATTTATCCGAAGTTCCGGACGTAGAGCCGAATTCTTCCTTGTAGACCCGGCGGACCTTGACCTTGGTCAGTTTTTCGATGCCGGTCGGCAGCTTGAAATTAAGGCCCGGCTGCGTCGTCCGGACATATTTTCCGAAACGTTGAATGACGCCGACCTCGTCGACCCCGATGGTATAGACGCTTGAAGATCCGAAAAGCAGAAGCAGCACAACGATGATCAATATCGGCCCGCCGGGAATCTTGAAATTTTTGAGGCCTTTCAGGACCTGATCCATTCCGGGCGGTCCGCTGTGCGGGCTGTTTTGCTGTTGCTGCTCCTTGAGCTTATCCCAGTCCCAGGACATATTTGACACCCTTTCTGTTATATTGTCTAACTATTTGGAATAATTCATTTAAACATATTTTCACCAGCAGTTGACAGGTAATGATACCGGATGCGGCCAAAAACGTCAAGGAAGAGGGGACCGCATTTCAGGACAGTTGCATGGAAAAAAACCATTGGCAAAGCGGGCAAAACTTTTGCCGGAGACTCGAAAGCCCGCAAATTGCGGGCATTTGTTTTTTCTTCTTTTCATCGATTCGGAGAAATGAAATACTGTTTCGGATATTTCAACCTTTGCGCCATCGGGAATACCCACCATGGGAGATGATCAAAAAGAGTTTGTCCATATCGGACAATTATTAAAAACGGTTCTCAGGTCCTGCCGGCCCGCGGATATGCAACTGGCCGGAGTCTGGAAGATCTGGGATCAGACGGTCGGGCCGGCGATTGCGGAAAACGCCCGGCCTCAGGCTTTCAAACAGAGACTGCTTCTGGTGCAGGTTTCCAGTCCGGTCTGGATTCAGCAGCTTCGGTTTCTGAAGAAGGATCTGATCGCAAACCTCAACCAGGCCCTGGGTGAAGCATGCATCGAGGATATCAAATTCAAGATCGGCGGTTTTTAAAATGAGTTCCTTGCTGACGCAGGACGCTTTCTTCCAGGGGCGGATTCAGGTCAGGCAATACCGGGCCGGCTACCGGTTTTCCATTGATTCGGTGATTCTGGCGCACCTGACCGACCCCCGCGGGGCAAAACGCATTCTGGATCTGGGCGCCGGATGCGGCATCATCGCCCTGCTGCTGGCTTTCAGGCATCCGGACATTCACGTGTTCTGCGTGGAAATCCAGGCCGAGCTGGCGGAACTGGCCGCGCTGAACTCAGCCGGAAATCATCTGGATGACCGGATGACGGTTTTCTGTCAGGACATGAAAACCCTGACCCAGGAAAAGACCGGCGGACCCGTGGATATGGTCGTGTGCAATCCGCCCTATCACAGGCCCGCGTCGGGCCGTGTCAACCCGGACAATCAGCGGGCGGTCGCCAGGCATGAGATCAGCGCCGATCTCGGTGATGTGCTGGATGCGGCCCGGCGGACGCTGATGACCGCCGGAAGACTGGATCTGATTTATCCGGCCGAAAGGCTGACCGACGTCTTGAGCCTGATGCGGCTGAAGGGGATTGAGCCCAAGCTGATGCGCATGATTCATTCCCGAAAAAACGAGGAGGCCGGAACAGTGTGGGTGGAAGGCGTTCAGAACGCACGGCCGGGCATCAGGGTTCTGGCGCCTCTGACGATCTACCGGGAGGATGGGGGCTATACGGACGAGGTGGCCCGCATGTTCTCGCCCTGAATGAAGAGCTCCGCCCGAGGCCGCCATGCGGCATTGCGCCAATGCCTACATATGATTAATGATTTTTTTACCGCAAGGACACGAAGAGTACGAATGTTTTAAAGAGCAAAAGCATTTTTACCACGAAGTTCACGAAGGACACGAAGGTTTAGCGGAATGAAGACCTTCATTTTTTTGTGTTTTCTGTGCTTTTTGAATTTTGTGTGATTGGTTTCATATCCGCAGGCGGTTCTGCTTCAAACTTTGTTGTGAAACCCGCTCCCCGCGGGTTGTGTGGTTAAAATCAAAAAAATAATAAAAATAAGGACTTCATTCCTTTTTTCTTCGTGTCTTTCGTGCCCTTCGTGGTTCAAGCTCTTTTTATTCTTCGTGCCCTTGTGGTTCATTCAAACAGGCTTTTGAAAAACGGCGCCTGAGGCCGCCATGCGGCGTTGCGGAATTTACATCCGCTTCAGAGGATGGATCACCAGGCCCGATATCGCCTTGGGATAAAAATAGGTTGATTTCCGCGGCATGGTCAGGCCATCCATGGCGATCTGCTGAACCTGCTCGATGCGGGTGGGGTTGAGCAGGAAGGCGGCATCGCATCGGCCCTCCAGCACGCACCGGATCGCATCGCTCCGGCTGCTGGTGTAGGAAATGCGTTCCGGATTGTCGAAATCCGCCGGGGTCAGGCCCAGTATGTTTTCAAAAAAAAGCCGGCTGAGGATCATGACGTCCAGGTTTCTGAGAGCCTCGGGCACGGACGGCTCAAAGATTGTTTCGATGACCCGCGGTTTCAGGCACAGCGCATAAAATACATCCGATGCCTTGATGCATATTCCCACGGCATGTTCCCTGCCGTGAATCCGCATTTCCTGTGCCAGTTGTCTTTCGGCTTTTCCGGCGTCGCTTCCTTCCAGCGCAATCGGGATGATGTCGCAATATTTTTTGGCCCCGGCTATCAGGGCGTTTCTCTGGGTTTCATTCATTCCGGAAAGCAGGCGGTGAGTGGGCAGAATGCGCAATCCCGGATCCTGCATGCTGCAAAGGTACATCATCACAAAATTGGCCGGATGATCGGCAGAAAAGGTCGAATCGGTCCGCGCGGCCCAGTTCTGGTAGTTCAGCGCGGTTTCATAGCGGTGATGGCCGTCGGCGATAAACAGCCTTCCAGGCTGCATGGCGGTTTCGATCCACTGGTGCATGGACGGATCCGTGATGCGCCACATGCGGTGGCGCTGGTTCTCGTTGTCCATGAAGTCGATGTCCGGAGAGAAACTGCCGGCATATTCCGCCAGTTTTGCCTGAATGCCGTTTTCATCCGGATACAGGGCGAAAACCGGGCTGAAATTGGCATGACAGTGTTTCATCAGCTCGAGGCGTTCGAATTTGATTCTGGAAAAGGTTTTTTCGTGGGGCAGGACGATCTTCTTCTCAAACGCCGCCAGGCCCACCCGGGCGATCAGGCCGAAACGGAGGGCCGGTTTCTCTTCAACAGTAAAATCCGTGGCCGTCAGGTAAAGCGCCGTTCTTTCGTCCCGCCTGAGAATATCCGATGCCAGCCAGCTCTGATAGTATTCTGCGGCGCGGGTATGGGGGTTCTGCGTCGAGGCGTCGTTTTCGAATCTTTTTCCCAGAATCAGCCGCACCATGCTGTTGGGATGCCGCAGGTAATATGCCGACTGGGCCTGAGGCGAGATCACATCATAGGGCGGGGTGACGACGTCGGCCAGAGATTGAATCTTCTCGGGATTGTAGAGAATTCCCCTGAATGGAACCACGGTAGCCATGTTTTTAACTCCTTGATAGAGACGTTCTCAAAGACGCCTCAGGCGCATTGAGACGTTCTTGCAACCGCAGCGCGCCCCCGCATGGAGATGCGCTCAGGCAAGTTGCCACCATTACTAGAAACCGGAAGCATATTCAAGTTAAATTCTCGGATCTTGAAGCCTGTTTTTCAGGAGAATGTGAATAGGTCATTGACAGGCAACCCCAAACAGTATAAGAGAGTTAACCTGCCAAGGGGAACGTGAGGACGCTGGAGAGGTGGCCGAGCGGCTGAAGGCCCCGCTCTCGAAAAGCGGTATCCTGTCAAAAACGGGATCGTGGGTTCGAATCCCACCCTCTCCGCCATGGCGCCGCGGGCGAATTGCGGATGCTTGAAGCGCCGCCTTGCATTGTAACCTTGATAGTCGTTTAGATGATGCGGAGAGATGTCCGAGCTGGCTGAAGGAGCACGATTGGAAATCGTGTGTGCTGCCAAAAGCGGTACCGAGGGTTCGAATCCCTCTCTCTCCGCCATGCATCGATCAAAACGCTTCCCTTTTCCGCACAAATCGACAGCTCCAGCCATTTCAGGCAATTCAGGAAGGCGTGGATGCTTTTATCCGCGCCGGCAAAGTTTTTAATCAGGAATCCGTTTGGTATGTCTTATCTTGTTCTTGCGCGGAAATACAGACCCCAGAGCTTCGAGGATGTCGTTGAACAGGAGCATGTGACCCGCACCCTGGGCAATGCCATTGCCATGGGGCGGGTGGCGCACGCCATTTTGTTTTCCGGACCCCGCGGCACGGGGAAGACCACGGTGGCCCGCATTCTGGCCAAGGCCATGAACTGCGGGAAGGGCCCCGCGCCCACGCCGTGCAATCAGTGCCGATCCTGCCTTGAGATTGCGTCGGGAAATGCGGTGGACGTGTTTGAGATCGACGGCGCTTCCAACAACAGCGTGGACCAGATTCGGGATCTGAGGGAAAACGTCAAATACATGCCGGCGCACAGCCGCTACAAGATCTATATCATCGACGAGGTTCACATGCTGAGCCTGGCGGCCTTCAATGCGCTGCTCAAGACCCTGGAAGAGCCTCCGGCCCATGTCATGTTCATGTTTGCCACCACCGAGCCCAACAAGATTCCGGTCACCATTCTTTCACGTTGTCAGCGCCATGAGTTTCGCAGAATCGATCTGGAGTCCATCTCCCGGCATATGGGAAAGCTCTGTGAGCGCGAGGGAATCCGGATTGCGCCGGAAAGCCTCGCCCTGATCTCCCGGGAAGCGGGCGGAAGCATGCGCGATGCCCTGAGCCTTCTGGACCAGGTGGCCAGTTGCTGCCGCCAGGATGTCGCCTATGAACAGGTCCTGGATGTTCTCGGGGTTGTGGACCGGAAACTGATCTTCGACACGGCGGCGGCTCTGCTGGCAGGCGATGTCCCCGTGCTTTTGAACATCATCGATGATGTTTACCAGCGCGGTCACGACATGAAACGCTATTTTGCCGACGTCGTAGAACATTTCAGGAATCTGGCGGTGGTCAGAATCGGGCAGAGCGTTCAGCGGCTGGTGGATGTTCCCAGGATGGAATTCGATGCCCTGGTGGAGCAGGCCCGGAGCTTTTCAGCGGCGTCCCTGAGTCAGATCTTTGAACTTCTTTTCAGAGAAACGACTGCGGTTAAGCTCTCCGCACAGCCCAGGCTGGCCGTGGAGGTGGCGTTCATGCAGATTTCGCCCTTGCGGCCCGTGCTTCCCATCGACGAACTGATCGAAAAGCTGGATAAGCTTCAAAAAAGCATTTCCGGAAATCAAACCCGGTTTCCGGAGTGCCCGGTTTCCGGTTCCAGCCATCTTGCCGAGAGCGCCGGCGGCGAGTTCAAAACGGCGGTTCAATTCGATGCACCGGCCGGCAGCGAACCGTCGAATGGAGAAAAGGGCTGGGAGCGGGTGGTTGAAGCCGTATCCAGACAAAGTTCGTTTCTGGGCGCAAGTCTTCGCAAGGGGGTTCTGAAAAAATTTGAGGGGGATCGGATTGAGCTGGAGATATCCGGCAACGGGTTTACCGATAATACGATCCGCCGGGAACAGAATCGGGCGATCATTCTGCAGGCCTGCCGGGAGGTGTTTGGCCGGCCGATTGCATTTGAGCTTTTATCCGTCGGTCCGGAGCTGGATGAAAGGGTCCGGCAGAAGGAACAGGAGAACCGGCTGCGGCAGGAAGCACTGCAGCATCCGCTGCTGACGGATGTGAAGGAAATTTTTAACGGCAATGTCATAGAAGTCAAGTTGTTATAGGAGGAAAAATGCGGGGAATGGGGAACATGTTCAAACAGGCCCAGAAGCTTCAGGAAAAAATGCTCAAACTTCAGGAGGAAATGTCTGAAAAAACCGTCGAAGCCTCTTCGGGCGGCGGCATGGTCAGAGCAACGGCCAACGGCCGCCAGCAGATTACCGCTCTTGCGATCGACAGGGAGGTCGTGGACCCCGAGGATGTGGAAATGCTTCAGGATCTGATTATCGCGGCTGTCAACGATGCACTGAGCCGATCCCAGGAAATGATGTCCGCCGAAATGAGCAAGCTTACGGGCGGCATGAATATTCCCGGTCTGATGTAAGGGGTTTTTACGAACATGAATCATTACCCGGAATCGCTCTTAAGCCTGATCCGAAACCTTTCCAGGCTTCCCGGAATCGGAGAGAAAACCGCCGAGCGGCTTGCCATGCATCTTCTGCGCGCATCCCGGCAGGAGGTCGAATCCCTGGGCGCCAGCATATTGCAGCTGAAAGAGAAAATCCAGCTGTGCGCGGAGTGTTTTTCCCTCAGCGACGATCAACTGTGCCGCATCTGCCGGAATCCCGCCAGGGATCCTCAGGTCCTGTGCGTTGTGGAGCAGCCGGCCGACATGGTGGCCATAGAGAAATCCGGTTCTTTTTCCGGCCGCTATCATGTATTGCAAGGCGTTCTTTCGCCCATGGACGGCATCGGCCCGGACAATATCCGCATTCGGGAACTGATTCAACGCATCGAAAGGCAGCCCATCAAAGAGGTGGTGCTGGCCACCAGCACGAGTACGGAAGGCGAGGCCACGGCCTCGTATCTTGCCGGCCTGCTGAAAGCGCATCCGGTTGCCGTTACCCGGATCGCCTCGGGAATTCCCATGGGCGGCGATCTGAAATATGTGGACCAGGTGACCCTGAAAAGGGCCATGGAAGCCCGGAGAAACCTGTAACGCGGCAAGAGGGGAAGCGAATCGGAGATGATTGGAATTTTTGATTCAGGCATCGGCGGGCTGACCGTGGTCCGGGAGTTCATGCAGCACCTGCCGGGGTATGATATCATTTATTTCGGCGATACGGCCCGCACCCCCTACGGGTCCAAAAGTCCCGAGACGGTGGTGGAATACGCCCGCCAGAACACCGAATTTCTGCTCGAACGCGGGGCTAAAATAATTGTCATGGCCTGCAACACCGCTTCAAGCGTGGCTACGGAGGCGCTGATGCAGGGTTACGATGTTCCTGTTTTCGAGGTCGTCACTCCGGCCGTGGAACTGGCCGTTCAGGCGACCCGATACGGACGCATCGGGGTAATCGGAACCCGGGCTACGATCAACAGCGGCATTTACGAAAAAAAAATTCTTCAGATCGCTCCGAAGGCAAGGGTTTATTCCAGAGCCTGTCCCCTGTTCGTTCCGCTGGTGGAGGAAGGCTGGATCAAAAAGCCCGAAACCGCCATGATCGTGAAGAAGTACCTCTTTCCCCTGAAGGTGCGCCGGATCGACACCCTGATCCTGGGCTGCACCCACTATCCGCTGCTCAAGGAAACCATCCAGCGCAAGATCGGAAAACAGGTCCGGGTCATTGATTCTTCCGTGGCCATCACCCGGAAAGTCAGGGAGTTTCTGGACCGGCATTCCGATCTGGACAGATCCCTTTCCCAGAACCGGGTTCATCGGTTTTTTGTTTCCGATGTGACTCCTCAGTTTGAAAAGACCGCCATGGAGCTGCTCAAGACCCGCATCCGCCTGGAATTGATCCGGCAATAAATTTGAGTCTGGCCGGTCCCGACTTTTGCCGGAAAACTCGAATTTCATTCAGATAATAAAAGGCGGCCTGAAAACTCAGGCCGCCTTTTTAACTTCGAAATAAAATAATTACATCACGGATGAACCGATACTGGCTTTGATGTATTCACGGTTCAGACGGGCGATGTTGGTGATCTTGATTTCTTTCGGGCATGCGTTTTCGCATTCTCTTTCATTGGTGCAGTTGCCGAATCCGCAAAGATCCATGGTCCTGACCATCTTGATGGCCCGAATGGCCGCCTCGGGTTTGCCCTGGGGCAGCAGCGCGAGCTGGGAAACCTTGGCGCTGACAAACAGCATGGCGGAAGCATTGGGACATGCCGCCGCGCAGGCGCCGCAGCCGATGCAGGCAGCCGCATCCATGGCCAGTTCCGCGTTTTCCTGCTTGATCGGCATCGCGCTGGCATCCGAGGCCTGTCCGGTGTTGACGGACACAAAGCCGCCGGCCTGAATGATCTTGTCGTAAGCACTGCGATCCACCGCAAGGTCTCTGATGAGCTTGAATGCCTTGACTCTCCAAGGCTCGATGACGATGGTGTCGCCGTCGTCGAATTTTCTCATGTGCAGCTGGCACAGCGTGGTGGCCTTCTGGGGACCATGAGCCCGTCCGTTGACGACGCAACCGCACATGCCGCAGATTCCTTCGCGACAGTCGTTGTCGAACTGAATCGGTTCTTTGCCGTCCAGGGTCAGCTGCTCATTGACGACGTCCAGCATTTCCAGAAAGGACATATCGGTTGAAACGTTATTGGATTGATAGGTTTCAAACCCGCCTTTATCTTCAGCGTTTCTTTGGCGCCAGACCTTAAGTGTTAGATTGATGGTTTTTGTCACTTGTAACTCCTTTGCGTTAATTTCACGTTTTCAAAAACCAAAGGCTCCTTGTTCAGTACAGGATCCTTGCCATAGCCGGCATATTCCCAGGCAGCTACGTAGCAGTATTCATCATCTTTTCTAAGGGCTTCGCCTTCTTCGGTCTGGGATTCTTCCCGCAGGTGGCATCCGCAGGATTCGTTTCGGTTCAGGGCGTCCATGACCATGACCTCGGCAAACTCAAGGAAATCCGCCAGACGGCCGGCTTTTTCCACGGCCAGGTTGAAGTCCTTGTCGGAGCCGGGCACGGTGCAGTTCTGCCAGAATTCATCGCGAAGCGCGTGGATCTGCTCTTTGGCCTTCGTGAGTCCTGCCTCGTTACGGGCCATGCCGCAGTTATCCCACAGAATCAGACCCATTTCACGGTGAATGTTTTCAACCGTGCGTTTTCCCTTGAGGGCCATGATTTTTTCTTTGCGCTGAACGACCTGGTCAAGGGATTCCTTGAAGGCCGGGTTGTCTGTTTTGACCTTCGGCTTGCCGTACCACTGGGACAGGTAACCGCCGATGGTGTAAGGAATGACGAAGTATCCATCCCCCAGGCCCTGCATCAGGGCGCTGGCGCCGAGGCGGTTGGCGCCGTGATCGGAGAAGTTGGCTTCGCCGAGCACGAACAGGCCGGGAACGTTGCTCATCAGGTTGTAGTCCACCCACAGGCCGCCCATGGTGTAATGGGAAGCCGGATAGATCATCATGGGCACCTGGTAGGGATCTTCGGCCACGATCCGTTCGTACATCTCAAACAGGTTGCCGTATTTTTTCTCAACAGTCGCCTTGCCGTCGCGCTTGATCGCATCGGCAAAATCCAGGTAGACCGCACGTCCGGTGCCGACGCCCAGGCCCTTGTCGCACTGCTCTTTGGCGTTACGGGAAGCCACGTCTCTGGGCACCAGGTTGCCGAAGGCCGGGTATTTTTCTTCCAGATAGTACAGACGATCGCTTTCGGGAATGTCGTTGGGCGCACGGGTGTCGCCCTGTTTTCTGGGAACCCATACGCGTCCGTCGTTTCTCAGACTTTCGCTCATCAGGGTGAGTTTGGACTGAAAGTCGCCGTGAACCGGAATACAGGTCGGGTGAATCTGGGTGAAACAGGGATTGGCGAAAAGGGCGCCTTTTCTATAAGCGCGGAAAGCCGCGCCCACGTTGCATGAAGTGGCGTTGGTGGACAGGAAGAAAACGTTTCCGTATCCGCCGGTGGCCAGAACGACTGCGTCGGCCGCATGGGTTTCGAACTCGCCGTTGAGCAGGTTCCGGACAACGATGCCGCGGGCATGGCCGTCGACCAGCACCAGATCCATCATTTCGCGGCGGGTGTACATCTTGACCTTGCCGATGCCGATCTGGCGGGACAATGCGCTGTAGGCGCCGAGCAGCAGCTGCTGGCCTGTCTGGCCGCGTGCGTAGAATGTACGGGATACCTGGGCGCCGCCGAAGGAGCGGTTGGCAAGCAGTCCGCCGTAATCGCGGGCAAAGGGAACGCCCTGGGCCACGCACTGATCGATGATGTTGTTGCTGATCTGGGCCAGGCGGTAGACGTTGCCTTCTCTGGCTCTGAAGTCGCCGCCCTTGATCGTGTCGTAGAACAGACGGAAGATGCTGTCGCCGTCATTGGTGTAGTTTTTGGCTGCGTTCATGCCGCCCTGTGCGGCAATACTGTGAGCGCGGCGAGGGCTGTCCTGAATACAGAACACGGACACCTCGTAACCCAATTCTGCAAGGGACGCAGCGGCTGAACTGCCGGCAAGACCGGTACCAACAACGATGATGTTGAACTTTCTTTTGTTGGCGGCGTTGACCAGCTTTAATTCGAACCGGTGTCTATCCCATTTAGTTTCTAGTGGACCACCTGGGACTTTTCCTTCAAGCTGCATATCATTAACCTCCTTATGCGATTAGCGAAACATAGATCGGAATAAAACCAAATCCCACCCCGACGATGACTGCAAATACGACTGAAAGCCCCATGATGATCGGCATGTATTTGGGGTGACTGAGTCCCAGGGTCTGAAAACCGCTCCAGAGGCCGTGGCTGACATGAATGGCAGCGATGATCACGGCGACGATGTAGATCAGAACGGAACCGAACTGGGAAAAGGTGGTGACCAGGATCTGGAAATCATTGGTGTTGGTTTTGTCTACAAAGCGGAACGTAAGCAGGTGAAGCAGAACGAAAAGAATGATCAGAATGCCGGTGTAGGGCATGGTCGCTGATCCGATGGTTCGTCCGCCCGCGCTCTTGTAGGTGTTGTACCGAATCGGTCTGGCTTTGAGATTCTGCAAATACAGCGTCAAACCCGTGATGATGTGGATCAGCGCCAGAGCAATCAGTCCGAATTCGGCGAGGGTGATCAGAACGCCTAACGCATGGAGGTGTTCAACGTAACCCAGGAACATCTCTTTTCCTCCATAAATGGTCAGGTTTCCGATGAGGTGCACTGCCAGGAAACCGCAGAAGCACAGCCCCGTCACAGCCATCATCAGTTTTTTTCCGATGGAACTAGTTAGGGTGTTTACAAGCCAATTCATCGTTTCCTCCATTTCCTCCCAAAATTAAAGAATTATGAAACCACAAACATGAATCCCTAAAGGTCACAGCTTTATTTATTTTTTGGCGGATTGTCAATATAATTTTTGCGCCACCAAGCGGCCGGATCGGCATGCTGAATGTTTTCAAAAAGATCTTTTCCGGTCGTTGTTTGAATGCGTCCGGCGACGTTCCGCATCCATTGTTTCGGGGGTTCAAATCCCAGATCCGTCAGGAATTTCAATTCCAGAATCAGGGCCAGCTGATCCGCGTCCCGGGCCAGGGCGGCTTCCATGGAATCACCGGCGTCGAATTCCTGAATCAGCTCTGCCAGGCGCTTGCCGAACCAGACATCGTTCAGGGCGTCTTCCAGGGCTTTTGATGCGTCGGCGCTCACATACTTTTTCTGCACATAATTCAGGTCTCCGGTTCTTGCCTCGGCAAGATCGTGAATCAGGCACATGGAAACCAGTCGAAGCGCATCGGCGTCGGGTCTCATCCGGGCCATGATCAGCCCGATAAAAGCGGTCATGAAGCTGTGCTCGGCAACCGACTCCTCGCCGACGCCAAGGAACTGATATCCGGATCTCGGCGTGCGTTTCAGCATGCGGGCTTCAAAAAGCAGATTGACAATTTCCTTCATAGACGTTCCTTTTCATGATGCGAAGCGATCCTTCCTGCGTCGCAGAGCGCATCCTTTATATTTAGGTATGGAAAACAGCTCCGGGTATTTGTTTTTTTGAACCATGAGGTTATTACCAGCAAAGCTCTTGACACCGCAATGGATATCATATAATGAAGATTCCAAATGTTTTTAGTAACTTGAAATTATTGATAGTTTGTTTTTGACAATTTTCTGAATGAATTTTGATGGCCTTGTACAAGGTCACAATGGCGGCGTCAATGCGGAAACGGGATTTTTGACGAAGCCGTCCATTTTGATCGACGCCAAATCGGAGCAAACCCATGTCTGTTGAGAGTATTGACATTATTTCGATGGTTGCAAACGCCGGTTTGATGGTTCAGCTGGTGCTGGCGCTGCTGTTTATTTTTTCCGTTACCTCCTGGGCCATCATTGTTATCAAATACCGTTATCTGAGAAGGGCCTATAAAGAATCCGTGATTTTCATCGATTATTTCTGGAAGACCCGTGATTTTTCAGCCGCTTTTGCAAGGTCCAAGAGGCTGGACTTCAGTCCGCTGGCGCGGGTATTCCGTATCGGGTATGCGGAACTGAAAAACCTCGGTCCGTCGTCCGGCCATCAGGAAGCGGGCTTTTCCGGCGCGGGACTCGACAACGTGAAGCGGGCGCTGCGCCGTGCGATCAATACCGAGGTGACCATCATGACCCAGATGGTTCCGTTTCTGGCAACCACCGGCAATACGACGCCGTTTATCGGCCTTTTCGGCACGGTCTGGGGCATCATGAATTCGTTCCACGGAATCGGCCAGAGAGGCTCGGCCAGCCTCGCCGTTGTGGCGCCGGGAATATCCGAAGCCCTGATCGCCACCGCTGCGGGTCTTGCCGTGGCGATTCCCGCCGTCATCGCGTTTAATTACTTCATGCACAGAATCCGTATTCTTGAAACAGAACTGCAGAGTTTTTCGTCGGATTTTCTGAATATCGTCGAACGCGACTGGAAGCGGACGAAAGGGGACGGCTGATGGCCATGGGAAGCGGGGGTTCGGACCGGTTTATGTCGGACATCAATGTGACGCCTTTTGTCGATGTCATGCTGGTACTTTTAATCATTTTCATGGTAACCGCGCCCATGATGGTCCAGGGGGTTCATGTGGCTCTGCCCGAGACTACGGCCGAATCTTTGCCGTCGGACGAGAAGACCCTGGTGGTCGCCATCGACAAGGAAAGCCGGATCTACATCAATGATTATATGGTCACGATCGATATGCTGAAGGAAAAACTGGAGAAGATTCTTCAGGAGCGTACGGATCGCAATGTATATCTTCGGGCGGATAAGGACGTTGCTTACGGATCCGTTGTCCAGGCGATGGCGGAGATCAAGTCGGCCGGCGTCGAAAAGCTTGGCATGATCACCCTTCCGCAAACCGAGGAGACCGGGGCAAAAGGGTCCAAAACCGGCAAACGATGAAACCGACACGTCCGATTCAGTTTCATTCATTTTATCGCGGCGTTGATCATAAAAGGCTGATTGCAATGCTTGCCGTCTCCTGCGCGGTTCATCTGGCGCTGATCGCCCTGGCCGCGTTCATGATTGCGCATAAACCCGCTTACAGGCGGTCTTCTCCGTCGGTCATCAACGTCACCATGGTTTCCTTTCCGTCCAGTACGCCCGAGGCGAAGCCTTCAGGCCCTGCTGCCCCGAAGGTTGAAACGCCTGCGGAGCAAAAAATTCCGAAACCGGCGCCAAAAGCGGAAACGCCGCCCCCGGTTCCGGTTGAGCAAAAACCGGTTCCTGAGACTCCCAAGCCCGAGGCGGTTTCCGTTGCCAAAAAAACCGAGCCCGTGAAACCCAAGGAATCTCTGAAGAAAAAAACCTTTAAACCGGATAAGGTTGTTGAAAGCGCTGTCAAGCGCATCGAGACCAGGGCCGAGTCGACGAAACCCGACTCGTTGGCCCAGGCGCTGGATAAACTCAAAAAAGATGTGGCAAAAGGGCCGCCGAATCAGGCCGCCGGATCCGCTTTGCCGGCCGGCGCCGGTCCGCCGGCCGGAGGACAGAGCGGTGGAGAGGGCGGTGGGGGCGGAGAGGTCGGGACGATCTGGGATGTGTATGCAAACAATATCGTCATGGAACAGGTTCAAAAAAACTGGGCCTTTCCCGAACAGCTTGCCGGAAACATTCAGAATGCGGAAGCGCTTCTGGTGATTACCATCGCATCCAGCGGCGAGATCGTGGACATATGGTTTGAAACAAGGTCCGGCAATGCGTATCTGGACGAATCAGCCTACCGGGCGGTGAAAAAATCCAATCCCCTGCCGCCGCCTCCGGCTGGCAAATCGCCCTTGAGTGTGGGGCTGTATTTTACGCCGTCGGGCGTACAGAAATAAGGCGCCGGCAGCAAGGAAATCCTGCTTCGATACAGATGAATCGCATTCCGGCTTGGCCCCTTGCCGGACCGCGGCAAACCATGATAATGACCGGGCTGATTTTGCGCAATAAAATGAAAGGATGTATTTGAACCATGAAGCGGGTTGTTGAGAATTCGAACGCGTTGAATTGCATCAGGCTGGTTTTTGCATGCCTGCTGTTTCTGGCGCTCGCCTGTCCGGTCTCCGGCAAGTCCCCTGATGTTTATATCAATATTAACAACCCTTTTCTGAAAAAAATCCCCATTGCCGTTCCGGTTTTCAAGGGGGTTTCCGGAAATGATTCGGAACTGGCAAAGTGCGCCGAAGCCGCGGATATGCTTTCCCGGACCCTGGATTTTACGAGTTATTTCAAGCTGCTGGATCGCGGGAGTTTTCTTTTCGATCCCCGGAAGGACGACATTGTCGGGGCCGGCATCAACTTTCAGAACTGGACGACCGTCGGCGCCGAACTGCTGATCACCGGCGGCCTGCTGGTGCAGGGTGATGCCGTGGAGGCGGAGCTCCGGCTTTTCGACAGTTTCAAGGGCCAGATGCTGGTCGGCAAAAAATACAAGGGCCCCACCGCGGATCTTCTAAAAATCATGCGCCGGTTTGCCGGAGAGGTAATTTACAGCATTACTGGAGAAAGAGGGATATTCGATACCCAGATCGCCTTTGTTTCCACACAGACCGGACCCAAGGAAATTTTTGTATGCGATTTTGACGGATATGATCCAAAGCCCGTCACCCGGAGCGGGAGCATCAGCCTTTCCCCGGCGTGGTCTTCGGACGGGCAGTGGCTCGCCTTCACTTCCTATGCGAGGGGAAAGCCGGAGCTTCAGATCCGGCAGCTGAAGGAAAAAAGGGGTGCGGTCGTGGCCAAGGAGGGGGTGAACATTTCCCCTGCGTGGTTTCCCGGCCAGTTTGCCCTGGCGGCCACCCTTTCATTTTCAGGCGACTCGGAAATTTATCTCTTGACGGGAAATGGCAATATCATTAGAAGATTGACCCATAATCCGGGCATCGACGTTTCGCCTTCTTTTTCGCCTGACGGCAAACAGATGGCGTTTGTGTCAAATCGTTCCGGAAACCCGCATATTTACATTCAGGAGCTTGCCTCCGGTCAGGTTCGCAGATTGACTTTTCAAGGCCGATACAATACCCAGCCCGCATGGTCGCCGAAGGGCGATCGCATCGCCTATTGCGGTTCGGATGACGGGCAGTTCAATATCCACGTCATCGGCGTCAAGGCTGCGGATTCGGTTCAACTCACCCGGAACGCGGGAAACAACGAGTCCCCGAGCTGGTCTCCGGACGGCAATCTGATTGCGTTCAGCTCCACGCGCCAGGGACCTTCCAGGATTTACGTGATGAACGCTTACGGAACCGATCAGCGAATGTTGTTGAACTTGTCCGGCGAGCAGACCAGCCCCAGGTGGTCGCCGCCGCTTTTCAATCAGGAAAAACCACTGGATTTTTAGAAGGAGACATAGAGATTCGCAGAGTTTTGCGACCAGAATTTAAATGATGAACGTTTACGGAACCGATCAGCGAATGTTGTTGAACTTGTCCGGCGAGCAGAACCGCCTCAGGCGGTCGCCGCCGATTATCAATCAGGAAAAACCACTGGATTTTGAAAAGGAGAGTTAGGCATGCGCAGAGTGTTGTGGATGATTTTTGCTTTATGTTTTGTCATGTCAGGAATGCTTTTTACGGTTTCCTGCGCCAAGAAGACCATCAGTTCGGATACTTCTCTTACTCAGTCCGAGGAAGATAGACTGGCGGCTGAGAGAGCCCGGCAGGAAGAGCTGGCACGGCAGCGCGCTCTGGAGGAACAGCGGCTTTTGGAAGAAAGACAAAGAGCCGCGGCCCTGCAGGGTCAAGGCGCTATGACCGAGCGTGAACGGTTCGTCAATGAGGATGTCCATTTTGATTTCGACAGCTCCGTGCTGAGCGCCGAGGCCCAGCAGATTCTGCTGGATAAGGCCCAGTGGCTTCGCAGAAATTCAGATGCTTCCGTGACCATCGAGGGACATTGCGATGAACGCGGCACCAATGAATACAACCTGGCGCTGGGAGACAGAAGAGCCAACAGCGTGAGGGCTTACCTGACGGATCTGGGGATTTCCGCATCCCGCATGGATACCGTCAGCTATGGAGAAGAACGGCCTCTGGACTCCGGTCATGACGAAGCCGCATGGGCCAGGAATCGAAGAGCTCATTTTGAAATCCGGTAAAAACCGGAACTTTTAAAATCCGGCCCGTCGGGAAGTGGTTGACCGATGGGCCGGTATTTTCATCTTGCTTTCTTGGCGCATCATGTTTTTTCCAAATCCTTCGAGAGCGTTGACCATGAAATCCTTATCATGCTGGTTTATTGTTGTTTTGATTTTCAGCGCCGGCTGCGCCATGCAGCAGGATGTCGCCGTGCTTCACGACCGGATTTCCCTGCTGGAAAATCAGAACGCCGCGTTGAACAAAAAGGCGAATACGATCGATGCCCGCCTGGAAGATTACGCACAGGTGCGAACTGAAGAAGACCAGGGGGTCCGGGAACAAACCGCAGGCATGCGGGCTTCGTTTTCCGCCATTCAGGAACAGATTCGCGAGTTGCAGGGGCGGCTTGAGGAAACCGAACATCTGATCAGCCGGGAAACCGTTTCTGTCGGAAGGGACGACGAACAGCGTCAGTCGCGGTTGAACCGGATCGATGAGCTTTTGCGCCGGGACCAGGCACGGCTGGCCCGGCTGGAACAATACCTGAATCTGGAGATTGCGGAAGCCGATGCAGGGAAACCCCCGGTTTCTCCTTCCAGCGGTGAACTGAGCGAAGAAGCGTTGTACAACGCTTCCAAACAGGCTCTGGACAAAGGGGATTTTGAAACGGCCCGTCAGGGGTTTCAGGATTATCTGAAAAAATACCCGACCTCCAAGACGGCGAATAATGCTCAGTTCTGGCTGGGAGAGGTTTACTACCGTGAGAAATGGTATGAAAAAGCCATTCTGGAATACCAGCAGGTCATCGAAAAATATCCCAAAGGGAACAAGGTTCCCGCTGCGATGCTCAAGCAGGGGATGTCCTTTTACAATATCGGTGATAAGGCCAACGGCCGTCTGATTCTTCAGGAACTGGTGAAGAAATTTCCCGGATCCAACGAGGCGAAGATAGCGGAGAAAAAATTGAATCCCTGATGAAAGACCGCGTGAGAGAATCCGGCAGGTTGGGGATGCGCCCATTCGAATGCGGTTTGCTTCAGGTTTCAACGTGAAAAGGATCATCGATGCGCAGGCCCATCAAGACCATCGGCATTGACCCCGGTCTGGCCGCCACCGGCATCGGCATCGTCAGCGGATCCGGACAAGAGGTCCGGTCACATGCTTACGGGGGGATACGGACCTCCAAGCATGATACCCTTCCTGAACGGCTCAACCAGATCTATTCAAAGCTCACCGCCCTGCTGAAGGAAGAATCCCCGGATCAAATGGTTGTGGAGGATGTCTTCTCTCTGGAAAAATACCCCGCCTCGGGCATCACCCTGGGCAAGGTGACCGGCGTGATTCTTCTGGCCGGATGCCGGGCCGGTGTCCCCGTGGCCGCGATCTCGGTGCGGGAGGCAAAGCAGGTGTTGACCGGAAACGGGAATGCCAGCAAAATTCAGCTTGAAAAGGCGGTGCGTCATGTCTTAAATATTTCATCGCCCATTCGGCCTTCTCATGCTTCCGATGCCCTGGCGCTTGCGCTGATCGGCATGTTCCGGGCTTCCGGAAACCCGTGGGGCGCAGAGGAGAAATCATGATCGGTTATCTGGAAGGAAAACTGCTGAAGCTTGACGAAGACCGGATTCTGCTGCTGACCCATCAGGTGGGTTATGAGATTCTTCTGCCGGTGGTGGTGATGAAAACCATCCGGCAGAAAGCCATCGGCGATGAGATATCGCTCTATATTTATTATCATCAGACCGAACGCCAGCCCAAACCCGTGCTGATCGGTTTTAATTCCGAAACGGAAAAGGATTTTTTCCAGCAGTTCATCGGCGTGGGGGATATCGGGCCGTTGAAGGCCGCCAAAGCCCTGACGCTTCCGATACCAGACATTGCCAGGGCGATTGAGAGCCGGGATGTGGTTGCGCTTTCCCGCTTGAAGGGAATCGGCGACCGGACCGCCCAGAAGATTGTCGCCGCGCTTTGCGGACGGATCGAAAGATTCGTTTCGGTGCAGGGAGCCGGACCGGAGGAAGCCTTTTCCGATGCGTCCGCGCCGGTTTACAAGGTGCTGGTCGAGCAGCTCGGCCACCGGCCGGCGGATGCTAGGAACATGATTGCACAGGCCTTGAAGCGCAACAGCGCCATTTCCACTCCTGAAGAACTCTTTGATGAGGTTTACCGCGGGGAGACGCCCTGATGTCCAAAGGTATTATCACGCATTCATCGGCCCGGCCCGAAATCATCACCGGGCTCAGTCTTCCGGTGGACGAAACGCCTGAACTTCTGTCCCTGAGACCGGAGCGGCTGTCCGAATACGTCGGGCAGAAAGAGGCGGTGGAAACCCTTGCCATCGCCATCGAGGCGGCCAAACTTCGAAAAGAGCCTCTGGATCACGTGCTTTTTCACGGGCCTCCGGGGCTGGGCAAGACCACGCTGGCCCATATCATCGCCAATGAAATGGGAAGCCGGTTGACCATCACCTCCGGACCGGCGCTTGAAAAGGGCGGGGACCTGGTCGGCATTCTGACCCACCTCGAGGACGGGGACGTGCTTTTTATCGACGAGATTCACCGGATTCCCAAGGCGGTGGAGGAATTCCTCTATCCGGCCATGGAAGATTTTGCCGTGGATTTTGTTTTTGACAAGGGGGTTCACGCCCGCAGCCACCGGTATCGTCTCAAGCGTTTCTCGCTGGTGGGGGCGACCACGCGGGTGGGACTTCTGTCCGCCCCGCTCCGGGACCGGTTCGGCATCTTCCGAAATCTTGATTTTTATTCCGAAGAAGATCTGATCGTCATTACCCGGAGATCGGCGCACCTGCTCGGCGCGATGATTGATGACGGGGGGGCCGGGGAGCTTGCCAGACGCAGCCGGGGAACGCCCCGGATCGTCAACCGGCTGCTGAAAAGGGTCCGGGATTACGCTCAGGTGCGGTCCGACGGAGTGATCAGCGCAAAGACCGTTGGTGAAGCCCTTGCGCTGGAAGGCGTGGATGAAAAAGGCCTGACCCGGCTGGACCGCCGCTATCTTCAGACCATCATCGAATTTTACAACGGCGGTCCGGTGGGCATCGAGGCCATCGCCGCCACCCTGCAGGAGGAAGCGGACACGCTGGTTGACGTGGTGGAGCCCTATCTGCTGAAAACCGGGCTGGTGCTTCGGACTTCTTCGGGCCGCCGGGCCCCGGAATCCGCCTACCTCCATCTGGGGCTGCCCGTTCAGGGCAAATGCTTCCCCTGATGCCGGCATTCGGGATTGTGCGCATATGACCGGCATCATCACACTGACGACCGATTTTGGATTGCAAGACGAGTATGTCGGCGTCATGAAAGGGGTGATCCTTTCAATTTGTCCGGCCGCGACAATTGTCGACATTACCCATGGGATCTCTCCTCAGAATTGCATTCAGGCGGCCTATATCATCGGTGCGGCCTATCGGTATTTCCCGGCCGGCACCATTCATCTGGCGGTGGTGGATCCCGGCGTGGGAACCGGGCGGGCGATGTTGGCCCTCAGGGCCGACGGTCATCTTTTCCTTGCACCGGACAACGGGACGCTGTCCTTTCTGCTGCAAAAAGACGGGATTTTTGCCGTCCGGTTGAACCGTTCCGAATATTTTCTGAAAGACGTTTCAACGACTTTTCACGGGCGGGATGTATTTGCGCCGGCGGCCGCCCATCTTGCCGCGGGCGTGGATCTGGAAGCCATGGGGGAACCGGTTGACTGCGGCGTACTGAAGACCCTGGATCTGGGCCGGCCCCGGATTTGCGCCGACGGAAGGCTTTCAGGAACCGTTGTCTGGGCGGATCGGTTCGGAAATCTCACGACCAGTATCGATGCGGCGAGTCTGGACGCCTATCTTCGGTCGAAACCCGGCAGGGCCCAGCCGGTTATCCGAATCGGAGAATGCCGCATTGCCGGCCTGTCTTCGGCCTATGCCGATGCCGAACCCGGCCGGGCTCTTGCACTGATCGGAAGCCGCGGGTATCTTGAGATTTCCGTCAACTGCGGCAACGCGCAAAAAGACCTGCGCATCCATCACCATGATCCTGTTTTTGTGGAGTGAATCTTGTGCTGATGCCAACGGAGTGGAATGAAACCGCCTGCTGAGAATTTGGAAATCAGACAGTCCGAAAAGACGAAAAAGCCTCGGGCCAGGGGTAGGGAACCCGGGAAGGTTCGAATGCCCAGGCCTTCTCTCAGGTTCGGAAACTGGCGTATTCTTTTGATCGAGGACAGCGGCGCCATGATGTCATTTGAAAATGCAAGGCGGATTGTCGCCGGCATTCTTCTGATCATTCTGACGCTGTCCGGTTTATGCGCCGGTTTATTCTGGATGTATCGGGGCGCTGAGGTCGAGCGGCGCAGCCTGAGCCTCAGGACCGCCGATTTAGAGCGGGAGCTGGCCGAAATCCGGCACGAAAAGGACCTGCTGACCACCCGAATCGTTCTGAACCGGTCCGGTACGGGTGAATCCGGGGATGCTTCCGATAGCAGGGCGGCGGGCAATGATCCGTCCCTGTCCGCCGAGGCCCGGCCCGGAGCGGTTTCCACGTCCAGGGTGGCCGTCAGGGAAGCTTCTGTAATCCCGGACCGGCGCGGCAACGCGCTTGATATCCGCTTCAAGCTGGTCAATACGGGGAAGGATCGGGTTTCCGGCTATGTGTTTGCCGTTTTGAAACCGGATGCGGCGCATTCCGAAACCTGGCGGGTCGTCCCCCAGGTTGTGCTGAACGCCGGGCAACCGGCCAGCCATGAAAAGGGACATGAGTTTTCCATCTCCCGGTACAAGACGATGCATTTGCGGGCGAAGCATGTGGTTTCCTGTGCGCTGGCCACCCTGTGGGTTTATTCCGAGGACGGTACCCTGCTGCTTCAGCACGATATTCCATCGGCCCGATAAAAAATTGTCCGGAATCCGAATTCGAATCATCGGAGCGGCGCATCGCGTCTCGTGATTTTGCCGAACACGCAGGCGCAGTGATTTTTGAAAACCATCGCGGTATTTTTTGCCAGGACAGGTTCTATGAAAAGCAAATCATTTTCCATCATCGACAACGGCGTGACCCTGAAGGGAGACCTGTGCTTCGAAGGGCAATTGATCATCAAAGGAGTTGTCAGCGGTGTTCTAAGGGGTGAGACGCTGGTGGTCGCGGAGGGCGCAACGGTCTGCGCGGATATTCAGGCGGATTCAATCACGGTCGCGGGTCGGCTGGAAGGCGGTGTTTGCGCAGGAAATACGATCCGGGTGCTTGCATCGGGAACCTGCTCGGGGCGGATCATCTGCCGGAACCTGACGGTAGATGTCGGCGGCGTGATCGATGCCGAGATCGTCTGCGCTCAGACGTTCGATGTGCCCGGCTCCGCTATTTTGAAAATTCCGCTGACCGGATAATGATCCGACAGGAAAATTCCGTGAACCGGTTCCTGAATCACCCGGCTTTCAATAAGAATCAGGCCTCCGCAGTGCAGAATCCAGTCTATATGCCGGCCTTCCTTTTTTCCGGTAAATCCATGATGGGTCGCCGGATAAGGGGGCTTGAAGGCAAATTGAAAACAAGGGCCCTGAACCGGTTTTTCCGTAAGCCGGCCGGTCAGGGCAAGGCCGCAGGAACTTTCCGGCAAAGCGTTGAAGTCGCCGGCCAGAATTGCGGGCATTTGGGTGGAAATGCCGGCCAGGCGCCGAAGGATCAGTTCGGCGCTTTGCACCTGGACCTCGGCGTCAAAATCCAGATGCGTGGTGGCGAAAATCAGGGTGTGATCCTGTTTTTGAAACACGCCGATGATGCATTGCCTGGCCCAGAGACTTTTCGCCCATCGGCTGGGAACCGAGGGCGTTGAGCTCAGGTAGAAATGGTGCTGTTGAATGCACCGCCAGCTTTTGTGATAAAAAATCAGGTTGTCCTGCCAGAATGGCGGCGCCGGCTTGCGCTGCCCGATGCAATGATGATCCTTGAGAAGGTTTTTTAAGAATTCCGCCTGGAAATTATTGGCTTCCTGAAAGGCGATAAAATCCGCGGCATGGGTTTCAAAGAATTCTGGAAAGACCTGTTTGCGGCACTCCCAGCCGTTGGGGCCGTCATCGGCCAGTCCGAATCGAAGATTTAATGTGAGCACACGGATCATGGCGGATATTCTTTCTGAGTGAGAGGATTATTGCCGGTGATCGGAAATGCGGCCTGCAACCGGTTCGGCGTCTGCTGCAAACCGCTGCATGACCCGGGCGACGTCGATGCTCGTGCTGTCGAAATTTTCAAAGGTCAGGTCGGTAAACGGCAGCCCGAATTCCTGCCGGATGGTTTCGAAGATGGCCAGATAATTGGCGGTGATCCGCTTTTTCCATAACAGGCCCAGACGGTCGGCCAGATCCTTGATGGCGGTTTTTTCACCCTCGATTTCCAGAAAATTTCCAAAGGGCATGGCATCCAGACACAGGGTGGTTGCCTGAAACACAAAGGTTTCACGCCATTTTTCATAGATCTGTTCGGCATGGAATCCGAGCGCTTCGAGGATCCGGCGCATGGTTGCAAAGTCGCTGACCTCGACTTCCAGTTCTTTCAAGGTTTTGAATTCAGCGTCCGGGTCATTCGAAGGCGCCTTGAACGTCAACCGGGTTCGGGTGTCTTTGCGGAGCCTGAGCAGGGATTGCCGTTGGATTAAATTTTTTTCCGCATCTTCGAATCGAAGGTTGGTTTCAAAAATCCGGCCCGTGGATTCGGCGCCCATGCGGATAATGATGTTGCGAACCGGCTCGATCTCTGGTAAATAAAATTTTACTTCGGTTTCAATGTGTTTCATGGAGAGGGTTTCCAATCGTTTGCGGCCTGCATGTTTCTGACTGCCGGTTATATTGGAATCGTGCACGGATGTCAATGCGAGGGCCTTTATCCGGAAAGAGGATGCATCGGTGCTGAACGCCGTCATGGCCCATGGCGGGCGGTTGCCTGAAGTCACAAGAAATTGCTTCCGCCCCGGGCGGCGGCTGTCGACGCGTTCTTTTGGCTGAGAGATGAATTTACCCTTGACATGTGGTCAAATTTTAATTAAAAGTGCCAAATTCTTTATGAACAGGAGATCGGAAGACGGTGAAAAAATATACATACAACGCAAAAGCGTCGGACAACAAAGATAAATGGTTGCTCGTCGATGCCGAAGGAAAAATCCTGGGCCGTCTGGCCAGTCAGATTGCGGCTCGACTCAGAGGCAAATGCAATCCCCTGTACACTCCCCATGTGGATATGGGAGATTCGGTCGTTGTGATCAATGCCGAGAAGATTCTGATGACCGGACGAAAACTGGATCAGAAAAATTATTACCGCCACAGTGGTTATACGGGCGGTCTCAAGACGATCACGGCGAAAAAACTGTTGGAAAAACGTCCCGAGGATGTGATTCGGATTGCCGTCAGAGGGATGCTGCCCAAAAACAGACTGGGAAGGAAGTTGATTAAAAAGCTGAAGGTTTATGCCGGCGCCTCTCATCCCCACGAAGCCCAGCAGCCCGAAGCCCTTGCGATTTAATCGTCGGTTGATGAATTTTTGATGATTCTGGAGTATTCAATGGAGAAAGAACAGACATTTTACGCCACAGGCAGACGCAAGTGCGCAGTCGCCAGAACATGGCTCAAACCCGGTACGGGCCGGATCACCATCAATGACGTTCCGATGGAAGACTATATCACGGTGGAATCCGCCAAGGCGCTTTTGTTTCAGCCCTTTGACCTGACGCATACCCGTGACAGTTTTGACCTGATGATTCGGGTCATGGGCGGGGGAATTACCGGGCAGGCCGGCGCCATCCGTCATAGCATCACCCGGGCTCTGATGCTGTTTAATCCCGATTTCCGGCCGGCGCTCAAAAAAGCCGGTTTTGTCAAACGAGACCCCCGAAGCAAAGAGCGAAAGAAATACGGCCAGAAAGCCGCGCGTGCAAGGTTCCAGTTCTCCAAGCGCTAACACGGGTTTCTATTCCAAATATTGCGAAGGGAACGGGAAATGGTCCTGTTCCCTTCTTTTTTTCTTGACTGCCGTCATGACATCAATGTTTTAAAAAATAGTGTGATTTCATGGTGTTGGTGGGTGTTGACACCGGCGGAACCTTTACGGACTTCATTTTTCAGGAGGACGGCGGCTGGCGCATCTGCAAATGCCTGACCACGCCTTCAAATCCAGCCCTGGCAGTGCTGGAAGGATTGGGGAGAATCAGCGCCGCCGACAAGCCGCATGTGGTCCACGGATCAACCGTGGCCACCAATGCGCTTCTGGAGCATAAGGGCGCGCGGACGGCTCTGATCACCAACCAGGGTTTTGAGGACGTGATCGAGATCGGCCGCCAGAACCGTCATGCGCTCTACGACCTGCACTATCACCGGATGCCCCCCTTGATTCCGGCCCAAAGACGCTTCGGCCTGAGGTGCCGGATGGACTGCACCGGCCGCATCCTTGAAGATCTTGATTTGGATGCCGCTGAAAAGCGGGTGCGGGAGATCGAGCAAGCCGGCATCGAATCAGTGGCCGTATCCTTCCTGTTTTCATTCAAGAACCCCGGCCATGAGCGGATGATGGGTCAAATGCTCGGAAGGCTCGGCATTCCGGTTTCCCTTTCCCACGAGATACTTTCCGAGTTCAGGGAATACGAGCGCACCTCCACAACGGTGATCAACGCCTATGTGGCCCCGAAAATTCAGGGATATCTTCGGACTGTGCTCGATTTCATGAAAGACGCCCCCCTGCGGATCATGCAGTCCAACGGCGGAAGCATTTCCGTGCGCACCGCGATGCGCGAACCGGTACGGACCATTTTTTCGGGGCCGGCGGGCGGCGTGGTCGGGGCTTACGAGATCGGCCGGGCGGCCGGATTCAACCGGCTCATCACCTTTGACATGGGGGGAACCTCCACGGATGTGGCGTTGATCGACGACCGGCTTCCGCTGACCCTGGAATCGTCCATTGCCCGGCATCCGGTTCGCGTACCGATGATCGATATTCATACGGTCGGCGCCGGAGGGGGTTCCATCGCCCGGCTGGATTCCGGAGGCGCCTTGCGAGTGGGGCCTCAGAGCGCCGGAAGTGATCCCGGACCGATCTGCTACGGAAAAGGCGGCCAGCTTACGGTGACCGATGCCAATCTTTTTCTCGGACGGCTGATTCCGGATCATTTTCTCGGCGGCGACATGCGATTGCACCCGGATAAAATTTCGGCCCCGTTCGGGCAGATGGCCGCACAGACCCGTCTTTCGGAAATACAGGTGGCCGAAGGCATTGTGCAGGTGGTCAACGCCGCCATGGAAAGGGCCATTCGGGTGGTTTCGGTGGAAAAGGGATTTGATCCCGCGGAATTCACCCTGTTTGCGTTCGGCGGCGCCGGCGGGCTCCATGCCGTGTTTCTGGCAAGACTGCTCAATATCCCCAGGGTGCTGGTGCCCGTCAATCCGGGCATTCTGTCGGCCATCGGCATGCTTCTGGCCGATGTGGTCAAGGATTATTCACTGACCGTCATGACCTCCGGCAGCTGTGACCCGCAACGCATCGAGGAGATGTTCGCCCCGCTTGAAACAGAGGCTGTTAAAGACTTGTTCGCCGAAGGCATTCACCGGAATCGAATTTCCCTGAAACGGTATCTGGACATGCGGTACGAGGGGCAGTCCTATGAGATTCTGGTGCCGGCACGGGGCGATGATCCGGTTGCCGCTTTTCACGAACTTCACCGGCGCGCCTACGGGTATTGCAGTGTGCAGAAAAACACCGAGATCGTCAATATCCGCCTGCGGGCCGTGGGGGTTTCCGAAAAGCCGGAGCTGAAGAAAGGCGAACTCTCGAATGAACCGCTCTGCGAAGCCTGTTTTCTGGGAAACCGTCCGGTGGTTTTTGAAGGCAGGTTCATTTCCACCCCCATTATTTCAAGGCAGGGGCTTTGCCCCGGCAATCGCATTCAGGGGCCTGCGATACTGGTGGAATACTCTGCAACCACAATCCTGCCGCCGGGCGCGGCGGCTCAGGCGGATGCTTTCGGAAATCTGCTGATCGAAACATGGACCGGCTGAAGAAGGTCAACAGGCCATGGATGTCAATCCCGTACTGCTGGAGATTTTTAAGAACCGGTTTTCCGCCATTGCCGAGGAAATGGGAGTGGTCCTGAACCGGACGGCGTTTTCTCCCAACATCAAGGAAAGAAGGGATTATTCCTGCGCGATCTTCGACGCGCGGGGCAATATGATCGCTCAGGCGGCCCATATACCGGTTCATCTGGGCTCCATGCCCATGTCCGTACGCGCCGCCATGGAAATATCCTTTTCCGAAGGCGACATGATCGCGCTCAACGATCCTTTCAGGGGCGGCACCCACCTACCCGACATCACCCTGGTGGCGCCGGTTTTTCTGGATGGCGAAAAACCGGCCTTTTATGTGGCCAACCGCGCGCATCATGCCGATGTGGGCGGCATGAGCGCCGGCTCCATGCCCCTTTCATCCTCGATTTTTCAGGAAGGGCTGATCATTCCGCCCTTGAAAATCATTTCCCGCGGCAGGATCGACGCGGGGCTGATGAAATTTTTTCTCAGCAATGTGCGGACGCCCGTCGAACGGGAAGGCGATTTCTCCGCCCAGGCGATGGCCAACCTGACGGGCATCCGTCGATTCCGGGATCTGGTGCAAAGATATGGTTTTGAGATAACCCGTCAATATGCCGAAGCGCTGCTGGATTATTCCGAAAGGATGATGCGGCAGGCCATTGAGAGCATTCCTGACGGGACGTATCGGTTTGCCGATGTCATGGAAGACGATGGATTCGGCGCCGAGGATATCTGCATTCAGGCCACGGTTCAGATTGAAAAGGACCGGGCGGTCGTGGATTTCGCCGGATCCGCCGCTCAGGTTGCGGGCTGCATCAACGCCGTGTCGTCGATTACGCTTTCGGCGGTCCTGTATGTGTTCCGGTGCCTGATGCCCGAAGCTGCCCCGACCAATGCCGGATGCTTTCGTCCCGTTGAAATCAGATCCAAGCCCGGAACCGTGGTCGATGCGTTGTTTCCGGCCGCTGTTGCCGGCGGAAACGTGGAAACCTCTCAGCGGATCGTGGATGTGGTTCTGGGCGCTCTTGCCCGGGTTCTGCCCGGACATATTCCGGCCGCCTCCCAGGGGACGATGAACAACATCGCCATCGGCGGCGTGGACCCTCGAAGCAACCGCCCTTTTGCCTATTATGAAACCATCGGCGGCGGCATGGGCGCCGGCGCTTTTTTTCACGGAGAGTCCGCCGTTCACTCACACATGACCAACACGCGCAATACCCCGGTGGAGGCGCTGGAATACAGCTACCCCTTTCGAGTGACGCAGTACTCTGTTCGAAAGGGCTCCGGCGGCAGCGGCCTGTTCTGCGGAGGGGACGGCATCATCCGTGAAATCCGGCTCGATTGCGATGCCGAGGTGACGGTGCTGTCTGAAAGGCGGAAAAGAGGGCCTTACGGTCTTTATGGCGCAGCGGCGGGAAAACCCGGTAAAAATACGATTATCCGGCGCGGCCGGATTGATGCCCGGCCTTCCAAGTTTCACGAACGTCTGCAGGCCGATGATGTGATCCGCATCGAAACGCCCGGCGGCGGCGGTTACGGCAGGGAGCCCTCAGATGTTTAGAAGGCTGAACCGGTCCAGTCTCTCCCGGATCTGCTGAGCCTCCTCACGGATCAGGACCAGGGATTTTTGCGGCTCCGCACCCGGGTCGATTCCGGAAGCCGGGTGTGCGGTTTTTTCAAGCGCTGTCATCAGGTTTTCATGGCAGGTTTTAATTTCGAAAATCATCGCCGAGATCGAATCGACCATGGCGTTGATTTTTTCGGCCTCGGGTTTGAGATAATCCGCTTTTCTCAATGAAACCTTTCGCGTCAGATCACCCTTTGCCATGCTTTCAAAGGTATGTTTGAAATTGACCATGGGTCCGCAGATCCGATGCGTGGCGATCATGATATGAATGACGATCATGATCACCACGAAAATAATGGTCGGGGCCAGCCGCGAGGTCAGGACGAGAAAGGCCTGGGCCGACTGGTACTGAACTCTGGGATCTTCGGATAGATACATGTCCTGCAGCAGGGGCGCCAGCGCAATGAATCCGGTGATCACCAGAATCAGAAGGGCGTAAATCACATTCAGGGCGGCCACCCGGAACTGTATGTCCTTGTTAATAATGAAATTCAGAAACCTGCGATTTTTTTTTCCATTCATGGCCGGTCACTTTAACGGGTTAGGGTTTTGTGGTTTCTTCAAACAGGCCTGTATCAAAATGGTATATATACAGCTTATCGGTCCTTTCGTGCCAACCTTGAGCGGTAAAATCGGCTGGGGATTCCGGATTCCCCGCCGTTGCAAGCGTGACGCCGGGGCTGAGTTTCATCCCCGGAAAATCTGAAGGGCCGGTATAGGGTTTGTACCGGTCGTGTTTCGCAAAAAAAGCTTCTTCAAATGTTATCAGGTTGTGAAGGTCGTATTTGGCCACTATTTCGTAAGCATGATTTTTGGCGTGAAGATAACTAGAAATTGCCAGGATTGACAGAATCATGATGATGCCGACAACGGTGATCATTTCGATCAGCGTAAATGCCCTGGAACTGTCGGGACTCAGGATTTTTCGCATGGCGGATTTCCGTAAAAACGTCCCTGGATGACGAAAATGTCCTCCTTTTGCATTCATGTTCCACCTCGAACGGCAAGCCCCTGTCTGTTGACGCGCCAGGAAACGGCGCTGCGACAAGTGAACGTCAGATTTCCTGATTGAAAAAACTTCCTGATTTCGGCAAAAAGACGTAAATTACTATCTGTTCACTGCATCATCGGGTATTCATGCTTTTGCCTGCGTTAGCAGCAACAAAAGAAAATTACAAATAAAAAAAGCGGGATCCTTTTCTCAGGCGAATGGAAGACGCCGCCTGTTTTGAGGCGGTTAAACGAGTTTGCTTGAAAAACCCCGTGTTCTGGTGTATTTCAGCCAGATCAAAGCCTGCGCGTTTTACCCTGGGTCGATATGGTCCGCTGTCGGCAATTTCGGGAGCATCCCATGGAACGATTGAACTATTTTATTCGGCGTTTTCTGCTGGTGATTCCAACCTTTATCGGCATCACGCTGCTTTGCTTCGTCCTGATTCAGTTTGTGCCCGGCGGTCCCGTGGAACAGATGATCATGCAGATGAAGGGCATCGGAAGCGGGGATGCCGGCCATGGCGCCCAGGTGCGGGCGACGATCTCGGAGGCACAGCGCGAGGCCCTCGAAAAACATTTCGGATTTGACCGCCCGTTTCACCAGAGATACTGGAAGTGGCTGGTCGACGATCGGCTGGGAATGCGCATGGAATCTTACAAATTTCCCAATAAAACCGCCTGGGAGCTGATCAGCGGGCGGTTTCAGGTGTCTCTGATATTCGGCATCACCGGTTTTCTGCTGTCCTATCTGGTCTGCATTCCCTTGGGCATCGCCAAGGCTCTGCGGCACAATCAGCCCTTTGATCTGGCATCGAGCGCTCTGGTTTTCACCGGATACGCCATTCCCGCCTTTGCCTTCGGAATGGTGCTCAAGATGCTTTTCTGCGGCGCCGTTGAAGGCTTGTGGGATATCTTTCCGCTTTCGGGTTTTTATTCGGAAAATTTTGACCAGCTCTCGTTCGCGGGCAAAACTCTGGATATTTTCCGGCATATGTTTCTGCCGGTTCTCTGCTACATGGTCGGCAATTTTGCCGTTCTGACCCTGCTGATGAAGAATTCGCTGATGGAGCAGATCGGCAGGGATTACATTCGGACCGTGCTCGCCAAGGGCGGTTCCTTTTCCAGAGCTGTCTGGGGACATGCGCTTCGCAACGCCCTGGTGCCCATCGCCACGGGATTCGGATCCATATTGACCGTCATGTTTGCGGGCTCGGTGATCATCGAACAGGTGTTCGAGATTCCGGGCATGGGCCGACTGAGCCTGGAGGCGATCGTCGGCCGCGATTATCCGGTTTTCATGGGGATTCTCTCTCTGACGTCCATACTGGGTCTGCTGGGAAACATCCTGTCGGATCTTTGCTATGTGCTGATCGATCCAAGAATCAATTTTCAGAAAAATTAGGCATTCATGCGGTTTTTGACGGTTTCAGATCCCATCTCCCAAAAGCGGTTCAGGCGGTTTAGATCCGTCAAGCGGGCCTGGTTCTCGCTCTGGATTCTGGGAATCCTGTATCTGGCAAGCCTGGGCGCCGAACTGATCTGCAACGATGTGCCGCTTTATGTGCGGTTTCAGGGGAAGTCCTATTTTCCTGTGCTCCGGTTCTACCCGGAGGATGAATTCCTTAAAAACGAAAGACGCACCCGTCCGAACTACAAGGCCATTCATCAAACGCCGGTTTTTACCGAAGATGCGGAAAACTTCATGATTTTCCCCCCGATTCCCTACGGACCCTATGAGAGCATCGATCCGAAGTCGATTCCAATGTCCGACCAGGTCACCCTGCGCTTCACCGTCCAGCCAAAGATCGCCGCAGCCGACATCGACCCGGCGCGCATCGTCTTCCGGTTCACCGGCCCGGATGTTCTGTCCGGCAGGGGCGCTCAGGCACTTCAACAAATGCCGCTGAGCGCCCTGATCCGCATTTCGCCTTCGCTCGAGAAGGCCCTCGGATTGCGGTTTTCAAATCAGCCTGCGCCGGCATTCAGGGAAGCGACCCAGACCATCGACGGCCGACCGATCCAAATCAGCCTTTCCACCTTTTCTCCACGGGCAAAACTGCCTGAAACCGTGCGCCTGACTTTCCGGGAAGCGGACTTCGGCGATGCGCCGGAAGTCCGGGCGGTTTTCAGCCGTGATCCTGAGCCGGTTCAGGATCAGGCAAAGATCTGGCCCCGCATTGCGGAACCCGAGCGCACCATCCTTCGGGGGCTTGTGGATCAAAGATTTTCCGGTCCCGTGGAGCCTTATGCACTTTCGATCGACGGCGCAAAATACGGCATTTCCTTTCAGAAATCGGATGTCCGGTTTCCCTATCCGCCGGTCAGGGGCCATTGGATGGGTATTGATGCGGCGGGCCGGGATGTGGTGGCGCGGGTTCTCTACGGTTTGCGAACCTCCATGTCCTTTGGACTGCTGCTGGTATTCGGATCCATGGCGCTCGGCGTTTTTGCCGGCGCGGTGCAGGGCTACTACGGCGGCGCCGTGGACATCGGGGGCCAGCGGTTGATAGAAATCTGGAGCGCGCTGCCCTTTTTATACATCATGATTCTGATGGGCTCGGTCTATGGAAGAAGCTTCGTCCTGCTGCTGATCTGTTACGGGCTTTTTAACTGGATCGGAATCTCGTATTATATCCGGGCGGAATTTCTCCGCCTGCGAAGCCAGGCGTTTGTCGAGGCGGCGCGCTGCATGGGATTGTCTTCATACAGAATCATCGCCAAGCACATTCTGCCCAACGCCCTGGTGCCGGTGATTACCCTGTTTCCCTTTTCCCTGGTCGGCGCCATCGGATCACTGGCGGCCCTGGATTATCTGGGTTTCGGTCTTCCGCCGCCGACCGCGAGCTGGGGGGAGCTGCTTTTTCAGGCCCAGCAGTACCGGTGGGCCTGGTGGCTGATTCTGTATCCGTCTGCGGCCCTGTTCGGCGTGATGCTTCTGGGCGTGTTCGTGGGCGAAGGGATTCGAAATGCCTATGATCCCAAGCAGTACAGCCGGCTGGAATAGGAATTTTGACCATGAATGATGGGACGCTGTTGAAAATCCGGGATCTGACCGTTGCCTTTGAAACCGAGGAGGGCGCATTCAATGCTGTGGACCGGGTTTCCTTTGATCTGAACAAAGGTGAGATCGTCGGTCTGGTCGGAGAGTCGGGTTGCGGAAAATCGGTGACCGCCCTGAGCCTGCTTCGCCTGATTCCGATTCCTCCGGGCAGGATCGCTTCAGGAAGCGCGCTTTTCAAGGGAGAGGACCTGCTCAGAGCATCGGTGCCGAGGCTGCGTGAGATACGGGGCCGGGCCATCAGCATGATTTTTCAGGAACCCATGGCGGCCCTGTCTCCGCTGCACCGAATCGGCGACCAGATGGTCGAGGCCCTGCGCTTTCATGAGAATATTCCAAGGAAAGCCGCCGAAGAAATCGCCCTGGACTGGCTTCGAAAGGTGAATATTCCCGGCGCTGAGCAGAGAATGACCGCCTATCCTTTCGAGCTTTCCGGCGGAATGCAGCAGCGGGTCATGATCGCCATGGCCCTGATGATGCAGCCGGACCTGGTGATCGCCGACGAGCCGACCACCGCGCTGGACGTGACCGTTCAGGCTCAGATTTTCGAACTGATCCGGGAGATGCGCCGCCGGGACACGACCATTCTGCTGATCACGCACGACATGGGCGTGGTATGGGAAATGTGCGACCGGATTCTGGTGATGTATGCCGGCAGGCTGGCGGAGGAGGGGCGGCCGCAGGCCATATTTTCAAATCCCCTTCACCCCTATACGCAGGGGCTTCTGCGTTCGATGCCCCGGCTGGATATCCGTCGAAAAAGGCTGCCCGCGATTGCGGGAAGCGTTCCGTCTCCCGGAGATTATCCGGCCGGATGCCGGTTCCGGGACCGTTGCCCGGAGGCTCTGGACCGGTGTGCGCTTGAGCTGCCCGAGATGGCGGCTTTGACGGATGACCGTCGGGCGGCCTGTTTCAGGGCCCGTGAATATCTGAAATAAATGAAGCAGAGAGGTTTCGCCGCCGTTTTTGCATTTCCGGAAAATCAGGCGGCCGCGGTAATGATCCGATGAAGAACGATTCTCCGATTTTAAGCGTAAAAGATCTGAAAACCTGGTTTCCCATCCGGCGAGGGATTCTGGCCCGGACGGTCGGCTATGTGCGCGCCGTGGACGGGGTTTCCCTGGATATTGACCGGGGCCGGACCCTGGGCCTTGTGGGGGAGTCGGGGTGCGGAAAGACCACCCTGGGCAGAACGCTGATCGGGCTGGAGCCGATCCGCTCCGGGACGGTCTGTTTTGAAGGAAAGGACCTTGCCGCTCTGGACCGGGCCGAGGTCCGGCGCCTGAGAAAACGCATGCAGATTATTTTTCAGGACCCCCTGTCCTCCTTAAATCCGCGGATGAATGTTCTGGATATCGTCACCGAAGGGCTGGCCGCGTTTCAAATGCTCAAGAAAAGCCGCCGGGAACACGCCGAGGAACTGATGGCCGATGTCGGCCTGGATAAGGATGCGATTCACAGTTATCCCCATGAGTTTTCCGGGGGGCAGCGCCAGCGGATCAGCATTGCCCGGGCCGTTTCCCTGAAACCGGATTTCATTGTCTGCGACGAGCCGGTCAGTTCCCTGGACGTTTCGGTTCAGGCCCAGGTCATGAATCTGCTGATGGATCTGAAAGAAAGATACGGCCTGTCCTATCTTTTTATTTCCCACGATTTGAGCGTGGTGAGCAATATCTCCGACCAGGTGGCCGTGATGTATCTGGGAAAGATCATGGAATTCGGGGATGTCGAAGCCGTCATCGGCCGGCCTCTGCACCCCTATACCCGGGCACTGGTGGCCGCGGTTCCCATACCGGGGATTCACAGGGATCGCCGCCGGATTCTGCACGGAGAAACCCCTTCTCCGGCTGATCCGCCGTCCGGATGCCCCTTTCATACCCGCTGCCCGGAAGTCATGCCGGTCTGCGCCAGAATCGAGCCGGACATGATACGCTGTTCGGGACGCCAGGTCCGGTGTCATCTGTATTCGCCGGATTCATGAGATGGATTTGAGCCCGATATCTGGAATCATGATGGACCCAAGCCTTTGGCAAAAATATGATCGTCTCACGGCCATCCTTTCATCCTGCGAAAGACTGATCGTGGCTTTTTCAGGAGGAACGGACAGCACCCTGCTGGTCTTTGCCGCGCACCAGACGCTGAAGCAAAACGTGCTGGCCGTTACCGCCGTCTCGCCGATTCATTGTGCAAAGCAGACCGCGTATGCCCGATCACTGGCCGCGGACCTGGGAATCGCTCATGTCGAGATCGAGTCCGATGAGATGAATCTGCCCGGATTTGTCGCCAACACCGCCGCACGGTGTTATGTCTGCAAAAAAAACCTGTTTGAAAAACTCTTTGCGCTGGGCGGAAAACTGGGAATTCAGAGGGTCGCCCACGGCGCCAATACGGATGATTCGAATGATTTCCGGCCGGGCCTTCGGGCCGCCGCAGAGCTGGGCGTGGTTGCGCCTTTGATGGAAGCGGGGCTGAACAAGGACCAAATCCGGGTCCTGTCGATGGAAATGAATCTTCCGACCTGGAACAAACCGGCCGATGCCTGCCTGGCCACGCGAATTCCCTTTGGCGCGCCGATCACCGAAAATGCCCTCGGACAGATTGAAAGCGCGGAGAATCTTCTGCGCGGCATGGGCATGGACGGATGCCGGGTGCGGCATCACGGGCAGGTGGCCCGCATCGAAACCGATGTGAAAAACTTCCCACTGCTTCTGGATGAATCTGCTCGCGCGCGGATCATCGCCGAATTCAGGTCTCTGGGTTTTCTCCATATTGCGCTGGACCTGGAGGGCTATGTCCGCGGGGCGATGAATCCCGGCCTGAGCTTTTAGCAGGGTGTTGAAAAACAAGAATCAGGCCATCAGGCAAGGCGCACGGCGATGCGACAAGCGCAGCATATTCTCAAAACATATGTGAGCATTGGCGAGAGCCGCGCAACGCCCAATGGCGGCCTCAGGCGCAGTTTTTCAACAGCCTGCCAGACAACCGGGCGCTTTACATTTCCATTTTCCCCTGATAAATCCTTGATGACGCAGGGCTTTGCGCCATTGATCGCGGCGTGAGCCGGCGCACCCCGTCTTCAACGGTCCGCTCCGCTGGTTGAAAAGGAGGCCTTATGCTCAAGGTGTATCTGGCCGTCTGGTGTCCCCACTGCCGGATGACCGAGAAATTCCTTCTGGAAAACGGCATCGAGTATCTTGCCGTGGATATTGAAAAGGCCACGGAGGATGTGGTGAAACAGGTGGTGGCGGTCAACGGCGGAGAGGATTGGGTGGTTCCCACCCTGGAGTACCGGGGAAAATGGAGACCCGGAAAAGAGTTTGACCCCGCCGGGCTGAAATCGGATTTGATCGAAATGGGCGTTATTCGCTGAGAACGGATCATTCATGCACTACCGCATTCACCAGTTGATTCTGCCCCTGGATTACGAGGAGAAAGACCTTCGGGCCGCTGTTTGCCGGAAACTGGGCTGTCAGGCGGACCAGCTGCTGGCCGTCAGCATCGTCCGCCGATCCGTGGATTCCCGGCCGCGTTCTTCCGGACCGGTATTTGTCCTTTCCGTGGAAGTCCGAACTTCGGCCGCTATCGATTTGCCGGTGGAAGATGTCGAGGTGTTTTCGCCCGAAGACTTCGATGCGCCGCCGGTTTTGAAAAAAAAGGGGCGTCTGCGGCCAATCGTGGTCGGCGCCGGTCCGGCCGGATTGATGGCGGCCCTGACCCTTGCCCGGGCCGGATCGAATCCGGTGATTCTGGAAAGAGGCGCGTCCTGCGATGCGCGGTCTGAAAAGGTTCGCCTGTTCTGGAAGCACGGATCCCTGGATCCGCAGACCAATGTGCTTTTCGGCGAGGGAGGGGCCGGACTTTTCTCCGACGGCAAGCTGACCTCACGGAGCAAGGACCGTCCCCGAGTCCGGCGGTTTCTCGACACCCTGGTGCGATGCGGCGCTCCGGAAAACATCCGGATCGACGCCGAACCGCATCTTGGAAGCGATGCCCTGATGCGCATCGTTCCGAAACTGCGCCGGCATATCGAAGAAAACGGCGGCGAGTTCAGGTTCAACGCCCTTCTGGAGGACATGTACGTTGAAAATGGATCGCTTCGTGCGCTTCGGGTCAACGGAAGCTGGATGGATGCGGATGCCTGCGTGCTGGCCGCCGGTCACAGCGCCCGGGATATGTACGGCGTGCTGGACCGGGCCGGCGCGGCTCTGGCGGCCAAGCCCTTTGCCGTCGGCGTTCGTCTGGAACTGGCCCAGGATCGGATCGATCGCGCCCAATGGGGAAGATGGGCCGGGCACCCGCGTCTGGGGGCCGCCGCGTTTCGCCTGACCCATCAGGGCCGGGATCCGCATCGGGCCTGTTACACCTTCTGCATGTGTCCGGGCGGGGAGGTGATTCCCTGTGCATCGGCGCCCGGCGAGATGACCACCAACGGCATGAGTTATGCGGCCCGCAGCGGCGCCTTTGCCAATGCGGCTTTTCTGGTACCGGTCGACCCGCAGGATTTTCCGGCTTCTGAAAATCTGCCCGGGGTTCTATCCGGATGCGAATTTCAGGCCCGGATCGAACGGGCTGTGTTTGCCTCAGGCGGTTCGGATTACAGCCTGCCGGCTTCGGATCTGGAGTCCTTTCTCAAGGGCCGTGCGCCGGAAGGCCTGCCCCGTCGATCCTGGGCCAGATCATGTCCCGCGGATATCCGCCGATGCCTGCCGGATTTTGTCGCCGACAGCCTGGCCGATGCGATTCCGGCCATGCTCAAACGCCTCAAAGGGGTGGGGCCGGAGGAGGTCCTGCTTTACGGAGCCGAGACCCGAAGCTCGAGTCCGGTGCGCGTGCTGCGGGGCAAGGACGGTCAGGCGCTGGGCGCCAGGGGCCTGTTTCCCTGCGGAGAAGGATCCGGTTATGCCGGCGGCATCGTCAGCTCCGCCGTGGACGGCATCATCGCGGCCGAAGCCCTGCTGTGCACGGACGTTCCTTCCGGTTAAGGAAAAATTCCGGAACGTGGAAAAGATGCTGACTTCAATGACCCACTTCAAACCGTTTACAAAAAGGATGCTTTCATGAAAAAGCTGATGGTCGTGCTCCTGGCGGCCTGCCTTCTGGCGGCCGGCCTGTGGTATTACGTTCGAACGCCGCTGAAAACCGTCGATCCGGACCGGGTGCTTCCGGCAGATGCCCTGCTGACCCTGGAATGCCGGGATTTAAAAGAACGTCTGGCAAAGTTCCGGTCGTCTCCGCTGGGAAAGAAACTCGGTGAGATTGATTTTGCCGCAACGATGGGAAAACTCGAGGCCCCGCCGAAGTGGACGGAATCTTACCGGAACTTTGAATCCAGATTCAAAGCCGGCCTGCAGAGCCAGCTGTTTGAGGAGATTTTCGGTCAGCGGGCGGTTCTGGCCTGGCTTCCGGACAAGGAGGCGTTTCTTGAATTCGACGATTCTCTGGATCTTCTCAAGCAGGTGGTTCTGGTCGCCCAGCCCCGGAGCCGAATCGAGCTGGTGGAACTGGCGGGCAAGGTCCTGTCCAGGGATCTGGTCTTCACGTTCGAGAAGTACAAGGAATACGAAATCCGGCGCTTTGAGCTCCGGGCCGACCTTCCGGTTTATTACACGCTGGCCAGGGGGCTTCTGATCGCCTCTTCGGGCCGGGAAAACATCATCCGGTGCATCGATCAGTTTGATGCTCCGGAAGCCGCCCTGGCTTCGGTTCCGAATTACCAAAAACTGCGGCCTGAGAAATCCGGCCGGGTCAATACCCTTGTTTATGGAAACATCGAGGGCTTTTTTGACATGCTCAAGGTCCGGTTCAAGGAGAATGCCGAATTTCAGCAAAAGGCCGTCCTGTTCAACGGGTTGAAGCATTTCGGTCTGGTATCCTCCGAGGATGACCGGATGCAGGATCATCTGCGGATTCTTTTTGACGCTCAGGCGCTGGATCCCCGCAACGTGCCGCTTTACAGCCGTGCGCCGGAGATCCACCAGCCGCTGGCCTGGGCCCCGGAAAACCCCCTGCTGTACTACAGCGTCAACACCATGGATCTGAATTTGAAACTTCAGCGCGATCTGGCCGATGCGGCGCTCCGGGAAGCATTCGCCGACAGGTTCATGAAGATGACCCAGATGCATCCGGACAAGTTGATCGACAGTCTGGGGCATCAGTTCGGACTGGTCCTGGACGATCTTCGGGGCGGGGTAGTTATGCCCAGCGCCAGGATAGCGGTTTTTATCGAGCTCAACGAGACCGGTCCGATGAACCGGCTGCTCAGGTCCGCGGCCGGGCAGCTCAACGCCGAATTGAGCGTGCAGCAGAAAAACGGAATCGACATTCACACCCTGCCGCTTCCCCTGACCGGCGATTTTCAGCCGACCTTTGCGTTTTACAGGGGATTCTGCCTGCTGGCCTCGAACAGGCAAATGATTTCCGATATCATCGAGAAGGGGGAGAATGCCCCGGGTCTCTCGAACAATGCGGATTTTCAGACGGTTCTCAAGGGACGTCCCGATGCGGTCAATTCGCTTTCCTACCTCAAATCCGACCGGATGATGGGCGCGATCCGCGAACTTCTGGAATGGGTTCGCCTCATGGCCGGTTTTCAGGATGCTCAGCGGGCTGCAAAATTGACCATTCTGACCGACGAGGTGGTTTTCCCCCTGCTGGAAGGCCTGAAGATGTACCAGAGCATGGGATCGTTTACCCAGCTCAAGGAAGGCGAAATGGAAGCCTATTCCTTTACCCGCATGGCGACGGAAGCAAGGTCCAGATGAACGAAAGCCAAAACGGTGAGATCCAACCCAGAAAAAGCCGAACGCGGATCAAGCACGAGATGATCGCGCTTCAGGAGCTTGGCGGGCGGCTGGCGAAGCTTTCCGAAGCCCAGCTTCAGCGGATCAATCTGCCGGTCGAGCTTCGCGAGGCGGTGCGTTTTGCCGCAACCCTCAAATCCCACGGGGCGATTCGCCGGCAGCTTCAGTATATCGGCGTTCTGATGCGCGACATGGATTCCGGGCCGATTCAAAAGGCCCTGGATCGCATTGACCAGGCATCGGGTCAGGATGCGGCTTCTTTCAAACAGATCGAACTGTGGCGGGATGCCCTCGCGGCCGGAGATGCGCAGGTTCTTGAAAGAATTCTGCAGGAATTTCCGGATGCCGACCGCGCCCGCATGAACCAGCTGGTGAGAAACGCCCGAAAGGAAAAAAGCGAAGGCCGGCCTCCCAGGGCGTCCAGGGAGCTTTTCCGGTATCTCAGAACACTTTGCCAGGCCGGTCCGGCAGGCAATTCGGATGAAAACGCTTCGGACGGGGAGCCTTAGAATCATGCCGGTTTTGAATGCGGATCAGATTTTGCAGCGGTCCGAAATCCTCAGGCAAAAGGTTTCTCCCTGCGTCCTGTGCCCGCGGCAGTGCCGGGCCCTTCGGCTGCAGGGTGAAAAGGGGTTCTGCGGCATGACCGATGCGGCGGTCCTCTCGGACTGCCTGGCGCATTTCGGGGAAGAGCCGCCGATCAGCGGCAGCGGCGGTTCCGGTACGGTCTTCCTTTCCGGCTGCAATGCCGCCTGCCTGTTCTGCCAGAATTATCAGATCAGCCGCCTGAGAATGGGGCGCACGGTTTCCAGCACGGAACTGGCCGAAGAATTCCTGAAACTTCAGGACCAGGGGTGCGTCAATATCAACTGGGTGACGCCCACCCCGCATCTGCCTTTTCTCGTCGAGGCCCTGGCTCTTGCCGTCGCGTGCGGCCTGAGACTTCCCGTGGTCTACAACACCAACGGATACGATAGCGTGGAGATCCTTCGCCTGCTCTCCGGCGTGGTGGACGTGTATCTTCCGGACATGAAATACGGGGAAAACCGCTGGGCCGAAAGTTTTTCCCAAATGCCCGGGTATGTCGAGATCAGCTTCGAAGCGGTTCGCGAAATGCTCCGGCAGGTCGGACCGCTCGAACTCGACTCCGCGGGAACGGCCCGACGCGGGGTTCTGATCCGTCACCTGGTGCTGCCCGAGGATACGGCCTCAAGCCGCCTGGTTTTTCAGCGTATCGCGCAGCTCGGCCGGATTCCCGTCAGCATCATGGCCCAGTACAAACCCTGTTTCGAAGCCAGAAAACATCCGGTGCTCAACCGGGGCCTGTATCCCTTTGAGTACCGGGAGGCCCTGAAAGCCTTCGAGCAGGCGGGGCTGTCGGCCGGGTACATTCAGGATCTTAAATCGCTGGATGTGCAGGATTCCTATTTCCCGGATTTCAGCAAGGATGCAGGCGACATTTTCGGGCAGACATGAGAAGGCGGGGAGAATAGCCCTTGATTTCAAGCCTCATATTCATTAGAAAATTCGAGCGGTTCGAAGAACCGTTCAAACAGGGGATATCGAAGCTGTGGATACATAATTGCACATGAGATGCCGGCAAACCATCATATGGGTCATTATTCTTGCGGCCGTTCTGGCCGCCGCGCCCGCACAGGCCCGGCGGAGCGTTCAGGATCAGCTCGGCCGGACGGTGAGCGTTCCGGAGCACCCGCAGCGGGTGATCGCCCTGGCGCCCAGCATCACGGAAATCATCTTCGCCCTGGACCGGCAGTCCTGCCTGGCGGGCATCACCCGGTACAGCGATTATCCGCCCGAAACCGCCGGAATTCCCAGGGTGGGCGTCTACGTGCAGCCCGATCTTGAGAAGATTCTGGCCCTGAATCCGGATCTTTGCATCGCGATCAAGGACGGCAACCCCGAGCAGGTGGCCAGGAGACTCGAGGGCTTGAATGTGCCGGTCTATGCGGTCGATCCGAGGAATCTGGACGGGGTCATGCAGACGATCGGCGAGATCGGGGATCTGCTCAACGCGCGGAAGCAGGCCGAGGCCCTGGTCGGCCGGATGCGGTCGCGCATCGATTTTGTCCGGGCCCGGGTCTCCGAGGCTGCGACCCGTCCCCGGGTGTTCTTTCAGATCGGAATTTCGCCCATCGTATCGGCGGGCACGGACACCTTTGCCAACGAGATCATCGAACTGGCCGGCGGCCAGAACCTGGCCGAAGGTGAAACCGCCTATCCGCGTTTCAGCCGCGAGCAGCTTCTGTCGCTTTTCCCGGACGTCATCGTCATTACCTCCATGGACCGCGGAGGGGTTTTTGAAGCGGCCCGGGCCGAATGGGAAAAATGGACACAGATTCCCGCGGCCCGGAATCACCGCATCCATCTGGTGGACTCGAATATCTTCGACCGGCCCACACCGCGGCTGGTCGAAGCCCTGGAACTGATGGCCCGCCTGATTCATCCCGAACAGTTCGAGGCAGCGCCATGAACGACCGGGCTCCGTCTTTGATGCGGCGCGTGCTGGCGGTGAGCATGCTCACGGCCCTGATCCTGGCCGTTTCAATCGTGCTGGGCATCTCCCTGGGTTCCACCGGCGCGGGCGCCGATTTCTGGAGCTGGGCCCTTGGAAAATCCAAAGATCCGGTTCTCGAAGCCATTGTGCTCAATATCCGGCTGCCCAGAGTCATGATGGCCGCCCTGGTGGGCGCGGTGCTTTCCCTGGGCGGTCTGGTGTTTCAGGCCCTGCTTCGAAACCCGCTGGCCGAGCCTTATATTCTGGGAATATCCGGGGGATCGGCCGTGGGCGCCATCATCGGCATTCTGATGGGGCTGTCCCGGTTTCCCGGCGTCAGCATCACGGCCTTTGCCGGCAGCATGGCCACCCTGGCGCTGATTCTGATGCTGGCGTCCGAACGCTCGATTCTGAAAAAAGACTCCCTGCTCCTGTCCGGCGTCATGGTCAATGCGTTCTGCACGGCGGTCATCATGTTTCTCGTGTCCATGACCCAGGATTCAAGGCTTCACAACATCATCTACTGGCTGATGGGCGATCTGGCGTCGGCCGACATCTCCCAGGTCAGAATTATCGGCCTGATCGTGCTGCCCTGCGTGGCGCTGATTTTCGGCCTGTCTCATGCCATGAACCTGCTGCTGATGGGAAAGGAGATGGCCCGGACCATGGGGGTCAATATCGCGGTCGTCACCCTGACGCTGCTGACCGTCACCTCCCTGATGGTCAGCGTTACGGTGAGCGCCTGCGGTCTGCTGGGTTTTGTGGGGCTGGTCATTCCGCATCTGCTGAGGCTGATTCTGGGACCCGACCACCGGGTGCTGGTGCCGGCCTGCATTTTCGGAGGGGGCGCCTATATGGTGCTCTGCGACGTTCTGGCCCGCGTGCTTCCCCAGCAGGGCGAGATGCCCGCCGGCGTGATCACCGCCATGATCGGCGCGCCCCTGTTCGTAATCCTGCTCAAGAGGTCCGGATCATGATCGATGCGCTGACCGTCCGCAATCTGAGTTACGATTACGCCGGCTTGCCGGTTCTGGCCGACGTTTCGTTTTCCACGGCCCAGGGGGAATTTTTTATCATCATCGGCCCCAACGGTTCGGGTAAAACCACGCTGATGAAGATCATGGCCGGCGTGCTCCGCTGTCCGGATCATGGCCCGCTGATCTTCGGAAAAGCCCTGAACCGCTACGGACGAAAAGAACTGGCCCGTTGCCTGGCCTTCGTGCCCCAGTCCATTCCCGCGGACTTCCCCTTTACCGTGCGCGAGGTGACGCTCATGGGCCGATCTCCGCACCAGGGCATCCTTGGCCTGGAAAGAGACCGCGACATGGAAATCGTCGAACAGGCCATGGATTTTACCGAGATGCGGCATCTGGCGGACCGGAGAATCGACCAGCTTTCCGGCGGAGAGCGCCAGCGGGTGTTCATCGCCCGGGCCATCTGCCAGGAGCCGAAAATCATGCTGCTCGACGAGCCCACCGCGTCCCTGGATCTGTCCCACCAGGCTCGGCTGATGGACCTGCTGGACAGGCTCAAGCGCGAGCGGGGCGTGACCGTGGTGATGGTGTCCCACGATCTGAACCTCGCCGCCATGTACGCGGACCGCCTGCTGCTGCTCGAGGCCGGAAAGGTCGTCTGCATCGGGCCGCCGGACCAGGTGCTGACCTTCGGCACCCTCGAGCCCGTCTACGGATGCACGCTTCTGGTCGACGTCAGCCCCCTGGGCAATTTCCCGAGAATCACTCTGGTCCCGGAGCGGTTTAAAGCGCTGGATTCCGGCGAAGTCTCGGAATAAAATCTATGCTTTAATTGCGAAACCATCATCATTTCTCGGGCTTTGGGCTTTTCCCTTGACTCCCCGCGTTCGCCGGGCTTATAAGAAAATTTCTTATCATTGAGGCGCATGCGCCTTGTACTTTCCGCATCTGTTTAAGTTCCATCGTTTTAAAGCATAGATTCAAAAAGGGTATCGAATTGTGCAAACAACGAAAACCCATATTCTTCGCGAGAACACTCCCCGCAGCCGGGTTGTGAGCAGTGGAAAGCCGAAGTTGCTCAACCAGCTGCGCGAGGCGTTGCGTTCGCGTCATTATAGCTCTCGAACGGAGAAAACGTATGTCCAGTGGGTCAAGCGATTCATCTATTTCCATAATGTTCGCCACCCGTCTGAGATGGCCGAACCGGAGATCAACGCCTTCCTTGCCCACCTTGCAGTGAAGGAGAAGGTCAGCGCCTCCACCCAAAACCAGGCGCTTTGGGCGCTGCTGTTTCTCTATCGCTATGTGATTGGTCGTGAAGTCGGCGATCTGGGCGAGGTCATTCGGGCGCGCAAGCCCAAGCGCTTGCCCGTAGTCATGACCCACGAGGAGGTGAAAGCCGTCTTGACGAATCTGGCGGGCGACAAGCGACTCATGGCCTTGCTGATGTATGTCTCGGGATTGCGGCTTATGGAATGCCTCAGTTTACGGGTTCAGGATATCGATTTTTCCCGCAACGAGATTCTGATTCGTGATGGCAAGGTCGCGAAAGACCGGGTCACGATGCTTCCCGAATCGCTCAAGGCCCAGCTTCAAGACCATCTGAAGCGGGTTAAGGCTGTCCACGAACACGACTTGGCGGAAGGGTGGGGCCGCGTGATCCTGCCCGATGCGATAGACCGCAAATACCCAAACGCTTCGAAGGAATGGCGCTGGCAATGGGTGTTCCCGCAGGAAAACCGCTGGAAGAATACAGAAACCGGCCAAGAGGGGCGGCATCATGTTCATGAATCAATCATTCAGAAAGCGGTTGTCGGCGCGGTGAGAAAGGCTGGTTTGGCCAAACGGGCAACCTGCCACACCTTCCGGCATTCATTCGCGACGCAACTTCTGGAAGGCGGCTATGACATCAGGACGATCCAGGAGCTTCTAGGCCATAAGGATGTGAAAACAACGATGATCTATACCCATGTCCTCAACCGTGGAGGCAAGGGTGTGAAAAGTCCTGTTGACGACTTATAAAGGAATTGGTCAGGGGTGTTATAAAGAAACCATATATTACCCCTTATAAGCCTTGCAGAAGCACTAATGGCTTGTGCTTACAAGGCTTATGACGATTCGAGCGTTGGGGTGTTATGCCGCAACTTTGCGGCTAAAGGGTGTTATAAAGAAACCATATAATCATTGTTATGTTTTGGAGATTTAAATGGATTGGTTCCAAATAATTAGTGCTGTAGGTATCGGTGCCTTATTGACGAAACTGCTCGACATTATATGGCTTCAACGTGCAATCAGAGAAACAGAAAAAAGAAAGTGGCTTCGTGATCAACGGCTTCGGGTATATTCAAAGCTGGCCGAAGAGATGCTTTCGTTGGGTAAAAGCTTTAATACAAGGGAGGATGCATTTGTTGGATATGCACTTGCTGCTGAAGCGATATTGTTGTCAGACGATGACAAACTATCTGCGGATATAGAACATTTTTTTACAATGCTTTCTAACCTTTTTGTTGAAGGGGCCAAGGCTGATAATGACCCCACAAAAAAACCAGAAGACCATTTAGAAGTTGCATACAATATGATCGTAGCAGAATCTCGTAGATTGGTGAAAGAGTTACGTAGATCACTACATAAAAAAACATAACCTGGCGCTGGTGCGGACGCAAAATAGCCGCGCCGCACAGCTTTTCGTTAGCAGGAAGAACACGACTCAATCGAGGTTGAGCAAATGACTGACAAGCTACCTGAAGATCCCCGTATGAAGTCAGATAAGATGAAGAAAAGCGCTTTCGACGTCTTCATATCACATGCGTCGGAAGACAAGGAAGTGGCTAGGTCCCTTTGGGACGCCCTGTCAAGTCGAGGGGTCCGATGCTGGCTCGATGAGGAAAGACTCAAGCCAGGGGAAAACTGGGAACAACAACTTCGGGAGGCAATCGACGGTTCACGCTTGTGCCTTCTGCTGCTTAGCAGAGCATCAGTGCCGTCGAAGCCCTGGGTTTCACGGGAATGGTCGTTGATCCAGTCGAGCGCGTGGGAGCGCAAAGACTTAGACATACTTCCACTTTTACTAGATCGAGTCGAAACGCCGACGTTCCTCCGCCGCTGGCAGGCCCTCCGGTGTGATAGGCAAAAGCCAAACTTGGAGAGATTGGTGGCGGAGATTACCGCGCGCCTGGCGACTGAGCAACCAGCCCAAGAGAAAGAACCAAAGAAGGATATTGCGGCGACTATAGAGCGATTCCGCGAGATACTAGAAGCCCTCGAGAAACCCGAGAGCATTGATGACGTGGATAAGTCCGAGGTGCCTGATGAGTAGCCCTGGTATGCGATACCATTTGGGTTCTGGGCCACTCGCGTTTCCCCGCGAGGCCTCGGTGTTCATAAACTGCCCCTTTGACTCGGCCTTTCAGCCCGTGTTTGACGCGATTGTCTTCTCTTCACTTTGTTGCGGCTTTCTCCCGAGGTGTGCTGTGGAGACGGGGACGGCTGCCCAGCCTCGAATGGATAGGATTCTCACAGCGATGAGAGCCTCGAGGTATTCAATCCACGATCTCTCAAGATGTCGAGGTGAAGGAGACATGAATCTGGCTCGTTTCAATATGCCATTGGAACTCGGCATGGCAATGTCGCAGAGGTTTTCCGGCAAGAGCAAGAGGGACTCCCACGACTGGCTCGTACTGGTTCCGAAAGGACATATCTATAAGAGATTTCTGTCGGATCTATCTGGATACGATCCAGTGGAGTACGACGGGACGGCTGCCACGGTCGTCCCTGCCGTGATGTCTTGGTTGGCAACGCGCCCAGATGCCGTCCGAACGCCGACACCTCAGGCTGTTATTGCTGTTTTACCGGGCTTCGCAGCAGCCCGAGCTGAGCTGTGTGCCGAATGGTGCGACCAGGCCCCGTGGACCGACCTGCTCACGGAAGGCATGAAGATTGCCGGGCGGGCGGGACTCATTCCGGATGGCTCACTTTGAGGCCAGCTAACCATCGCATCCAGACGGACGCGGGCTGCAGCCCGCGCCGCTGATGCATGTGTTAGCCACAAAAATAATCATGACGTGTTTTTTAAACGTGTGACCATCTTTGGAATGTAAAAAGTTTTTTTTGTGTTTCATAACAGTTGGTTACCGAATATCAAGGTCGCGATAATTTTCTCCTAGTATTATAAATAGGGCGGTGTGACATAGTCTTTTATGAATACAATTGAAGAGTTATTACAAAAAAGGCCTTTTCGGTCATCGGAACTTGTTCAAGAATTAGTTAGTGTCCATCCATAAACGGGCA
>DDYB01000025.1 GCA_002347265.1 Desulfobacteraceae bacterium UBA2245 | reverse complement strand
ATGGATGGCGCCATCCACTCCGCCGCCTCCCAGCAGTGAAGAATTCGCGGCGTTGACAATAGCATCGACGACAAGCCTTGTGATATCGGCTTTCTCAATGGCAATGCGGTCTTCAATCTTCATTTTTATCTGCCTGATTCAAAGATGATATCATTCTTTGACTGCCCGGCTGAAACTGAATTAAGATTGAACTAACCTGCAGATAACCACGATCCATCTCAATGTCGAATTAGCTGTGTTAAGGTAAAACGGGCAATCTTTTCCGTTCTACTTGGGCCATCATTCTTTCGACGAAACTACTTCACATACACAATAGTAATTAACGAACCAGCCGTATAATTTACCAAACGTACCCACACATTGCGCTGGATTGCTTTTGCGGTCAATAATGTAGCCAGACCCCTGTCAAGAATACTATCATGCAAGTAGAACATCCTGTCCGTATTCACTGCCCACGTGCCTATGGCGGCGGGGGAAGTGTTTTTCAGCAACACACCTACCTTGCTTGTCCCTGCAAATGCAGGCCCCGCAAACACAACTTGTGCAGAAATGCAGTCGACAGTGGCATAAGCATCACTCTCACCATTAAAAATTATCAAACCGATGATTGCAAAAATGACTAATTGGATTTTTACGTTGATTTTTAGCACAATAGGCCTCCGTTATTGAATTTTTATTCAACTACAACCTCGATTAAGGTTGATCACCTGATATATTTTCGTTCTGTTTATGATGCAGATCTGCAATTTCCGCATTCGTCATTCCAGTGAATGGTTCAATAGTATTTGGATTTGCCACTTCCTGTTCTATCTCGAGATTCTGGTCGCCATGTAATTTGATTATCTCATCTTCCGTTTTGCCGGTAAAAGGATCACGATCTGCAATGTCAGCTCCATCTTCAAGGATTATTGGCTCCCCTCCTTGCTCTTTTTGAGGATTTGTAATTTCGGAGCTTTCTACTCCATCGTTTTCAGGAAACGCCGTCGCATCGACTGTTTCGTTCACCAATTCATGGTTTTTTCCTTTTTTCCCTAAGGATTTTATTTGTACGATTCGTTTTTCATTATCGATCAGGACAACGAGATTATACCCTTTAAGAAGACTGGTAAAAACAGCATTAATATCTTTTTCGACAAACTCCCCCGACACAGGGATCGAAAGATCAAATGATTGCAGAATTATTTTATAACCTATATTTTTTTCTATTGATACAATTGCATCTTTCATTGGTATATTCTTAAACACTCCACTGACAAGGGGCGATCTTTCGATTTTGTCATGTGAAGCTGCCAATGATGCATCAGGCAAGGCTGCCGCTAGAAAAATTGCAACCATCCATCCAAATAAAAAATATTCCTTGATCAGCTTGGTAGAGATATGGCTTCGTAACTTCATCCTTGAGTTATCCTTACAAGACTTTTCTTTGATCTTCAAATCATACCATGAAGAACTTCACAATCGCCGATATTTTCGTCACTTCAAGGTGCTGCGTCTTCGAGTTCCCCAGTTGATTGCTGTTCCATCCGAACAACATCTGACCAAAGAAAAACCACCTGAGCTGATTATGCCTCAACCACTGTATTTAATGGCGCGCCCGGCACGATTCGAACGTGCGACCTACGGATTAGAAGTCCGTTGCTCTATCCAACTGAGCTACAGGCGCATGTAAATGATGGGCTGCAAATAGCATAAGTCCGTCGGCATGTCCATAAAAAAGAGCGCTCCGGCGCTCTGAACCAGAATTGCAGGATTGTAAAGGCTGTTTATGAAGGCACCTAAAAATAAACGCCCCGGAATTTCAAAAAAAACCGGGGGCGGAAAGCATCAAGACAGCGATGATGCCGCCAACGATGAAGGTTCGAATGCGGCAGCGCTGGTCAAATACGACCCCCTTCAGCGCTATCTGATGGAAATCAGCCGGTATAAGCTTTTAACGCGCGAAGAAGAAGTCGAACTGGCCGTTCGAGTGAGCGAGCATTCGGATTCGGACGCCGCCTACAAGCTGGTGACGGCCAATCTTCGCCTGGTTGTCAAAATCGCTTTGGAATTTCAAAGAGTGTGGATGCAGAATCTTCTGGATTTAATTCAGGAAGGAAATATCGGGCTGATGCAGGCGGCTGCCAAGTTCGATCCTTACAGGAATGTTAAATTTTCGTATTATGCTTCATTCTGGATCAAGGCTTATATTCTTAAGTTCATTATGGACAACTGGCGGATGGTGAAGATCGGCACCACTCAGGCGCAACGCAGGTTGTTCTTCAAACTGAAGAAGGAAAAACAAAAACTGATCGATCAGGGTTTTGATCCCAAACCCAAACTCCTGTCTCAACGACTGGGAGTTACGGAACAGGAGGTTGTCGATATGGATCAGCGGCTCAACAGCTGGGATGTATCGCTCGATGCTCCACTGAAAGAAGATTCAGACACAGAGCGGATCGAATTTTTAAGTGCGGATACGGAATCCGCAGAGCAGCAGGTAGCTAAAAAGCAGATTGATTCGCTTTTATACGAGAAAATTGCCCAGTTTCGAGAGTTGCTCACGCCGCGAGAGCTTGAAATATTCGAACAGCGAATTTTTTCGGATACACCGGCCACGCTCCAGGAAATCGGTGAAAGACACGGAATATCCAGGGAAAGAGTTCGTCAGGTTGAAAAAAATATCATCAAAAAAATGCGGGAATTCTTTAAAAACGAGTTGTCGGATTTTAACGCCTATCTGGAGAACGATTTTTCGGATTAAGGCGGCGGCTGGTCATAAAGGGTTAAAGAGATCGACTCATGAATATGAATCATTGTAAAATTCTGTCTTGTATATTTTTATCAAACCGCGCCGGTTTCATCAGGCCCCTCGACCGGATGCGGCACATGATTCGGGCGGCAGCGTGTTTTTTTCTTTTGGCAGCGCTGGGATGCACTCAGCTTCCGGTCGCTCCTTCAAAAACAGAAAAACCCAGCATCACAACTCCTTCCAATGCCTATTATTTCTACCTTGAATCCCAGCTGATGAAAAAACAAGGAAAGATTGATGCCGCCCTGCAAAATCTACAGAAAGCCATCGCTCTGGATTCGGAGTCGATTTATCTCCAGCAGGAGCTTGCCGCAATTTATCTTCATCAGAAGGATTCCGAGAATGCACTCAAGGTGATCGAAGAAATTTTAAAAAAACAGCCGGAAAATCTGGAGGCCCTGGTGCTCTATGGCCGGTTGAAACAGATCCTCAAAGACCTGGACGCAGCCAGGGGCGCTTATGAAAAAATTCTTTCCCTGGACCCTGATCGTCAGGATATCTATCTGCTGCTCGGCGAATTGCATCTGACTGAAAATAATCTGGATGCGGCCTTTGAGGTCTATTCGAGGCTGGTCCGCAATCAGCCCCAGTCTTATGCCGGTTATTTCTTTCTCGGAAAAATTCATCAGCAAAGGCAGCAGTGGGATTCGGCGGAAAAGATGTTTCTCAAATCCCTCGAACTTGAACCCGACCTGGAAGAACCACGCTTTGAGTTGCTCAGCATATACGAGCAGACAGGGAAAGTGGATCTGGTAATTCAGACCTACCAGGATATCTTGCAACAGAATCCGCAACACGTTCGCGCTTCAATGGAACTTGGTTCGGCGTATCTTGTGCGCGGCATGTACGATGATGCCGATGCCCTTCTGGTCCCTTTGGGGCAGCGCAGCCAGTGGGATTCGGAAATCATACGCAAGTTGATTGAATTGTATCTGACGCCTAAAAAATATGATCTCGCCGTTGAAATTCTTAAAATCATGCTAAAAGGCGTTCCGCAGAGTTCGGAACTTCATTACCTTCTGGCGGTTGCATACAGGGAACTTGAGCAGCTGGATTCGGCGCTGGAGCACTTTCTTGCGGTCAAGCCGGATTCCAGTTTTTACCAAAACGCCGCTTTTCAAATCGCCTTTATCTACCAGCAACAGGGCAGGATTCAGGATACGATCGATATATTCAAGAAGGTGATCGCCGCCAGTCCGGACAATCCCGAATTATATCTTTACATGGGATCCTTCTATGAGGAGATCCAAGATTTTCAAAACGCCGAAGCCACATTGAAAAGCGGACTCAAATTGGATCCGAAAAACAGCGATCTGCTCTTTCGTCTCGGGGTGGTCTACGATAAATGGGGCAGGAAAACGGATTGCATCGAAACCATGAAAACGGTAATTCGCCTGATGCCTGAAAATGCCAACGCACTGAACTATCTTGGCTACACCTATGCGGATCTGGGACAAAATCTCGATGAGGCTGAAGAACTGGTTCTGAAGGCTTTAAAATTAAGGCCCAATGACGGGTATATCATCGACAGCCTTGGATGGGTCTACTACCAGAAGGGATTGTATCGCAAGGCGCTCGATCTGCTCGAGGATGCCTCGCAGCGCGTTCCGGATGATCCGGTCATTCTGGAACATCTGGCGGAAGTCCACCTTAAGCTCGATGACCCCCGGAAAGCTCTGGAGCTTTACAGGCGATCTTTGATGCATGCTGAAAAAGAGAAAGTCGAAAATCTTCAGAAGAAAATCCAGGAACTCATTGACCAGGGATTTTCCGAACCATGACCAAAAGGCTGATTGCTGTTCTGATGACATTTTTTTTGTGGGGCTGCGCCATGGTTGGAAGGCCGCCATCGCCGCCCGTATCCGGGAAAGCCTTGTCCCTGATCGAGGCATTGCGCCAAACCAATATCGGCATGACCTCATTCAAGGGGGTCGGAAAATTTCATTTTTGGAATAACGCCCAGTCCGCCAGTGCGCGGGTGGCCTGGGTGGGCGCGGACAAAGAAAGATTCCGGGTTGAAATTCTCGGAATTTCCGGCCATCCGGACAGAGCCATGGCCTGCGATGGCAATTGGCTTTATCTGCTTTCCAAAACCGAGAGACGTCTTTACAGGCAGCGGTCGGCCGACGGCGACCTCGGCCGCATGATTTCCATCGCCATCAAACCGCGGGATCTGGTCAGCTTGCTGGCTGGCCGCACGCCGATTCCGGAATACAATTTCGCCGAATTATCAACAGATCCTGCTCAAGGCCCCGTTCTTGTGCTGAAAAGAGGGCGGCATGTTGTTGAAAAAGTCTTTTTTTCCGACGACATGCTGAGGGTATTCCGGATTGAACGATTCGACCGGAACGGAGAACTTCTTTTCCAGGCCGTATTTGAAGCGATGCAGACCATTGACGGATACCGGGTTCCGGAACGGCTTTCGATCATCGGACCCGAGGCCGGGCTGCTGTTGACCGTCGAAAGGTACTGGACCTTTGCGAAGGTATCTTCTGAAATGTTTAAGCTGGACAACCCGTTTTAAGGGGATTTGTGATGCATGGGCCTTCCCGAATCCGGTTCGAGGTGGAAAAACCTCTCGGGAAGCTTGCCAAATGGCTTCGATTGCTTGGCTTTGACGCTTCATATCAGGGAGATGCCGACTGGCGGAAAGAAAAGGATGCCGAATTTCCAAGGATTCGTTTAACCCGCAGCCAAAAGACTTTGCGCAATGAGACGGCCGGAGCTTTTATTTTGATCGAGTCGGACCACTATCTGAAGCAGCTCAGGCAGGTCATCAATGCAACGGGGATTCCGCTTTCCAATCTGCATCCGTTCTCACGATGCCTGAGATGCAATGTTCCGATTCGTACGACAACAAAGGATTCGGTACGCGCCCGGGTCCCGGATTACGTCTGGCACTCGCAGAACGAATTCACCGTCTGTCCACGGTGCGGCAGGATCTATTGGCCCGGAACCCATGCGGAGCGGGGCAGGCAGGTAATTCAGGAACTTTTCGGCACGGACAAGAACCTCGGTGTTAAAAACCATGACAAATTTGAAAAACGTTGATCTGAATGCATTGAAACATGAATTGAATTTCCGGGAAGAAAGGGAATTGTCGCCCTGTGCCGCCTTCAGTGGACAGGGTATTCGAAGGCGAAAAGATCCCGGAACCGAGCAGGGATATCGCCAGAACTTTTCCCTGGATGTAGACCGCATCCTGCATTCTCTGGCCTACACCCGCTATATTGATAAAACCCAGGTGTTTTACCTGATTCAAAACGATCATATCACCCACCGGGTATTGCATGTTCAGCTGGTTTCCAAAATCGCCCGCACCATCGGACGGTTTCTCGGGCTGAATGAAGACCTCATCGAGGCGATCGCCCTGGGACATGACATCGGTCACACCCCCTTCGGGCATGACGGCGAGCGCATTTTGTCCGACCTTTGCCGACGCCACGGAATCGGCGCGTTTCTGCACAGTGTGCAAAGCGTTCAGTTTCTCGACCGGGTCGAGCGCAAGGGAAGAGGCTGGAATCTCTGCCTTCAAACCCTGGACGGCATTTTATGCCATGACGGCGAGGTTCATGACAATGCCCTGATACCTGACCGGGACAAAACATTTAAAACCCTGGAAGCGGAAATGGTTCGGAAAAAGTGCAATCCAGACATGGGCCTGGTCCCCATGACCCTCGAGGGCTGCGTGGTGCGGATGGCCGATACGGTCAGCTATATTGGAAGAGATGTGGAGGACGCCATCCGTCTGGGCCTCATCCGCCGGGACGATCTGCCCGCGGCTACGGTCCGGACACTGGGAAACACCAACGGCACGATCGTATTCCGTCTGGTCACCGATATTATTCAGAACAGTTTTCGGAAAGATTTCGTGGCCTTCAGCCCGGAGGTTTCCGATGCGCTCAGGGATTTGAAGGCTTTTAACCTGGAACGGATCTATTTAAATTCCTTCATCAAGAAACACCTGAATGCCATTGAGCGGCTGTTTGGAATGTTGTTTGAAAAATACCTGCACGACGTTGAGAAGGGAAATCGCGATTCCGTCATATTTTCGGGGTTTCTGAAAGATATGGCGCCGGAATACCTGGAACGGCACTGCAATGAAGAAATTGTCAGGGATTGCATCTCGGGCATGACGGATCGGTATTTTCTCAGTCAGTGCCCGGAAGAGCTCAGACCTACGCCGAACAGAGATCTTCCCGCAGGAGTTCGACATGCATGAACCGAGAACTTACCGACTTGCGGCAAGGAGCGGCCGCTGGATCGGTTTCGAAGTGCATGCGCAGGAGACCGATCTTTTCATCCAGGCGCATCAGAATCTGGAAAAAATCGGCCGGGAACTGGCGCTTGGCTGCCGCGGTTTTATAGAATCTTATATAGCGGATTGTCCTGAGTTTTTGCATGCCCTTGAGCCATGGAAGGTTCAGGGACCCGCTCCGGAAATCGTTCGGACCATGGCATGGGCCGGCCGGATGGCCGGAGTCGGCCCCATGGCCGCTGTAGCCGGCGCCATAGCCGAATGCGTGGGAACGGGGCTGCAGGCTTTCAGTCCGGAAGTGGTGGTTGAAAACGGAGGGGATATCTTTTTGAAGGTGAACGAACCGGTTGTGATCGGTGTTTTTGCCGGGAATTCTCCTCTGAGCATGAAGGCGGGCATCCGCCTGCAAGGCCGGGACAGTTCGTTCGGGGTATGCACATCATCCGCAACGGTTGGACATTCCTTGAGTTTCGGCAAAGCGGATGCGGTATGTGTGATTTCCCGCAGCTGCGCTCTGGCGGATGCCGCGGCAACCGCGCTGTGCAACCAGGTGCGGTCTTCAAAGGATATTTCAAAAGTCATGAAAACAGGCAAAAATATTCAGGGCATAGAAGGCATTGTAGTTGTTATTGGAAAGGATATCGGATTCTGGGGAAATCTCGAGGTGGTGCCGCTGGCAGGAAAAAAGGGTTGAGTTTTAGCTGCAAAAAGGGTAACTGAAAGGATTTGGAATCCTGTATATGCAAATTCTTTGATAATGGGAATATCCGGCATGCAAACCCTGTGGGCGCCATGGCGAATCGAATATATACTCGGTGAAAAGGAGGAGGGCTGCGTTTTTTGCAGATCTTTCCTGCAGGAGAACGCGCTCACCCTTTTTAAAGGGAAAACCAGCATGGTTTTAATGAACAAGTTTCCTTACATCAACGGCCATCTGCTGGTCGCTCCCGTTCGGCACACATCCGGGCTTGATCAGCTTGACCGCGAGGAACTTGCCGATTTGATGGCCCTGGTCAGAGAATCCACAAGCATTCTGAAGCGGACGATCCATCCGGATGGTTTCAATGTGGGGCTGAATTTGGGTAAAGTTGCCGGCGCCGGCATTGAGGAGCATCTTCATTGCCATATTGTTCCACGCTGGTTCGGCGACACCAATTTCATGACGGTTCTGGCCGATGTCCGCGTCATACCGGAACATGTACAGGCGACCCGTGACAAATTAAAGCCCTTCTTCGATAAACTTGATTTAACAAGCTTAATTTAGGGAGAAATAATATGAAGAAAGTGAAGATCGGTCTGTTGGTGATTATCTTGGCATTCATCGCGCTGTTTATTTACCAGAATCAGGAATATTTTTTGTCGCAACCGAGTTTCAATCTGAATCTTAAGTTTGTCTCCTACAGCTTTCCAGGCGTTTACAATGCAGTTCTGGTATTGGGCTTCTTTGTCTTGGGATTTCTGATCGCATATATTTCCAGTCTGGCCGTTCGCTTCAAGGCAAGAAAGGAAATACGCAATCTCAACGGCGCGGTGGATGCAAATATGCAGAAGATATCTTTTCTGCAAAACGAGCTGGATTCCTACAAAGGACGCACACCTGCGGCCGGCGCCCCACAGACTGGCGCGCAAAACGCCGGTTGATGCGTTTTACGAAAAACGGATTTCAAATTTTCAAGCACTTTGTCCTGCATAGGCAAAAGGCATTCGCCTTTTGCCTATGCGCGTTTTCTGCAACAGCCGGATCTTCCGGCCGTCCTTAAACAGATGCCATTAGACTGATGAGTTCTTCACCCGCAACTCCCATGATGCGTCAGTACCTTTCGGTCAAGGAAATGCACCCCGATGCCCTGCTGTTTTACCGAATGGGAGATTTCTATGAAATGTTTTTTCAGGACGCCGAACTGGCATCGCGAGCGCTTGAGATCACATTAACATCGCGCAACAAAAACGACGCTTCTCCGATTCCCATGTGTGGTGTGCCGGTCCGGGCCGTCCAGGGTTATATCGCCCGGCTTATTGAACTGGGATTCAAGGTGGCCATCTGCGACCAGGTTGAAGACCCTTCGACGGCCAAAGGTCTTGTAAAAAGAGAGGTGTCAAGGGTCATCACTCCGGGCATGATCATCGAAAACGAGCTGCTTGACGCCAGATCCAACAACTACATTCTGGCATTGCACTGTGATCGCGAGAAAACCGGACTTTCCTGCCTGGATATTTCAACGGGCGCATTCCGGCTGGTTGAATCCAAAGATTCCTACATGATTCTCGACGAGGCGCTGAGAATATCTCCCAGAGAGGTGCTGCTTCCCGAGACTTTCCGTAACGATGCCTCCCGTGCTCCTCTGATCAGCAAATTCGATGGCCGGGCCGTTACTTTTATTGAAGACCGGGCCTTTGATTATGCCGATGCCCGCGGACGGCTGATTGCACAGTTTAAAACCCGATCCCTTGAAGGATTCGGATGCGAGGATATGCGGCAGGGAGTGTGCGCGGCAGGAGCGCTTCTGCATTATGTTCAGGAGACTCAGAAACAGGCGGTCGGTCATTTTGCCGGCATTGAAACCTATAGTCTGGACAGTTGTCTGCTGGTCGATGATCTGTCGTGCAGGAATCTTGAACTGTTAAAAAATATCCGGAACGGAACCCGGCAGGGCGCCCTGATCGAGGTAATGGACAAAACGCGTACCGCCATGGGCGGGCGGATGATGCGCCAATGGCTCCGGTATCCCCTTCTGGATACAGAGGCTATCAGAACCCGGCAGGATGCTGTGCAGGAAGCCAGGGAGAAATCCAGAATCCGCAAGGAAATTCAGGAAATTCTTCGATCGGTTTATGACCTTGAGCGCCTGGGAAGCAGAATCGTGATGGGACACGGCAACGCCAGGGATCTTCTGGCGATTAAGCACTCCCTTGAAATGGCGTTTCCAATCCTGATTCAGCTTGAATCCTTTCGATGCCCGCTGTTTTCCATCGAAGAAGACCCCGGCCCCCTGGCGGCGCTGGTCGAAAAAATAGAGAAGTCCATCCGCGATGATGCACCGCCCGTACTTCACGAAGGCGGAATCATCAAGCCGGGTTTCAACGCGCAACTCGATGAGCTCATTGAAATCAGCACCGGCGGCAAGCGCTGGCTCATCGAATTCGAAGCCAGGGAAAAGAAGGCGACGGGAATCAATTCCTTGAAAGTCCGATACAACAAGGTGTTCGGGTATTACATTGAAATTCCGAAAGCCAGAATCCAAGAAACGCCGGCCCATTACATACGCAAGCAGACCCTGGTCAATGCGGAACGGTATATCACCGACGAGCTGAAAACCTACGAGGCCAATGTGCTGGGCGCCGAAGAACGGCGATCGGCGATTGAATATGAGATCTTTGATGAAATCCGCCAGGCGGCGATCGTAGAAAATCCGGGAATTCAAAAGATTGCACGGTTTGTGGCCAGGCTCGATTGCCTGATGGCTCTGTCGGAGATCGCTGAGACAAACCACTATTGCCGACCGGAAATCAACACGGACGGCCGCATCGAGATCGAGCAGGGCCGGCATCCGGTGATCGAACAGATGATGCGCGGCGAGCGCTACGTGCCCAATGATATCCGGCTTGATATGAAAGACAACCAGGTTCTGGTAATAACGGGACCCAACATGGCCGGCAAATCAACGGTGCTGCGTCAGACGGCTCTGACGGTCATCATCGCCCAGATGGGCTCTTTTGTTCCGGCGGAAAAAGCATCCATCTGCATCACCGACCGGATTTTTACCCGTGTCGGCGCCTTGGACAACCTTTCCCAGGGGCAAAGCACCTTCATGGTGGAAATGGAGGAAACAGCCCGGATATTGCACAATGCCACAAAAGACAGCCTGGTGATTCTGGATGAGATCGGGCGGGGAACCAGCACTTTTGACGGATTGAGCATTGCCTGGGCCGTAGTGGAATACCTGCATGACCTGAAATCCAAAGGCGTCAAAACCCTTTTTGCCACGCATTACCACGAACTGACGGATCTATCCTTGACAAAGGCCAGGGTGAAAAATTACAACATAGCCGTCAAGGAGTGGAACGAGGAGATTATTTTCCTGCGCAAACTGGTCGAAGGAGGCACAAACCGCAGCTACGGCATTCAGGTAGCGCGCCTGGCCGGCATTCCCGATACTGTGATTGCGAGGGCCAGGCGGATTCTGGCCGATATAGAAGAGGGAAAGAAACCGCCTCTTTGCGGTCGCCTTGATGCTGTTGCCGAAGCGGACGCGGCCCAGAAACCCGTTCAGCTGGCTTTGTTCCGGAATCCTTCGAATCGGATTGTGGACAAGCTGAAAGAATTGGACATATCCAGAATGACACCTCTGGACGCACTGAACTTTCTGAGCGAACTTCAGGAAAAAACAAAGTCCATACCGGTTTAACTTATGGCTTTCATCTGCGATCATAAACAACAATGGGATAGACCGACTGCTTTTCTAAAAGCCGGAATCAAATTCGCCGTCTGTCTGGTTCTGGCTTTTGCGCTGTCCGGCATTCTGAATGGAGATGAATGCCTCGCCCAGGATCCCAAAGAGCTCTATATGAAAGCCGATCTCGCTTATCGAAAAATGGTCGAAGATCCATCCAAAAGACGATATCGGCAAAACTGGAAAGCATGCATCGAACAGTTTCAGCAGGTGTATCACAACGATCCATCAGGGCCCTGGGCTGCAGCGGGCTTATATATGTCCGGGAAGCTTTTTCTGGAGCTGAACCGATACTCAGGGCTGAAGGCGGATGAAAAGGAGGCGGCGGATATTTTCAGCCGTATCGTAAAACGTTTTCCCAAAAGCCGCTATTGCGCAAAAGCTCAGGCTGAACTGGACCATCTTTCCGTCAACCGGGCCAAGGAACCGGTTAAAACTGAAAAGACACAAAGGCCCGCTTTGGTGCAGAAACCTGAAAACGATGTAAAGGATACTGTGTTTCCGGGTGCGGCTGTTGTGGAAGATCTGCGGTTCTGGTCGAACCCGAACTACACCCGGATTGTCGTCAATGCGGATAATGAGACAACCTTTACGCATCACATTCTTAAAAAAGATCCTTCGATCAGCAAGCCCCCGCGACTTTATGTAGACATGGCCAACAGCCGTCTTCGCAAGGATATGCAAACAAACATTCCGATCAACGACGATCTGCTCAGCAATGTACGGGCCGGACAGTATACCCTGGATTCGGTTCGAGTGGTTGTGGACATCAAATCATTTCGAAGCTATAAGATTTTCTCTCTGAAAAATCCTTTCAGAATTGTTATCGATGTCTGGGGAGAAGAACGGCAAACCGCTTCAGAATCCCCTGCCCAACCGATCGCGCCCGGTTCGAAAGGCAAACTTTCTCCAGGCGCTCTGGCCAAGCAACTGGCGCTCGGGGTCAGCCGCATCGTAATCGATCCAGGACATGGCGGAAAGGACTTCGGAGCTCCCGGGCATGTCAAAGGCGTTCACGAAAAGGATATTACGCTGCAAATTGCCCGGCGTCTGGCTAAAAAAATTGAAAAGGAGCTTGGCTGCGGGGTGATTCTGACGCGAAACAGCGACCGGTATCTGACCCTGGAGGAAAGAACGGCGATCGCCAACACCAAAAATGCGGATCTCTTTATTTCAATTCATACCAATGCAGCCAAGAACAGAAACGCCAACGGCATCGAGACCTACTTTTTAAATCTTGCCACCGATGATGACGCCATCCTGGTGGCAGCGCGGGAGAATGCCACTTCAACCAAAAATATAAGTGATCTGCAGTCCATTCTCAATGATCTGATGTACAATGCCAAGGTCAATGAATCAAGCCGCATGGCGGGACATGTTCAGGAATCCTTGATCAGCCGGATGCGAAACGCTTATCCGGACATCCGCAATAAAGGGGTCAAACAGGCGCCTTTCTATGTTCTGCTGGGAGCGCAGATGCCTTCGATCCTCGTGGAGACTTCATTTATCAGCAATCCTAAGGAATGTCGAAGACTCACCGAAGGAAAGTATCAGGATCGCTTGTGCGAAGGTATTTTCAAGGGTATTCGAAAATATATAATCGAGCTGAATCCCACTGCGTATTCAATGAATCACGGCGAGGATTCCCAGGGATAGGGCGCCGTATTTTTTTGTTGACAGGATGTTGCTCAATTTTTTATAGGAAATAAAAAATACCGCCGGAAAGCCGGTAATCTTCAGACATTGAATTGGGGGGCCTCGGAATGCAGTTATTGTTCCGCCTCAGTTTTTTGGGGCTTTATGGAAGACTTTCTTTTTTTCGAAAGTCTATCCATGGGCTGAATCCGTAAGGCGGGAAACAAAAAATCGGAACTAAAACCATGGGTGGACGGAAAGAATCTCAACCCATGGTTTTGTTGTTTTCTGGGCCGTGGGTTTTAACCCGCGGCCTTTTTCATTAAAATTTTATTGGCATGGGACCGGATTTCTGGTACCCCACAGATAACATGAAGGATTTAGCAAAGGAGCAGGCCATGATATACGACATCAGGCATGAAACCATGCCGAGAGAAGACTTGGAATCGCTTCAACTGCGTCGGCTTCAGGCGTCATTGGAGCGGGCCTATGCGATGGTTCCGTTTTACAGAAAGCGCTTTCAGGAGGCGGGGATTACGCCCGGACAAATTCGATCACTGGCGGACCTGAAAAACGTTCCATTTACGACCAAGCAGGACTTGCGGGACAATTACCCTTTTGGCATGTTTGCCGTTCCCATGGATATGGTGGTGCGCATCCATGCGTCTTCCGGCACAACGGGCAAACCGACGGTGGTCGGGTATACGGCACGCGATATTGAGATGTGGGCCGAACTCATGGCCCGGTCTCTGGCAGCCGGCGGAGCCAACCGCGGGGATATCGTTCACAACGCATACGGATACGGACTTTTCACCGGCGGCCTGGGCGCTCATTACGGGGCCGAAAAGCTCGGTGCATCGGTGATTCCGGTTTCCGGCGGAAACACCAAGCGCCAAGTCCTGATCATGAAAGACTTCAAGCCCACCATATTGACGTGCACGCCTTCCTACGCCCTTCACCTGGCCGAGGCCGCGGAAGAAATGGGGGTCTCTTTTGCAGACCTTCACTTCAAAGCCGGCATTTTCGGAGCCGAACCCTGGTCTGAAAACATGCGCGAGGAAATCGAACGCAAGCTGCATCTGTCCGCCGTCGACATTTACGGGCTGAGCGAGGTGATCGGGCCCGGTGTGTCCGTTGAATGCCATCAGGCCAAAAAAGGGCTGCATGTTTTCGAGGATCATTTTATTCCTGAAATCATAGATCCGAATACCGGAAAATCACTCCCCTACGGAGAGACCGGAGAACTGGTGTTCACCTCGATCACCAAAGAGGCCTTTCCCGTAATCCGGTACCGGACACGGGATATCACCTCTCTGAATTGCGAGCCGTGCATCTGCGGCAGAACGCTGGTGCGAATGAACAAGGTCAGCGGCCGTACGGATGACATGCTCATCATCCGGGGCGTCAATGTATTTCCTTCCCAGATCGAAAGCGTTTTAATGGAAATCCATGAGGTGGAACCGCATTATCAGCTGGTTGTGGACAGAGAGGACAATCTGGACGTGCTGACGGTCAAGGTGGAGGTCGGAGAAAAGCTTTTTTCCGACAAGGTCAAAAAGCTTCAGGAGATTGAGCGCAGGATTCAGAAGCATATCAAGGATTATCTTGGCGTGTCCGCCAAAGTGAAACTCGTCGAACCCAAGAGCATTCAGAGGAGCGAGGGCAAGGCGGTTCGCGTAATCGATAACCGGAAAATATAGGAGGCCTGCTTCATCGGCGTCTCATAACCCACAGGGAGGTTGAACATGAAAGTCCAGCAGATTTCGGTTTTTCTTGAAAATAAATCCGGGCGTCTGGCCGAAGTGGCATCCATTCTGGCTGATGCCGATGTGAACATTCGGGCACTAGCACTTGCTGACACCAGCGATTTTGGGGTCCTGCGGTTGATTGTCAATGATACGGTCAAGGCTGAGAAGGTGCTCAAGAGCCGGGGGTTTTCCGTGGGAAAAACCGATGTGGTGGCTGCGGAAGTGGAAGACCGTCCCGGAGGACTGTACAAAATATTGTCGCTGCTGGGGCGTTCCGGGCTTAACGTCGAATATATGTATGCCTTCGTCCAGCAGAGTCAGAAGAATGCGGTGATGATATTCCGGTTTGACAATATCGATGAGGCAGTCAAACTTTTGCTGCATAACGGCGTGAAAGTGCTCAGCGGACAGGAGCTTTACGCCCTGTAAAAATTTTTTGGACAAAAGTCTTCCGTGTCCTGAAAAACTTTTGAAGGAAAGTGCGTTTTTGTTTGAAAATTTCAGCTAATAGTTTGACATTTTTGAGATAATTAGATTATATTTTTAAAAATTATGTTTTCGGGTTATTTATGACCGAGCAAAAAATGCTGCTCAAGCGAATATGGGGAATAGTTCTGGTGATGGCCGGAATCGGCGTATTCTTCCGTATTCCCCAGGTGATGCCTCGTCTTGAGTCCATGCAGAATCTGTCTTCGGCTTTGGGATTCATCAAGTTCAGTTTTTATCTGCTCGGCGCGCTCCTCATCGGCGGAGGCGTGCAAAGAATCCGCGGCAGCCTGCAGAAAAAACCGGACCAGACCGAAGAAACTCAAAAATCAAATGAAAAATAGCGGTAAGGTATATGCTGATTAATTCCGTTTCAAACAACGCAAATCCGGCGGACGTCCAGAACCTCAAATCCGAGGTGGAATACCGTGCCCGGCTTCAGGAAATCGGAAATAAAATTTATGCGGCCTCTAATCTCGATGAGATTCTTGTGGATCTCAAATACGATATTACGGGGCTGTTTAATGCCGAACGGCTGACCATTTATGTGGTCGACGGCATCAAACGGGAGATGGTGTCCCGATTCAAATCAGGAAACGAGATCGAAGAAATCCGTCTCCCTATTTCTTCAGAGAGCATTGCCGGGTACGCGACTCAGAAAAACAAACTGGTCAATATCAAAAACGTCAACGATAAAGAAGAACTGGCAGGAATTGATCCGGAATTAAAATTCGACGGCCGATGGGACAGCATGACGGGATTTTCGACCCGGCAGGTCCTGGCTGTTCCAATAACCTTCAAACGATTTCTGCTCGGCACGGTTCAACTGATCAACCAGAAAGAAGGAGATTGTTTTACCGAGGAAGACGAGCGGGCTGTAGTTGAACTGGCCAAAATTCTGGCGCTCGCCCTTTACAACCAGAAACGTCTGGCCAAGGATCGAACCAGCAAATTCGACTATTTGCTTCAAAACCACAATATCACTCAGAAGGAACTGAGCCGGGCGATAGCCGATGCCCGCCAGAACAAGGCTTCGGTCGAAGACGTCCTGATGAAGGATTATAAGATTTCCAAACAGGACATCGGAAAGTCCCTGAGCAGCTACTACAAGGTTCCGTTTATCGAGTTTCATCCCAATATTACTATTCCAGGGGAGTTGCTGGTCGGCCTGAAGGCTTCCTTCATGCGCAACAATTTCTGGGTTCCTCTCCGGTACGACGAAGAAGAAGGCAAGGTGGTCATCGCCATCGCCGACCCGAATGATCTTCAGAAGATCGATGAAATCAAGGCGCTTTTTCCCGGAAGGCAGTTGAAATTCTGTGTGGGGTTGAAAAAAGATGTTCTCGATATTATCAACTTTTTTACCCACGACGAAAAAGAGATCGCCGCCATTGACGATATTCTTCTGCAGCTTCAGGAAGAAGCCATCGAAATCGCAGATGAAGAGCAGATGGTCGATGAACAGGACAGCGCCGTGGTGCAGCTCGTCAACAAGATCATTCTGGACGCCGCCGCACGCGGGGCTTCTGATATTCACATCGAACCCTTTCCTGGAAAGGAAAATACCCAGGTCCGCATCCGCGTGGATGGAAGCTGCACCATATATCAGACCATTCCCTATAGTTATAAAAGCGCCGTCATATCGCGCATCAAAATCATGGCGGATCTGGATATCGCCGAACGGCGGAAACCTCAGGACGGCAAGATCAAATTCAAAAAGTACGGCGGGAAGGATTTCGAGCTTCGCGTGGCCACCATTCCCACCCAGGGCGGCCTGGAAGACGTGGTCATGCGTATCCTGGCGGCCGGAGAGCCCATTCCGCTTGAAAAAATGGGTTTTTCAAAGAAGAATTACGAAAACTTCCTCTCCGCCATCAGCAAGCCGTATGGGATTATCTTTGTCTGCGGCCCCACAGGTTCGGGTAAAACCACGACCCTGCACTCCGCCCTGGCGCATATCAACAAGGTGGAAACCAAAATCTGGACGGCGGAAGATCCCGTGGAGATCACGCAAAAAGGGCTGCGTCAGGTGCAGGTTCAGCCCAGAATCGGGTTTGATTTTGCCGCCGCCATGCGCGCTTTTCTGCGGGCCGATCCGGACGTGATCATGGTCGGCGAAATGCGGGACCGGGAAACCACGCACATCGGCATCGAGGCATCCCTGACCGGACACCTGGTCTTTTCCACCCTGCACACCAACAGCGCTCCGGAAAGCATCACCCGGCTGCTGGATATGGGGATGGATCCGTTTAATTTTGCCGATGCGGTATTGTGCATTCTTGCTCAGCGCCTGGTCCTGACCCTTTGTAAAAAATGTAAAGAAGCCTATCATCCCTCGCGTGAGGAATATGATGAACTGGTGCGCGAATACGGCGGCCAGGAAATTTTTGACAAGAATTTCGGCATTGCTTATACCGACGATCTGAAGCTGCATCGCCCGAAAGGATGCGAGGACTGTAACCAGTCCGGATATCGGGGCCGAATGGGCATCCACGAACTTCTGATGGGAACCGATGCCGTCAAGAAGCTCATTCAGACCAGTTCACCGATGGAACAGATCCGGCAGCAAGCCATCGCCGACGGCATGACCACTTTACGGCAGGACGGCATCGAGAAGATTTTTGCCGGAAGCTGCGATCTGATGCAGGTCAGAAAGGTAACCATCAAATAGACCCGGTCAGGGCGCGGCCTCTTTCATGGCTGCTGAAAACCGCTTAAGCTGATTTTCATAATAAGATCGATTCTCCCCGGCGATTGCCAGGGCCTGCTTTCCGGCCTCAATTGCCTCGACCAATCTTCCGTTCACAAAATAGCTTTCGGCCAGCGTATCCAGAATATGGGCTGACGTTTTTAATGCGACGGCTTTATGAGAAAGCGACAGCGCCGTTTCTGCATCCCGGTAAGTTTCATCTTCGCATGTGGCCAGCAGCCAGGCCAGGTTGTTGAGCGTTTCCGGGTTTTCAGGGTTCAGCATCAAGGAACGGTCGTAGGCGGAAATCGCTCCAGCATAGTTTTTGGCTTCAAAGTAAAGATTCCCCAGGGCGGCATGAAGTTCGGCATCGTCCGGTGTTTTTTCAATCTCTCGCATCAGAATCGACTCAAAAAATTTGACATTTAACGCTTTTCCGGCCTGGCCGAAATTCAGATGATAACCCGCTGCTCCGGCGATGACCAGTGCGGTCAGATATATAACGATTCCCTTCCTGACCTTTCGGTCGTGATCCATCACCCACCTTCGGTCTGCTTCGCATCGCTCCATATACCGGATTCGCTGAGAGATGCTGAAGTGGTGCCAGTTGGGTTTGTCCGGGGAGAGTCCGGAAGTGACGGCGATTTTTTTGAGAGCTTCGATCAGAGGACGGCCTGTATCCAGTATCCGGAAGACATAGCAGTCGGCCTGCCGTTCGAAGTTTCTCATGAAGAATCCGAAAATGAACCGGAAATACACGATAAACATGAAGATCAGCGTCAGGCTGAACACGGCTGATCCGGCGGTAGTCTGGGTAACGCCGGTTAAATCGATCAACAGGCTCAGCGGGCTCAGATACAGCAGAGCAAACACGATCAGATCGAACAGCGCGTAGGATATCAGCAGATAACCGGCAAAAAATACCAGGTAGAACACCAGGTGCTTTTGCTTGACGTGACCGATTTCATGGGAGATGACCGCATCGACTTCCGCCGGTGAAAGATAATACAGCATCGCATCGGTGACCAGAATATAGCGGAACTGCCGTATCAGCCCCATGACCGCGGCGGTGATCATCTTTCCGCCGAAAATCGGCCACCGAAGAATCTGGGCATACCGAACGCCGGCGACCCTGCAAAGCATTTCAATGCGGGATCGAGCGGAACCGGGCTCCAGAGGGGTGCATTTCCAGAATTTTTGAATCAGAGCCGGGCCGGTGATGGCCACAAAAAACAGGAAAATCAGAAAATAGACGACCTCCCCCTCGGTGGTCGCCAGAAACCGCTTGAGTCCCTCAAAGGGAAGCAGTTGAATCACATCCATGACCCCGGATAAAATCAGCCAGGGGATCAGGATCGGCACGGAAAACAAGATATTGGAACTGACATAAGCCTGAAGGCTCATGTCGGTTTGGTAGATTTTCCGGTAAGCCGGATAGGCCAGAGCCCAGGCCATGCAGAGATAAGCGATAAAAAGGCCCATGAAAACAATCCCTTCAAGGGTGGGCACGATTGCGAACAAAGAAAATTGTGCGGAAAATTCCCGCAGATTCAGTGCGTAAATATCCAGGGCAAAGACGGCCAGAGCCATGATCGAGCAGCGGGTCATGGCGGCTGAAAATCGACTGTCCAGCGTGGAAAGGGACTCCTGATCGCATCTTTGCTCGATCCGGCGAAACTGAATATGGGCTAAAGCGGCAAATGCAAGCGCGAAGACACCGGTCAAAAACAACGCAAAACCAAAGCCTTCGGACGGCGCTTCAGATGGCAGGCGGGCATCATAAATCAGAAGCGCCAGTATCAGATAGATGAAGTTGGCAAACATCGACGGCCTTTTTTTGAGGCGTTGCTATGGTAATGGTTTGTAAAAACGCTGTTTTTCGCTGTATATGCATCCGCAGTAGGGCTGACGGTACAGGTTGAGTTCCTTGGATTTTTCGATGCCGATTTTCCATCCTTCCCGGAAATCATGATAGTAAAAGGGCACGCCTGCGGCTTTGGCCTCTGATTCGCCGATCTGCCGAATCAGATCGTGCTGCTGAAACTTGCTGTAAAGCAGAGTGGTTGAAAATGCATCGAACCTGCCCCGCTTTGCCAGAAGCGCCGTAGTTTTCAGACGGTCATGATAGCAGTAGCGGCACCGGTCCGATTCTCTGAATACGACGTTTTGAAGAAAGCCTTCCATATCGTAGCCCTTCTGGTAAATCACCCGAAGGTCCGTGTCCTGCGCGTAGCATTTCAGGGTCTGCTCCCGCCTGAGACATTCCGTAAACGGGTGAATGTTGCGGCGGTAAAAAAAGCCCATGACCGAGATGCTGTTTTCGCGCAGAAACGCCAGCGGATAAACAGCGCAGGGAGCGCAGCAGATATGCAGCAGCAGTTTCATGCCCTTTCTCCGAAAATGGCCGTCCCGATGCGAACCAGCGTGGCGCCTTCGGAAATTGCGACTTCAAAATCACCGGTCATTCCCATGGAAAGCTCATGCATCTCAACATTATGGATATTCTGGTTGCGAATGTGGTCTCGAAGACTGCGAAGCGCCGCAAAATACGGCCGGACTTTTTCAGGATCATCGAAAAAAGGAGGAATGGCCATCAGGCCTCTGATGGACAAATGACTGAATTGGCTGACCTGTCTGACAAGTTCAGGAGCATCGTCAGGATCGACGCCGGATTTGGAGCCCTCTCTTGCGATGTTGACCTGAATGAGAATGCCCTGATTTTTTGAGATTTTTTCGGCCTGCCGGTCCAGTTCCGCGGCGAGCCTCAGCGATCCCACCGTATGGATCAGGTCGAACATTTTGACCGCAAAACGCGCCTTGTTGGTCTGAAGATGTCCGATAAAATGCCAGACCAGGCCGAAATCGGCAAGCGTCTCATATTTTTCAAGGGCCTCCTGAATGTAGTTTTCACCGAAAATCAATGCACCGGCCATGGCTGCCTCTTTGATCCGCTCTGCCGAATGGGTTTTGCCGACGGCAACCAGGCGGACCCCGCCCGGATTCCGCCCGCAGGCCAGCGCCGAAGCACTGATGCGCTGAGTGACTCGGTGAAAATTATCCGCAATGCTCATCTATTTTATTCCGCAAGCTTTCAGGGCAACCGCCTTTTCGCGGATGAGAAATTCAACCACCTCGCATACCGGAAGCCCGACCACGTTGGTATAAGAACCATTGATGCTTTTGACCAGGAAGGTGCCCAGGCCCTGAATTGCGTAGGCGCCGGCCTTGTCAAAGGGCTCCCGCGTATCTACATACCATTGGATTTCTTCTTCGCTCAGGGTTTTAAATAACACGTCCGTGCTTACGGTTTCGGAATGGATCCGATCTCTCGCCCGGCAACAGATCGCATATCCGGTCAGCACCCGGTGGGTCCGGCCGCTGAGCTGCCGAAGCATTTCGGCGGCCTGCGCTTCTGAGGCCGGTTTTCCCAGAATATTTTTTCCGATAACGACCACGGTGTCGGCGCCGATCACCCAGCTTTCCGGATACTTCCCGGCGATTTCAAGCGCCTTGGCTTCAGCCAGAAGACGGACCAGTTCATCCGGATTGTCGGCGCGAATCCCGCTTTCATCCACGGCGCTGGGAATGACGGAAAACGACAACCCGGCCTTTCTGAGCAGGTATTTTCGCCTCGGAGACCGGGAAGCCAGAATCAATGAGGGTTCATCGGTTTGATTTTGCATTGAATTCCCATACCAGATGCCGTAAGCTTTGACAAGCTCTGGATCTGTTTAAGCCCGGCCGCAGGTCTTTTCTCCGTCATTTGTGTGAAAAACGCAAAGGATCAATACCGATGAAAGAATTCTGGATTCTGGGAGCAGGCCGTTTCGGTAAAAAGGCGGTTCGAGACCTGACCGGCAGATATCCGGGTTGCCGGATTCTAGTGGTGGATCAGGACCGGGCCAGCCTTGAAGCCCTGAAAGCGCATCGCATTCGGGTGGCAGAAGCGGACGCGGTTTCCTGGTTGGCGGACAACCTGAGGCCGGACCGGCCGGACTGGATCGTGCCGATGGTGCCCGTACACGTGGCTTATGAATGGCTTAAAATCAAGGTTCTGAAGAGCCATGAACTGATTCCGGCCGCGGTTCCTCCGGATGTATTCCACAAAATGCCGCATCCGATGCCGTCAGGAGACGATTGCCTTTTTATGAGTCATGCGGATTTCATCTGCCCGGACAACTGTCCGGAACCCAGGAATCACTGCACGGTTACCGGAAAGCCCCGGACAGCGCTGTTTGATCTGCTTCAAACCCTTGCTGCCGGAAACAGCTATCAGTGCATTGTGCTGCGAAGCCGCCAGCTTGCGCCCGGCGTCGGGGGTTTTCGCCCTGTTTCGCTTCTTAACGTCATGGAAAAGGCCATCGCTTCAGACGGCCCGATTCTGCTGAGCACGGTCTGCCGGTGCCATGGCGTGATGCATGCGTTTTACCTTCGGAAGCGATTGGGCAAATCTTGACATTTTCTTCCGTACCGGATAAAAGAGCTTCATCTGATTCGGATGAAAACCGGTTGTTCCGGTTGGGTGTTTTTGTTGCTTTTTCAATAAGTTGTGGACTGACAACCTGCCTGGGTGGCGGAACTGGTAGACGCAAGGGACTTAAAATCCCTCGGTACTTAGTGCTGTACGGGTTCGATTCCCGTCCCAGGCACCATAAAAAACAAAGGGTTACGGCGTTTCGCGCCGTGGCCCTTTTTCCTTGGTCTTTATCCTGAATGCAAGCTGGCACAACTTGTTTACAACTTTTATGTTGCCGGACACGAACCCGGATGCCGCTAAAACCGGAGACGGCTGAATCGAAAAACCGGAAGTTTTCTCCCCTGCCCTCACGCCACCCTGCTTACTGAAACAAAACATTCCATCGTTTTTGACAATCGTGCGGAAGAAATTTTGTGAGCCTCCGGCGACAGAGGCCGCAGAATTTTAAAATGGAGGGGATCTTGGAATCGTCTTCAATTAGAAACATGCGCATGAAAGTTCCTTAATGACAATTTTTGAAAAATATATGCAATAATTGTTACATTCGCAAGGACCAATGGGACGGACAAGGCAACTGTCTTGGAAATACATGCCTGTTTTGCCCGAAAAAAGCGGTTGAAAAGGATTATAGCGTCAGATGGTTTGAAATTTGTCTTTTCGGTACGAAAATTGCAAAATAAAAGTGGTTTCAAAAGTCCTGAATCAAGGGAATTATTTTAAAAATGCGTTAAATAAACACAGGGCAGGATGTTTCCAAAAATCGGCATTTTGAGGGTTATCAAAGTTTATCAATAGATTTTTGAACATTCGCCATTTCATTCTTGATAAAATTCGCGCCCGGACCTTCTTTTAAGGGTCCGCCGTGGAACGTTTTTAAATTGGCCTGCTGAACAAGCTTGCAATAAATTAACACAAAATATTTTACGCGAAGAATTTTTTTTATGGAACTTTTAATGAATTTATGGTTTGCTAAAATGTATTCAAACTTGTAAGTCATATGGTGTCTGTGTTTTTATAAGCATAATATTTTTTATATAGTACATAAGCTTTCAGGGTTTTGTTTACTCAGTTTTTATATATGTACCGGGCAATTAACCAACGGATGAGGAGGCGGGTATGATGAAATTGTTTTTCAGAATCGTGGTCATTGCCTTTGCGGGGATAATGACCCTCGGAAGCGGCCAGGTTCAAGCCGACAATTTACCGAGAGCGGTTAAACAAGTACTTAAAACGCATCCGCAGATCAAGGAACTGGGCTATAACCGTCAGGCCAGATCTCAGGAAGTCGTACAGGCAAAAGGAGCGTATTACCCTACCCTCGGCGGCGCATTTTCATTGGGCTATATGCATCAGGATAAACCCGAGGTTGGCGATGATACTTCCTGGCCCAAGCAGCATACGCTGGGCGCTCGCCAGAATTTATTCCGGGGCGGTGCGGATGTAGCCGATGTGGACCGGCAGAAAGCGCGCGAAAAGTCCCAGGCCTTTCTCCTGCAGGGCACGTCGGAAAACATCGCCCTTCTGACGACCCGGGTTTACATCAATGTGCTCCTGAGCAGCGAACTCCACGAACTGGCCAAGCAAAACCTCGTCAACCATGAACGAATTGCCGACCAGGTCAAGTTGAGAATGCAGTCCGGCGTGGACAGCCGAGCAGAGCTCGAACAAGTCATGGGTCGTCTCGCGCTGGCCCAGTCTAATGTCGTCGTGACGGCTGCAAACCTCAATGATGCAATAACCGACTACCAGGCGGTCGTCGGCCGTCATCCGGGACCGCTTGCCGAAATCGAACGGTTGGAAGCGGCCCTTCCCGCGACTCTGGATGAGGCGGAGCACTTTGCGCTGAACAACTATCCCATTATCAAGTCCGCCAAGGCTGATCTGGAGGCGAGACAATTGCAGTACGAAGTTGCCAGGAGACTGCTCTCTCCGACGCTTGACGTTGCGGCGGATTACAACTGGGAAGATGAGGTATACCCCAACGACTACCGTCGGGACTATTTTTCGGCAGCCGCCGTTGTCAGCTACAATCTTTTCAATGGCGGACGGGATTACGGACGCATTCAGGAAACCAAGTACCTGATCAAGGAAGCGGAAGAGATTCTAAAAAATACCGAACGTGAGACCGTTCAGTCGATTCGCCTTTCCTGGGAGGCCAACGAGGCGGCCAAGGAACGCGTCGCCCATCTCGAGGATTATGTCAAGGCCTCCGAAGCAACCGCCGATGCCTTTGCCACGCAGTGGAGCATTGGAAGGCGCACCATGTTTGATCTCTTGGACACCCAGGCGGAAGCGATTAACGCAAAATCCGATTTCGCAAAAGCCAACTACGATCAAACTTACGCTCAATTCAGAATCCTGAGCGGAATGGGCAAGCTCGTTCATTCCATGGGTCTGGAGTGGCCTGAAGCAAGTATCGTCGAAGAAGCGTCGACGGATGCCGGCGCCGAGGCTGCGACCGCGAAAGAATAATGGGCGGCGGATGCTCCGCAGGAAATTGAGTCTCCCCAGACGGAGGAGACAGTCAGGCGATCCGGGGCAATATAATTCCCGCAACCCGGATTAGAAAGCGGAAGCCCCTCCTCTCAAAAGTCGCATCAACGTTCTGTATAACCTTTGAATAATGGATTCGCCACGTGCGGATCCATTTTCAAAGGTTATTTATATATGCAACAGTGGTTCTATAAAGAAGCGGCTGCGCCGGGAAAACGGCATCGTGATTTTTCGCGTTTTTCCGGGATCAACATGATTTTGAGGAGGTCGGAAAAATCGGAAGGATGGATCCTGCAAAGTCGCGGTACGGATCGACTCTGGCCGCCTTCATCGGACATACCGTCAGAAACAGGTCTTTCCGGCTGATTTTGATCTTTTTCACAGCGGCGGCTGTTTCCAGCGCCGGAATGGATGAAAGCTTCCGGATCAATCGGGAACTTTTGAAGCAGGCGGAGATCAAGTACGGCAAAGACGCGGCAACGCGTCTGCTGGAATGGGAAGACATCATCCGTACGACGGATAGAAGCAAATCGGACCTGGAAAAACTCGAGAAGGTCAACCAGTTCTTCAACACCCGGATCCGGTACGCCAGCGATATCGAAGTCTGGGGGGTGAAGGATTACTGGGCCACCCCCCTCGAATTTCTCTGCAGGAATGCAGGGGATTGCGAGGATTTCGCGATCGCCAAGTTTTTCACCCTCAAAGAGATCGGGGTGAAGGAAGAAAGACTGAACATCATGTACGTCAAGGCCCTTCAGTACGGAATCGCCCACATGGTTTTGTCTTATTACAGCACACCGGAAGCCGAACCGCTGATTCTCGACAATCTCATCGACGGCATCGCGCCCGCATCGAAGCGGCCCGACCTGCTGCCCGTCCTGGGCTTCAACGGCAGCGGCCTCTGGACGGCCAAACAGCGGTCTCAGGGAAAACTCCCCGCAAGAAGCGAACGGCTCAAGCCCTGGCGGAATCTGCAGAAAAAACTATCGGAGAGCAAACTGTAAAATGAGGGCGGAAACATGACGCTTTATCGACAACTGATCATTTTTACCCTTGCCTTGTTTTTCATTCTCTTTACCGGAACCTGGCTTGCCAAAATAGAAACCACGCGCACGTTCCTGGCGGATCAGCTCGAGTCCCATGCACAGGATACGGCAACCTCTCTTGCGCTGTCCATCACGCAGTATGTGATCGAAAAGGACATGCCGACCATTGAAAGCATGATCAATGCCGTATTTGATCGCGGTTATTACGGTTCCATTCAGCTGTCGGATATAAGGGGCGATATTCTGATCGAGCGCAATCTCGACGTGACCATCGAGAATGTGCCTCCCTGGTTTATTCGCTGGATCACGCTGGAAGCCCCCGATGCCAGCGCCAGTGTCATGTCCGGATGGAATCAGGCAGGGTCAGTTTATGTGAAGAGTCATTCGGGTTATGCATACAAGACACTCTGGGAGGATGTGATCCGGACGACCATTTGGTTCGTTGCCTGCGGCATTTTTGTGCTCGCAGCAGGAAGCATGGGGCTGAGAGTGCTGCTCAAACCGCTGGTGTTGGCCGAACGGCAGGCGGACGCCATTTGCAGAAAGGAATACGAGATTCAAAAGCGCATACCGTGGACCATTGAGCTCAAGCGAGTGGTCGAAGCCATGAACCGCATGACGAATAAGGTTAAAGAAATGTTCGAAGAACAGGTCGTGCTGGCAGAGGGGCTTCGGGAACGCGCCTATCATGATCCGCTGACGGGACTGGGCAACCGCCGCTACTTCGAGACCCAGGTTTCTGCCCGGCTCGATCGCCGGGACAGCGTCACAAAGGGAATTTTACTGCTGGTCAAGCTGAACGATCTGGACAAGCTCAACCAGAATAAGGGTTTTCAGGCCGGAGATGCATTTCTGAAAAGGATAGCCGCACAACTTCAGGATGCCACACGAATATGTGAAAGCTGCGTTCTCTCCCGTCTCACGGGAGGAGACTTCGGCATCTTCCTTCCGGACGCTCCGTCCTGGGACGCGGAGAAAATCGCCGGCGAAATCGCCACTCAGATGAGCCGGATTGCCGCAGAGAGGTTAGCCGTTACAGATAATATCGGTTACGTAGGGGCTGCGACCTATGAATCCAACGTAACGCTCGGCCGCCTGCTTTCGGAAGCGGATTTTGCTCTGGCCGTCGCCAGGCAGACGGGACCCAACGGCTGGAGCGTCCGCGCGATTACCGAAGAAACAGACAAAATGCCGCTTGGGCAGCAGCAGTGGAAGGAATTGCTTGAAAATGCCCTCAGAAAACGTAGTATCCATCTGGACGCCCAGCCCGTCGTAAAGACGGCGGAGAGTAATCAAATCCTCCATCTGGAGATCTTCTCCCGAATCATCCAGGAAGACGGCAAACTGCTGAGCGCGGGAGTGTTCTTGCCTCTGGCCGAACGTCTCAAGCTCATGTCCTCCATAGATCGCATCGTCATCGAAGAGGTGATGCGGCTTGACCGCAGCCAGTTAGATTCCGGAAACATCGCGGTGAACCTCTCTCCTGCATCCCTGAAGGATGGTTTGTTCCGGCAATGGCTCCAATCCTCGTTAAAGAGTCTGCCTCAGTCGGCGCCGCGGATCATTTTTGAATTTGCCGAATTCGGCGCGTTGCAGAATCCGGAGATGGTGAAGGAATTCAGCGCCTTCGTGCGCGGACTCGGCCATGCCATGAGTCTCGATCACTACGGGCAGAGCTTCTCCAACTTGGGGTATCTCAAATCCATACGTCCCGACTATGTCAAGATCGACCGGGCGTACACCGGAGAGCTCAAGGACAAGGAAAGCGACAGCCGCTTCTTCATCGGCTCATTGTGCAGCGTCGCCCACAGCATTGACATCATGGTAATCGCGGAAGGGGTGGAAACCGAACAGCAGGTGCAAATTCTCAGGGAACTGAACGTCGACGCGATCCAGGGATATGTCGTGGATCGCCCGAAATCCATCCGGGAGATGCTGCGAAAGTAATCGATGCGTACGAACTTACAGGATATCTTCGACCGTCAAAGTCTGGGGCGTGATCGTCTCTCTCAGCCGCTTGCGTTTTCGGATTTTCTCCTGGGCCTGCTCCGGAAGTTCCGTATAACAAATGACGTTTTTTCGAATCAGGAGGTCGATCAGGTCTTCCACCAGACGGATGATCCCCATGTCCGAGAGGGACAGCAGCAGCTTCCGGGAATCGGCGCTGACGGTTTTATTCAAAAAATCCAGGATTTCCTCATCCATAACGGGTTTTTCTTCACCGGCGTTCTGCCCGGGAGAGCTGTGCATTGCAATGATGTTGCCTTCTTTGTCCCGCTCTACGTACAACATGGAATTGCCCCCTGATGATTTGTCGGAATGCATTTCTTTTGTGCAAAAAATAGCATTAGTTTTTAAAAAAATATATAGTAAAAAAATTCATTGAAAGATAAAAGATTTGGATTCCCTGCGCTGTAAACGATGGTACGCCCTGGATGGTAAAAAATGAATAGTCCTGAAAACAAGGATCAAGCCCCCCCGGAAGACTGGAAGCTCGGAGGGGATATGGACGCACATGACGACCCGCTTCTGGATTGCCTGGTCCAGATCACGAAACTGCACGGCCGTTCAGCGGCCCGAACGGGCCTGATTTCCGGACTGCCCCTCGTGAAGAACCGCCTCACCGTGGAGCTGTTTTCAAGGGCGGCGGACCGGGCCGATCTCTCATCCCGGGTTGTAAAAAAACCCCTGGACAAGATTTCCCTTCTGCAGCTTCCGGCGGTGTTGCTGCTCCAGGAGCGGCAGGCCTGCGTTCTGGTCGGCAAAGACGCCGCGGATGAAAATTTCAAGATCCTGATGCCGGAAACGGGCATGGGGGAAAAGATCGTCACCAGGGCCGAACTGTCGGAGCTCTATACCGGCTACACGATCTTCGTCCGCCCGAAATACCGGCTCGAAAAAAAATCGCTGGACGATCTGAGTCTAGGCTCCGGTAAAAACTGGTTCTGGGGAACGGTTTTCAAATCCTGGCGCATATACCGGGATGTACTGGTGGCCTCCTTTCTGATCAATGTGTTCGGTCTGGCAAGCCCGTTCTTCGTACTGATCGTCTATGACCGCGTCATTCCCAACAACGCGGTGGAGACATTATGGGTGCTGGCCATCGGAATCACGGTAATCTATTTCTTTGCCGTGCTGATGCGCGCCCTGCGGAGTTATTTCATCGATGAAGCGGGCAACAAGGCCAACCTCAGAATCTCCGCCATGCTGCTGCAGAAGGTCCTGGATCTTAAAATGGAAGTCCGGCCCAAGTCCATCGGATCTTTTACCCGGAATCTTCAGGAGTTTGAAAGCATCCGGGATTTCGTCACCTCCTTTTCCATCACGTCCGTGATCGATCTGCCCTTCATGCTGATGGGATTGTTCGTGGTCTGGTATCTCGGGGGGAACATCGTCCTGCTCTTTCTGATCGTGCTGGCGATTCTGGCAATCCACGTCTGGGCTATTCAGAGGCCCCTGCAGGGAGCCGTCGGGAAAACCTTCCAGGCATCCTCCCAGAAAAACGCCATCCTCGTGGAGGGACTTTCGGGCCTCGAAACGATCAAGATGCTGGGCGCCGAAAGCCAGATTCAGCGGGCGTGGGAGGAGGCGGTCAGCTATATCGCGCAGTGGAGCTCCCGTTCGAGGATTCTGGCCAGTTCGGTCAATGACGCCTCGTTCTTCTGGCAGAGCGTTGTTGTGGTGGGCGTGGTTATCGGCGGCGTCTACAAGATCGCGGAAGGCGACCTCACACAGGGCGGCCTGATCGCCCTGGTTATCCTTTCCCGACAGGTGCTGGCGCCCATGGGACAAATGGTGAGCCTCGCCACGCGCTATCAGCGGGCCAGGGAGGCCCTCAAAACGCTCAACGACATCATGGATCTTCCCGTGGAGAGACCCGCGGGCAAGACCTTCCTGCACCGGGCCCGTTTCGACGGCGCGATCGGGATCAAAAACCTGACCTTTTCCTACCCCGGCCAGGCCGCCAAGGTTCTCAACAATATCACGCTGGAGATCCGCGCCGGAGAAAAGGTCGGCATCATCGGCCCCATCGGCTCGGGAAAGACCACGCTGGGCAAACTCATGCTGGGCCTCTACGAACCCCAGAGCGGCATGGTCACGATGGACGGAACGGACATCCGCCAGATCGATCCCACGGAGCTGCGCCGGTTCATCGGGTATGTTCCCCAGGACATTCAGCTTTTCCGGGGCACCGTCCGCAACAATATCACCATGGGCACCCATGACGTGGACGACATGACCATTCTGCGCGCGTCGGATATGGCCGGCGTCGATGAATTCGTCAAAAAGCATTCTCTCGGGTATGATATGGAGATCGGGGAACTGGGCCGGGGGCTCTCCGGAGGGCAGCGGCAGTGCATCGTCATTGCACGGGCGATGCTGCTCGATCCGCCTGTACTGGTGCTGGACGAACCGACAAGCAACATGGACAACCGGACCGAGGTCCGGCTCAGAAAGAAACTGGCGGAAGTGATCCGGGACAAGACCCTGATCCTGATCACGCACCGGGCCTCTTTGCTGGAGATGGTGGATCGCCTTGTCGTCATCGACAACGGGACCATCGTGGCGGACGGACCCAAGACCTCCGTCCTCGAGGCGATGCGGAGAGGCCAGCTCAAAATGTAAGCAGGAGAAAACTCTGTGACAGAAACAACCGAAAATAATCCGGCGCCGTCGAAGATCGAATCGAAGCCCAAGGAGTTGTTTTATCGCATAAAGGCCGAAGACGTCGACTTCGCCACGGATATCCGGACCTCTATCCTTGCCCAGTCCCCCCGGGGAGGCAGGGCGATCATCTGGACGGTCCTGGTCCTGTTCATCGCTGGCCTCTACTGGGCCTCGGTTTCGGAAATCGAGGAAGTTACACGCGGAGCAGGCAAGGTGATTCCCGCCGGACAGATTCAGGTCATTCAGAATCTGGAGGGTGGTATTCTCGCGGAGATCCTCGTCAAGGTGGGCGACACCGTTCAAAAAGACCAGCTGCTGCTGCGCATCGATGACACCCGGTTTGCATCGTCCTTTCAGGAGAACCGGGCCAAGTATCTCGCCAACAAGGCCAAGGCGGCGCGCCTGCAGGCCGAAACAAGCGGCACGTCCTTCCGTCTTCCCGAGGAAGTCATGAAGGAAGCGCCCGAGATAGGCCTGCACGAGCAGCAGCTCTATCTCTCCCGGCAGAACGAGCTCCGTTCCGGCATCGAAATCAAGCAGGAACAGATCAATCAGCGCGTCAATGAATTGAAGGAGCTCGACGTCCGACTCGCGGAGCTCAATAAGACCTATAATCTTTTTCAGAAAGAGCTCGCTCTGCTGAGGCCGCTTGTGGCAAAAGGCGCCATTGCGGAGATGGAAGTCCTTCAGACCGAACGCAAGGCGGGTGAGATGCTCGGAGAGATCGAAACGACGCGGCAGGCCATTCCCCGGGTCCGTTCCAAGATCGGAGAAAGCCAGGTGGCGCTGAAGGAGCTCAGGTTGAACTTCCTGAACAAGGCAAAGGCGGAATTGAACGAGGTCTCATCTCAGCTCGGTGAAGGCGCCGCCACCTCCATCGCCCTCAAGGACCGGCTCGACCGGACGCATGTGCGCTCTCCCGTCAACGGCACGGTCAACCGCCTGCTGATCAATACCGTGGGCGGGGTCGTCCAGCCCGGCATGAACCTCATCGAGATCGTTCCGTCGGATGGAACGCTTCTGATCGAGGCGAGAATCAAACCCTCCGATATCGCTTTTCTGAGGCCGGAGCAGGAGGCCAAGATCAAGATCACCGCCTACGACTATACGATTTACGGAGGCCTTGACGCCAAGCTCGAACGCATCGGCGCGGACAGCCTCACGGACGACAAGGGAAACAGCTATTATGTCGTCCAGTTGCGGACCGACCGGAACTATCTCGGGCCCGAGGACAACCCCCTGCCGATCATTCCCGGAATGGTTGCGACGGCGGACATTCTCACCGGCAAGAAAACGATTCTGACGTATCTTTTAAAACCGGTCCTGAGGGCCAAGCACATGGCATTGAGAGAGAGATAATCGTATGGCGATTCTGCTGAGCAGTGCGAATCCGGCGGTGATCAAGAGATGGAGCGATCTGCTTTCCCCTCACCCGATGGAGCAGGCGGCAACATTGGCGGAGGTGAAGCGCCGATGTACGGCAAAGGCGTTTGACATGATCGTCCTGCACCGCTCACTCGTGGATCTCCCCGCATTTGCGGAGCTTCGCAAGACGGTCCCCGCAGGCCGTTTTTTCTTGCTCTCCGATCGGCCGGACGAGGAAGAGGGGCTCGCCTTCCTGAAAGCCGGAATCGCCGGATATGGAAACACCTACATCTCGCCTGCGCGTCTCGCGGAAGCGGTGCGCATCATCAGCAACGGGGGGGTCTGGCTCGGCCAGCAGCTCATTCACCGGCTGATCCTGGATGCAGCAGCACGGGCGCCAAAGGAGGAAGCGCCGGCCGTAACCCGAAAACTGGCCAACCTGACCCGAATGGAGCGCATCGTCGCCGAACAGGTCGCCGTTGGCCGGACCAATCTGGAAATCGCCGCCGATCTCGGTATCACCGAACGGACCGTGAAAGCCCACCTGACCTCCGCCTATGAAAAGACCAAAACCGGCAACCGCCTCGGCTTGGCACTGCTGATTAACCGGGGGTGAGCCCGGTTATACTTAAGCTGAATCGACTTACATAACCCTCGTTATTCAAATGAAAGAGCGCGTTGACCATTTTCAGTCCATCGCGCTCTCTGGTTTTGGGAAATATCCAGTTGTGGCGGGCATGGGCCTGCCGCAACTTTCAGGTTATGTTTTAACTGTTTGCATCAGGATCAGGATCACCCAACAACGAATTCATCATGTCTTCGGTAACGGTCACATCGAATGCACCGTCTATGACGTCTCCGTCTCCGTCGGCAACGCTGTAGTTGAAATGAAGATCGACATCATGCGCATCCCCTTCTTCGGTGTAGGTGACGCCGCCGACCTTGAAAGCGCCATCCGTCATGGTAATGACGATCTTGTAAAAATCCTGAGCAGCGTGAATGACACCCGACTCGGTCGCACCGTCGGGGACCGTCATGGAGCCGCTGCCCACCACAGTCGTCCCGTCTGCACCGTACGCCGTCCAGTTGAAGCTGTCGGTTCCGCTTCCTGTATCTTTCAATTCTAATTTAAGGTCATTGACCAGAATTTTGTCAGCATCGGCGATATAGAGATCCCCTCCGCTCTCGCTGACCGTTCCGAACTCATAACTTACGATTTCGCCGGCATCCATGACGTTGTTACCGATACCGATGTATCCGCTGGCGTTTACGTATGTTCCGGGAACGACCGCAGAAATCAGCATCTGTCCTGCAACCGAAATTTCCGTGATAGGCCCGCCGGCAGTAATGCCGGTGAAAGAAATGGTTGTGCTATCCGCCGGCAGGTCGACGGTATCATGAAGCGTGAGCGAATAAGTGCCATCCTCCGGGTATGCATCAGGAGAATCCGGAGCCAGTTCCATCACCAGGCGATCCGCTGCATCGTAGCCTGGGCTGGTGCCATCTTCGACATATCCGTACAGCTCATCCACACCATCTCCATTTGCATCACTGGCTTCCCATACCACGGTTGCGCCCTGGGATTTCAGCGTGATCGGAGAACCTTCCGAGGTTGCCGTCGGCGCGGAAAGTGTGACGCCGCCGAGACCGTCTGCGCCCGTGTCATAGGACAAAACGTCTGGCAGGACTTCACCGGCTGTATTCAGGATAGTGCCATCGCTGTCCGTTGCCACCGGCACGTCGTCGACAATATTCACCGAAATAGTGCTTGTCGCGGTCTGGCCAGCGGAATCCATCACCTGATACGTAAAACTTTCCCTTACTTCGGTAGACACCCCATCATTTGCCGCCGGGGTCGTTGTTACCGGCTTGGTCAAGGTATAGACATAAGTACCATCGGAGTTAATCTGGATCACACCGTAGGTTCCATTGGGGCTTCCGACCAGACTATAGGTATAGCCGCCCGCGCCGCCGCTCACCGATCCCACCAGGGTATTGCTGCTGTCGGTTTCGCCCGTGCTGGTCGGATCGGTTCCTTTCACCGTACCTGCAGCCAGGTCAGCGCCATCCTGGTTCAAATCAAGGGCTTTTTCAAAGACCGTCACATCGTTGTCCGGTGTGGCGATCGGCAGGCTGTCGTCGTCCAGAATCGTGCCGATGCCCTGTGCATCGGAGATCGTCGCGTTAACCGGGTTGCTCAGGTTGACATAGAAGGTCTCGGTCGGCTCGTAAACCATGTCGTCGGTGATGTTCAGCGTGATCGCCTGCGTCGTCACTCCGGCCGCAAAGGTCAGGGTCCCCGTCAGCGCGCTCGTCCCAGCCGCGTAATCCCCCGGCGTAACCGCCGTGTTCGGATTGACCGTGTATTCCACAGAGGACGCCAAAGCCGTCGCTCCGGTCTTCGTCACCGTAAAGGTGATCGTACCGTCCGCCTCGTGAACCGTCACGTCGTTAATCGAAAAAGCAGGCTTCGCGTCGTCGTCCAGAATCGTGCCAACGCCCTGTGCATCGGAGATCGTGGCTTCCACGGCATTGCTCAAGTCGACGGTAAAGGTCTCGGTCGGCTCGTAAACATAGTCATCCGTGATGTTCAGCGTGATCGCCTGCGTCGTCACTCCGGCCGCAAAGGTCAGGGTCCCGGTCAGCGCGCTCGTCCCAGCCGCGTAATCCCCCGGCGTAACCGCCGTGTTCGGATTGACCGTGTATTCCACAGAGGACGCCAAAGCCGTCGCTCCGGTCTTCGTCACCGTGAAGGTGATCGTACCGTCCGCCTCGTGAACCGTCACGTCGTTAATCGAGAAGAAAACCTGTGCGTCGTCGTCCAGAATCGTGCCAACGCCCTGTGCATCGGAGATCGTGGCTTCCACGGCATTGCTCAAGTCGACGGTAAAGGTCTCGGTCGGCTCGTAAACATAGTCATCCGTGATGTTCAGCGTGATCGTCTGCGTCGTCACTCCGGCCGCAAAGTTCAGGATCCCGGTCAGCGCGCTCGTGCCCGCCGTATAATCCCCAGGCGTAACCGCCGTGTTCGGATTGACCGTGTAATCCACGGAAGACGCCAAAGCCGTCGCTCCGGTCTTGGTCACCGTGAAGGTGATCGTACCGTCCGCCTCATTGACCGTCATGTCGTTGATCGAGAAGGAAGGCTGCGCGTCATTGTCCAGAATCGTGCCGATGCCCTGTGCATCGGAGATCGTGGCTTCCGCAGCATTGCTCAAGTCAACGGTAAAGGTCTCGGTCGGCTCGTAAACCATGTCGTCGGTGATGTTCAGCGTGATCGTCTGCGTCGTCACTCCGGCCGCAAAGTTCAGGATCCCGGTCAGCGCGCTCGTGCCCGCCGTATAATCCCCAGGCGTAACCGCCGTGTTCGGATTGACCGTGTAATCCACGGAAGACGCCAAAGCCGTCGCTCCGGTCTTGGTCACCGTGAAGGTGATCGTACCGTCCGCCTCATTGACCGTCATGTCGTTGATCGAAAAAGCAGGCTTCGCGTCGTCGTCCAGAATCGTGCCGATACCCTGTGCGTCGGAAATGTTCGCAGCGACAGGATTACTGAGGTTGACATAAAAGGTCTCGGTCGGCTCGTAAACATAGTCATCCGTGATGTTCAGCGTAATCGTCTGCGTCGTCACTCCGGCCGCAAAGTTCAGGGTACCGGCCAGCGCGCTCGTGCCCGCCGTGTAATCCCCGGGCGTACCCGCCGTGTTCGGATTGACCGTATAATCCACGGAAGACGCCAAAGCCGTCGCGCCGGCCTTGGTCACCGTGAAGGTGATCGTACCGTCCGCCTCATGGACCGTCACGTCGTTGATCGAGAAGGAAACCTGTGCGTCATCGTCCAGAATCGTGCCGATGCCCTGGCCATCAGAAATGGTCAAACCAGCGGAAGGATTGCTCAATACGACACTAAAGGCCTCGAAATTTTCAAAGATTTCATCGTCCAGAACCGTAATGGTCAGGGTCTTGCTCGTCTCGCCTGCCGCGAAGGTCAGCGTACCGGACTTGGCCATGTAATCGGAACCCGCCACCGCCGTGCCGTCCACCGTGCTGTAGTTCACCGTCAAGGTGTGGTCTGCGGCATGGCTCAGTGTCACTGTGAAGGTGATTGCACCGTCTGTACCTTCAATGGCTGGATCGGGCGTACCGTCAGAAATCGATACCGTCGGCGATACCGTCGGCGGATTGTCGTTGTCTATGATCGTCGCCGTTGCGCTGTCACTGTAGGTGTTGCTCAGGCTGTTTAGCGTTGCAGTCAGGCTGAAGGTCTCGTCGTTCTCATCAATCGAATCATCGACCGTGTCGGTCTTTACCAATAGTGTGCTGTTACCCGGAGCCACACTGATCGCACCCCGCACATCGCTCCACGTCGCACCGCCGTCCGTGCTGTACTGGAAATATGACTCGTTGTAGTCCGCATCGATCGCCGTGCCATCCGCCAATTTCAGCGTCACCGTGCTGCCATCCGCCGCATTGGTGATGGAAACCTTGAATACCGCGTCCTCTCCTTCCGTCACCGTCACATCATCAGCCTCAATGCCCGCAACGACAACGACCGGTGTGTCGTTGTCCAAAATTGTGCCGATGCCCTGGTTGTCGGAGATGGTCGCCCCAACCGGATTGCTAAGGTTGACATAAAATGTCTCGGTCAGTTCGTATATCGCATCGCCGGTGATGTTCAGCGTGATCGTCTGAGTCGTCTCCCCGGCGGAAAAATTCAGTGTGCCGTAAAGTTCGCTCATGCCAGCAGTATAATCGCCGGGCATTAACGCCGTGTTCGGCTCTACCGAATAATCCACAGAGGAAGCCTGATCCGTCTGACCGGTCCTCGTAACCGTGAAGGTGATCGTTCCGTCCGATTCATTGACCGTAACGTCATTGATCGAAATCGTCGGCATAACCGGTGGTGGAGGCTCGGGGGGGAGCGCTTCCTCGGGCGTGACAATGCCCTCAAGAGTATTCACCGTTCCATAGGTAAATCCCGTGGTCTCCGCGCCGCTGCCGGGAGTGACCTCGTTGGCATCCAGATCGAAGATGGGGATCTCGTGGGTTCCGGTACCCGCGGCGCCGCCGGCAGCGGTTGCCTCGAGTTCGATATCTTCATCGGCCTCGACGGCCTTCTCGACCTGCTCCGCCTGGGCAACCGCATCCGTCACCTCGTCCGGCTCGGCCCCGGCGTAAACATCCTCGGTCAGAAGCACATCGCTCATCCGGCCAAGATCAATCTGTCCCGCCGAAGGATCGTTCAGCACGATCGATACGCTGCCGTCGCTCTCGGTGATGATCCGTTCACCGGCGTAAACCAGGCTGTTGGGTCCGAGTACGCGAACCGTTCCGTCCGGCGCTACGGCCTTGACCGTTCCGTAAAGAACGACGACCTTGCCTATTATGATCTGATTTCCTGATGTTGCCATAAGAGCGCCTCCTTATATTAATCGGTTAGATGGGTCAGGTTGATAAAATTTCCACTTCGTACAAAGCCATTTTATATACTTTTCCCCCAAAGGCTATTGTACCTTGGTGCAGGTTTTGCAGTTTTTTTTATCCGCGGACAGTTTTTTTCTTCTGTCCGGCTCCATTTTATATCGGATTATCCCGGAATTTACTTTACCCTGGTACGGGTTAATTCGCCTGCTGTGACTTTGCTTTTGCCCGGGAAGTGACCAGGCCGACGCTGTCGCCGGTCCGGTTGTCGAATTTCACGATTTTTCCCCGAAGGATCGGATCCAGGTAGGCGCCGGCGAAATAAGCGATACCGGCTTTGTTGAAGTGCATGTGATCGTAATAGTATTTCCGGTCCTGCATTGATTCCACGAGGTTGCAGTAATTCACGTGTTCCTCGCGGGCGACATCGTTTAATTTCCGGTCCACCTGCTCGACGCCCGGAAAATGATCGATCAGCAGCGGCAGCATGACATAGGTGATCCGGGTGTTGTTCTTTTTGACCAGGGCATTGATGGTGTCCACGATCCGGCTGTATTTTTTAAAATTTTCATCCGTATACTGGCTCAGGTAATGGGCCCTGGCCTCTTCCAGCTTCTCCGGATCGATCACATCGAGCGTTCCTTCGGTCAACCCCGGAGCGCTGTAACGGGTAAAGTTTTCCCAGTCGTCTCTGGCGATCATCTGCAGGTATGAAAATATGCGGTCCGCAGGATACCGTCGGACGATGAGCTTCCAGAGCATGGAAAGCTCGAACGGCTCGTCGCACAGGAAAAAATTATTGTTCTCATTGTTGATGGAGCAGAAGAACACATCCGGATCCACCAGATAGACGACGTGGTCCACGGTGTTTCCCTGATCGAAAAAATACGAAAGATGCAACTCGGCGGGCATCAGGCCTCCGCCGCCGCCCTTGGACAGATTGATCACCTTTTTGCCCAGGATTTCTTCCAGCATCCGGTGGTTGGCATCCCGGGAAAACACGCGGCCTCTCGAGGTGCCGAGAATCGCCACATCGTAATGCGTATTTCGGCCCATCATCAGCAGGTTCGACTCGGTATCCCAGTTGTTCAGGTGAATATCCCGGGTACGGCCGGAAAAACCCGCCAGCAGAACCGCCATGATTCCGAGGTTGAGAAGGCCGAATGCCAGCAGCTTTATGATGAATTTTCTGGTCTGCATGTTTAGAACTGAAAATAGATAAATTCCTGTTTGACGCCGAAGACGCCTGAAATCACGATGGCCCAGAAAGCCGCCGCATATACCGACCAGCGCGCCGCGGCCGGCAAACGCCCGACATACTCATGGATGGCCGTACCGCGCTCTTTCATGTGGACCGCCAGCAGAATCAGGACCAGCATCGCGCTCAGCGCCAGAGATCCCTTTCCGACCACGTGAAGCCACACGTCCGAATCGAACAGAAACATCTTTCGAAGAATGGTCAATGCATCTTCGACCGTGTTGGCCCGGAAGAATATCCAGGCAAAACAGACCTGAATCATCGTGACGCATACCCGAAAGGCCCTGTTCCAGAACGCTTGTTCATTCGGAAACAGAAAATTGGCCGCTTTTTGCCAGCAGTTTCCGGTCGCGATTTCCACGATCAGGAAAAATCCGTGCAAAGCGCCCCAGATCGCGAATGTCCAGTTGGCGCCGTGCCAGAGCCCGCTCACCAGAAAGGTGATGAACAGGTTGTAATACCAGCGCCACTTCACAGCGCGGTTTCCTCCCAGAGGAATGTACAGGTAGTCCCTGAACCAGGTGGACAGGGAGATGTGCCACCGCTGCCAGAATTCGCGTATGGATTTGGCAAAATAAGGCCGGTTGAAGTTCTCCATCAGGTCATAACCCATGACCCTCGCAGAGCCCACGGCCATGTCCGAATAGCCTGAAAAATCGCAGTAGATCTGAATGGCGAAGAAAAAGGTGGCGATCATGAGCGCAGGGCCCTGATAATCGTCCACGTGATTGTAGACCTGGTTGACATACACGGCCAACTGATCGGCGATGACCACTTTCTTGAACAGCCCCCAGAGCATGAGCCGAAGACCGTCGGTTACACGCCGGCAATCAAACGCATGCCGCTGCCGGAACTGAGGCAGCAGATGGTGGGTCCGCTCGATCGGCCCGGCCACCAACTGGGGCCAGAACGCCACATACAGCGCAAATATCCCCAGGTGTTTTTCGGCCGGAATACGGCCATTGTACACATCGATGGTGTAGCTGAGCGTCTGAAAGGTATAAAAGGAAATCCCCACCGGCAACAGTACATCGAACAGCGGCGCGTCGTAAAAAATGTTCCATGCGCTGAACGCATCCGCAACGGATCTGCTGACGAAGTTGAAATACTTGAAAAAGAACAGAATGCCCAGATTGGATGCCAGGCTGAGCATCAGATATTTCCGCTTTTCCTTTCTGCCGGAAACCCTGGACATCTTCAGGGCCGCAAAATAGTCGATCAGCGTGGAACCAATGATCAGCACGATGTACTCGATCTTCCAGCACATATAAAAATAGTAGCTGGCCGCAAGCAGCATGATCCATCGGAACCGGTGCGGGATCGCAAAATAGAGGCCGACAACGGTCAGAAAGAAAAAAGGAAATTGAAGAGAATTAAATAACATAGCGTACAGACGGAATTAAAATCCGCATTTGAACCGCCAAAGGATGACGCTGTTTGATTGAATCATATACATGGAATTTTATGCTGGAATTCAATTTTCCCGCGGCCGCCTGAATATGCGGAAGAGATGCTGAATTGTCGGATCCGGGAAGGCGTGACGTCCTTTCGGTTCATTAAGTTTCCTGCCCAAAAGCTGCAAAGACAGAAATTTTAAAGAATTTATAGGGATTTGCGGTCCGTGTCAAATGGAAAATGACCGGCGCCGGGCCGTTATTGGATTGCATGCCGAAGGATTGACAATCCCCCGCGAATATGATCTTCCTTGCCGTGTCGCGGCAGCTTCAGACAGGCTCAAGCGCATTTTGAATTCAAAACCTGAAAACACGCGAAACCGGCCGGGTCTCAAGGAGATATCGCTTTGAAAAACGGGTTCGACCTGCAAAACCTTCGTCGGTCGATGGCGGGCCTTGCCATCTTTTTGTTCTGCTTGGGTTCCGGAGCGGCCCGGGCATCCGAGGCCGGTCAAGGCGAATGGGTTCCGAATGTCTGGAAAGAATACGTGCAAAACGGCCCGACGGGCAACCGGCTTCCCGATTTTTCACGGGCCGGATACGCCATGGGAGACAAGCCCCTTCCGGACGTTCCGGGACCGGTGTTTGACGTCGCCGCTTCCCGGTTTGGAGCGGTTCCGGATGACGGCAAAGACGACACGGCGGCCATTCAGGCCGCAATCGATGCGGCCGGCGAGGCCGGCGGCGGGGTTGTTTTTCTGCCTTCCGGCCGTTACGAGGTTCACCCGGCCGTCAATGCGCCGTTTCTCTGTATCGCAGACAGCCATGTGATTCTCCGGGGCCAGGGATCCGGACCCGACGGAACGATTCTTTACATGGCCGCGCCGGCGCCCGACGACACGGTCCGCCGTCTGGGAACGGTCCCGGCTGCAAACGAGGCCCGCCACCGGACCGCCGTAGCCGTCATGGGCGCCGAGGTCAAGCATGAACTGGCCCACTACACGGAAACCATCCACCGCGGGCAGAAAACGGTTGCGGTTTCGGACACTTCCCGTCTGTTTGCTGGACAGCCCGTGATCATCGAATTCTGCGATCCTCTGATCGACGAAAGCCGTCCGGATTCAACCAAAGTGGATATCGCGGCCCAATTGACCTCTCCCTTCCGGCTGGTCCCGGGCCAGAACGACACCTTCGGCGGGGCCGCCGGCAGAATCTCATGGATCGTCAAGATCGACCGGATCATTGACAAAAAGACCATCCGCCTGGCAAAACCCGCCAGATTCGATCAGTTCATCCGCTACAATCCCCGCATTTTTTCCTTCAACGGCGTAAAAGGCGTTGGCATCGAACACCTGCGCTTTGAAAGCAGCTGGCCTGGAGATTACCGGCACCACAAGCCCCATCCGGCCGCCGATGGTTCCGTCATTCGAACCGCCAAGGAACAGGATTATCTCTGGGGCGCCCTGTGGTTCAGCCATGCCTGCGACGGATGGGTCCGGGACGTCGTCGTCAAGGATCTCACCCAGGGAATCATCATCAGCCGCAGCGCGGATTTCACGGTTCAGGATATTTCATTTCAAGGCCTCAGCGGGCATGCCGGAGTCACCATCGCCCAGAGCCATGGCATTCTGGTGCGGCGCGCGCATTTTTTTTCCAGAATGGTTCATCCGGTCACGCTCAAGATGTGGGCCTCGGGCAATGTGATTTCGGACTGCGAAAACCATTATGAAGGCTGGAATACTGTTGACGGGACGGACGCCGCGATCGATTTTCACGGCATGTTCCCTTATGAAAATCTTTTCGAGGAGCTTCGGGGATTCTATCTCTGCCCCGGAGGAGACCAGAGCGTCCTTCCCCACGCGGGGGTGCGGAATGTCTTCTGGAACATTCAGGCGCCCGGGCGCATGGAATGCTACAAGTGTGCAAAGGATGACGAATTTGCGCGGACCTACGACTACCCGAGCACCTCGTCCGGCACGCCGGAAACGATGTTCGAACATTTCCCCCAGGCTTTCTTTGTCGGTCTTCGGCGGCAGGGGGATAAGCCCGTCAAGGTGGGGGGCGAAACCGCGGACCGTCAAAATGCCTGGATGACGGTTGAGGGGTTGAACCGCTCCGGCCTGAGCATACCCTCCCTTTACCAGGCCCAGCGCAGGCTTCTGATTCAGAAATCGGAATAACCCATGGCAGGCCGGCGGTACTTGACTCTCAGAAATTGGCCAGACGTCTGATCCGGTCCACGAGGCGGCGGGCCCCTTTTCCCGGTTCGAAGGCCCCGGACTTCCGCTTGCCGTCCACGCAGGCGATCCATTGACCCTCACCGGTCTGATGCGGATCGATATTGTGCATTCCGGCTGCGTTCCATCCGCTTCCGGACGCCACCGGCAGGACCGCATTCAACACCTCGTGTTCGCGGTAGGTCTCCGGGGTGATCTCGTCCACCACAAACGCCCGGATGGCAATGCCGTATACGGGGTCCCCGTCCTGCGCATAGCGGATGATGCGGTCCTGATAAACGATCATCCTTCCGCCGGGTCTGGCCACATTGCGGTCCCGCGACACCAGAGGACTCCGGGGATGCTCCGTCCAGGGGCCGGACAGGTTTTCGGCCTGAAACAGCAGCAGGGTGTCCAGGTCCTTGAGTACAAACAGCCACCACCGCCCGTCCTTGAATACGATGGACGGATCTGAGTAAGCCCCGGAAATCAACTCGCCGGCAAACCGCCACTCAAAGGGGAACGCATCCGACCTGTAAAGCCGGACGGATGATGCGCTGCGGCTTTCCGGAATCATGTACCAGGCCCCGTTCCATTCAAAAACATAGGGGTAGGAAAGATGAAACGGCTCGTCGAGAACGATCCGCTCATACCGCCAGTGGATGCCGTCATCGCTCGAGGCCAGGGCGATGTCTCCCTGTCCGGAAGCGGCGGTGAGCGTCTCAAAAAACATATACCAGCGGTTCTGAACGCAAACCATGAACGGATCGGCCACAAAATCCGAAGGCGCGTCCGTGATATCCGATGCGCTGATCACCGGATGCCGCGGAACCAGCGGATGGGGATGTAAATCAAAGGGTCCGGTTCCGGCGTATATGCTGACGGACCAGATCGGTTTTTCCGAAATGCTCAAGCGGATCCATGAAACGACAGGCACAATCAGAATAACCGACAGGAGAAGACCGGTCAGCGCTTTTCCTCTGTTTATCATTGTCTGTGCGGCTTCCGTTTGCGAAATGTTTCGATAGATGGCATTTTCAGGGCTAAAAAATGCTCCTCTGTCAATCACATTTTTCTGCTTGAGTCAACAGGCGGGAAGTGAAAGGTCATGGGAAAATGTTGTCCGGGGATTGCCGCTGAAAACTACAGGACATGGGCATCCAGATCCACGGCAAAGGACACCGGCCCCCCGTAGGATTGCCGGATTTGAGACAGCACCTCGGCATCGGTTCCCAGCGGATACCGGTGCGTAACGATCAGACGCCGGACCTGGGCCTCTGCCGCCATCCGTCCCGTGGAAACTCCGTTTAAATGCGTTTCCGGCCCCCCGTAGCCTTCAGCGAAAGCGCAGTGCATCACGGCCAGATCGACATCCCTGAGAAGCCTCACCACCCATGGACCGGCCTCGGTATCCCCGGTGACGGCAACCTGCCTGCCGTTATCCTCGATCCGGACCCCGACAGCCGGAACCGTTCCATGCGTCATGGAAACAAAATTAAAAACCAGCCCCCCCAGGTTGTAAGCCTTTTCCTCGACCTCGAACACCGGAACCTCAAAGTTCTTGGGATGCGACTTGGGAAAGGCATCGAAAACCCGTTTTATAAATCCGCCCTCCCCTTTTGGCACATAGATCGGCAAAGGCCGTTTTCGAATCCTTCCGGGAGTGTAGTTCATGGAGAACAGCAGCATGGGCAGGTCCCCGACATGATCCACATGGGCGGGATGGGTGAGCACCAGAGCATCCAGTTCCATGAAATCGATGCCCGCATCGCAGTATCGGGCCAGAACGCCCGCCCCCATGTCGATGCCCACTCCGCCGCCGGTTTTCACCACATGATAGGCGCAACAGGCCCTTGAACGGCAGAGCGCGGCGGTTCCCGTGCCCAGAATGGTAAACTTCATGACCCCTCCGGAGAAACCTTCGGAAAACAAAAAATCCTGACCTTGATTCCGGAAGTTCGAATTACATGCGAATCTTGGATTCCGTCTTTCCCGGGTTTTTTTCAAGATGTCTGTATCGCTTCAGGGCTGAACCGGCCAGCCGGGCCAGCACCCGCGGCAGGTCTGAATCGCTCCAGGCCCCCTGAAATTCCCCAACCTTCAGAAGCCGTTCGTTCAGGCTGTAATAAGGCTCCTCCCCGGTTGTCAGAACGACGTCATCAAGCCGGAAATCCAGCTTGTCCCCAAATATGTTTTCCATTAACGATTTGATGGTATAGGCAAAGAACTTTTTCACGTCCTCGGTAGATTCCGCCTTGTTGAGCCTTTCTCTGAAATCAGCCATGATTTCGTTTTCATACTTGGTAAAGGAAAACTGCTTCGTCATGAATCTCTCCTTTCAGGACCTCGGTTGTCCTTCTGGTGAAAAAATGATGAATGCATTTGAAAGAACAATGGCTTCCACTGATCGGATCGAGGGGCGGAACCAACGGGTTCATCGCCCGGCTCACGGGAGTTCACTTGCGGACACAACGCATGTATGGCTCGTAAGCGCATCTTCGGCGTTAAGCGGCTGCCTTTTCACCCGCGCTGTTGAAACAAAGGAAAAAAACGGAAATTCAGCCGCCGAAGTTGCATGCCGATAGTTTTTAAGTATCAAAAATCCATCCGGGATGCAACAAGGCACATCAGCGCGGCGTCATGTGACTGTGGCCGGGATCAGAAAGACAGCCTGATGCGGTTGGGGTCGGAAACCAGAGAAATTTCTCCCGACTTGTCGATGGTGAAATGAATATCGTCAATAACGATCTCCCGAAAACAAATTCCCCTGGCAACCATATCGGATACCGCCTGTCTGGCGTCATCGGCCTTACTGTGCCTCAGGTAGGTTTCAAGCGTGGTTTTCAGCTTTTCCGCCTGGTTCGCCAGTTTTTCCAGTTCCTGGTACAGCGCGGCGGGATCATCGTCCTTGAGGCCCGAAAACCGGCTTTTAAACTCAATGAATTCAGTCATCGCCCTTTGCCTGAGTTCGGCAACGTCGATGATCCCGGCGGACGGTTCCTGCGGCGCCTTCCGAGGCGAGGCCGTCGGAAGCGGCTGACGGGCTTTGAACGATTGCTTCTGAACGGCCGCAGCGGAAACCTCCTGCCGCAGCAGTTCAACCAGCCGGAGTTCTTCGGACGTCAATTCATCATCCATGAAATTCTCCCTGTCGTACCGGCTTTTTTCAGAAAGCCGGAAAATCAATACTCAAGAAATTTTCTTGCCAAAACTCATGTTTTCTCATAATGAAACAAAGGCTCGATGTCAAAGGCAGATTTATGGGTCAAAAATATTCTGTATGAAATTCAAAAGGTTGCAATCGCCTTAAACTGCTGTCGGCGGATCGCGATCAGAGGACGCAAAGATCATGGCGCAAGAGAAACTGACGGAATCCGATGCCTCCAGGGCATATGCAAAAACCATCAACACCCTGGACACAACCCCTTTGATGCCGCTTCTGGCGGATGACGCCTGCTATGTTGCCCAAAACGTGTTTGACGAACTCAAGGGCAAGGATGAAATTTCCGACTATCTGTCTGAAACCTTCAAGCAATCCAGACGATCCAAGGATATGAATCTTTTTGCCGAACTGGCTTTGACCAGGGCCTATACCTTTTATGCCAAGAACGGGGAGCCTTGCGTTCGGCTGGCTGTGGGCGACAAGAACAATGCCGTGGCGGTGGTGCTTTTCGAAATCAAGAACGACCGGATTCAGAAAATAGAATTCTGCACCTTTATACCCGATCCTTCCACCGTGGAGCGCTCCGGCGATTATCCGGCCTGACCCTGGATTTTAAAGCCCGATTGCATTTTTTGTATTATTTTGCCGATCGGCCCTGATTTTTCGCAAGTCCGATTTCCTGTATCCGCGCGTTTTCCAAAAGCCATGCGATTTATTTTTTCATGAATAGATTCAAACCCATAGGTCTTGCCGCGGTGGTTTTCTGGCTGGTAGCCGCCGCCTTTACCACGATTTACATCACCCAGCCGGTCCTGCCGGTGCTTCAGAGCGAATTCGGCGTCAGCGAAACTCAGGCCTCCCTGACCATCTCGATGGTAGTTCTGGGAATCGCCCTGGCCAACCTGCCCTTCGGCCGGCTTGCAGACCGGTACCGGGTCAAGCCCCTGATCGCCCTCGGCGGCTTTGTGGTCACGGCATCCAGCTTTTATTGCGCCCTGTCGGAAAATCTTACGGCCCTCATTGCGGCCCGGTTCATTCAGGGGCTGTTTCTGCCATGCCTGACCACCTGCGTGGCCGCCTATCTCTCCCGGACGCTGCCGCTTCACCGGCTCAATGTGATCATGGGTTCGTACATATCGGCGACCGTGGCCGGCGGACTGGGAGGCCGCCTGCTCGGAGGCTGGATTCATCCGCCGCTGCACTGGCGGTATGCGTTTTTCAGCGCCTCGGTCTTTCTGCTGGCCGCCACCCTGGCCGCGCTCTTCTGGCTTCCCGGAGAAAAAAAGCAGACCGGGGAATCGGCCGGGGAAATCGGCTTTGTCGGACTGCTTCGCCGCACCGAACTGCTGATGATTTACGCGGCGGCCTTTTCCGCCTTTTTCGTTTTTTCCTCGATATTCAACTTTCTGCCATTTTATCTTTCAGGCCCCCCGTTCAACGCCTCCACCGGCGTAATTACGATGATGTATCTGTCGTATCTGATCGGCGTTGTGATGGGGCCGCTGGCCGGAAACATCAGCAACCGGATCGGAAACGGCGCCACCATGGCCATGGGCGCGGTGGTATTCGCCGTTTCCATCGGCCTGACCCTGATTCCTTCCATGATCGGAGTGGTTTTGAGTCTGGCCGGCATCTGCGCGGGTTTTTTCGCCATTCACGCCTCGGCCGCCGGGGCACTGAACCGGAAACTGACCGCCAGCCGCGGACGGGCCAATTCCCTTTACGTGCTTTTTTATTATCTGGGCGGCTATTCGGGAATCACCCTGAGCGGCCTGGTATACGTACGCGCCGCCTGGCAGGGTGTTACGGCTCTGGGCGTTCTGATGCTGGTCATCCCCTTGAGCGTCGGAATTCTCGATATGCGAAGACAGCGCCACAAAACGGTCTGATGGTCGCCGCACGAACCATAAAGGCTCATCGACTTTGACGATACGCCCTGATTTTTTCAATCAGCAGGGGAACGAATTCGCGGCAATCCGCCACGATGCCGTAGTCCACCTGTTCAAAAACCGGCGCCCTGGCGTCCTTGTTGACGGCCGCCATCACCCTGGCCCCCGCCACGCCGATCAGATGCTGAAGATCTCCGGAAAGGCCGATGCCCAGGTAGAGCTCGGGGCTTACCATCTTTCCGCTCTGACCGATCATGGTCTCATGACCGGCCCAGCCCGCATCGACCACCGGCCGGGTGCATCCCAGGGCCGCATTCAGAATCCGGGCCAGATCCGAAATCTGGCGCCACCCGTCTTCATCGCCCGCGCCGATGCCGCCGGCAACCACTATGGAAGCGGATTCCAGCGCCACGGTTTCCGGTTCCCGGCGCACGACCTCCAGGGTTCGAATACGACCTGACACCGCCTCCGGCGCCTTCAGCATCACCAGCTCGCCGCGACGGCTTTCATCCATATCCGGCAGGGGAAAAACACCGCTTGCAACCGTGGCCATCTGGGGCCTCTTTTGGGGACATATGATAGAGATAAGCCCGCCGTAAGCCGGAATCCATTGCTCCAGAATTCTCTGATCATTGATTTTCAGATCAATGCAGTGGGCGGTAAGACCTGTCGCCAGCCGGGCCGCGACCAGCGGCGCCAGTTCCCTGCCCGTGCATGTCGATCCGATGAGCAGAATCTCCGGCTGTATTTTCAGGGCAAGGGAAACGATCATCTCCGTGTACGTCTCCGCGTGATACCAGTTCAGAACCGGATCATCGCCCAGGTAAACCCGGTCCGCACCGGCGGCAAAAAGCGGCTCGACGACATCCTTCATACCCTGTCCCAGAAGCACGACCTCGACGGGTACATCCAGTTCGTCGGCAAGCTGTCTGGCCTTTCCGACAAGCTGAAGCGAAACGTTCTGAATCCGCCCGTCGACCTGTTCCGCCACAACCCACACTGGACCGCAGTTGGCTTTTGTTGTCATAGATCCATTCTCTCCATATAGTTGCCGGCAAAAAAACCAGGCCATCCCTTCTGATGAAAAACCTCAGATCAAACCGGCCTGCGCCAGCCGCTGCACCAGAATTTCAGCCTTCTCCTCGATGGAGCCCTCGATGAATTCGACCTGTCTTCGAGCCGTGCGGGTGGTCATTGCGCTCACCACGGTAGGGGATGCCGCCTGGCCGACCTGATCTTCGGCGAGCCCGAGATCCTGCAAACCCCATTGGACTATCTGCTTTTTTCTGGCCTTGATGATTCCTGAAAACGAAAGGGCCCGCGGACGGTTCAGCTTTCGGGTTGCGGTCAACAGGGCCGGAAGCTTTATTTCCATCAGGCGGTATCCGTTTTCCATGCCGGATCGGACTATGAGCGTTTGCGAATCGGCCTGTGTTAGTTCTTCGACCTGGGTTGCCGCCGGTATTCCCAGAAACGAGGCGATCTGGGGCCCGACCCATTCCGTGGCGCCGTCGCTGCTGGCCATGCCGCAGAGGATCAGATCGTATTTTCCGATATTTTCGATTCCTCTTGCCAGTGTAAACGAGGTGGCATAGGCGTCCGCCCCGGCAAAAGCCCTGTCGGACAGCAGAATTCCATGATCGGCGCCGAGGGACAGACATTCTCTGACGATGCTTTCCGCTCCTGAAGGCCCCATGCTGAGAACGGTGATTCGAGCGCCGGATTTCTCCTTGATCTGCAGCGCCGCCTCCAGGGCGTTTCGGTCCAGCGGGTTGAATGCCAGCGGAACATCGGCGCGCGTGAGCGTTCTGGTTGCCGGATCGATTCTGATACGACCGGCCTGCGCCGGATCGGGTACGGCTTTAACGCACACAATGATTTGAAGCGTCATGAGGCATCCTTTTCTGTGTTTTCGCCCCTGCAATCGGAAATGCAGGTTGCAGAGGTTTTAAACGGATTCGAAAATCAGGAAAGCACCCATCTTGCGATGATCACCTTCATGATGTCCGAGGTTCCGGCCGATGGCCCCAGCACAAAGGCATCCCTCAGGTACCGGCTCACCGCATACTCCTGCATGCACCCGTATCCTCCGTGAATGTCCACGGCCATCTTGGCGGCCTTCTGCGCGGCCTCCGTGGTAAAATACTTGGCCACGGCAAACTCGTTGCTGGAAGGCTGCCCCTTATCCTGAATGGCGCAAGCCCGGTACGCCAGCAGCCGTCCGGCCTCAAGATCTATTTTCATCTCGGCCAGCTTGCTCTGTATGGTCGGCAGCTGGCTGATGGGCTTTCCGTACAGGATGCGTTCGCGGGAAAATTTCACCGAGGCTTCCAGGCAGGCCGCCTGAACGCCCAGGGCGCAACCCACCATGCCGCCGCGGCCCACATCGCCGATGGCCGCCATGGTCACGCGAAGCCCCTTGCCCTCGGTAAACAGAAGCTGTTCCTTTGAAACACGGACATCTTCAAAGGCAAGCTCGCCGGTATTGCACCCCCGCATGCCGACCTTGTTCTCCTCATGCGTCGCCTTGAAGCCGGGCATGCCTTTTTCGAGAATAAATGCGGAAAACGCCTTGGGATCATTTTCATCCTTAGCGAGAATCGTGAGGGTGTCGGCGATGTGGGAATTGGTGATAAAGCATTTCCGGCCGTTGATGATGTAATCATCGCCGTCTTTGCGATACGATGTACGGATTCCTGTCGGATCGGACCCGCCGGTGGCCTCGGTGACCGCGGTCGTGGCCAGGCGCTTTCCGGAGGCCAGATCGGGAAGGTATTTCTGTTTCTGCGCCTCGGATCCGAACTTCAGAATCGGCTCAATTCCCAAGGCAAACACCTGCAGCATCATGGCGGTTGCCACCGAGATCCGGCTGATCTCCTCCAGAGCGATCATCCTTGCCGTATAGCCCAGTCCCAGGCCGCCGAACGGCTCGGGAACGGTCAGGGCCATCATCTCGGCCTCAGCCAGGGCCCGGACAACGGCTTCTGAAACCTTGCCGGCGGCTTCCATCTCAGCCACTCTCGGCGCCACCTGATTTTCGGCAAATTCCCGGGCCGCCTTTCTGAACATTTCCTGTTCCTCGGTAAAGGTAAAATCGATCATCACATCCTCCTTTCTCAGGTTAAGACAGGACGGTCTGACTTCATGCAAACCAATCAGACTCGGACCAGTTCTTTCAGATATTGAATAACCGCTTCAATCGCATGATTCAGATCATCGGCGGACTTGTTGATGCCGTACATCACCGATGCCCCCAGCATGCCGGCAAACACCATCTCGGCGACCGCTCTGGCGGAAACCGTCGATCTTAAATCTCCCGTTTTCTGCGCCTGATTCAAGTAACCGGTTATCATGGCCTTGAAGCCCGAAAATCCATGATTCACGGCATCGGCCAGCTTGGGGTGCTGATCGGCCAGTTCCACGGCAAGCGTGATAAAAATACACCCGCCGGGAATGTTTTCGAAATCGATCAGATACGAATCGCGATAATTTTCAAGCACCAGGCATATCTTGCCGATGGGATCATCCACCTGATCCACCCCTTCAAGAACCTTCTCCCGCCAGATCTGCCGCGCCCGCTCAAGAACGGCGTAAAACAGGTCCTCCTTGCTCCTGAAATGGTTGTAAAAGCCTCCCTTGGAAACCCCGGCGGCTTCCAGTATGTCGGTAATCGAGGTGCTGGAAAAACCCTTCAGGGAAAACAGCCTCAGGGCCTCGTGGATGATGTTTTCTTTCAGCGACGGCATGCGGATAATCCTGGATCTTCAAAAATAAGACAGACCGGTCGGTCTTTTTATCTCAAATTTTCTTTTGAATGTCAAATATTTGATTTCCTATCTTAAGAAATTGAACATGGCGGGCAAATCATTCGATTGCCCCGTCATCGCCATAGACGAAAAAAACGGCAAGGGGGCTGCGAATAGAGCCCCCTTTTTTCAATGCAATAAAAAATCGGTTAAACCAGTCTGGAATTCACGAAATCCCAGTTGACCAGATGTTTCAAAAACGCATCGATGTAATCCGCCCTTCGGTTCTGATAGTCCAGATAGTAGGCATGCTCCCAGACGTCGATCGTCAGAAGCGGTTTGACGCCGTGAGCCATCGGCGTATCGGCGTTGCCGGTTTTGGCGATCTCGAGCCTGCCGCCCTTCAGCACCAGCCATGCCCATCCGCTTCCGAACTGCGTCATTGCCGCATTCTTGAACTGTTCGGCAAATTTTTCGTAATTGCCGAAAACCGAAGCGATCTGATCGGCGATTCTGCCCGAAGCCGCCCCTCCGCCGCCCGGTTTCATGCAGTTCCAGTAAAAAGAGTGGTTCCAGACCTGAGCCGCATTATTAAACAGGCCCTGCTTTGAAGGGTCCGCGACCGCCCTTTCGATAATCGCCTCCAGGGATTGATCGGCAAGATCGGTTCCTTCGATGAGCTTTCGCGCGTTTTCGACGTAAGCGTTGTGGTGCTTGCCGTAATGAAATTCGATGGTTTTTTCACTGATGTAAGGCTCCAGAGCGTTTTTCGCATAAGCTAAACTCGGCAAACTGATCGTCATAACCGGCCTCCTGATAGTTTTAAGGTTCAAACCGAAGGACTATACTCCAACAAAATATGCCAAAATCCGCGCTGCCCGAAGCTGAAATCCGTTGTCGAAAAGCGGCAATCGGCTTTTCGAACGTCTTTCCGGACAGCACAGACTCGATTTTAATCCATACGATCAAACGGCCGATGCTGAAAATACCGGCCAAACCTGAATTCAAAGCTGTCTGCGCAGCATTTTCAGCGCCTGTTTTGCCGGCATGCCGTTATGCACCATCTCGCAGGCAACCCTCACAAAATGTTCGGGATCCTCGTGCTGAAACACATTTCTTCCCATGGAAAGTCCGGCCGCGCCCGCCGTCATCGCGCCCTCGATCATGTCAAGCGTTTCTTCGTCGCTGAGCTTGGAGCCTCCGGCAATCACCACCGGAACAGGGCACCCCCTGACCACCGCCTCAAAAGACTTCGCGCTTCCGGTATACGGGCACTTGATGATGTCGGCGCCCAGCTCGGCGCCCACCCTGGCGGCAAGCTTGACGGATTCGACATTGACCTCGACCAGATCCCCTCTGGGATACATCATGGCAAGCAGCGGAATGCCCCATCGGTTGCACTCCCTTGCGGTTCTGCCGAGGGATTCGAGCATCGCCGCCTCTCCGTCCGCGCCGATATTGACATGAACCGACACGGCATCGGCGCCCAGCGCAAGCGCCTCTTCTACATCGCACACCGAAATCTTGTTGTTCGGAAAGGGGTTCAGCGAGGTGGAAGCCGAAAGATGGATGATCAAACCGATATCCGTATCCTCGCTCCGGTTGGTGGAGGTGACGATGCCCTTATGGACCACCGTGGCATTCGCACCGCCCCGGAGGATCATGTTGACCGTTTTGTCAATATCCTCGAGGCCCTGAATCGGCCCCAGTGAAACGCCGTGATCCATCGGAATGATCACGGTTTTACCGGACTTTCTGTTGACGATTCTTTTAATTCTGATTTTTTTGCCTATATTCATTCTGCACCATGGGTTAATACTGTATTTTTTAACCGCTTTCAAAGCGCGAGGGCAAAAGCCCAACGCCTTCGATCTCTATTTCTTGTCCAACAACTATAAACCCTGCGCCAACATGGATTCAAGTTTTAAAATCGCCAATTCGGCGGTTTGCAGCACGGCGGCTCCAAGGTCTCAAAGCGCAACCGATACAATCAGACAATCCAGCGTCTCTTGATGTTCAGAAGGCTTGCCGCAAACAAAAGCCCAAGCTTGATGCTGATTTAGTCCGGTTGCTCAAATAATACAATACATCATGCCGGAAAATCAGCCAAATCAGAAGGGAAATCTACGGTCTGTTAAACTGTGCGGTACAGACGGCGCTTGATCTTCTTTGTGGGGGTTTTTTCAAATTCCTCGGAATGGATCTGAATTCTGGAAATGCCGCTGTAAGCGGGAAGCCGCGAATTAAGTTCTTTTCTGCTTTTTTCCATAATTTCGGTAAGTTTGGATTCATCGACGCCGTGAGTGCGAAAGCGCTCATAATCGGGGCGAACCAGAGCGACCAGCTTGTCGCCCGATTCGATCACCAGGGATTCCTCCACATAATCCATGCCGTTGAGGCGGGATTCGATTTCTTCGGGATAGATGTTCTGCCCGGACGGCCCCAGGATCATGTTCTTGGATCGTCCTTTGATATGAATGAAACCGTCGGCATCCAGAAGCCCCAGGTCTCCCGTATGCAGCCAGCCCTGGGCATCGATGGCCTCTGCCGTTGCCTCCCGGTTTTTGTAGTAGCCGTCCATGACATTCTCGCCACGCACCAGAATTTCACCGGGCTCGAGGGCGGGATCTTGCGAGTCGATTTTCAGCTCCAGGGTGTCCACCAGTCGGCCCACCGCTCCGATGCGGTGTCCGGAACTCGGCGCGTAACTGACCAGCGGTCCGCATTCGGTCAGCCCGTAGCCGATGGTATAACGGAATCCGATCTTTTTCAGAAACCGGTCAACCTCTTCCTCCAGAGCGGCGCCGCCGATCACCACCTCATAAAAATGGTTGCCGAATACCTGGCTCAATCTGTCGTTGAATTTTTTCAGAATCAGCCGGTTAACCACAGGAAGCTTCAGAAGAAAACGCACCTTGGCGTTATTGAGTTTATCCTTGATATGATTTTTATAAATTTTTTCGACCACCAGCGGCACCGTCATCACCAAATGCGGCTGTATTTCCTGAAACGCCTTGACCACCACGGATGGGGAAGGAATTTTTTTCAGAAAGGTGATATGGCAGCCCACAATGAATGGAAAGAGAAAGTCAAAAGCGCATCCGAAAGCATGGGCCAGGGGAAGAAAGGAAACAATCCGGTCTCCCTGTTTCAGGGGCATATACGTCCTTGCGAAACGCACATTGGCCATCAGGCTGTTGTGGGAAAGCATCACGCCCTTTGAAAATCCGGTAGTTCCGGAGGTATAGACAATTGAAGAAAGCTGAGGGTTTTCCACGGACTTCAGGGAAAATTCCGAGGACGTTGACCGGCCGGATTCAAGACAGGAAATCGTGGCTTTTTCAAGGACTTCACCCAGTTTTTCGTTGCGTTGAAACAGCGGTGTGAAATCCTCTAGGGAAAAAAACGCCTGAACATCGGGCATCAGCGCCGCGTCCAGCGCGTTGAAGATGCCGTCTGCGGCAAACACGAAAACAGATTCGGAATGCCGGATGATATGAGCGATTTCATCCGGATGAAAATCCGGAAGTATGGGTACGATCACGGCGCCGTACGAGATAACCCCAAGATAGGTCATGGCCCAGTTGGCTGAATTTTTCCCGATCAGGGCGATCTTATCGCCCGGACCAATCCGGCAATCCTCAAACACATGATGAAACCACCGGATTCTTGAAGCCACATCGGCATAGGTAAGCGACGCCTTCCCGTAATCGGAAAATGCGGGATAGGACCAGTTACGGATAATGCTTTGCTCGATTTCCTTAACGAGATTTTCCTTCAGCATGTCTACAGCTCCTCGTGAGACAACCTCGGGTAAGCCTTATCATTTGGCGATTATATTCCAATGCAGCTATTACATTTTACCTTCACCGATTGTCAATAAAAACGTAAGACCCAAAATCGAATCGAGCGGTTTGGCGGCGCATATGCCGTAAGGATCGCCCTTCTTCGAATCGCAGGCGGTGAAAAATCCTGGGGCCGGAATCCTTTCAAGGGCCGGCGATGCACCACGTTCGGCTTGACTTGACGGTCGTTCTTCCTTATGGAATCAGAGGGATGACAAAATTCCACGGGAGGAAAATTTAACGCTTTCGGCGATGAAAGGATTTATACGGCATGTCTTTAAAAGACATCGGAGAATTCGGATTTATCGAAAAAATCAGCAAAGGCTGTCTGATTCGTCCGAATCATGTACTCAAAGCCATCGGAGATGACGCAGCGGCCTTCACCCTGGAGGACGGTGCGGTGGCGCTCGTCACGACGGATCTGATGGTGGAACGGGTCCATTTTCTCAGGGATGCAACCACCGGCTTCAATCTGGGATACAAAGCCATGGCGGTCAATCTGAGCGATATTGCCGCCATGGGGGGAAAGGCCCGGGAAGCCTTTGTCAGCATCGCGATTCCCAGGGACTGTCCGGTCGAATTTCTCGAAGACATCTACCAGGGCATGAAAGATCTGGCAAAACGACATGAGGTCAACATTCTTGGAGGCGACACGACCGCCTCCTTAGCCGATCTGGTGATCAACGTCTGCGTCGTGGGATCTGCACGGAAAGAAAACATCCTGTATCGGGACGCGGCCGTTGCCGGAGACATCGTCTGCTGCGCGGGATTTCTCGGTCAAAGCCGGGCCGGGCTTCACCTGATACTCAACCGGATTCCAGCCGACTCACCGGAACTGAAAATTCTGAAGGAAGCCCACCTGCTGCCCCGCCCCTGTCTGGAAGAAGGCTGGTTTCTGTCCCATCACCCCGGCGTGCATGCGGCCATTGACGTCAGCGACGGCCTGAGTTCGGACCTCGGCCATATCATCAAGGAAAGCAGGGCAGGAGCGCGGATTGATGCTGAAAAGTTTGCCGTGTCCCCTGCCCTGAAATTCTTCTGCCGGAAATTCGGATTGGACGCCACGGAATTGATCCTGGCCGGCGGAGAAGACTATGCGCTGATTGTCACGGTTTCTCCCGAGCAGATCGATGCGTTGACCCGGAGCTTTGAAAACCGATTTCACTACCCGCTGCAACGCATCGGAGAGATCACCGACACCCAAAATGCCATTATCGTGTTTCCGGACAAAGATCCCCGCCCCCTTTCCGCCACAGGGTGGGACCACTTCAGTCAGGAATAGGCATGGAGCTGAAAACAGCCCGATATTATGACGGCCGCCCCTACGCCTGCTGGATCGACCCGCTGTTGAAACCGATCCGGCGCGCCGTCTCCGATCTGATTGAACCCGGCAGCATTGCGGTGGATATCGGCTGCGGCACCGGAGCACTGGCCATGCGGCTGAGCCGTCAATGCGAGAAGGTCATCGGCATAGACCACTCTCACCTCATGATCCGGCAGGCGCATCGAATCGGCACAGAGCGCGGCATCAAAAATCTGCGCCTGATTTGCGACGACGCCCTGTCGGCTCTCGACCATCTCAAAGAGCCCCGGGTGGATTACGCCGTATTTTCAATGATGCTTCATGAAATCACGCCGGAATCGCGCCTCGAACTGATTCTCCGGGCCCGGCGGATTGCCGGGCGCATTCTTTTTGCCGACTACCGCATCCCCCTGCGCCGGCTCTTATCCGTCCCCATCCTGATCGTCGAAAGAATGGCCGGCCGGGAACATTTTCGAAATTTTCTGAATTTCTCGCGCACCCGGGGACTTATGTCACTCATTGAGGCCGCGGACCTGACCGTATCGCTCAGGAAAACGATATTCGGAGGCAATGTCTGCATCCTGAAGACCCGCTCGCCGGATATTGATAATTGAACCTCATCGGTATAAGTATCATATAGCAGGTCTGTCCGCCGCTTCTTCCAATCGGACCCTGCAGCACGGCTGATGCCGAAAGGAGGACAATGTCGGTTTTCATCAATATCTTCGAAGCGGTTGCCGTTCTGATCGGCATGGGAGTGATCGGATTCTGGATCATCAGCCGGCGGGTTCTTCCCGAAAACGCTTTCGGGCTGCTGTCTCCCCTGGCCCTGGATGTGGCGCTTCCGGCCTTGATCTTCTCAAACATCATTTCAAACTTCGACCCTGTCGCTTTTCCTTCCTGGTGGGTCCTTCCCCTGTGGTGGGCAGGCTTCACCCTTATTGCCGGCCTTATGACACTTTTATTAATCCCGTTTTCGGAAAAACGTTTTCGAAGCGAATTCGCCCTGAGCCTTTTTTATCACAATGTCCTGTTTTTACCTCTGGCCGTTCTGACCGGAATGATGGGGCCGGACGCAACGATCATCACGCAACTGTTTCTCTTCACCCTGTTTTTCCCGTCTCTGTTTTTCGGAACCTATCATCTGTTCTTCAAAAACGCCGAAAAATCCATCGATATGAAGAAGATTTTGAACCCCGTCATAATCTCCGTACTGGCGGCAGTCGCCATTCGATTGGCGAATCTGCATGTTCTGGTGCCGGGGTTTGTTCTGGAAGGCCTCAAAATGATCGGCCACATGACCCTGCCGATTGTGATGATCATCATCGGCGGCAATATCTATCTGGATTTTAAAGGCAAGGGCCGGCTTTACGTAAAGGAGATCGTCAAATTCATCATTGCCAAAAACATCGTTTTTCCGCTGGTTGCGCTCGGCATTCTGCTGATCATCCGACCTTCTTACGAGATCGCCCTGATCATTATTCTGGAAAGCGCGGTGCCCCCCTTAACGGCCGTTCCTCTGGTGACCGAACGCGCCGGCGGCAATCGCGCTCTGGTGAATCAATTTTTTTTCAGCAGTTTTCTGGTTTCGATTGTAACCCTTCCGGCCATCTTGACCCTGTTCGAATATTTTTTTTAAGCCGATGGCCCCGTAAATACTGCTGAATCGAATGATCGCTTCCACCGATCCTGCTTCCGGCATCACGCAACCTATCCCGAAGATACCGGCTGAATGGCCGCATCGTCTTTCCGCAGAGCGTACCGGAATCGCCGGTCCAGCGTACGGCAGCCCTCTCGCATCAACCGGGCCACGGGCATCTTCTGCGGACAGAGACGCTGGATTTTTGAATAATCCGCCAGACGCATGGCGTCCCGAAGGTCCTTCGGAATCCGGTTGAAAATTGCTTCGGCCCTCTCCGGCTCCCCATAGCTGTGACAGTACATCAGGCAGCGCATCACATCGCTGACCGGCGCCGGAATGTCCAGCGCCTTTTCGCAGATTTCGGCGCATCCGGTGCAATAGGACGGCGCCGTTTGCAGGGCAAGCTGCCTGAAAAGATCCACCTCTTCTTTCGACAGCCGGGTCTGATCCAGGGCGGCCGTCACATTGGACATCAGCACGGTCATGCCCGGCATCTGGGAGCAGATGCAGGCGATATGCGGATTCTCCCAGACCGCCTTCAGGCGGGCCTGCTTGTCGGTAAAACCCTTCTTGAGAAACCGGCCGACCAGTGCGATCTCAGCCTCGCTGTCGGCTCGAACCGAACCGCCCCCCTGCGTCTTCATGGCGGTCAGGCCGATGCCGGCCTTTGTACAGGCTTCCACGGCGGCCTGCATCTGATCCCTGTGCATGAGTCTGAAATTATAGGACATCATAATGCCGTCGATCCACCCCAGACGGCTTGCCGCCAGCATGAGCTTTTCCATGTTGGCGTGAGTGCTGAAGCCCATGAATCGAATCCGTTTCCGTGATTTTTCCTTTTCCGCCCATCGCCGGATTTCATCGGACAGTTCATCGATATGCCTCGCCCCGTGAACCAGGTACAGATCAATATAATCGGTCTTGAGGCGATCCAGGGACTGCTCCAGCAATCGGGTCATGCCCTGCGCATCCCGTTCGCAGGACTTGGTGACCAGAAAGATATCCTTTCGGTGGTCCGGGTGTTTTTCAAAATACATGCCCATTCCGGTTTCGCTGCCGCCGTAGCAGTCGGCCGTATCCCAGTAGGTGACCCCCCACTGGTAAGCCTGTCTGAGCACAAGCTGGTTGGTGGGAATGTCGAACATTCCGCCCAGTCCGAGAATGGGAACCGTCGCACCGGTTTTGCCGAATGCGCGGGTGGGCACGGCGGTCGGGGTCTGGCCTTGGGCCGGCTCCGGCATCGTCGAAGCCAGCAAAGCGCCCAGGGCTGCCATCGACGTGGTCTTTAAAAATTCCCTGCGGGTTGGGTCGCTGCTATCGGGTTTCATTTAAACCTCCATCTGATCTTTGAAAAAACGCAATTTAAATTTTCAACCGGCGCTGCATCAGGGCTGTCCGGACTGAGGCTCAGAAATCAGCAGCGCATGCGACCGGTGACGGGATTCGTTTTCCGCCGTCACACAGATCGCCGGTTTTCCGCGAACCGGGCATTCGTGCTGGCAGATTCCGCAGCCGATGCATCGATTCGGATCGACCACGGGTCTTTGAAGCCGGATCGCAATCCGGATTGGGTCCTCGGAAACCGGATGTTGCACGCCCGAATCTTCCAGTACCAGAAGGCGGTCGGTATTGGCCAGAATCCGCAAGTAAACATCCTGACCGGTTACGCAATAATAATCTCCGGTAGCCAGCTGATCCGGCGGCAGAACACTTTCTTTCAGGTGAATGCCGGCGGCATCGACAGCCTCGACCGCCAGAGGGCCCAGATCCAGAAAGCTGAAATGGATCCGGGTTGAAATGGCCTTGGGGCTGACCGGACAGGTTTCCTGGCAGACAATGCAGGGCCGGTCCATGGCCCAGGGCAGGCACCTGCCCCAATCCACAAAAGCCGTACCGATGCGCAAAGTTTTTTTCTCATCCAGTCCCAGAGGCCGGATGGCGGCCGTCGGACAAAGATGGCCGCAGGCAATGCAGTTGAGCTGGCACCCGCTGGCGCCTGCCCGGAAATTCAGCACCGGCGTGGCCCACCGGCTGAAGCCATATTCGATGCCGGCCGGCTGAATCACGTTGGTGGGGCAGATGCGCACGCACTGCCCGCATTTTACGCACCGGGACAGAAATTCGGCTTCGTCCAGGCTGCCCGGAGGCCTGACCAGTTCCGGATTCCAGGCCGCCGCGTTCAGAGGATCCAGTCTTGAGACCGGCCCTGCCGCAACTCCCAGTACAACGGCGCCCAGCAGACGGCGGCGTTCCAGGTCGATGGGAAGCGGGCGGCCGGAAGCGATTCCGAATCGGATCTCATCATCCGGGCATGAGGCCATGCAGTTGAGGCAAAGCACGCACTCGGATACCCGGAACCGATCTGAAGGTTCGCAGGCCCCCTCGCAATCCTTTTCACAGACGCGGCATTTCCGGCATTGAACGTTCTTTCTGAACAGGGTCCAGAGCGACGCCTGACTGATCAGACCGAAAAGCGCTCCCAGGGGGCAAACATATCTGCAGTAAAACCGCGGAATGCGCACCGAGGCGGCCACGGCAAATCCCACCATTGCGGCGGAAAACCAGCCCAGCGCGTAAAAGCGGTTTCCGGGATACATATCGACGATTCCGCCGTCCACCAGCGGCAGCATCACGAAATTGACGAACCGCTGCATCAGGCAGATCGGATCCAGAAGGCCGATCTGCAAAAATCCGGGCGCAATTTTCTGAAACCCGGCGACCAGTGCCCAGAACAGCATCAAGCCGACACCCAGATAAAACGCGCTGACGCCTCGAAAATACCCTATTGCGATGCAGACGATCACCGCAACAAGCCAGGGAACATGCATCATGCCCTGAAACATGCCGGACCCAGCCGCAGCCGCTGCCAGTGCAGCCAGAATCCAGTATTTCAGATTCTGGGCCCCGTGATATTGGTTCACCGCCACTTTCCCGGCCAGGGACCGGGTCCGCCGCCCTGCGTATCCGGCCGCCTGCTGACAGGTTCCCAGAGGACACACCCATCCGCAGAAAAATCTTCCAAAAGCCAGGGTCATGCACACCACCGCCAGGGACCAGATCATGCCCGCGTAAAGACGGCCGGTGCTCAAAAGCGTTCCCAGACCGACCAGAGGATCGATCTGAAGAAACCAGTTGACCGGCCAGCCTCGAAGCTGCCGCCAGCCTGTTCCAAGGGTCATGACCGCGCACAGCCACAAAAAAAGCGCCAGGAAAAATATCTGGCAGATCCGTCGCACAACCCGCATATCCATGGCTGCATCCTATCCGGCGGTGATTCTGATCGGGTTTAAGGATTCATAGTTCACGGTGCCGGCCCCGGCCGCCTCGGCCTTTTCAAGAAAAGGCAACTGGTCTAAAGATCTTTGCAACAGGCTTGCGCCGACGGCATCCACGGCTACCGGATCCGTGCCGACGATCAGGGTGTCGGTCCGCCTCAGGTCCGAAAAAGACCCGCCGGTAGGCCCGTTCCGGACCATGGCCGCAACGCCGTCCAGAATCACCAGGCTCGGACGGATCATGATGGAAAGCTCCTGAATGATGGTATGAATGTCCTGATGAAAGATGTTTCGCCTGCCTCCGAGCAGGCCGTACCAGTTTTTCAGCGTCATGGAGGCGCCGCTGCGGTGATGATCTTTGACCGGCGCCATTCCAATGACCCGGGTGATCCCCTCAAACGGGCCCACCATGACGGGCCAGTTTCGAATCAACCGGGCATTGGGTACGGTCAGCGGCGCAAAGGCGCCGGGATCGGGCAGAATCACACGCGCTCCCGCCTGACGTGCGGCCGGTCCGATACCGGTCAGTTCAAAGCAGCTCTGCGGATCATTGATCGGATTGTCGGTCACCGCCACATAAGCGGCACCGGACTCAATGCACATGCGGACCGTTTCGCTCACCAGTTCGGGATGCGTGGTGGCCCCCAGCTGCGGCGGCGTGGCAAACGCGGCGTTGACCTTGATCAAAACCCGGTCCTTGGGGCGAATGAAGGACTCCATGCCTCCCAGGGCCTGAAACGCCGATCGAAGGCTCTTTTTCCGGTCCGGCCCATGAACGATGCACAGCTGTTTTTTAATTCCGGAAATCGAAAAATCCGGAAGGCTGACCGCTTGAACAACCGGGGGCATCGGCCCGTCCGGATCGTAAAACAGGATTCCGCCTCCGGCAACCAGCGTGCCCGTCAGGCCGGCCTGAAGCGCCCTGGCCAGGAAATTGCGCCGGGAAATCAAATCTTCAGGCCCCATTTCCGGTCTCCGGAATTCCCTGATAAAGGGTTCGAACCAGTATTTTCAAGCGATCCTCATTTGAAGCCTCATGTACGCCGGCAAGATAAGGACCCCGGGTGAAAACCGCCTCCAGAACATCGAATATTTTCAGAACGTGGACTCCGGGAACATCGAGATTCAATTCCAGTTCACGGGCCCCGTAGCGCAACAGAAATTCCCGGTATTGCAAAGCCAGATTCCGGGCGCTTTTCGCCGAGTCCTGCCGGGCCAGAAAAGCCGTCATGCGTTCGCCCTGAATCTCGTAGAAGGCCGTATAAATCCGGTCCAGGCATTCGCATCCGAATACCGGCGCGCTGAGTAGTTTGATCTCGTCGGAAGTCCGGTAAGCATCGGGGAAGATTTCAGTTTCCGTAATTTGTTTTTCTGAAACGCGATATGAAGCCACAAAGGCCCGGGCAAGGTTTCTCGCAGCTTCCTGAAGCGGCGGCTGAACATCCGATGCAATCAATTCGACGTAATAGGCGCCGTGGGCCAGAAAAAGCGCGTTCGATGTCTCACGGGAAAAACCGGCCACATCCGAGGGCGCAGCACCCTCGCGGCGCTGCATGCTGTAAACGGAAAAGGCAGCGGATGCATCCCGCATCTCGTAAAAAAACGCTTCCACCCATTGGTCCGGAAGCTTTATCGGACTGAACCTCCGGGCCGTCAACGACCTGAAACCCGCGGCAAGGTAAAGTTCCGCCTTTCCGTTGATCTTGTCCGAAAGGCTGGCGGCGTCATAGCGTTCCGGCGCTGCGGCCACAAGCGTTTCCGGGATCCGAAAAATCAGGGAATCTGCTTGCAGAGCAGGAACCGTTCCCGGCAACTCGGTCCGCATGGCCAAAACGGCAGGATTAAAATGAAGCTGACGATAGCCGATCCATACGCCCAAAAAGGCAAGAGCCGTCAAAACGGCAATACCGGCGATTATCGACGAGTTTACGGCTCTGGATGGTTTTAAATCCAATGGGTGCATCCTTTTCTCCGAATCCAGAAAGTCCATGCAAATTTTATAACCGGGCGGGCCGCGCCATAAGACCGGCATGAATTCAGAACCGGTTAAAAACGGAGAGTTAATTGCAATCATAGAAGAAAAGCATTTCCCTGTCAAAAATATTGCCGGTAAAGGCCGCCGAAGCCGAAAATAAGCAAAAGTATTATTTTATTTTTATTTTGCATATGGTAGGTTTGAATCTGATTTTTTGCATGACTCTGTCTTTGAATTCAATTTCACACCCGCAAGGCGCATGAAAATATTTTTTTCATCCATACCAAAAGCTGAGGAATTTCCTCTGAAATCCTACCGGGTCGATTTCTCCCTGGACAGGCTCCGTCTGGGGGTGGACAATATCCGTTGCGATGTGCACCTGAGCGACGACTTCCGGAAAGCGACCGGCGCTTTTATTTTTTCACTGGTCTGCCGGCACGCCGAGGTGGAAATCTATCTGTATTCCGACAGGAAGTCGAATTGGAGACAGGAAGTTGTTGAATTCAAGCAAGTTTGCATAGACGTGCTGCTGGATGCCCTTAACCTCGCAAAACGTGAACGGGAAATTCAAATCGATCTGATGGCCCAGGCGGCATTGGTCAAGTTTTTCACCGAAGAGCTGGAAAAACAGTTCCTCAAAATGTTGGACCAGATCCGGCATCTGATCTTTCAAAAAGAAAAATCTTTCAAGGACGCCCACGCCGCCCTTCAACTCAAGGAAGAACTGGCGGCGGTTTCCAAAAACAGGCGCCATATCCTGATCCAATCCGGAAAAGAGCTGTTCGGCCACCTGATCGAAGTACAAACTTCGGAGCTCAAATCCATCCGCGAATCCAATTTCGGCGTGGAGCATCTGCTGCCGGACGACTTTTTTTCCGGGCCGCTGCTTTATACAAAAGAACCGGATGATTTTTTTATGATGGAGCACTATGTCCTGCTGGGCAACCGGTTCGAGGATCCCCATCGTTACGATCCGCTGGTTTCACTGATTCATGGCCTGATGGAACAGCTTGCCTCCAGGGACAGCGTTCCATCGCCAGGAAACAATGCTCCCGCAAAACCGTCGTTGGGTCCTGAAATCCAGGCATGGATGCTGCAGGTGGACAATATCGGCCTGTTGATGAACTGGTTTGAAACCTCCGAGCATCTGAAACAACAGGTTCAAGACGGAGCTTCTCCTGAAGATCTACGCGCCTTAAAAAGCCGTATCGGCAATCAGAAAAGGTGCCTGAATTTTTTCTACCGAGAGTTTCGGGGAAAAGGCCTCATCCCCCGAATTGCGGCAATCTTTGAAATGAAATCGATTTGCCATCAGTACTGCCCCCCCCTGGCGCCGCAGCTGGTACTGCAGTATCTGATCGACCAGAAAGGCAGAAGGCTGGTTCACGACCGGATCGAACGTTTGCAGAAAATTACCGGAGAAGCTGTATCCCTGAAGCCGCTGCGCAAGATGGCGGATCGGATTCTGCTGATTTCACGAAAAAAACGCGAGCGGTACCTCGTCGAATTTCTGACAAGGCTCCTGACCTATCACCGCGATCGGACCAACCAACAGACCATTCAAAACGTCATGGAGCGGATCAACCTGACCCTTGATGAAAAAACCATCCAACTTTCCAGAGCGAACCGATCGTTGTATGAGTTTTTGCTGCCCCATGAACAGCGACTGGAAGAAAAACAGATCATCAACCACGTCATCGTAAAAGCCGATGTTCGTGGATCCACGGACATCACGCTGCAAATGAAAGAAACCGGATTGAATCCGGCATCCTATTTCAGCCTGAATTTTTTTGACCCCATCTCCAACATCCTGCCCCGATATGGAGCGGGAAAGGTTTTTATAGAAGGCGATGCGCTGATTCTATCCATATTTGAACGGGAAGAATCCCCCCGTGGATGGTATGCTGTGGCCCGTGCCTGCGGGTTGTCTCTGAACACGATTTTCATCGTTCGGAATTACAACCAGCGGAATAAAACCTATCATTTGCCGCCCATAGAGATCGGCATCGGAATCAGCTTTAATAATGCGCCTCCAACCTTTCTCTTCGATGCCGAAAAACCGATCATGATATCCTCGGCGATCAATCTGGCCGACCGGATGTCGAGCTGTTCCAAAAGGATTCGCGAGCATATCAAAAATCGTTCGGCGCCTTTCAACCTCTATGTTTTTCAACCAGCATCCGATCAGGGAACCGCATTTCCCGACGACCAGATTCTCAGATACAACGTTAACGGCATTGAACTGAGCGTGGAAGGATTTGAAAAACTGGCCCGTGAGATCGATCTGAAACTTATTTCCTGCCGGGTTCCTGAAATCCAGGAAGACGAGATCCGGCTTTACACCGGCATATTCCCCACAGCCACCAGACAGTATCAGCGGCTGATTATCCGGGAGGACGATATTTTAGAGGTATCTCCGGATACATTGAAGCCGATTCAGTCAACAGGCAGAAAATACTACGAGGTATGCACCCATCCCGGACTTTACCGATATTTGAAAGAATACGCATAAAGCCTGAAAATCGTACGACGCGGAGTACCGCGGTGCGTGAGCAATCAGCAGGGGCAAGGCCTTCGGTCCCGAAGGCCTTTTTGACGTCCATGCGGCGCCGGTCGCCGCCGACCCATTCGAAGATCATCCGGGCAGCATGATTTTTCGCTGCTCCGGATCTGAATTTTGACGAAAAAAAATCGCCGTATGACCGATCAGACCGGCCAGCCGGCAGCGGCAGTTTTGCTCAACATCAGCGATGATAACCATCTTCTGCGACTTTTCCTTGAATTCGTTGAACCGGACCTTGATCAGTTCATGGTCGGCCAGGGCCGAATCCACGGCCTGAATCAGCGTATCGGAAACTCCTTTTTGACCGATGAGTACAACGGGCTTAAGTCCATGCGCCAAAGCCCTGAGATATTTCTTCTGAAAGCTGGTAAGCGCCACTACATCCTCCACAGCCGGCATCGCATCTGACAGATTGTTGAAAAACTGCGCCCAAGGCCGCCATACAGCGTTACGTGACTCTCGCCAATGCTCGCGTACGTCTGAATATGCTGTGCTTCTTGCATCGCCGCGCACCTTGTCTGAGGACCTGATTCTTGTTTTTCAACAGCCTGCGAAGGATCAGGCCGAATTTGAATTGCTGGTTTTTTCACTTGAACGACGACCTCGTTTTCTCCGACGTCCTGTCCCCGGTTCATTCCGGGAAGCCGGGTCCGGTTTCGACGCCTTAGCGATCGGCGGGCCTTGTTTTGGATTCACTCCGGATTTTCGCGGCCTTCGAGCATTGGACCTTTGGGCCGGTTTTGCAGCGGAAGCCCCCGCCTTTTTCCAGCGCCGCCTATCCGGCGCCGGAAATCGATCCGGAATCAATCGGTCCTCTTCCACCCATCCGACCGGAATTTTATAACCCAGCAGATCTTCCACTGCCTCCAGGTAATAGACGTATGCTTCGCAGGCCAAGGTAATGGCGCACCCGGATTTTCCGGCCCGGGCGGTCCGGCCGATGCGGTGAATGTAGTTTTCAGGATCCTGAGGAATATCGTAGTTGATCACATGGCTGACGTCTTCCACATGAATTCCCCGGGAGGCCACATCGGTCGCCACAAGGATTCGGACATCCCCGGATTTGAATTGTTCCATCAGCCGAAGCCGCTTTCTCTGATCCAGCTCGCCGGTGATTCCCTGAGCTTCCCAGCCGTTGGCGTGAAGACTTTCGGCCAGGCGAATTGTCTCATGACGAGTGTTCGCGAAGATCAAAATTCTGCTCCAAGCCTCATTTTTTAAAAACCCCAGCACAAAAGGAAGCTTGTCATCTCGTCCCAGATGGTAAAGCACCTGCTCGATGCCTTCCACGGTCACCTTGTCCGGCGTGACCGAAATAAACTCCGGAAGATTCATGTAATCATAGGTCAGTTCCAGAACCCGGTAAGACAGGGTCGCGGAAAACAGAAGCGTCTGCCTTCGATCATAATGGGGAAGTTTGCGCAGAATATAACGTATGTCTTTTGCAAATCCAAGATCCAGGAGTCGATCGGCCTCGTCGATCACCACGATGCGAATGCCGGCGGTTTGAAAAATCCCCTGTTTCATGTAGTCGATGAGTCTGCCCGGCGTGCAGATTGCGATATCAGCCCCTTTTTTGAGATCATCCGCCTGCTTTCGATAATCAATGCCGCCCACGGCAGGCACGGCCGTCAGTCCCGTATGACTTCCCAGCAGGCGGGCCTCGTTGTAAATCTGAAGGGCCAGTTCCCGAGTGGGCGCCAGAATAAGGGCCGACGGCTGGCCGGGTCCGCCCGGCTTGGTCCCCATGATGCGGGTATACACCGTCACGAGAAAAGCCGCTGTCTTGCCGGTGCCGGTCTGGGCCTGGCCCGCAATATCCTTTCCGGCTAAAGAGACGGGCAACACCTGAGCCTGAATGGGCGTGCAAAAATCAAAGCCCGCATCGGAAATTCCCATCATGACCTCCTGCGGCAAACCCAACTCGGCAAATCGAGTGGAAGTCAGAAATTTCGGGCGGTCAGATTGGAAACCCATGGGCTGGTCGGGGTCGGGCATGCTGCTTCTCCTTGTATGCTGCCTGCGGTGAAAGCAATTGAAATCAAGCCATAAATTAACCGTCATCATACGGGTTTCTGAATTTTTTGCAAGCCGGAATCAAAATCAGGCAGAAGATCGGTGCATTCAAATGCCGATGTTTTAGGCAAATTTGTTTTACACGCCGACCCTGACAGGCCGGGTTGAAATAGCGAGAAGAATTCGCGGATTATTGAAGCTCAAAGGACACAGGCACGCGGACCCACATTTCAACGGAAGAATCACCTCTCATTCCGGGTACGAACATCCATTTTTTTGCCGCCGTCGCGGCCGCCTCATCCAGAACATCATATCCGCTGGATTTGTAAACCCGGATGTCTTTGGTCCTTCCTTCAACGTCCACCAGAATTTCCAGCATGACGGTTCCCTGCCACCCCCTTTTCCGGGCCCATCGGGGATAGCTTGGACGCGTATTGCTCCGGTACATGGGAACCGCCTCGCGCACAACGTTCGAAAGGTTCTCGGAACCGGAAGCAGCGGTTTCTGAATCTGATCGTACAGACGGCCCTGGCCGGGGCGGATCGGACGCTGCAACCGGAGGCGGGGATGGAGGAGGCTGCGCTTCTGATACCGTAATGGATTCTTCGGAACGCCGTTCGATTGAGGTGGGAGCCGGCGGCGGCTTTTGGACCGGCTGAACGGGTTTCGACGCTTTTTTTTTCCGGGGAGGAGAAACCGGGACCCTGGGCAGAGAATCCCGGGGGTGTTCAACCGGCTTGACCGCAGGCTTTGCCGGCGCCGGGGATATCAGAATCATATTCAGCGCGCGAGGCTCGGGCTCGGACCGATGCGGGACGACCGTCAGATCAAAGTCCCAGACAAACAACAGGCCGTGAATTCCGACGGCCGCAATGGCTGCAAAGAGCAGGCGTCTCACGGGTGGTGTTCCGCCCTGGCTTGAAGCGAAATCCTTGTGATACCGGCCATCCGGATCTGGTCCAGAACACGAAACAACGCCTGATAAGGCAGTTCGCGGTCCGCAAACAGCATGGCGCCTGCCTGCTCATCGCCAGCGGCCTTTTCCTTCAAAACCGCCGTCAATGATTCCGGGGAAACCGGCGCCTTGTCCACATAAACCGACCCGTTTGCCCTCACCGTCACGGACATCACCAGGCTTTTGTCATTCCGGGCCGTTGAAGATTCCGGCAGAGCCACGGTCATACCCCGGTGCACGGCCATGGACATCATGGCGTAAATAAAAAATACCAGCAGCAGAAACACGATGTCGATCAGGGGAAGCATCTCAATGCGGGCACGCCTGCGATCCTCAATCTTGACCTTCACCTATTCTTCCCCCCTCGCCGTTCCATTGGTATACACGATCTTTTCATAGACGATTTCAAGGCTGGTGGCGTATTTTTCGATATTCAGCGAGGCGCGGTCCACCCGCGAATTGAAATAGTTGTAAGGAAATACGGACAGGATGGCGATTCCCAGACCGGCGGCGGTGGTAATCAGAGCCTGGGCTATGCCGGCGGTTACGGCCTGAGGATGCTCGATGCCCGTTGAACCGAGCATCTCAAAGGAGCTGATGATGCCCGTCACGGTTCCGAGAATCCCCAACAGCGGCGCGACCGTGATCATCGTGTCCAGTACCCCCATGAAACGGCGCATGCGCCGAATCTCGTCCGCCGCAGCCGATTCCATCGCCTTGGTCATGGAAAATTCGCGATGCAGAATGCCCGTCACCAGAATGCGGACCACATAGTCCCGGTTCTGCTGGGTGCGGGTTCTGACCGCCTCCCAATCGCCCTTGCGGCTCAGCTCAAGTATTTCGTCCACCAGCGGCCGGTTTCGGTTCAGGTCCACCCGGACCCAGAAAATCAACCGGTCAATGACGACAGTCAGCACCATCATGGAACACAAAAGCAGCGGATACATCACCGGACCGCCGCTGATAAAAATTTCACGCATAATTTTCCCCCGACCCCGTGCCCGCTGGGAGCACGATAAAGCATGAAAATGCCTGGGCTATTATCATATAAAATCAAGCCTCATATGCCTGCCGAACATCTCGATAACAGAACTTTTCTACACGAATATGAATTTTTGTTCAACAGGCTGGATAATCTGCATGACAACAAAAATGCACGGGAAGGGGTTTCAGGTCACCCCTTCCCGGCCGGGAGCATGCCGATCCTCAGAGATCGGAGTAAAACCTTTCGAATTAAAACTCGACTTGAATTCCGGCGGTCCAGTTTCGTTCCGGCGCCGGATAAAACGCGCGGTACCCTGCAGAACTCGCCACCACATATTCGGAATACTGCTGGTCCGTGATATTGTTCACGCCGACAAAGCCGCGAATGCCTTTCCATTTGTATGAGGCTTTCAGATCCACCGTATAATAGGCCTTTTGCTTATCCAGCACGTTGGCCATGTCGCTGATGGCGTAACTGGTTCCCACGTAGTTGTATAATGCGGACAGAATCAGTCCCGGCGTCAGGTCCCGCACCAGAATGCCGATGTTGGCCTTGTGTGCGGCAACGCCGGGAATATCATTGTCTTTGTACGGATCCGCTTCAAAGACGGCGTTTTCATAGGTATAATTGCCGAAAATAGTGAAATGATCGGACAGATCCGCCCGAATCCCCGTCTCCACGCCATGATGGGAGGTCTTGGGATGGTTTTCGTTGGAATAGGTGGCCTTGTTGTAAAAGATCTCGTCTTCGATCCTCGAAAAGAACACCGTGGCCCTGGCCTGAAGTTTTGAAGTGAAATTATGCCGGATGCCGAAATCATAATGGTTGCCGGTCTGGGGCTTCAGATTCTCATTGACCACGATCGAACCGGACATAAAATCATACACCACCAGTTCATCCACCAGGGGATACCGAAGGCTCCGGTTATACCTGGCAAAAGCCGATGAGTTCTCGCCGTAAAGATAGGTCAGTCCGGCGCTGCAGGCGTACTCCTCATCATCCACCTCCGCGTCCAGGGGAGAATACCAGCCCGTGAGATCTTTTTTATTCAAATCGTATCGGACCTTTTCAAACCGCGCGCCCAGACCGAAAATCAGATTTTCAAACACGGAAAGGTCGTCCTGAACATAGAGTCCGAGAGAATCCCGCTCGATGTCGGAAATCTCGCTGGGATCATTCATGTCGGAGCTGTAATAACTCCCGAGGTCCATCTGGGTCCAATAAGCATCCACGCCCGCCGTCAGGGTGTTCTCATGCCCGAAAACATCACCGGTGTTGACATATCGGGGGGTAATGGACCAGGTCTCGATATCCGAATCGGTGAACCATGACCAGCTGGCCCATCGCGATATGGAACTGCGCTCGCGCCAGGCAATATCTGTGATGAAATTTCCGGCGCCTGTCTCCCAGTCGACGCTGTATCGAAGGTAATGTTCGTCGTTATCGGCATTGTCCTGCGGGCTGTTGGTAGCTCTGCGATCGACAGCCATCTCGGCCTCGGTCAGAGCGCCGGGCAGGCCGTATTCATCTGAATGACGCGAGCCGTCCAGACGCATGGTCAGGGATTCCGAAGGGTACAGAAACATCTTGAAGCCCACATCCAGGGCCGTAAAATCTCCGTTGTCACGGTATCCGTCGCTGACGTCCCGGTCTGCAAAAACAGCGGCCGCAAACTTTTCGCTGCCGCCGCTCACATAGGCGGACTGGGTGTTTTTTCCGTAACTGCCGCCGGACAGCTCGACTCGAGCCTGAGGTTCGGCGCCCGGCGCTTTGGTGATGATGTTGATCACCCCGCCCACGGCATTATCGCCGTAAAGCACGCTCCCGGCGCCGCGGACAATCTCGATGCGCTCGATCTGATTCAGGGGGACCTGGGTCCAGTCCACTCCGCTCAGATCGATCTCGTTGACCCGACGGCCGTCTACCAGCACCAGGGTATTGTAGGGACCCGTTTCTCCGTATCCCCGCAGATCAACCTGAGCCTGCCGGCCGTTGCCCAACAGATCTTTTACCACAATTCCCTCCTCGACCCGCAGCAGATCGACAACGGATTTGGCGTTGGAGGATTCAATGGCTTTCTGATCGATCACCGTGACATTGGCGGCTACTGTTTCAATTTTCTGCTCGGTTCTTGCCCCGGTCACCACCACGGTTTCCAGAACCGGGGACTCCGCTTGGTTTTCCGCCTCAAAGCACAGCCCAGGCGTCGTCCACAGAATCAGACAAGCGCAAAAACATACGATCCATTCCTTCATCACGTCCTCCTTGCAGGCAGCTTCCCCCGGGCAAAAAAAATCCCGGATCGATTGATTGGCATCATCGATCCGGGATGTCCCTTTTTTATCCTCAAGATCCTACAAGCCCAACACCTCTGTTCCTCGGAGGCAACGGCTTTTTCCCTCAGGCAGGTCTTCTGACTTTCGGATCATTCTAGTTTCCGCGCCTTCCCGATTCAAACCGAATCAGTGGCTTGCTGCGGATTTCGTCCCCGATCACAGCGGCGGGCCCATCCCCGATTCTCACGGGGTTCCCTTTTGAGCTCAATCAATTGAGCACCTGAGCGAAAACCACTCTTAAGAAAAAACGATTTCAAAGTCAACCATTTTTTGTCGTCCGGACCTGCCGGCAAAACGATAAGCATGCTTTCCAGATGCCTGAATCCTATCAACGGCGATTTCCGGACAATTTATTCCTTGTCGCTCACGCCAGCCTCTTCAAAGGTCAGCATCTCGTTCATCACGCGCACCGCGCCCTCCATGATTCCCATGGCAACCGCGCCCCCGCTTCCCTCGCCAAGACGCATGCCCAGGTCCAGAATCGGGACAAGCCCCAGATGGTTCAACATGATCCGGTGCCCTGGCTCCTCCGAGCAATGGGCGGCAAACATGTACTGCGCGACCAGAGGACAGAGTGTATGGGCGATCAGGGCGCCTGCCGTTGAAATCAAACCGTCCACCACGACCGGCCGGCGGTAAAAGGCCCCGGCCAGAATACATCCGGCGATGGCGCCGATCTCGAATCCGCCGACCTTGGAAAGCACGTCCAGACCGTCCCGGGCATCGGGAGCATTGATTTTAATGCCCCTTGCGATGGCCTCCTTCTTGCGTGCGATGCCCTGGGCATCCACACCGGTTCCCAAACCCACCATCCGGTCCAGGTCCGCACCGGTGATCACAACGCCGATGGCCGAAGACGGCGTGGTGTTGCCGATACCCATGTCGCCGGTTCCGATCAGCTCGACTCCGATTTTGATCCATTTTTCCGCTGCCAGAAAGCCGACGGAAATACACTGTTCGGCCTGGCTTCGGGTCATGGCCGGACCCCGGGCAAGGTTCGCCGTCCCACGGCCCACCTTGCAGACCTGAAGCCGCCTATCGCCTCCGGACATATCCGGATCCAGATCCGGAATAATCCCGGCATCCACCACGGCGACATCGGCGCCCACCTGTCTTGCCAGAACGTTGATGCCGGCCCCGCCCCTGAGAAAGGTGCGGATCATCTCGACGGTCACACTTTGCGGATAGGCGCTGACGCCTTCGGCGACCACTCCGTGATCTCCGGCCATGATCAGAATCGCCTTCCGGCCGATGGCCGGGGTCAGGGTTCTTTGAATGGCGCAAATCTGCTCCGCAATTTCATGCAGACGACCCAGGGCGCGGGTGGGCATGACCAGACTCCGGGTCCGGGCGCGGGCTTTTTCCAGCCAGTCGCCATCGACCGGTACTATCTCGCGGATGATCTGTTCAATCGATTTTCCGGTGTTCATCGCTATGCAACCTCCTGTTGAACTTTTTATAACATTGCCAGCAGCTGATTCATGCGGATGCGGCCCTGCTCCGGATTTCGGTTCTGGGCCTGAACCCAGTTGAAGACCTGATTCAGCGCCTGCCCGGAATCGATGACCTCCCGGGCTTTTTCGAATCCTTCTCTCAGGTCTGAAACCGCGCTGGATACATAAAATAGCGGCGCCGCATTCAAACAGATGGTTTGATACAATGCTGCTTTTTCCTTTCCCGAAAAAACGTTCAGAAGCCGCAGGGCCTCTTCTTGCGAACCGCCGCCGCCGGCAATGGCCTCGATCGGCTCGTCATACTCAACTCCCAGGCTGCGGGGTTCCAGCCGGTAAGAAGAAATTTCCCCTTCGGCGTTCAGTTCGGCCACAAAGCTTTCCCCTACCGGGGAAAGTTCATCGATACCGGCATTCTTTCCGGGCAGAAGGCCATGAAAGACCATGGCCCGGACAAATCCGATCTCCCGCATGGCTTCGAGGACGGGAATTACCAGCGCGGGAGCGTACACTCCCCGCACACCGTAAAGAGGGCGCGCCGGATTGGCCAGAGAAGCCGCGATATTCAAAATGCTTCCGAAACGCATTCGGGAAAGAATTCGAAACAGGGCCCGTGGATGAATCTGAGCGCTCATGCCGTTGAACAAACCAAGGCCTGCTTTTTCAATGCTTTGCCGCACAATCTCCGGCGCGCATTCTACATCCGCGCCAAGGGACTCGCACAGATCCACGGTGCCGCACCCGGAGGTGATGGCCCGCGCGCCGTGGCGGGCAACGCATACGCCTCCGGCAGAAGCCACAATCGCGGCCCCGGTGCTGATATTGAAGGTTTTGAAAGCATCCATGCCGGTGCCGCAGTTGTCCACCAGGGGTTTTTGGGTTTCCGGCAGCACCTTGACAGTGTCCAGCTCGAATATGGCCTGCCAGGCGCCCGCGATTTCCCGGGGCGTCGGGCCCTTGGCGGTAATCGCGGAAAGAAAGGCGCCCTGATGAATATCCGTCTGAGCGCCGGAAAGAATCTGGCCGAAAAGATCGCGGCTTTCCATCCGGGTCAGATCCCGGCCGGCGATGAGCTGATCGATATAACGTCCGAACTCTCTGAGCGATTCATTCATTTTCCACCTCCACGACGGACTTCAGAGCGACTTTTTCCCGGACATGGGAAAATCCTTCCGCAATGGCGTCCAACGACACGCGGCGGGTGATCAGTCTTTCAACCGCCGCTCCATTTGAAGCAATCCATTCAAGGGCCTGAGCGTTTTGACGAACCGTGCATCCGTAAGCCCCGGCGACGATGATCTCCCGGTAATGAATCCGGTTTAAATCCAGGGCTGATCTGGAATGGTCGGAACTCATGCCGCTGAAAATCGAAATGCGCCCCCCAACGCCCATGATCTCGAGGAACCGGGCCTCCAGACCCACGCCTGCCGCAAGGATCAGTACATCCACGCCCCGGCCGCCGGTAAGGGCCATCGCCTGTTCAAAAAAACTGGAATCCAGCGCGTCCAGAACCGGGATACCCATGGATTCGGACAGTATCCGCCGTCTTGAATCCATGTCGGCCATCAGCACCAGTGCTGCGCCCTTATGCGCAGCCAGGGCCGCATGCATCTGTCCCAGAGGACCGGCGCCCACAATCAGCACCGTATCATTCGGACTCAGGCCCAGCTTATTCTGAGCATTGATGCAGCAGGCCAGGGGCTCGGCAAAAACCGCATGTTCAAAGGGCGTATTCGAAGGAAGCGGATGCAAGACCGCCCGGACGGGTCCGGCGCCCAGCGGAAGCGCCAGGTACCGGGCAAATCCGCCGTCCCGGTTAAAGCCCAGAATTTGAACCGACGGGCACTGGTTGTCCGCATGAGCGCCGCAATGCCGGCAGACGCCGCAGCTCAGGCCGGGCGGCACCTGTACCCGATCGCCTTCCCGAAAAAGGGGACTTCGACTCTGCGCCACGATTCCGGCAATCTCATGGCCGAGGATCCGAGGATACACCAGAGCGCGATGTCCCGCCGACAGCATCTTGACATCCGCCGCACATACGCCGCAGGCTCTGACCTGAACCAGCACGCCGTCTTTCGGACATGACGGTTGCTTTACCTCGCGGATTTCCATACTTCCGGGCCGGGACAGAACAGCCGCCTTCATCGTCTTCATTTTATGCAACCCATCGTCATTGCTGATAATTTCAAATTAATCGGGTCGTCGTCAAAAAAAAATCCTCAAGCGTTGTACGCTTGAGGATTTGCCGTCTCCGCAAAGCCAAACCGAATGGAAGGTCTTCTGACTCTCGGATCAGCCTAATCTCCGCGCCTTCCCGATCCTCTTAAAAGAATCAGTGACCTTGTGCGGATTTCGTCCCCGATCACAGCGGTGGGTCCGTACCGGAATCACACCGGTTTCCCTGTTATCCCCGAAGGGGCCAAACGATTCTGCAAATGATTTTTTTATTTATATGGAAAATTTCATCCTTCCTGTCAAGAGATTCCGCGGACAGCCGAAATAGGGCGGCCCCGGCTATATCATCAGCGATTCCGGTTTGATCTCGGCAAAAACATTGCCGCAACCGTCTACAATCTTGGCCTTCGTATTTCTTCGACAGGCAACAAAGCAGGCTGTGTGATAAGCTTCAATCTTGTCATCCATACCGGAATCCATCCGGCTCCACATTTCGTTATCATCCCAAAGTTCAATATAGTACTTCATAAGCTCTTTTCCCGGAAACACCGGCATTCGATTGATGGAACGTCCGTGAACATTCTGCCTGAACAACCCGCAAAATTGAAGCCAACTATTAAAAAACAGAAAAAATGATCCCTGTAAAAATCCAACTCAGTATTTCATGTAATGAAACGGCTCCACGGCCGCCAAAGCATCGGCGCTGAGCATTTTAAACCCTGCATCATGCAGTATTTTCCGGGTCTTCTCCTCCTGGTCGACATCCAGGACGAACACGGCGTTTTTCCAGCTTTCCAGAACAAACCCGTAGGCGTTTTCAACATTGATATTTTCTTTGTAAAGAAGCTGAATCAATTCATCCAGTCCGCCGGGTTTGTCATCAATCAGTACGGCCAGCACGGGTTTCAGGGACACAGGCAGTCCCTCGCTTTGCAGGGCCTTGAACCCCTTCTGGGAATCGTCGACAAGAATATTGATAATGCCGTGATCCTGGTAGGTGCTGATCGTAATGGAACGGAGATTGATTTTTTCTCTGGCCAGGGTCGCGGTGATTCTTGCCAGGCTGCCGGGTTTGTTCTGTGCTTCAACGCAAAGCTGATATGCAATCATGCCACAAACTCCTCACGAATCAGCGACTGCAAGAGGCCAAGTCTGCAAGGCCTCGTCTCCGCTTGACAAGTTTTGTTTTCGGATTACCATCAGATTGCGGAAGCACGGATTCTTCAAAACAAGATGACTGATTATTTTATCCAAAGAGAGTTCCGATGCTTCCGTCTCCTTTTCCAGGAACAAGATAGCTTATTTACATGGACACCTTTGATTTGTCCACAGATATTTTTCTGAATAAAAATCGTAGGATCGGAAAAGCCCCCCAAAAAGTCCCGAGCTATTTTGCGGAAAGCGCCGAATCCAACGCAAGCAGTTGCCGGATCTTATCCAGAAGCTTCTTGAAGTCTATGGGTTTGGAAAATGTGCAGATCACACCAAAAGCCTTTGAAAGCCGCAGATAATCATCGGCCGCGACACGACCGGGTCCCAGTGGACCTCCGCCGGAAATCGCAATAATTTTGACGAAAGGAAATTCCTTTCGAAATTCCATAATCGTCTCGATACCGTCTTTTGCAGGCATGATCAAATCGGTAATAATCAGATCAGCGGGATATTTTCTCTGAAGCGCCAATGCGGCATCGCCGTCCGCCGCATCCATGACCTCGTATTGATCGCGTTCCAGAACCTCTCGAAGCAGAGCACGGATCTGATCGTCGTCATCAACCACCAAAATGCGCGTCATGGTCTGGGTTATCCTTCAAAAATGGTTAAAAAAGAACGCATAGTCAAGATCTTGACGATCGGGCAAAATTCAAACTCATTCTGCGCATCAAGAAATCCGGTTCGAATTTAAAAGAATGCTTAAACCGGCAGTTCAACAATCTCAAACCAGTATTTTCCGAGCGTCCGGACAATCTCTGTCAGCGAATCAAAAGTCACCGGCTTGACGATGAAGCCGCTCACGCCCAGATCGTAGCTCCGGCAGATGTCTTCCTCCGCCTTCGAGGTCGTCAGCACCACTACGGGTATGCGGCGCAGCTTCGGATCGGCCTTGATCTCCTCAAGGGCTTCCCGCCCATCTTTCCGGGGCATGTTCAGGTCCAGCAGAATCAAACCCGGATACGATTTTTCGGCCAAATCGGCATACGGGCCCCGGCGCTTGAGATAATCCATCAACTGCTCGCCATCTTCCACGAAATGAATCGGATTGGCCAGCCGGCTTTCCTCCAGTGCATCCTTAACCAGCATCCGATCCTCTGGATCATCGTCCGCATATACAATGCAAATCGTTTGTCGATAAGGGCTCATACCAATCTCCTTTTCATCAGGCCAGTCTTGATCGGCCCGAACCAATGCAACATTCTGTTTCTGCGCTTCGCTACGTCTGAAATGCCTGCCGGCGGCGGACGAAATCAGAAGCCGGATAAAAGTTCTTCTGCATCCTGGGAATGATTCGTTTCAATCCCATCCCTCGCGTAAAACTTGATCTTTTTCATTGAGATTTCCATGTTGAACCGGTGCTGGTCCTGCGATAAACAGCTGCAAATAATTTTCCAAAACATACTGCAAGACTTGTTCCGGCTTTAACGGACGATATCGCCCGCTCCAAACCATCCTCTTGATTACTTGACCATAACAAAAACTATCGCGCAGGTCATGCCATATCTTCGGTTCAGCTTCCTGCTGTCAGCTTATTCCAGTTTTTTTCAAGCACCGTCAAAGACGAGGACAGCCCGGAAAAAGAAAAAACTTCGACGGAAACGGTCCCCCGGTATCGGCTGAGCATTTTCAGAACGGTTTCCATCTGCACCGAATCGAGTCGGTCAAGCCCCAGATGATCCTGATTTCCCTTCACCCCGTGAAGATGCATGATGGAAATTCGATGCCGCCATTCTTCAAAAAAACGCCCGGCATCCATGCCGGTTACCATGAGGTGGCCGACATCCATGCACACAAAAAGCCCAAGTCCTGCAATGGCCGGTTCTGACCAGTCAAACGGATAAAACAGGTTTTCAACGGAAATTTGCTCCGGAAGAAAACCGTTTGAAAGAATTTGTTCCAGATCTTCATGCAGACGATCGCGCCACGAGGCTATCTGATCCGCAGTTTGAATGTCAGCGGAAGGGGTAAGATGCAATGTGCAGGTGGAAGGCCCCAGAGGTCCGACAAGATCCAGAACACGCCGCAGCGCCTCGATTGCGCTGCGGCGAATGGAGGAATTTGAATGGCCGGGGAAGATATCCGTTGGAAGATGGACATTATAGGTCAATTCAAGCGTATCGGCCAGACCCGCCAGTTCATGAATCTGAGTCGCCGAAGGCAGACTTTCGGCTCCGCTTTCCAGCAGCAGAAGCTCGATCTCATCGACAAACGGCCCCAGGGCCCTGACATTGTCCACCCAGCTTGCAGGATAAACAAAAGAGGGAACGGACAGTTTAAAAGGGTAAAACCCCCTGTAAGACCGTGAAAGCTTTGGCTGCATTCAACAATCAGCCCTTTCCCCCTTCAGAGGACAATGTCCTGCGTTTCGATTCAGAGGGGCGCCTTTGATCAGCCCGCCGTGCTGAAAACGGCAGCTATAATCCAGAACACCACCAGTGCCAGAACGGCTGAAATCATCATCAGATCCGAGGCCTTTTTGATGTCTTCGGCCGCAACCTCGCCGAACTGTTCTCCGATAAAGGGTTTGCTGACCTGAGCGCCGCCATATACAGAAGGCCCGCCGAGTCGAACTTCCAGAACGCTCGCAAAGGCGGCTTCCGGATAACCGGAGTTCGGGCTTATATGATTTCTGCCCTGTTCAAAGGCCATTGCAAGCGTCTGCATTCCTTTGCGCCGGGTGATCTGGGCCGCCAAAGCGATGAAAAAAACCGAAAGACGGGCTGGAATATAGTTGAAAACATCGTCGATACGTGCTGCGGCCTTTCCGAATTCGATATAGTCTTTGTTGCGGTATCCGATCATCGAATCAAGCGTATTGACCATCTTGTATGCAACCGCCAGCGGGGCCCCGCCGATAAAGGCAAAAAAAAGCGGCGCAATCACGCCGTCCACAAGATTTTCTCCGACCGATTCGACGGTGGCTCTTGCCACGCCCGCCTCGTTAAGGCCGGCGACATCTCTTCCGACGATTTCCGCCACGTTTTTTCTGGCCGCAGAAAGGTCTTTCGCCCGCAGGGCGGCCAGAACATTTTTGGCAGCCTGTTGCAGAGAACGGGTCGAAAGGCAGAAAAAAATCAGCACCAACTGAACAACGCCCGCCGCCAGAGGGTGAATTTTGGCAGCCAGAACGACCAGGATAGCCACGGCAGCCCAGGAAGCAAAGATCAGACATAAAGCGAAAAGCGCTCCGGAAACCACGGGTCTTGAAAAAAGCCTGCGGAAGGAAGGCTCTAAGACTGAAATGGCATTTCCCATCCATCGAACCGGATGGGGCAGATGTTTAGGATCGCCGAAGATAAGATCAAGAATAAATGCCGCCGGAATGACATACCAAGTATTGGAGAAATCCATCGCAACCTCCACCTCATAACTCCCGAATGGTTAAATTACTGCACAAACAGATCACGAGCCGAAATATTGAACACTACCTCTTATGGGCCGAACCTGTTATGATTTCATCCATAACGCCAGTTTTTGGGTTACTATAGTATTTATATCATGTGTCTTCAATGAAAACCTGACAAAACGGTCTGTCAGTCCACCGAAATTCGTGCAGTCCCGAATGAGAATCCGTTGTCGGCAGAGAAAATCCCATACTTTTTGGGCAGTAAATCTCCCGGACAATTTGGCCAGCAGAAACGAGGTGCTGCTATTATAAAACCGAATATCCGGAACTTCATGCAAAGCCTGCACAAAGTTCATTCTTTCCGCGGCAAGAAAGACGCGGGTCTTTGCAACAAAGGCATCTGTGTTCTGCGGATGCGTCATCAGATACGACACGGCCTCCTGGGCCAGGCCGTTCACACACCATGGCTGACGATAACGGACCGCTTTTTGAATCATTTCCGGCTGTCCGATCAGAAAACCGATTCTCAGCCCCGGCAACCTGTATATCTTGGACATGGAATTCAAAACCACGACATTGCCAAGCCCGCAACCTGCCATGGATTGCCGATCCCCTTCCGGCGCAAAGGGCAGATAGGACTCATCCACGACAAAACGCACCCGGGGATGAGCGCTGCACAGATCCCGCAACTGACGTGCCGGAATCAACGCGCCGGTCGGATTGTTGGGGTTGCAGATAAATGCCGTATCCGCACTGGAAAGCCTGTCTCCAAACCTGCTCAGATCCGGGGCAAAGCCATCGTCTTCTTCGGCAAAGAACTCGTCAAATGAAACACCCTGCATGCGGCATGCATCAGCGTAATCCGCGTAGGTAGGGCCCAGAATGATTGCCTTTTTCGTTTCAAAAGCCCGTGGAATGTCGTATATAAACTGAGTGCTGCCGTTTGATGCCAGGGCGCAGAAGGGATCCAGGTTGTAACGGCGTGCAAAGAGCCCGACGATGTCCGCAGAATCCACCCGGGGCAATACCGAAATGGTCTCGGGAAGAATCTTTCGAAGATGTTCCACCAGTTCAGGCATCGGTCCCAGAGGATTGACATTGCTGCTCATGTCAACAATCTCGGATGGCGCACATCTCAGCCGTTCGGCCGTCTCAAAGATATTTCCGCCATGGCCCTGAATCATGCCGCAAACCCCATGGAAACCATCAGGAAAAGCCCTGCTTCAATGATTTCGGTCATGGCGCCGAGCATGTCGCCGGTGACGCAGCCCATGCGCTTCTTGTAGAACAGAAGCAATGCAAACACCAGAATACCATAAACTGCGTTGAGCCAGAAACACTTCCATCCCAGCAGGAGCGATAAGCTCAGGGGAATCGCCAGCCATTTAAAATCCGAGACTCCCAGCTTTTCCCCAAAGAACGCCAAGCCGGTTCCACCCTCGGGCCTTCCGTAGGGAAGTCTGAAAATACCCATGATCATGCTGCCCCGTGCATAGGCCGGAATGATGATGATCAGCAGCAGGCGGTGATCATCCAGTTCGTAAATTCCGGCCCATTTCACGGCAAGGACCGAAACCACGGCCATCAGGGCCATGATGCCGATCCGGCTGTCTTTCATGATGGCCAGAGACTTTTCCCGGGAACGGCGCCCGTAAAGGCCATCGGCTGTATCCCCCAGGCCGTCGATGTGAAAGGCGCCGGTCAGGGCCGCCAGAAAAAGAACATCCAGCAGCGCGACCGTCGGACCGGACCAGAAATGAGAAACCACCAAATCAAAACCGGCAGTCAGGACGCCGAGCAGCAACCCGACCACCGGGAAAAAAGGAATCATTCTGAGGGGTTCAAAGGTTCCGGATTCTCCGGCCGGCAGCACGGTGATGAACCGAATGGCCGAAATCAACCCCCTCATGGATTTGCTCCCGCGCCCGAAGGTTGTTTAACCGTCACCGGAATTCCAGCCACCATCCACACCACCGTGTCTGCGCACCGGGCTACCTGCTGGTTGGCAAATCCCGCTGCATCCCGAAAGCGTCTGGCCAGGGCATTTTCCGGAACAATACCGGCTCCCACCTCATTGGATACCAGAACCACCGGGCATCTTGTCTGCCTGAGCGCATCGGTCAGCGTTCGTACCCGGCAGGCGACGGCATCAAGGTCCGGGTCTTCCATCATCAGATTGCTCACCCAGAGCGTCAGACAGTCCACGATAATCCCGTCGGCCCTTTTGCTGTGATAAAGCAGATCCTCGGCGATTCGAACCGGCGATTCCACCGTGGTCCAGGAAGGGCCCCGCTCTGCCTGATGCCGCTCGACCCGGCAGCGCATCTCGCCGTCCGCCGGAACGCAGGTCGCCATGAAGACTTTCCGCGCTCCGAACCCGCGCTCCGCCAGCTCAAGGGCGTATCTGCTTTTTCCACTTCGGCATCCGCCCACCACCAAGGTCGTCTGGTTCACCCCGCCCTCCCCTGAAATCTGTCGCAGGCACGACATCTAAAAGAATAAAGAGTTTTTTATGACACGGCCGGCAAATTTCTTCAAGCAGATTCCCGAACAAAAAAGGCGAGGCAATCTGACAGCAGACCACGCAATCATCATTTGGCCGGACCGGACCAGACGATTCAAAAAGTGGACAACTGCCTTACTGCATAGAGGATGATGATCAGCGTTTCGGCAATGGCGGCGGATCTGTTCAACGGAAGATCGAACAAAAGCACACGGCAGGTGTTTTGCGTCAGGCGTCAGGGCGGGAACTGGCGACGGTCTTCCATCTTTCTATCTTTTCAAACGCATCGCGAGCCGCCTTCAAAAGGGTTTCCCGGAATTCTGGCGGATATTTAAGATTCTGCCGAATTCCGCGTAATCCCGGCTCTCACACTGATATAGAAACATCAATTTGTTTGTAATCGAGTTCATTCTGAGAACCTGTTTAACGCAACATATTCAAGTAGATGTGAGCATTGGCGAGAGCCACCCAACGCTGAATGAAGGTTTATGCACAGTTTTTGAACAGATTGCTAAGGGAATCGTTTGAAACAAACGGATAAGGCGTTAGAAGAAAGGTTCACTTTGATGACCGCATCAATGCCAAAATGCCGAGCAGGAACCTGAAACACCTGCTCTTGTTATATCAGGGTCTCCATGTATCTATTCAAGGCGTCGCTGTCCTCGTAGGGCTTCCCGCCCTGATACCAGTAACTGTTGGCCCATATCTCCAGACAAGCCCTCTGAAAGATATTAAGACTTCGCAATTTCTCCAAAAACCCGCTTTTTTCGATTCCGACCGACGCAAGCAAATCCTCGCGGCCAATACGGTCAAGAACATTGCCGACGATATACTGGCCGGCCAGCTGAGGCGAAAGAATCAATCCGCTCATCACGCGGATAATCAGCATGACTTCCTTCTTGGAAAACCTTCCCCGAATTTCGGACAGCGCGTTTTTAAAAAGCACCGGAAACATTTCCAGCACATATTCGATTCCATCATCGACTGTTTGAAAAATTTCCCTGTAATTCGAAATCGTTTCCGAAGGAAGCGTCGGGCAGACATAACTATCGGCCATCTCACACCCCTTTCCTGCTGTTCAACGATTCATCCATGCAAATCAGCCTCATGACGGTCTTCAATGGACAAACAACTCACAGTCAAATAATGCAGCGGTTTTCAAAAAGTACCATGGTTTTGAGAACTCGCCGATGCGAACTCAGTCGTCAGGATTCTCTTACGGCAATCCCGGTGATTCAGCCGGAGTGTCAAAAGCGCTTCTCCCGGATGCCCATAAACTTGAGGGGCCGCCTGAATAAACAAAATCGCAGCTGTTGCCGGAATTCGATTATATTCCGGATTGTGCTATCTTTTTTTGAAGTCTGGAGTTAAATCCTTCCGCATCAATCACAAAACGCTCATGCTTGCATTCCGAAATCTTTTCGATTCCATCATGGGCCACAATGGAAAAGGTAAGTTTGCGGCCCGAAACCGCTTCGAGCCTAGCGGAAACCGTCACCTCCAATCCCGGAGGCGTTGCTGCCAGATGGGTGAGCTGGACGCCGATCCCCACGGTCTGTTCTTTTGGCCAGTCAATATGGGGATTAACCGCCTGAATGCACGTCCATTCAAATAGACCTACCATGTAACCCGTCGCCAGAACCTTGGGCATGAGTTGAAATTCCGCCGCTTCAGGAAACAGATGGGGAACGGTCTTGTTTTCGGGAACCTTAAATTTAAATTCAAATGCCAGTCCGGGTTGCAAGGTTTCTTTCACAGCAGGCCTCCTTTGATTTTTTGTATTGATTTTAATAACAAACACTAAATTTATATGAAAGTCAAATAATAAATATGAATCTATAAATTATAATTTCATTCATTTTATATCGTAAACCACTTCCGGCCAAAGCCGATCCTGATTGAAAATCTCAGGCAGATTTACAGTGACGCGTGACCGTCCCTGTTTTTCCTCGAATATACCCGGTAAGCGCCTCGAAGATGGACTGCGAGAGTTTGACACCCCATACCCATGGTATTATTGTTATTATATTCTACGGCCTGAAAAAAGAGAGGGATCGAGTTCATCGCGTTTAAAAAGTGAAGGCTATCCGCCAAAGAACCCACGGAAATGACCGATTCTTTTCAATTATGCAATCCTTTGATTGTTTAAATTACATCCATGCAGATATCTTTTGACGATCTTGTAAGCAGAATTTCCCGGGTGGTGCTCGGAAAAGAAGAACAAATCCGTCTTGCCCTGACCTGTTTTTTTGCCGGGGGCCATTTGTTGATCGAAGACATTCCGGGAATCGGCAAAACCACGCTGGCAAAGGTTCTGTCCCGATGCCTCGGGCTTAAGTTTCGTCGAATCCAATGCACCAGCGACATGCTGCCCGGCGACATTCTCGGCGTCAGCATATTCGAAAAAAAAAACCGGAACCTTCGTTTTTCATCCAGGCCCCATATTCACCCAGGTCCTTCTGGTGGATGAAATCAACCGGGCCACCCCGAAAACGCAGAGCGCGCTTTTGGAAGCCATGGAGGAAAACCAGGTCACTACGGAAGGAAACACACGCTTGCTGGACAACCCTTTTTTCGTTATCGCCACGCAGAATCCTCTGGAACAGTCCGGCACCTTCCCCCTTCCGGAATCTCAGCTGGATCGTTTTCTGATGCGCATTGAGCTCGGCTACCCAGACCGAGCCGCTGAAAAAAAACTCCTTCAGCAGGCCGATGTCATTGACGCGCTTGCACACATGGAACCGTGTCTGACCGCCGCGGATGCGGTCGCTATTCAAAAACAGACACAGAAAGTACATGTTTCCGATGCCTTGCTGGAATACACGCAGAACATCATTGATTTCACACGGAACTCGCCTCGTTTTGCCGTAGGACTTTCACCCAGAGCCGGAATCTCACTGCTAAAAGCCGCCCGGGCCTGGGCCTTTCTGGAAGGAAGGCAGTATGCGCTTCCTGAAGACATACAAAAAGTGATGCTCTGGGTGGCGGGCCATCGGCTGCGCACCCGGGAAGATTTCGGCGAACTGCCCCGGCAGCAGTTGAACGCTTTGCTCAGAAAGGTACCCGTCGTCTGAAACTTTTTTTTCGGCCAAAATCAACATCCGTGCGCCTTCGGCATCCGAATGCGGCAGAAACCGCGGAGAATCATTCCGTTTCTCTGTCGCCCAACACGTACGGAACCATTTTTATCATAACGCTCGTGGCCATGACGGCAGGCGCGGGCAATTACAACAGCAATATGGCTTTTGCATTCACCTTTTTGCTCGGCGCAATCGTCCTTGTCTCCCTTGGTTATACGTATCGAAATCTTTCGGGAATTCAGATCAGATCCATCAGCGCTCAAGGCGTTTTCGCCGGCGAAACCGCCAAATTTGTTCTGCATGTCCACAATCCGGGCAACTTGAAATACTCGGTCAAATTCGAACTGTCCAGGGAAGCATATCTTGTCGAAAACCTTCCAGAAAATGACTCACACATCCATATAGAAATAAAAAGGCCCGTACGCGGCATTTTGCGATTCAGAATGCTGAGGATTCAAACTACCTATCCTCTGGGGCTCTTGCAGGCAAAAAAGAGGATGCCGGTTGATGCGGCCTGCGTGGTTTACCCTCGCCCGGCTTACGGCTTTCCGCTTCCTTCTGAAACCGCCGGGACAGGCGCCGCGCACAATAAAATGAAACGGGTCCCTGGCGCCGATGATTTTCATGAGCTGAAAACCTATCAACCCGGGGATTCACCGCGACATATTTCCTGGAAGGCATATTCCGGCGGCCAGGGCCTTTTTACAAAAACCTTCGTCGCCGCTGCCGGAACATCGATTATCGCGGACTGGCATCAAATCAAAGAGGCCGACACGGAAGCAAAACTTTCCAGACTCTGCGGCATGATCATGAAGGCGCATCGCACAGGCCTTCGTTACGGCCTGAAGCTTCCAGGGAAAAGCATCGCCCCGGCAAGCGGTAAAGCCCACCTTCATTTATGTCTGAAGCAGCTGGCCATTTACGGAATTGCGGACGATTTCGATGCGTATTGAAACAGAGCAGATCCCACTGGTGTTGACGGCGCTGGCAATTGCGCTGGCGCCCCATGCCTTTACGCTGCCGCCATGGATAACGGTCTTCTGTTTGGCGTGCTGGGGATACGTTTATTATCTGGACCGCAACAAGCTCAAATGGCCCGGAAAGATTTTTCGCGCCATCGCCATGTCCACAGGCATCATCGGGATATTCATCACCTATGGCGCAGCGCTGGACAGCGAGGCGTTTTTGGGGCTGCTGGTCCTGATGGCGGGCCTGAAGTCCCTGGAGCTGGACAGCTTTCGACATCGCATGGTGGCGCTCTTTCTGGCCTACTTCCTTGTGCTGGCCCGGGTGCTGAATACCGAGTCAATGGCCGCAGCGCTTTATATGGCGGCATCTGTGGCATGCACCACAGCGGTCATGATTCATCTGAATCGTAAAAATACCTGCCTATCGAGCGATATGATGCTTGCCGCCAAGATTCTTTTACAGGCATTTCCGGTGGCAATCGTCCTTTTTTTTCTTTTTCCCAGATTTCAGGGCAACATATGGGGAATCTCCCGGTCAGCGGTCGGCGTCAGCGGCTTTTCGGATCATATTTCTCCAGGCGACATCATTTCCCTTGCCCGGAGCCCGGCGGTAGCGTTTCGCGTCCAGTTTGCCGATCCGGTTCCGGATTCATCGAATCTTTATTGGCGGGGGTTGGTTCTCTGGCGTTTTGACGGGAAATCCTGGCATCAGGGCGCCGGTATTCCAGTGGAGTCCTTCCCGGCATCTGATCAGAATCTGATTCGGTACGCGCTGACCCTGGAGCCCCATGAAAACCGATGGCTCTTTGCCTTGGACGTTCCCGTTTCGGCTCCGAATGCCGCTTACATAACGGCGGATCGCACCCTTTATCTGAAACGGATTGCATATAAGCGCCAGATGTTTGACCTGGTGTCCGCCCCGTTTCATGCAGCCCAGCGGCTGCGCCCGTGGGAGCAGCAAGCCCTTCAGCTTCCTGATTCCGGAAATCCGCGGTCAATAAGCCTGGCCCGCACCTGGGCGAAGCAATCCTTTACAGAAAATCAGATTATCGAAAAAGCTCTGGATTTTTTCGAAAAAGAAGATTTTGTATACACACTCTCTCCGCCCGGTCTTTCCGGTGACCCCCTGGACGATTTTCTGTTCAACACCAAAGCCGGATTCTGCGAGCATTACGCCTCAGCCTTTGCGTTTCTGATGAGAGCGGCCGGAATACCTGCCAGAGTCGTTGTGGGGTACCTGGGCGGTCAGAAAAATCCATTCGGAGACTATCTGATTGTTCGCCAGTCCGACGCACATGCCTGGACCGAGGTGTGGACAGCAGAACAGGGATGGCGCCGGATTGATCCGACAGCCGCGGTGGCTCCGGAACGCATCGAGCAGGAAACAGGTGCTGGAATTCTCGCCGACCGAACCCTGCATCGCACAATTCGGTATCCCGGGTTTGTAGCCGGGTTTCTGGAACCCGTCGCACTGGCATGGGATGCAGCCGCCAATCAATGGAATCTCCGGGTGATCGGCTATACCCAGCAACAGCAATTCAGCCTTCTTGAGAAAACAGGACTTCCCAAAACCCGGGCACACACCGTATTGATCCTGCTGCTGGCCATCGGCATCATCCTGCTTTTAGCCGCGGCCATCATACGCTACAAAGGTGTTTCGACCCGGCGTCGTGCCGATCCGGTTCAACAATCCTACGAAAAGTTCTGCGACAAGCTCGCTCGATGCGGCTTGCCCCGCAGACCGGATCAGGGGCCGTCGGATTATGCCCACCATGTGGGAAGTATCCGCAAAGACCTCAAGGAAAGCGTAGACAGCATCATCAATCTTTACATCCGGCTGCGATATGGCCCTGAATACCAGATTGAAAACATTCGGATTTTTCATAAAACCGTCAGAAAATTCAATCCCGGAAGCAGCACGAATATACTTTAAAAACTCAACTTTCGGGTTTGGCTGCCAAAACCAGAAAGACGGTAAAGGTTTGATATAACGAGAAAATAGTTGAAGAGCCCCTCCTTTTGATTTATAGTGGATTTGCAAATAAACACAATAATATCAAAAAGAAAGGGCTCAAATGGCTCATAGCAGCATCGACTCTGAAA
>DDYB01000008.1 GCA_002347265.1 Desulfobacteraceae bacterium UBA2245 | reverse complement strand
AGAGGATTTGAACCTCCGACCCCTTGAACCCCATTCAAGTGCGCTTCCAGACTGCGCCACGCCCCGTCAGTTTGGATCGTCTACCATTTTGAAGTTGTATTGTCAAGAGAGTATGTGATATTGAATGAAACGAGCAATACATTATATAACTATTCGATATGGCTTGAGAAAGAGGTTTTAACGCAATGCCGGGCAGTGTAGAAAAATCAGCGTTTGTGAGGCCCGGAAGGCTGGTTCCCGGAGACTGCATCGGAATCGCCGCTCCGGCCAGTCCCTTTGACAGACAGCGTTTTGACCGGGGGGTTCACATGCTTCAAGAGATGGGATTCCGGACTTTAATTGACGAGGGCGTGTTTGAAAAAGCCGGTTATCTGGCCGGATCAGATGAGCATCGGGCGCAAATCATCAACCGTCTTTTTGCCCAGAAGCACATCAAGGCGGTTTTTTGTGCAAGAGGCGGTTTCGGCTCCATGAAGATCCTGCCCTTTTTAGATTACCCGGCAATTTGCAGAACGCCGAAAATCGTGATCGGGTTCAGCGATGTGACCGCGCTTCTGACCGCTTTGCAGCAGCGGTGCGGTCTGGTGGTTTTTCATGGTCCCATGGTGACCACCCTGGCCGAGGGCTCGGAAGAGACCGGCAAGAGTCTGCTTGCCGCGCTTTGTTCGGACAGCTCCCTTGAACTCGTTGCCCGGAATCCCCTTGTAATCCGTTCTGGAACGGCTTCCGGCAAGGTTTGCGGCGGAAATCTTTCCACCCTCTGCCATCTTGTGGGCACAGCTTATATGCCTTGCTTTAAGCGCGGCATTCTCCTGCTCGAAGAAAGGGGGGAGCCGGTCTACCGGATCGACCGCATGCTGAGCCAGATGAAAATGGCCGGATGTTTTTCAGGGCTGGCCGGTCTGGTTTTAGGGGATTTCCAGGATTGCGGTCCGATCGAACCGATTGTTCGCATCATCGAGCAAATCTTTGAGGATGTGCCGATCCCCATTGTCAGCGGTTTCAACCTGGGTCATGATTCCATCAACCTGACGGCGCCTTTGGGGCTTGAGGCCACGCTGGATGCTCGGAACGCTTCGTTGAAATACCTCAGACCCGCGACGATTTCGACATGTGCATAAAACAGTCGGGCGTTATACTGCCCCGCGGATGGCAGGATATCGACGCGCTGATGAGACGCGCCCTGGCGGACCGGGTTTTTCCCGGAGGTGTGCTGTGGGTTTCCAGGGAAGATCGGGTGGTGTTTAAAAACGCCTATGGATATGCGAACATTTTTTCCGCAAAGCCCGCAACACTGGACACGGTGTTTGACCTGGCCTCCTTGACCAAACCTCTGGCGACCGGGTTGGCGGTTATGAAGCTGGCGGCGCAGGGCAGGCTGGCTCTGGAACAAAGCCTCGCCTCTGTTCTGCCTGCTTTCATCGATTCAGGGAAAGATGAGATACGGCTTCATCAACTGCTTTCACATACTTCCGGCCTGCCGGATTATCAACCTTATTATAAAGAGATTTCCAGACTTCCCCGGCGTATCCGCAAACCGTCCCTGAGGGGGCTTCTTGTAAAGGAACCCCTGGTCGGCCTGCCGGGGCGGAAGAGAGTATACAGCGATCCGGGGTTCATGATCCTCGAGTGGGTTGTTGAGGCTGCGGGAGGTACGGGTCTGGACTGTTTTGTGGATGAAAACATCTACCAACCCCTGGGGATCGAGAGCCTTTTTTTTACGAATTGCCTGGAAGATCATCGGCGGCAATGCGATTTTGCGGCAACCGAACTCTGCCCCTGGCGAGGCAGATTGCTGGAGGGCATGGTTCATGATGATAACGCCTATTCCGCCGGAGGTGTCGGGGGACATGCCGGTCTTTTCGGAACAGCCGGGGATGTGCATGTATTGCTCCGTGAGCTGTTGAAGGGCTATGGAGATGACCCGGCATGTTTTTTCCCGCCCGCCCTGGTCCGTGAATTCCTGACGCCGGGATCCGTCTGCCATGGCTGCCTGGGGTTCGATCAGCCGTCGGCCGAGGGGTCGAGCAGCGGCCGGTATTTCTCAAATCACAGCGTCGGACATCTCGGTTTTACGGGAACTTCTTTCTGGATGGATTTGAGGCGTTCAATCATCATAATTCTATTGACCAACCGGGTGCATCCCCGGCGGGATAACTGGAAGATCAAAGCATTTCGACCGGTGGTTCACAACAGGATCATGCAAAAGCTTCTGGGAAGGAAATGCTGAGCATGAAAGATGTAAATTTATTAATTCCAAGCGGTTCCGGTCCGGTTGCGGCTGCCGGACCGATAATTTTTCTTGTTATTGATCGATATTTTTGTTAGCCATTTCAACGGAGTTTTCTTCCGATAGAGATTTTATCGTCCGCTGCCGGAATCAAAATATCTGAGCGGGCGTTCAGAAGAAGATAAGGTTTTGCGGCTGTATATTACAGCATAAGAGATAACGGATAATTCCGCTTCCATCGTTTAAACGAGGTGTTATGGGTACATTTTTAGATTCAATTCTGGGATTGTTTTCCAGTGATCTTGCGATAGATCTCGGGACCGCCAATACTCTGGTCTATGTCAAGGGAAAAGGCATTGTTTTGAGCGAACCTTCCGTGGTTGCAGTGCGGACCGATAACCGCATGAAGAACCGGGTTCTGGCGGTTGGCATCGAGGCCAAAAATATGCTGGGCAAAACTCCGGGAAATATCGTGGCGATTCGACCCATGCGCGAAGGGGTGATTGCCGATTTTGAGATTACCGAAGCGATGCTGCGCCATTTTATTCATAAGGTTCACAACCGGCGGACTTTTGTAAGGCCCCGGATCATTATTGCGGTTCCTTCAGGAATTACTCAGGTCGAAAAGCGCGCGGTCAAGGAATCTGCCGAATCCGCAGGGGCGAGAGACGTCTTTCTGATTGAAGAGCCCATGGCTGCCGCCATTGGTTCGGGCCTGCCGATTACCGAGCCCATCTGCAATATGGTGGTGGACATCGGCGGCGGCACTACCGAGGTGGCGGTTATTTCCCTGGCGGGCATCGTTTACAGCCGATCGATCAGGATCGCCGGCGACAAGATGGATGAGGCGATCGCGCAGTATATCAAACGCAAATATAACCTGCTGATCGGGGAGCGGACCGCGGAGATCATTAAAACGACGATCGGAAATGCCTATCCCGGACCCGATGAGATCGAAACGATCGAGGTCAAGGGCAGAGATCTGGTGTCGGGCATTCCCAAGATTCTGGCGATTGATTCCGATGAAATTCGGGTGGCTATTTCCGAACAGATCGACGCCATTGTCGAAACGGTAAAAATTGCACTCGAGCAGACGCCGCCTGAGCTGGCGGCCGATATTGTAGACCGGGGCATCGTTCTGACCGGCGGGGGCGCCCTGTTGAAAAATTTAGACAAACTTCTGCATGAAGAAAGCGGTCTTCCGATTCGAATTGCCGATGATCCTTTGTCCACCGTGGCCCTGGGCTCGGGAAAGGCATTGGACTGTATCGAAATTCTCAAGCAGGTTGTGATCACCTAACCGCATGTTTTCGAGAAAAACGCTGATGATAGGAGGCGTGCTGATCTTGATCACGATCAGCATCATTGCCCTTTCGATGACCAGTCGACGGCATATCACCGATGAGCCCGGTCAGATCGCTATTTCTTTTATCCCTCCATTTCAGGAAATTTTGACGCATTTGACGAACGCCGTCCAGGACGTATGGCGGCATTATTTTGCTCTGGTCCGAACGGCCCATGAAAATGACCAACTCCGGCGTGCATTGGCGCTCTCCGTTGAGGAATCCCGAAAGTGCCGGGAAGTCGAGCTCGCCAATCACCGGCTTAGAAATCTGCTGAATTTTAAAGATTTGGAGGCCTTTGACGTTCTGGCTGCGGAAGTCATTGGCCGCGACCCCTCAATTTGGTTCAAAACAATTGTCATTGACAAGGGAAAGGCCGACGGCGTCACCAAAGGACTTCCGGTTGTCAACGCTCAGGGTATTGTCGGACAGGTGATCTCCGCAGGAAATCGCTATGCCAAAGTATTGCTTTTGACGGATCCGGCCAGTGCGGCAGATGCTCTGATTCAAAGATCCCGCAGCCGAGGCGTGGTCAAGGGGAATGCCGCTCCCGACTGCCTTTTCGATTATGCGGTGAGCAATGATGATATCCAGATCGGAGACTGGGTTATTTCTTCGGGCCTTGACGGCGTCTATCCCAAAGGGCTGGCGATCGGGCGGGTGTCCAGGCTGATGCGGCCGGACGATGATCTGTTTCAGGAAGTGATCGTTTCTCCTTCCGTGGATTTCGAAAAAATCGAAGAAGTTTTGATTATTTTGAATCCGGGGAATCCAGGGGAAGAGCGCATTCCATGACATACGTTTATTATACCCTGATCTGTTTGACGCTGATTGTTTTTCAGACATCTGTCGTGCCCTGTCTGATGCCTTCTCATTTTTTCTATGATGCCCTGATTCCGTTTATCGCCTATCTCGGCGTTTTTCAGCCGGGCTACGGGTCGTTTGCTTTTTCGCTGGTCCTGGGGCTGATAATGGATGGATTGTCCGGTGGTGCGTTTGGGGTCTATTTGGCCACCTATCTGTGGCTGTATGCCGGTGTCCGCTTGTTGGGCAAAATATTTCGATTGAGAAACGGCGGGGTCCTGTTGATTATTCTGGTGCTGGGCGTTTGTCTTGAAAATGCTGTTTTTTGGGGATCGATTCTTCTGTCAAGGCAGGGGGTGCGGATGTATTGGTTTCCGATTCAGTCCATTGGCCTGCAAGTTTTGTGGACGGCATTGGCCGGATTGATTTTGATCAGGATTTTCGAAACGCTGCAGAATCTCTGGAACCAATGGGCTCGTGCTTTCCGGACCTGAAAAACCAGCATTCCCGGGTAGCGGGATTCTTTCTGCTTTCAATCGTGGCGGTTTAAAAATGCCGGTTGTATGCATTTATCCGATTTATATGAGCAGGTTTCGATGCCTGGAGACGGATAAGAGAGATATGCATTGAGCAGCTACCTGAAATCAGTGGATACGGATTGGTACAAACAGCGACTGTCCGGTGCGATGCTCTGGGCCATGGCAGGGTTTTTCCTGCTTTTTACACGTTTTTTTTATTTGCAGATCATTGAGGGCGAGGAGTTCAAAAGGCTCTCCGAAAACAACTGTATTCGACTGCAAACCATTGATCCGCCCCGCGGGTTGATTTTTGACGCCAAAGGCAGCCTGCTGGTCGATAACCGTCCTTCTTTTGATCTTGGCATCGTTGCCAGGGACGCCCGGTTTCTGGAACAGACCCTTGCGAAACTTGCCGAGTACATTCAGGAGTCTCCCGAAGCGCTCATGGAAAAGATCCGCTCTTCCAAAGGCGTGCCCTCCCATAAGCCCGTTATTCTGAAAAGCGATATCGATCGTGACCTGCTTGCCGTTGTCGAGGTCCATAAATTCGAACTTCCGGGGGTTGAAGTGATTGTGCGGCCGGTCCGAAATTATGCGTTCGGCAGCAATGCCGTTCACCTGATCGGCTACGTGGGACAGATCAATGCCGCTGAATTAAAAACCGAGCGTTACGCCGGATATAATCCGGGGGATTTGATCGGCAAGTGCGGCGTTGAAAGCGTATACGAGCGCTTTTTGCGGGGAAAAGCCGGAGGAAGGCAAATCGAGGTTAATGCGACAGGCCGGGTCGTAAGGGTGCTGAAAACCCTAAACGCCAAGTCCGGCCACAATGTTTATCTGAGCATTGATCAGAACCTGCAGGAAAAAGCCGAAAGTCTTCTGGCCGGTCAAGCCGGCGCCGTGGTCGCCATGGATCCTCGTAACGGGCGCATTCTTGCTTTGACCAGCAGCCCTTCTTTTGATCCGAATTCATTTGTGACCGGCATGAGTCGCGCAGACTGGGAGACTCTGGTTTCAGACGCCAACCACCCTCTGGAAAACAAGGCGATTCAGGGAGAATATCCCCCGGCATCCACCTTTAAAATTATAACCGCGATGGCCGGGCTTGAGGAAGGCGTTATCACTGAGCACACAAAGATCTTCTGCAACGGTATTTACCGGTTCGGAAATCGGGATTTTCGGTGCTGGAAAAAGGAAGGCCATGGATGGATGAGTGTTGTTGATGCTCTGGCGGAATCCTGCGACGTTTTTTTTTACGAGGTCGGCCAGCGCCTCGGCGTTGACCGCATCGCCAGATACGCAAAGGCTTGCGGTCTGGGGGCGAAAACCGAAATCGGACTAGATCATGAAGGCGCCGGGCTGATCCCAACATCTGAGTGGAAGAAACAAAGATACGGCGTCGGCTGGCAGCGGGGCGAGACCCTGTCTGTCGCCATCGGTCAAGGATTTAATCTGACCACGCCGCTGCAGATGCTTTCGGTTGCGGCGGCGGTGGCCAATGACGGGCAATTGGTGAAACCTTACGTGGTGGATGCCGTGGAAGCCGGAGATGGAACCAGGGTTTATGAGGCTGCGGAGCATGCGGCGGGCCGGATGCCGGCCAGTGAAAATACGCTGGCAATTATTCAAAAGGGCCTGTGGAAAGTGGTGAACGGAAATCGCGGGACTGCCAGAATTGCCAGAATCGAGGGAATTCATGTGAGTGGTAAAACAGGTACCGCTCAGGTGGTCAGCCGCAAGGGTTCGGATTCTTTCCGGAAAATTGAAACCAGAAAACATCTGAAATCGCATGCATGGTTTATCGCCTATGCGCCTTCGGAAAATCCGGTTGTCGCCGTGAGCGTGATCGTTGAACACGGTGAACATGGATCCAGTGCGGCGGCGCCTATCGCCCGGGATGTCATTGCCGCCTATCTCGGCAAAAATCAACCGGTGGATGAGGCCGCCCTGGATAACGAGGTCCGCTGAATGTTTGATCGAAGGCTTTTGCAGAATTTTGAATGGAGGCTTCTGGCGCTTTGCTTCACTCTGGGCGTTTTAGGCCTTATTGCCCTTTACAGTGCCGTTTCGGCGGGATCACCCGCTCCCCAGACGGCGCTTTTTTACAAGCAGTTGGTATGGTTCGGCATAGGCTCTGTTTTGATGATTCTGGCCTTTGCCTTGAATTATAAAATTCTGGATAAATTGGCCAATTTTATTTATGTCGGATGCATCGCCATGCTGGGCGCGGTTTTGGTGATGGGAAAATATGCCGGGGGTTCTCGGCGCTGGCTGCTTCTGGGACCGGTCTCCGTTCAGCCTTCGGAACTGATCAAGCTGGTCTTGATCATTGTGCTGGCCCGTTACTATTCAAAACTGACCAAGACCAACGGCTACACCCTGCGCGAGCTGATTTTTCCGGCTTTTGCGGTGCTGTTGCCTTGCGCGCTGATCGTCAAGCAGCCGGATCTGGGAACCGCCATGCTATTGATCCTGATTGCCGGTTCGGTCACACTTTTTGTTAAAATCGAGCGCAGATCCTTCTGGATACTGATCTCGGGCGCTACAGTGCTGGCGCCCCTGGTTTGGTTTTTCCTGAAGGGATACCAGAAACAAAGAATTCTGACCTTTCTGAATCCGGATCGGGACCCCCTGGGTGCGGGGTATCATATCATTCAATCGAAAATAGCGATCGGATCCGGAATGCTGTCCGGCAAGGGTTTCCAGCATGGGACGCAAAATGTCCTTTCTTTTCTGCCCGAACACCATACCGATTTTATTTTTTCGGTGTTTGCCGAGGAGTGGGGATTTGCAGGATCAGTTGTTTTGCTTGCCGGCTTTATGATTCTGATCATCTGGGGATTGAGCATCGCTTATCGGTGCAGGGATCCGTTCGGCGTTATTCTCTCCTTCGGAATAACGGCCATGATTTTCTGGCAGGCATTCATCAACATGGGTATGGTTATGGGACTGATGCCGGTGGTGGGCGTTCCGTTGCCCTTGATCAGTTACGGGGGATCATCGGTGGTCACCAATATGATTTCGATCGGTCTGTTGATGAATATCAGCATGAGGCGGTATATGTTCGACTCTTAAGACGCTGCGGAGATCAAGATGGGAAAAAGGAACAATCCGGGTATCATTACGACGTTTCTGGGCGCAGAGGATTCAGTGGAGGGAGAAATCCGGTTCAGCGGCGCCATTCGACTCGATGGCAGAGTCCGGGGGAAAATTATTTCCGAAGCCGGAACCCTCATCATCGGAGACAAGGCGGTTATCGAAGGGAATGTGTCCGTGGGGATCGCCATCGTCATGGGAAGCGTCACGGGGTCCATCGAAGCCGGAGAACGCGTCGAAATCTACCCGCCCGCCCGGGTTTTCGGCGATATTCTTGCGCCGCTCATGTCGGTTGAAACCGGTGCGGAATTGAATGGAACCTGCAATATGACTCCCAGAACGATCGCAAGGCGAACCGCGGGGAATTTCTCGATGAAGTCATCGCAAGCCGCCGAAATCATTGAGGTCGATAAAGACGCAAAAAACCTTTGACAATCCGAGGCGCATAATGCTATGTGATTTTCTTTGATTCTTAAAATCGGTAAAGTGCTTGGCTCAACTTTGAGTAGATCGGGTAATCTAATTAATGCAACGGAGGACCGCCTATGATTAAGGTCGATGCGTCTCTATTGTGGCAGATGGCCAATTTCATCATTCTGATTTTGGCCCTGAATTATGTTCTGTTCAAGCCCATTCGGAGGGTGCTGCTGCAGAGAAAACAAAAAATAAAGGATTTGGGCGATAGCGCTGGAGCGGCTGCGACCGGAGCCAAAGAGAGGGCCGAAGCTCTTGCGGCGGGCATTAAAGAGGCTAGGGAGCGCGGTTTACAGAAGAAGGAAGAGTTGTTGCAGGCAGCTGCCGGTGAAGAGAAGGCCTTGATTGAGAAGATCAACAAGAAGGCTGCGCAAGATCTTGCGGCTGCAAAGAAAAAGATCGAATCGGAAATCGATGACGTGAGGGCTGCGCTGAAAAAGGAGATCGGAGGATTTGCCAAGGCGATTGGTGAAAAAATTCTTGGGAGGGCCGTTTGATGAGAAGATCGGGTGTTAACCGGAAGTTTTTCTGGGCGATGCTGTGTGTTATGGCGATGCTTCTGTCCCTTTCAGCAGGATCCGCCCTGGCTTCGTCTGAAGGCGGCGCACATGGCGCAGGTCCGGTCGAGGGCGCTGTCAGTGAAGCGCAAGGCCAAGCGCAGGACGCTCATGAAGCCGCCGAAGGCGGCGGTCACGCGACAGAAACCAAGCACTGGGAAATAACCGACACCTACAAGACCATGAACTTTGTTGTTCTGGTTGCCGGTTTGTTTTTCCTCTTAAAAAAGCCGGCCACTCAGGCGCTTAGCGCCAGAATTCTCGGCATTAAAGAACAGTTGGCTGAACTCGAGAAAAAGAAAGAGGAAGCCGAACTGCTTCTCGCCGAGCACAATGAGCGCATTTCCAGACTGGGCGAGGAGGCCGATAAGATTCTCGAAGAGTCCATGAAACAGGGAGAAGAGGCCAAGGCCAGGATCCTGAAAGAGGCTGCCGCAGCAGCCGAGCGGCTTGAGGAACAGGCCAAGCGCAGTGTCGCTTATGAATTCAAGCAGGCCCGGCAGAGGTTGCGGGAAGAGGTTCTTGAACAGGCGCTTGCGGAGGCGGAAAAGCTCATCATTAAGAAGATTAAGCCGCAGGATCAGGAACGACTTGTGGATGAATTCTTAGAGAAGGTGGTGGCATAGTGAAAAATTTATCGATAGCAAGGCGTTATGCCAAGGCACTTCTGTTGATAGGGCAAGAGGATGGCAAAGCGGATGCTTATGGAAAGGAATTGGAAATCGTGGCGGGCGTAATCAAAGATTCAGAGCTTGGCCAAGTTCTTACCAATCCTCTCTATGATACTGTGGCGCGAAAAAATATCCTGAATAGTCTGATTAAGCGGTTGAAGCTTTCAAAAGTGATGAGGGCCTTTCTTCTGCTGTTGTTCGATAAGGGACGCGTTGGATTTATTGTCCCAATCGCGCAATTTTATAACAAGTTGGCGGATGAGGCAAAAGGAGTCGCGCAAGCCAGCTTGGTTTCGGCAACTGTGCTTTCATCCGAAACCATAAAGAAGATTCAATCCGGCCTTTCAAGGCTGGCCGGAAAAAAAGTTGTCCTGGAGGTTAAACAGGATCTGGAGTTGATCGGCGGCATCGTTGCGCGAATCGGGGATCTTGTTTTGGATGGCAGCGTCAAAACGCAAATGATGAAGATGAGAGAATCTTTAAAAAGGGGTGAGAGTGTCTAATGGAATTAAAAGCTGAAGAAATAAGCCAAATAATTAAAGAGCAGATCAAGGATTATGACAAGAAGGTCGAGCTGAGTGAAACCGGCGTCGTCTTGTCTGTTGGAGATGGAATCGCCCGCGTATACGGCTTGGAGAAAGTCATGACCATGGAGCTTGTGGAATTTCCAGGCGGCGTTCTCGGCCTTGCGCTCAACCTTGAAGAGGATAATGTCGGTATCGCCATCATGGGCGAGGATACCCACATCAAGGAAGGCGATACGGTTAAACGAACCGGCAGAATTGCTCAGGTTCCGGTGGGCGAAGCGGTTCTGGGCCGCGTTGTTTCGGCCGTTGGAGAGCCGATCGACGGTAAGGGACCCATCGAAGCCAAAGAATTCCGGCGTGTTGAAATGGTCGCTCCCGGCGTTATCGCCAGAAAGGGCGTTCATGAACCCTGCTATACGGGATTAAAGGCCGTTGATGCCATGACTCCGGTTGGACGCGGACAGCGCGAGCTGATCATCGGAGACCGTCAGATCGGCAAGACGGCGATTGCGATTGATGCGATTCTGGCGCAGAAGAACACCGATGTATATTGTATTTATGTCGCCTGCGGCCAGAAAAAATCCACGGTGGCCCAGGTGGTGGCAGCTCTTGAAAAACACGGGGCCATGGAATACACGACCGTTGTCGCCGCCTGCGCCAGCGATCCGGCCGCTCTTCAGTATGTTGCTCCCTACGCCGGTTGCGCCATGGGCGAATACTTCCGAGATAACGGCAAACACTCCCTGATTGTATACGACGATTTGTCCAAACAGGCCGTTGCCTACCGGCAGGTATCCCTGCTTCTCAGAAGACCGCCGGGACGCGAGGCATTCCCGGGCGACATCTTCTACAACCATTCCCGCCTGCTGGAACGGTCCGCCAAGCTCAGCGATGAACTGGGCGCCGGTTCCCTGACAGCCCTTCCGATTATTGAAACCCAGGCCGGCGACGTGTCCGCTTACATTCCGACCAACGTTATTTCCATTACCGACGGTCAGATTTACCTTGAGCCCAACCTGTTTTTTGCCGGCGTTCGCCCCGCTATCAACGTCGGTCTTTCCGTATCCCGGGTCGGCGGTTCCGCTCAGGTGAAAGCGATGAAGCAGGTGGCCGGCACACTGCGTCTGGATCTTGCCCAGTATCGCGAACTCGAGGCCTTTGCTGCTTTCGGAAGCGATCTGGACAAATCAACGCAGGCGCAGTTGACACGCGGTGCGCGCCTGGTTGAAATTCTAAGACAACCCCAGTATCAACCCCTGCCGCTTGAAAAGCAGGTTTCGATTCTTTACGCGGGTGCAAAAGGCTTCCTGGATGAACTGCCTGTGGAGTCGTTGACCAAATATGAAGCAGGATTGTATCCGTTTATCGAAAGCAGATACCCTCAGATCTTCACTGAAATTTCACAGAAAAAGATCCTATCCGATGAGCTTCGCGCTTTGATGGATAAGGCCTTGCAGGAATACGGGTCCAGCTTTAAAGACACGATTAAATAAGGCCGGATATCAACCAAAAGCGATATAGGGGCTGATTCATATGGCAACGTTAAAAGAAGTTAAAACAAAGATAGCCGGGGTCAAGAAAACGAAGCAGATCACGAAGGCCATGAATATGGTTGCTGCTTCCAAGTTGCGCGGCGCTCAGTCGAAGATGGAAAGCTTTCGACCCTATGCGGGAAAGTTTGCCGAGGTATTGGGAAGCCTTGCCGGCAGCGCTGCTGAGGATGCCAGCCCGTTGCTGGTTTCCCGCGATGAAGTGAAAAAAATCAATGTTGTCCTGTGCACGTCCGACAGAGGATTGTGCGGCGGTTTTAATGCAAACCTGCTTGACAAGGCGGCAAGACTTCAGAAAGCAAAGGCCGCCGAGGGCATCGAGGTTTCCTTTACGGCTTTTGGGAAGAAGGGACGCGACTGGTGCAAAAAATCGAATTTTCCGATCGTGGATGCTTATATCGGCGTTGTCGGCGGAACATTTGATTTCAGCATTGCGACCGCTTCCGGACGGAAGTTAATCAAAGCGTTTGAGGACGGCGAGTTTGATGAGGTCCATGTCATCTACAGCGAATTTATTGGAATGGCCAGGCAGATTCCTGTCGTCAGGCAGCTGCTTCCCATTCCTCCCCTTGCGAAAGAACCGGATTTCGAGGAAATAGAGGAAATTGGGAAAGAAAGCCATGTTGAACATATTTGCGAGCCCTCTGCAGACGCTTTGATGGGCGAACTGCTTCCCAAGAATATCTGTATTCAAATCTACAGCGGGTTGTTGGAAACATCCACCAGCGAACATGCAGCGAGAATGGCCGCCATGGATAATGCCTCTAAGGCATGCGATGATATGATAGGTAATCTGACGCTCGCTTACAACAAGGCCCGACAGGCCGCCATTACCGCAGAACTGATGGATATCGTCGGCGGGGCGGAAGCGCTTAAGGGTTAAAACTTTTGAACTGAATATTTTGAGTGCTTGATAGGAGGTCAATCCATGGGAGAAAATATTGGTAGAATTACACAGGTGATGGGACCTGTCGTTGACGTTGAATTCCAGCAAGGCAAATTGCCCGAGATTTTGACGGCGATGCTGATTTCCAACCCGACCATCAACGAAGAGCAGGACAACCTGGTTGTTGAGGTCGCTCAGCATCTTGGCGATAATGTCGTCAGAACCATCGCGATGGATGTCACCGATGGTCTGGTTCGCGGGATGCCCGTAAAAGACACCGGGAAACCCATTATGATGCCGGTTGGCACAGCGAGTCTCGGCCGGGTTTTGAATGTTGTCGGTCGGCCGGTGGACGGTTTGGGCCCGGTCAGCCATGAGAAAATGATGCCGATTCATCGTCTGGCGCCTACTTTTGTAGAGCAGGATACCACGGTTCGCGTTCTGGAAACCGGCGTTAAGGTGATCGACCTCCTGGTGCCGTTTCCAAGAGGCGGGAAAATGGGAATGTTCGGAGGCGCCGGTGTCGGCAAAACCGTTATCATGATGGAAATGGTCAACAATATTGCCATGCAGCACGGTGGTATTTCCGTGTTTGCCGGCGTGGGCGAGCGGACTCGTGAAGGAAACGACCTGTATCATGAAATGAAGGAATCGGGCGTACTTCCCAAAGCTGCTCTGATCTACGGGCAGATGACGGAACCGCCGGGCGCCCGTGCGCGTGTCGCCCTGTCCGCCCTGACCTGTGCGGAGTATTTCCGTGATATGGAAGGCCAGGACGTTTTGATCTTTATTGATAATATTTTCCGCTTTACTCAGGCGGGATCCGAGGTATCTGCGCTTCTCGGCCGCATGCCTTCAGCGGTTGGTTATCAGCCGACTCTGGCCGTCGACCTTGGCGGGCTTCAGGAACGGATCACCTCGACCGATAAAGGGTCCATCACTGCTGTCCAGTGTGTTTACGTGCCTGCCGATGACTTGACTGACCCCGCGCCCGCCACAACCTTCGCGCACCTTGACGGAACCGTTGTTCTGTCCCGTCAGATAGCCGAGCTTGGAATTTATCCTGCCGTGGATCCTCTGGATTCAACGTCTCGGATTCTGGATGCCGCCTATATCGGCGAAGAGCATTATTCAGTGGCGCGCCGAGTGCAGCGGATTCTGCAAAAGTATAAAGAACTTCAGGATATTATCGCGATTCTCGGCGTTGAGGAACTTTCTGACGATGATAAGGTTACGGTTTCGCGCGCCAGAAAGATCCAGCGCTTCCTGTCTCAGCCTTTCCATGTTGCGGAAACCTTCACCGGCATGGCGGGTGTGTTTGTAAAGATTGAAGACACCGTCAGGGGATTCAGGGAAATCTGCGAAGGAAAGTATGATGATCTTCCCGAGCAAGCCTTCTACATGGTGGGTGGCATCGAGCAAGCCGTTGAAAAGGCGCAGAAGATGAAATAACACACAAGAAGACTTAGTGGTGAGGGTATAATATGGCTGGTAATATATTGTTAGAGGTGGTTACCCCAGACAGGGCGGTTGTCAGCGAAGAGGTGCAAATAGTAGTGGCGCCCGGTCTTGTTGGTGAATTTGGAGTTCTGCCGGGGCATACGCCTTTTCTTGCAAGCCTGAAACCAGGAGTGCTTCGATACAAGGGCTCCGGCGGTGAGGAACGTATATTTGTCAGCAGCGGATTCGCTGAAACGCTTCCCAACAAAGTGACGGTGCTCGTTGATGCCGCGGAAAGAAAGGTCGATATCGACGTTGCGCGCGCTAAGGCCGCTATGGAAAGGGCGCAAAAAAGGCTGGCCGGTCAGGCCGCTGAAAAGGAAACGATTGATGCAGCCCGGGCAAGAGCGGCCCTGGAAAGAGCATTTTATCGTTTGAGGCTCGCACAGTCTTGAAGTAGAGATATTCGGAAAGCTGTATAAACTTCTTCCGAATAAACGATGTGCGTATTTAATTGATCAAAAAGGCATCCCGCAGAAGGGGTGCCTTTTTTTTAGATGCGTTTTTTCTGGCCGGTTTTGACTTGTTTTGATCGATTTGGAAATGAGCGGGTTGCAACATGGGGGAGCTGAAAACGAAAGGAGATCCGATGGCAATGGAAGCCAGCGATAATCTGGCGATCATCATTCTGGCGGCCGGGCTTGGAAAAAGGATGCAGTCAGACAAGGCCAAGGTGCTGCATGAGATTCTCGGGAAACCGATGATTTTGCATGTGGTTGAGACCGCCTCCGAACTGGCCGGCGGCAGGGTTGTCGTGGTGGTGGGGCACCAGGCCGGAGAGGTCCGTCGGATCGTATCCGAGCGTTTTCGTGTCCGCTTTGCAGTTCAGGAACGGCAGCTTGGCACTGCCCATGCCGTGCAGAGCGCTTTGCCGTTTCTGCATGAGGATGCCGGTCATGTGATCGTGCTCTGCGGTGATGTGCCGCTGATTCGGCCTCAAACACTTAAACGCTTTCTGGAACATCATCAGTCCGGCGGGTTTGATGTTTCGGTTCTATCGGTAAAAATTGACCGGCCGAAAGGGTACGGCAGAATCCTTCGGGACGAAAAAGGACATTTGGAGGCAATCGTCGAGGAGGCGGATGCTACGGAGGATCAGAAGAAGGTCGACATCATTAATTCCGGTATTTATTGCATCGAGCGCGGTTTTCTGCAAGAGGCGCTCAAACTGATTCAACCGGACAATGCACAGGGAGAGTTTTATTTTACGGACATAATCTCCATCGGACGTTCTGCACTGAGATCTGTGGGGGCTTTTTTGGGCGATGATTTCAGCGAGGTCTTAGGGGTTAACACGCTCGATGACCTGAAGAAGCTTGAAGCCATGATGCGTAAAAGATTCGGTGAAATATCTTGACATTGCGAGGCCTTAACCGCTATATTGGTATTGTAAAAGAGGTGGAATAGTGGAAAAAGAAATGCTTGTAGGGCAATTTGAAGCAGTTGAGCAGAAAGTTGGAAAACTCCTTGAAGCCTATAAGGGCTTAAAGGATTCAAACTTAGCGCTTCTCAATAAGATAGATCAGCTAGAGGCGGAGCTTCAGGGTAAGATTGAAGCGGAAAGCAGATACGAACAGGAAAAAACCGCAGTTCGGTCAAAAATTGATGAGCTTCTGGTTAGAATACAAAATGTAACCGAAGCTTCTTAGGTGTCTTTTCGGTATAAGGGTTGGAATGGCATTCTGTAATTCATTGGAACAGCTTGTAAGCATAGAATTATTTGGTCAGCTTTTTACAGTCAAAGCTCAGGCGGACGCCGGTACGGCCAGGGAAGTTGCCGATATACTGGTACGGGAAGTGGGGCGGATACTGTCGCAGGAGGCTGCAACTGGACCCAATATTTCTAAGGTGGTCACGCTGATATTGGCTGCGCTCAATATTGCCGGTGAGAATATAGAACTCAGAAGAGAAAATGCAGAGCTGCAACGCATGATATCCGAGCGAACCATGGTCATGAGTCGGAACCTGGATTCTTATTTAACCGAATTCAGGATATAAATTGAGTGATCCAAAGCGTTGTTGCCACCATCCAGTCTTTATGCCGTTGGAAGCCGAAAACAGCGAGAACGGAAGCCTTGCTTCCTGATTTCGGGTAGTTGGGGATAAAACCCGGTAATTTTCTGGGAATATACGATCCCTGCCGTGCGCGTGATTGGAAGTTGTTCTTTGACCCAACAGCCATATATATGGGGCCTGCTCTGGTTTCGGTGTGCAGGATCTGCTTGTACAGAAAAGCCTAAAGAAACTATTCAAGCCGCCGCTTTAAATATATGGATCAAAGTGCTGCCAACACGGCATTGAGGTGGGGATCGCCCTCTCCGGGTAGATGCCGAGATCAAAAATGATGATCAATCGGTCAAAACGCGAGGTTGTATTTCAAGAAAGATTCCGCGAATAGCCGATGTTGAATTTGACCGAACCGTGAGTTTTTATTCAGCAGATTTTCTGCTTGATTTTTCTGCGCGTTTTATTGTTTTCCTTTCTTAAAAGCATTTCTCAATTTCACCTGCAAAGGTGACTTGCTTGCCCGAAACTCCTCTATGACAGTTCTTCCATTATTCACTTTGTTTCAGATGGCCGGTGCTGCCGGTTATAAACAGATTGAATTGATTTGACAGTGTTTTAAGCCGCATAAAATAGAATTCCGGCTTGATTTTGGGCGTTTCGCCTGCAAATGGAGGGGATGTCCGGTTCATTTGCCTAAGTTGCCTGCGTGCCGTTTTCAGCCTTGAGGGCGGGGATTTGGAAATCCTTCTTGAATTTGAGCGGAGCAGGAAATTGCCGTGGGGGATATGAAAGTATGATCCCCTGCTAATGATAAAAGAATGGAGAAGATCGATGACTTTGTGGATCGTATTGTCGAGCATTTTTTGCTTTGTAGCGGGATATGCCATTTCATATTGGGTTAAACTGAAAATCGCTGCTCGGAAAATTGAAGAAGCTGATTTGCAGGCTTCGAGGATTTTAGAAGATGGAAAACAGCAGTCCGAGGCCTTGTTAAAGGAGTCAGAAATGCAGGCCAAGGATGTATTGTTTCGAATGAAAAGCGATTTTGACGCCGAGACCAAAGAAACCCGTTCGGAGTTGAAAAAGAAGGAGCAGCGTTTGCTCCAAAAGGAAGAAAATGTTGATCGGAAAACAGATCAGTTTGAACGAAGAGAGCGGGAGCTTTCTAAAAAAGAAAAAAAAATAGCCCGGAAAGAGGAATTTATTGAAGAAAGAGAGCTTCATTACAACGAGCTGATTGAAGAACAGATCCGGCAGCTTGAGAAGATATCCGGATTAAGTGCGGAACAGGCCAAGGAACTGCTGGTTCAGAATATGGAGAATGAGGCTCGACACGAGGGCGCCAAGCTGATTAAGCGTATCGAGCAGGAGGCCAAGGAGGACGCCGACAAAAAGGCCAAAAAGATATTGGCGACGGCCATTCAAAGGTATGCATCGGATTATGTGGCTGAGAGAACGGTGTCAACCGTGCCGCTGCCCAGCGATGAGATGAAGGGACGAATCATCGGAAGGGAGGGGCGCAACATACGGGCGCTTGAGGCGGCGACCGGCATTGATCTTATTATTGACGACACGCCGGAGGCGGTGATTTTGTCCGGCTTTAATCCGATCCGGCGCGAGGTTGCTCGAATTGCCCTGACAAGACTGATATCCGACGGGCGAATTCATCCCGCCCGCATAGAGGATGTTGTCAAGAAGGTCAGCCTGGAAGTCGATCAGACCGTTAAGGAGGCCGGAGAACAGGCTGCTTTTGACCTGGGAATTCATGGGCTTCACCCCGAGCTTGTCAAGTATCTGGGCCGGCTGAAGTTTCGTACAAGTTATGCGCAGAATGTATTAAAGCATTCCGTGGAGGTGGGTTTTCTGACGGGCATCATGGCGTCCGAACTGGGGCTTAACGCAAAATTGGCGCGTCGGATGGGATTGCTGCACGATTTAGGCAAGGCGATTGATCATGAACTGGAAGGGCCGCACGCCCTGATAGGATCCAAGCTGGCCAAGAAGCATGGAGAGTCCGCAAAGATCGTTCATGCTATTGCCGCGCATCATGAGGATGTGCCGCCGGTGACGGTATATGATTTTCTGGTGCAGGCTGCGGATGGCCTTTCGGGAGCAAGACCGGGTGCAAGGAAGGAACTGCTGGAGAACTACATCAAGCGGCTGGAGGATCTTGAGGCTATCGCCAATTCTTTCGGAGGCGTAGGCAACTCGTATGCGATTCAGGCCGGCAGGGAGCTTCGCGTCATTGTCGAGAGCGATACGGTTTCGGATGAGGAAACTGTGCTGCTCAGCCGGGATATTGCAAAAAAGATCGAGGAAACCTTGACGTTTCCAGGGCAGATCAAGGTGATGGTGATCCGGGAAACCCGGGCGGTTGAATTCGCCAATAAATGAGGAAGACGAATCATGAATGTATTGGATGTGCTTCGTGAAAGAGGTTTTATCGAGCAGACCACGCACGATCAGGAATTGCAGGATGCCGTCAATTCAGGCCCGGTCAGCTGCTATATCGGGTTCGATCCTACGGCGTCCAGCCTGCATATCGGCAGCCTTGTCCCCATTATGTCGCTGGCGCACATGCAGCGCAACGGCCACTTTGTGATCGCGCTGGTCGGCGGTGGAACCGCGCTTGTCGGGGATCCCAGCGGGAAGACGGAGATGCGGAAAATGCTGACCCGGGAGCAGGTGGATGAGAATGCCAGGGGAATTCGAAGGCAGCTTTCCAGGTTTATTGATTTTGACGAAGACAAGGCGGTTCTGGTCAACAACGCCGACTGGTTGACCCGGCTGGAATACATCCCCTTTCTGCGCGACATCGGGAGACATTTTACGGTCAACCGGATGCTCAGGGCCGAAAGCTACCGCATGCGGCTCGAGTCCGAAGAAGGGCTTAATTTCATCGAATTCAATTACATGCTGCTGCAGGCTTATGATTTTCTTGAATTGAATGACCGCTTCGGGTGTGCGCTTCAGATGGGCGGAAGCGATCAGTGGGGAAACATCATTGCCGGAATCGATTTGATTCGACGCACGCGGCAGAAGCCGGCATTCGGCATTACGTTCCCGCTGATTACGACCAGCAACGGCGCCAAGATGGGGAAAACCGCCAAGGGGGCGGTCTGGCTTGATGCGGACCGCACCGCCCCCTATGAATATTATCAATACTGGGTGAATGTGGATGATCTGGACGTGCAGCGTTTTTTAGCCCTGTTCACCTTCCTTCCCATGGATGAGATTCATGGGATTGAAAAACTGGCGGGGTCAGACCTGAACAGCGCCAAGGCGGTACTGGCTTTCGAAGCCACAAGTCTGGCCCATGGCAGGGACGAGGCGGTCAAGGCTTTTCAGGCGGCGCGTACCATGTTCGGAGGACGAAGCATTCCCGGTTGGATTCTGCCGTCCAGCGCGATCCCGCGCGAGGTTTTGCGCGACGATGATCAGTTGGTGCCGCATTCTGATTTCAAAAGAAGTGAGATCAGACCGGGTGTTCCGATTTTCAAGATGTTTCAGATTGCCGGAGTCGTCAGCTCCAGCGGAGAAGCCCGAAGATTGATCCAACAGGGGGGGGCGTATCTGAATGGAAAGCGCGTTGAATCCTTTGAATACAGGGTCTCGGAAAACGATTTTACCGACGGGGAAATTCTGCTGCGTATCGGCAAGAAGCGCTATCATAAAATAAGATTGATTGGCTGAAAAATACGCTTGACAAACCGGATTCCAAAGTATAATAGTTCCACCCGTTGCTTCGGCAATAAGGGTTCTTTAAAAGCGAATGAAAAAAGAGTTGACAAATCCTGCATCAAAGCTTAATGAATCACCTCTTTGAAACGCAATCAAAAAATTGAATGTCAGCGGAAAAGAGTTGACAAAATAAATGGGGCGTTTTAGTCTATAATTCGCTTTTGGCGAAACGCTTGATCTTTGAAAACTAGATAGT
>DDYB01000012.1 GCA_002347265.1 Desulfobacteraceae bacterium UBA2245 | reverse complement strand
GGGGCCAGTGCCTCCGCCGTGATCCGCATCGAGCGGTATTTTGGGGCCGACTTTCCGCCGGTTGCCGAAAGAGACCCGGCCCCGGCAATCGATGCCGCGCCCGACGAAGCCTTGACGCCGGATGCGGCAAGAGATCCTCCGGTTGAAATCGTTCCGGAACCGGACGAAGCCTTGACGCCGGATGCGGTAAGAGATCCTGACCCCGAAAGAACCGCCTCGCCGGAATGGCTCTCCGCCGCAGTGCCGGTTGCCGAAAGAGACCCGGCCCCGGCAATCGATGCCGCGCCCGACGAAGCCTTGACGCCGGATGCGGTAAGAGATCCTCCGGTTGAAATCGTNNCGGTAAGAGATCCTGACCCCGAAATCGTTGCTACGGCCAGCATCCCGGCCAGGCCGATCGCGGCCAGTGTCCCGGCCGCGGACGTCAGGGCCGATCCTTTTCCGCCTTTTTTGCCGGAAGCCGTCGCCGAACCCTTGCCCGAGATCGACGCCGAACCGGAATGCGACTCCCCGGCGTCCGGAACCTCCAGCTCGGCCCATGAGATCTGACCGTTTGCCTGGGAATTCTGAATGGCGGTAATGTCGAATCTCAGCCGCAAATCCGTGTAGTCCGTGATGCTGTCGGCCTGGGCCCCGGTCAGGGTCTGTTCGTACAGCGCCCATGCGGGCGGATCGGCGTGGGTCCAAGAGGCGATTTGCGTCGATCCCTGGTACAGCCGAACCACGATGGTGATGGTCCGGTTGGTGGGGGTTCTCTGAAGGCGGTACCGCACCACGTGCCCGGAAGACGAATGGGGGTCGTCCAGGCTGGACAGCCCGACCTCGCTATACGCCACCGCATTATTGGTGATGTAGTCGGCGTCCGACGCCGATGCCTCGTCGATGCACCCGTAGAGCGTCGCGCCCGTGGAGGGCGACCAGCCGTTTACGGAGATATCGGATGTCGGACGTGCAAATTGCGCCATCAATCGATCCTGTTATCCATTCAGGTCCAGGTCCGCATCGGACAGGGTGTAGGTTCCCTGCGCCGAGAACGCCTCGTCCGTCACGTCGGCCGAACCGTAAAAGGTTCCTCCGCTGGACGCCGACCAGAACCCCACATGGGTCACGGTCGTGGATGCCGGCACGTCGAACACCGGCGCGTTTGAGCTGTCAATAGCCCCGCCCGTGGCGGAACCCCACGTAATCGCCTTCCGGGCATAGGCCGGGCTGCCGCCGGATACCTCATTGGACCCATCGGTTCCCGGGTCCGCGGTGTGCAGTGATGCGTATACCGCCACCGCCGCCAGGGCGTCCAGCATCGCGTTTTTTCCTGCCGCACTGTATGACATTATCTCTCCTTTTGTTCGGTTTTAACGTCTATCCGGCCCGCGGCCTCGGCGATCATCATGCCGCGCGCGATCAGCTCTCCCAGCTCAGCCGGGGACAGGTCGCCGTAAATATTCAGTATGCCGTCCCGGATCTCCTCCAGGCTGCCAGCCGATTCCACCAGGCGTTTGATCGGCGCCATGAAAGCCTCGTCCGTAATCTCCATGCTCTCCTCGCCCAGGCGCTCCGCGATCATGTCGGCCGGATCGGGTTTGGCCTGGGACGGCGCATCTGAAAATTCCCCGCCAACCAAAGCTTTACCGTCCGGGAGCACGACGGAGCCTTTTGCGGCCAATATCGTCGCCTCGCCGTCGGCGGCCAGCGGAATGCCGTACGTATCGGAGATGTAGGACTCCGGCACGCGGCCGGCCATGCCCATATCGACCAGGATGATCCGGTCGCGCTCGGCCAGGGCTTTGAGGTCCTTTTCCGGATCGGTGCGGATCCACAGCCTGGGATACACGCGGTCCGGGTCCGGGACGTTGTAGTCCACGATCCAGCGGACCAGGGTGTTGTTCAGGCACTCGCAGAGCAGATCCGCGTCGGCTTTCGTGATATCGTCGCGGACGTTTTCCTGGAGGCGGTCGTTTCCGAGCTTGCCGGGCGTGCCCTCGGTCGAGGCGGTCTGCCCCAGCACCGCCTTGCTGATCTGCCGGTCCATGTATTCGCACATCGTCTCGTACGAGGCGTTTCCGCCGCGCGTGGCCTCCAGGAGATCAATAGACATCGATTCCGGTATTTTGATGCCGGTTTCGGTCTGTATGGCGTCGATCGCGTCGAGGAGCTTCTGCTGCTGCTCCGGTTCCGTGCCGGGCGGGTATTTGCCGACCGGCGTCGGGGCGCCGAACTTCTCCAGGAATATCAGCCAGAACTTGATCCCGTTTTTCTTGAACCATACCGGCCACCAGAGTTTCTGCCCCAGGCCGCAGCCATAGGGGCTGTCTGACGACCCGTATGTGAACACGATGAACTTGCGGTCCGGAACGGGGATGCCGTCCACCATGTTGTCCGGCGTGAGCAGGCGGAGGCTGCGTTCCATGTCGAACACGAACCGGCGCGGATGCTTGGCGACGATCTTCCGCGGCGTCGCACGGCCGTCTTTAACCCGCCACATCACCTCGGCGACATAGAATCCATACAGGACCGCCTGGAGGAGCTCTCCGACGGCCTGGCCGAAATTACAGCCCAGCAGCGCGGATTCGACTAGGTCGGCCGCCTCCTGCGCCCGGCTGGAATCATCCGCCGGAATCACCTCGATCTCCTTCCCGACCACGGTGAGAAAGCGCGTCTGCAACACCGATCCGGCATGCGCATCCCGTGCGATCTCGTCATAGAGTTTCAGGCCCTTGCCGCCTGCCTCCGAGGACAGGACCGGATCGGGATTCGCCCGGCGGGTCAGCCATCCGGAAAAGATGTCGATGTCTTTTTCCGCGCCGGCGATTTCGTCCGTGACCGGCTTTTTAATTTTCTCCGTTTCCGCCATCATTGCCCCATGAAGTTATGAATGCGCGTGAAGCTGCGCTTCCTGCCGGTGGACTGGTATTCGATCGGGCCGCCGGCGTAGCTCCTGGTGGCAAAATGCCCCAGGGCCAGGGAGATTGCCGAATCTCCGTGGCGCTTGAACTCGAAATCCTTTGTGTCCGCCGTTCGAATGTTTGGCAGTTTGACGATGCCGTCGATTCGCTCCAGTGACCGCAGGTCGTTGAGCACGTCTGCATCCCGTCCGATATCCATCATCTGATCCTCGAACGCGTCGACAAACGGCCCCATGTGGTCCCGGTACCAGGCATCATTGAGGGTCACCTCGATGATGCGCTCCCGGCCGTATTTGTCCGCCGTAAACTCGGCGATGGTCTGGCCGTTTCCGGTGGCGTCCATAGCGCCGCACGCAAAATTCGGCAATCGATCGATAATGTGCCACAAAATCTGCTGCTGGTGCCGTGTAGGGACATTGCGCATCTCCAAAAACCACGGCACGCGGCGTGTCAAATGCGGTTCGATGGTCATCGGGTTGAAGACGGCAAAGTCGCAGTACCGTGAATAGTCCGAACCAAAAAAATGCCGGCGTTCCCTGTTGAGCTGGTCGATCAGCGAGTTAATTTTCTGGCGTATAAAATCCGCCACCCACGAATCTCGATATTCCATTCCCCTGAGCGCAAATTCATCGTCCAGAGCCAGGCGCACGATCGGCCGGATCTCTTTCATGCACGCTTCGATCAAAATTCCGGGTATTGCCACGCCGGAGCCTTCTCGCGGGATGGCGTCCAACTCTTCGCGCATGGCGGCCTTGTTGGACCCATATGCCCCACGGACCCGCTCGTACCATTCGCGTTTCCCTTCCGGCGTCGGTGTCCAGCCCTTGATCATGCACACTCGCTCATACAGGCCGTTTGACACCGCATCGTCAAACGTGACCTTGTAGATTTTGAATGAGTACTGGCCAGCTCGTGTATCGCGGATCAGTTGGTTGAACGGGTTCTTGGCGCCGTTGTGCGTGCTGATGATCCGGATCTTGCCTCCCCAGATAATCAGCGCCGTCGCTGCGTCGATAACGGCCTGCACGTTCTTGTGGAAAGCGGCCTCATCGATGTTGACGATGCCCTGAAGGCCCCGGATGCTGGCCGGGTTTGACGACAAGGCGACGATGTGATACCCGGATGCAAACCGGATGCGGTAGCTGGTGATCTGTTTGCTGCTGCCGTCCGGCTGCTGATCTTCAAACAGAAAGACCTCTATTCCGCGCCAGCCATTGGCCATACCGGCGGCCATGACCTTGGCCATGTGAGCGCAATAGCCGATGAACTCCAGGCCCTTTTCCTTGGTGTCGCCGATGTAATAGACGTTGTCGCCACGGGCCTCCCGACTGCTGGCCGCGGTGATGGTGTCGTTCAGCGCCGTTGCGTATGTGATGCCGGTCCGCCGCCCCTTTTCGGCAATGCAGAGATCGTGATCCTGGCAAAGCTGTATCCAATCGCTCTGATGATGCATCAGAACGCCGTCGCTCAGAGGGTTGTAGCCCTCGGGAATCTCCCGGACGCTGGCTGGGAGTTCTTCCCAGCTCAGAATCCGCTCTATGTCGCCAGGTCTGGTCATGCGGTTCCCTTCAGGACGCGCTCCCGCCAGAACTGTACATCGGCTTCAGACAAGCCTCGTTCCCTGGCGGTTTCTTCCACTGTATCCGCAGCCTCCAGCAGCGTTTTCTTCCGCATCTCGGTCGCCCACTTCTTCTGGTCCACGCTGGCCTTGGAGAGCTTGGCGATCATGACGCCCATCTTGGGCAGGATATCAACGATGTCCTCATCCTGGTTCTTCACCAGGATGTCGAAGGACAGCTGCTGGATCAGGCGGATCAGGGCCTCGTTCATGTTGCCCTCGTCGTCTCCGACCACGCCCACGATGGCCTTGGCCTGCTCCGTGGCGATCTTGATCGCCTCGCACTTGGCTTGGAAGTCCTTGCCGAACCGGTGGATCGCGCTGCGGGATATCTCGAACCCCTGGTCGCGCAGCCACGACTCCAGTGCCGCGTAATCGGAGAAGCCGCCGGTCAGCAGCTTCCGCTCCAGCTCGTCGCGGATCTCGTCCGGGAGCAGTGCGATTCGGGACCGTGCCGGCATCGTCAACCGCCGATCAGGTCGCTGATCCGCTTCAGCTCGGCGGCGACCTCCCGGGTGCGGTTCTGCACCAATTCGAGTTCCGCGGACAGGGTCGCGACCACGTCGGGCCGCATCTCGTTGATGGAGCGCAGCGGGTCCAGCTCGTCGCGCAGGTTGTTGATCAGGCCGTGAAAGCGGATCTCAAGGGTCCGCTTCTCCATCAAGAGTTCCTGGCGTCTGCCCATATATCTCAGCCGTTCGGTGTTCATTGGCTACCCTTCCCCACCTGTACGGTGCGTTTTTCGATTCTGACCTGCGGGCAGTACTGGTTCTCGCGGATGTCGTGCACCAGGCCCGTCATGGTCTGTGTGTTGAGCACGACCAGGTCTTTGAGGTCGCCGGCCACGCTGTCGTAGTTTTCCACCAGCTTCACGTTGTTCTTGTACATCTCCCGCCACTCGTCCATGTATCCGCGGTGCTCCTTCAGGACCGCGTCCAGCCGCCGGGCATCGAACCACCACAGCACCAGCAGCAGCCCGTATGGCCCGAACGCCTGGAATATCTCCTTCATCACGCCGACGTTTGTGATGTCCATCAACCCCGTTTCCTTTCGCGTCTGGTCTGGCAGGCGATGCACCGCCTGAATCCCGGGTCTATTTTCAATCGCGCCTCGGGGATCTCTTCCCCGCAGTCGATGCAGATGCCGTTTCCATCGGACGGCTCCGCCTCATCAAAATGCCGCTTAATCGAATTTTTCAGGTGCATGGCCTCGAACTTCGACGCCAGTTCCACATCTTCCATCAGCCTGCCAGTCTCATTTCCTCGGGCCGGTTTTTCCCCGCCCAGAACGCCGGGCCGCCGAACGCGCAGACCGCCCAGTAGTATTTTTGCGCCCGTCTCCGTCGCAGCCATTGCAGGATCGCGGGGCCGCCCGCGGCATCGATGAGCCGCAGAACGTTGTACAAAAACGACCGGTCCGCGCTTTCCTTGTCCGCATGGTCGCGGCCTGTCTCGTACTGATAATCGTGGATGTTGCAAGCCTCTGTGATGCGCAGACCCCAGATCGTGTCCGGGATCACGTACCCGCACAGACCTTTGCTGCCGCAGCCGTTGCAGATGCGCCCTTTTAGGATTTCTGACAGCCGCCAGTAGCCCGGAGGGGCAAAGAGCAGTGCCGTCGTCATGGCGTCTCCTTGTCTGCGTCGGCAGACATCCGCTGCATGAGTTCTTTCCAGGGCCGGAGCTGCTTGGCGTTGGTTGACACCTTATGCCGGATGCCATCCCGGAACACCCAGAGTCCGCGGGAGTTGAACCCAAGAATCAGACTTAGGTCGGAACGCTCAGATGCCGGCGCGATCTCGTCCGCCCCGCTGTCCAGGATCAGGGGGGAATCCGCGTCCGCCAGATACCCCACCACCACGTGCGGCCGGTCCCCCGGCGCGATGCGGCAGTACACGAGGTTTAGCAGATCCTCTTCCACGCCGATCCATTTGAGTGTGAAAAACTTGGCGATCGCAAAATCCTCGCAGTCGCCCTGGCCACGATCTAAAACTTCCTCTGGCGTGGCCCAGTATTCGGGTTTGCCCCACGACTTCAGATCGGCGGCGTACCGGATTCGGGTGTTGAAAAACCGGTTGACCGAGTCGAGCGCCTCCGAGTCCGGCATGCCTTTTGCCGTCCGGAGCAGGTCTTTGTATGCCTGATGTGTGGGGATGCGTTTCATCGTTTTATCCGCCGCGCCGCAGCCGCTGAGAATCAGCAGCGCGAGCGCGATCCATATCATTTTGCGGCCGAAAGAATCTGCACCAGGGCCGCCATAACGGCCGGGTCGATAGCCTGCTGGCCGGTTGACTCGATCGACGCTCCGGGCAGCGCGCCCTTGATACTGTCCGAGCCGGTCAATATCCGCGTGTACGTCACACGCGATCCGTCAGCCGACTCGTAGGTGAGGGAGGCGCACCCGGCAAACGCCAGGCTGGACAGGACGGCCAGGGAGATCAGAATCCTCATCATACCGCTATCATCCGCCGTACGGCGTTCATGTCCAAATTCGGACAGGACTTGTTGTGATCCAGCTCGTAATGCCCATAAACGTTCTGCCACCCGGAGATAGAGGGCAGGTCTTTCAGGGAGCAGAGCAGGTCGGGCAGACTCTTGAGCAGTTGATTGCCGGTGAAGTGCCGCCGGCCGATCAGGCAGATCCCGACGCTGTCGGAATTGTGCCCGGCGACGTGCGCGCCTACCTCGGACAGTTTCCGGCCCTGCTGGACCACGCCGTCGAGCTTCGGATCATACGGTGCGCCCTTAACGGTGACACCGTTGAGAATCACGTAATGATACCCGATGCGGGTGAATCCGCGCTGCCGGTGCCACTCGTCGATCATGGCCGCCGTGCCGAACTCGGAATCCGAGCAGTGAATGATGATCCGCCTGATGGTCGAAAGGTCCCGCGTCGTCATGTGCTTCGCCTCGCGTATGGTTGGATGCGGGGGCCGGTTCTCTTTGCGCGGTCTGGGGCGTAGACGAACCGCCCCCGCTCTGGATCACCATACACGGGTCGGGTGGAATCCGTGATAATCCTGAGACGGTTTCTAATGCATGTTGATTTTTTTGCTTAATCTGATAGGTGTTTTTTTTCAATCGACCCATCAGCTGTGCAGCAATAACCGGGGCCTTTATCGACGCACGGTTTTGGCTATTCTAAACTCATAATCTTCTCTAAGAGGGGGCGCTATGATCACGGTACGTTCGTGGGATGATTTGTTAAAGTCAGGCACGGATATAGTGTTGAACAAGATCCAGGCGGGTGATATAGAACTCGGTAAAGGGCTCGCCTTTCAAATTCGCGTTACCGGTGCGGCCTGGAATAGTTACATAGACTATCGCGGCGCCAGTTACATTATTGAGCTTCAAAAGGCGGTCAACCGGCTTTACCGGCAAGTCACCGGTTCGGAAATCCAGACGCATATTTTACAAAAGGAAATCACGGTAAAGGTCCGGGTAGTTGAAGGCTCATCAATTTTTGAAATCAGGCTGAATGACGTTCTCAAAGGGATGCTTGAAAAAATGTCTGGAAAGCAAATAGTGCTTACCGCAATTGTCGCCATGCTGGTTGTTTTTGGCTATTTTACCACCACCAAGGTATTAGAATACCAGCGGGATGTCGCGCAGATGCAACTAAGCTCTGCAATTGCGGGAAATTTGGCCTCCAGCCTGGACAAGGCTATTGAAATCATAGGGGACCAGGACCTTGAAAAACCAACCCGTTCATTGATCAGCAAACTGGACAGGGACGATACAATTACCATGCCTGACAAACAGGAGCTGTCGGCGGATCAAGCCAGGCAGCGGTATCCTCGAAAGCCGCCCGCCAAACCAACAAGCGATATTTTCGATGAGGTTTACACCATCAAAAGTATTGATTTTGATAAGATCCCACCCGTGTTTACGATAGAAAAAGACGGGGTAACGTTCCGCGCATCAGCCGAATTGCCGGAAAAAGATATCGATGAGCTTTCAAAAAACTTAAACGCAACACTCAAGGCTGGTATAAATTTTGTTGCTCCGCTGCATGTCTTTATTGTTTACACGAAACAAGGTCCCAAATCTGCATCAATAACGGGCCTTGGCGATAAAAGATCCGGCTCCAAGCCGTTTAGTGTCTTTGTCGAGTCGCCTTCAGGGGTCTAAAACCAAGCAACAAATACCACACCATCCCTTCTTGTACGCGCGCGTGAGTATCCGTGATAATTCTGAGACGATTTATGATGCGTGTTGATTTTTTTGCTTAATCTGATAGGTGATTAAATCGACCGCGCAACGCACCACTCAAATCAAAAACGCATCAAAAACGGAGGCACAGTATGAGCTTCGATGAAAAGATCGCAGCGCTCATTCAACGGCTGCCAAAGCTCACGGACCATCTGCAAACAGAGGAGGCGACCAAGAACGCGCTGGTGATGCCATTCATCTCGTCTCTCGGGTATGATGTCTTTAATCCAAAAGAGGTGGTTCCTGAATTTACCGCCGATGTCGGAACGAAAAAAGGAGAGAAGGTCGATTACGCGATCGTGCGGGACGGCGACACCGTCATGCTGATCGAATGTAAGAAGGCTGGATGCGATCTGTCCAGGGAAAACATGAGCCAGTTGTATCGATATTTTACGGTCACCCGATCGCGGATCGCCATTCTCACGAATGGCATCCAGTATCAATTTTATTCCGACTTGGAAGAGCCGAACCGGATGGACGACAAACCGTTCCTGGAGCTGGACCTGGCGAACCCGAAGCCCAACGCCCTGGCGGAAGTCAAGAAGATGGCGCGAGACGACTTCGACCTGGACCGCATGCTCAGCACGGCCAGCGAGCTGAAATATACATCCGAGATCAGGAAGGCCATCGCCATGCAGGTTGAGGCGCCGGACGATGATTTTGTCCGCTTCTTCTTCTACCGCGTCATGCCCGGCGGGCGGTTCACCGCCACCATGAAAGACCAGTTTACGCCACTGGTATCCAAGGCGTTCCAGCAGTTTTTGAGCGACAGGATCAGCGACCGGCTGCGAACCGCGCTGGAGGGAGAGAAGGCCGGTGAGCCGGAGGCGCAGGCGGATGTCGCCGACGCGGCGGCAGACACCGGCATCGTCACGACCGAGGAGGAGCTGGAAGGGTTCAACATCGTCCGAGCCATTGCCGCGAAAGTCGTAGCCCCGTGCAGAGTCATCCACAGGGACACGAAGTCGTACATGGGCATACTGCTGGACGATAACAACCGGAAGCCGATCTGCCGGCTCTGGTTCAATGCCAGGCAGAAATACCTCGGCATCGTCAACGGCAAGGACGAAATCCGGATACCGATCGATTCCGTCGTGGACATCTATCAGTATGCGGACAAGATACTCGACACTCTGGGAACCTATCAGAAATAAGAAAGGCCCGCGGTCGCTGGCCTTGATTTCGGTGTGCCACATCTTTTCTGTGCGATAGACTAAACCGGACGCGCCAGGTCCGGTTTAAAATAGGTCGAAAGGATGCCCCGCTCTGGCGCCGCGGAGTAGGGATTTTTTGCGCCCCCAACGCTTAAAAAGTGGGGCTGCGGCAATTAATACGAATCATCTGCTTCTCACCCCGCTATGGCCGTCGCGGCCATTTTTAGCGCTGCGCTGCCGGCGGCAAACGCCACTGCGCCGAGCACCGCGGCGATGATCATATCCATCGACCGAACGCGGCCGAACAACATATCGACCAGTTTCATTCCACAGATCGCGGCCGCAAACACGGCGGCGACGGCCAGTATAACTATGGTCAATCCGTTCATGATCTCCTCCTTGATCGCCATTTTTCCATCATGGCCGACACCGCCTCCGGGGAGGCGGGCTTTTCGGCGCGCTCCGCCGCCAGATCCGCACGAAGGGATCCGGACGCTTCGGCCTGGTTGTGCTGCACCTCCCGGCGCCGGTCCGACTCGTCGGCCAGGTCGTAGGCGATAGATTTTAAATATCCGTGCGAGGCCAGGGGCAGCTTTCGGGGCGGGCGCTGAATGATCGCCTCCAGGGCCTGGCCCCAGATCTCGGCGTGAATCGGCCTGGCCGGTTTGCCGTCCCACTGGATATGCGTCTCCCGGTTCAGCTCTGCCAGCTCGCCGATCAGGCGCAGGCTCTTGTCCCAGGCCAGGCCCCGCTTGACCGACGGCCGGAACAGGGCGATGTAGGGCAGCGCCCTGGACGAGATCGCCCAGGGCAATTCCAGGGCGATCTTCAAAAACTGTCTTACGCTGGCGTCGTTGGCCCAGGCCGTTGCCGAGGCCAACGCGCCGCATTCCGGGCAGACGAGTCTCATGCCGCGCGCCTCCTGAATACCTTGTCCATTTTGTCGTCCGCCACGATCCGCAGGCACTTGGCCTCCAGCCGGCGCAGCCAGCGTTTGCCTCTCACAGACGCGCCAGTATTCAATTCCGCTATTTCCCAGGCCTTTTTCTTCAGTATCCGTCTTGCCGTCTTGGGTTTCATCGCACCTCCTCCTCCAATTTGTTCCGCAGCCATACGCCCGGTATCCGGTAGGGTTTCCGGTCCACCACGACAGGCACATCGCCCGCCTCGATCAGCCGGTACACCGTGGAACGGCTGACCCGCATCGCGGATGCCACCTCGTCCGGCCGGAGAACCTGTTTGCGCTTTAGCGTATCAATGAAGTTTTCCAATGCCCCTCCTCAGGTCTCAGGTTTCAGCCCTCAGCCCTCTAACAATGTCCATCACACCCCTCTGTCTGCATCCGCATCCTCACGGCCACCACCTGCCGGTGATCCCTCAGCCGGTCCAGGATGCGCCGCTCGATCCGCGCAAATTCTTCCAGGGCGAAGGCGTCCGGCAGCCTCGCGGCCGCCTCTCCCACCTGGTCAATCTCTGCCAGCAGCTTGTCCATCCGCTCCCTTCAACACGTCGGTGATGCTCTGGCTGACCAGGCACATTGCCGCCGCCTGCTCGTCGGTCAGCTCCCGTTCCAGGCACCCGCTTTGGCAATTGAGCAGCCCGTCTTGGTTTCTATGAAATCTTCAAAGCAACGAGCGTCCATCGCGTTGACTATCTTCAGGTTGTTCGGGCTGGTCTCCGTTTCGGGCGGCGCCGGAGCGTCACCCGCAATCGGGATCCCGATTTCGGCCGGCTCGATGGGCTCGACCCCGGCGGGCGTCATGGCGGCGGGAATCGCTATCGCCTCGGCCGCTTCCCCGGCAGCCAGTTTTCTGGCCGCTGTGCGTTCATCATCCGTTATTTTCCGGCATGCCCGGCAGGTCCATTCCCGTCCGCCGGAGCACTGCTTATTGAGCCTGAACTGTTTGATCGGCTTGGTATCTCCGCACTTGCGGCACTTCCGTTCGGTATCCCCACCCATTTTCTGTATCTCCTTTCCCTGGGCGCAGTGGATGCAGCCCGGGTCTATGCTTCCGTGCATTATTGCAAAGTTGACGATTTTTCCGGCATGGCCGGCTGCGGCCTTCTTCTGCCTGGCCAGGCAGACGTCCACAGACATCTCGCACCGGTATCTCTCACAGTACATACTGGTTCATCCTCTCCGTTTCCGGCGGCCGGCGTCGTATTCCAGGGCGGCGACAATCTTGTGAAGCTGGGCGGCCGAACACCACTCCAGCCGGTCTACGCGGAACATGCGCCTCGCCATGCCGTGGGCGTATTCCCAGGGGCGTTTGGCATCGGCCAGGTGGGCCTCGATCTTCCCCATCAGGGGGGACCGGTCCGGACCCTCGACCGACGTCTTTTGCCCCCGGCGCCGGAACTGGAACCCGCACCGCTTCAGGTGATCGAGCACCTGCTTCCGGCCGTCCGCGGTCAGTTCGGCCGCGCTGCTCACCCCGGCTACTCCGGACAGCATCTCCCGGTAGGCGTCGTCATCCATGCCCAGGGCCTGGGCGGCGATGTGGATCCGGGCCAGCTCCCGGTTGCGGCGGTCGGGTTTCATTCCGCCACCTCGTAGGTAAATTCGGATTTTTTCTCCCGGCGCGTGCCGATGGCGGCAAGGGCGTTGTCGTCCAGGCCGGAGACGGCGTCCCAGTCCGCGGACTCGGCGACCCGGATCAGGTCGTGTCGGCCGGCGTGCTTCAGGGCATCCACGATCCCCCGGATCCGGACCACCCACGGCTTGACGGTGCGGATCAACACCCCGCCGGGCGCCGCCACCCGGTCGCCCGCGGCGAACAACTCGGCCTCGGACCGGGCGCACATAGCCCGCAGCGCGGCGTCCAGATCCGCCAGCTCCTGTTTCAGACCCGAGATCCCCGGCTCGTACCGTTCCAGGATCGGCCGGATTTTTTCATCCGCCTCCGCCTGGAGCAGCGCGAGCTGCCGGCGGCGCGACGAGATCCGGCGCAGCATGTCGGACACGAGGCCGATGACCGCCGAGACAGGCTCCGCCTCACGCTTCCTGGCCACAGGCTTCCTCCTTCCCCAGGTCCAGGGCGATCTGCCCGACCAGGTCGGGCAGGGCGATCCGGCGAAACCTGGCTTCCAAAGCCAGCTTCTTCAGGGCGCTTTTCCGCAGGCGGGCGCAGTGCGCGGCCAGGTCCTCGGCCGTCTGTGCCAGGTAGTAGCCGTTGGCCACGTCCGAACAGATCGCCGCGCCCTCTTTGCGCAGTTCGGTTACGATTTTCCTGAGCACGCGCGTGTCGTTGATCCGGTTCCGCCACGGCTTGCCCGTGGCGGCGAACGACAGCTCCCCCATGCCGATGCCGTGGGCCGGGCCGATGTGCCGGGTCAGCTCCACAGCCACGGCGGACTTGATCCGGGCGTACTCTTCGGGGCTCATCTTTTCAACCGCCATATCTGCCTCCTCGTCGTTCTCTGGCCTGATCCGCGGTCAATACCGACACGGCGGTATTGCTGGCAGGGTCCAGGCTGATGATGACGCCGAGTTCCGGGTGCCAGTACCAGCTCAGCGTGTTAAAAAACGTGCCGTCGTGCAGCTTGAACAGGCGGCCCCGCTGGAGGCGGACGCTGTTCTCGACCATGCTGGCCACGGCGCCGGGCTGCGGCACGTTCCCCACCCGGCGCTCCCAGTTTTCGCGGAAGTGCTTTGAAAGCTGGATGTCATCGTACATGGCCGCTCCTCTCCAGTATCCGTTTCCGGCGCAGATACGCCGCCACCGCCTCGTTGTCGCGGCGGGAGGCCGCTGGCCGCCGGATCGCCACAACGCAGCCCCACATGGCCGCGGCGCCAAACACAAATCCGATCATGATTCCCGATATCAACATGTTCCGTTCTCCTTATTTTGATGAGACTGTTCACCCCGGCAGCCCTGTTTATGCAGCGAGCGGCCGCACTTCCGGCACGCGACCGGGTATTCCCGGCCCCGTCTGATTACCAGGAGATATTCCGCCGTGTTGCCGGATGCGTCCACCCGCTCGACGTATCCATGATTCATAAGCTGCGACGTCCACTTGTACGCCGAATGCAGCGTAACGCCGGGTATCCGGCACAGGTCGGCGATGGAAAACCGCCGCCCGGCCTGCATGGTTTCCCACATGGCGGCCCGGGCCGTTGGCGCCGATGTTTTCGCGTCCGGCGCGGGCTGTGCGCCGGCGAAAGATTTTTTGCCTCGGCAGCCTTTTTCCTGCAGCTGCCGGCCGCAGGCATCGCACCGCAGCGGATACTCCGGCCCGGCGTCCTTCACCAGGCGGTATTCCGCCGGCCGCCCAGGCGCTCCGGGACGGGTGCATTCCACGTACCCGTGTCTCTGCAACATGGTCAGCCACTTGACCGCGGACCAGTACTCCGCTCCGGCGGTCCGCTGCAGGTCGGCGACCGAAAACCGGCGCATGATCCGCATGGACCGCCACATGTTGCGCCGTACCGGGGATATCCTCTGGCCCCGCTTCATGCCCTTGACCGATCCCATTATCTGCCCCCCTTGAACCGGGGCTGGTCGTAAAACAGGGGCCGGTTGCCCCACTCCTTGCGGGTCACGCTGTCCAGGGCGTTGAGCCGGCCGAACTGCTCGATGCGGGACAGGCCGGTCACCATGCGGCCGATGTTGGACCGGGCCGCCTGGTGCACGTGCGCCAGCAGGTCATCCGCCACCGTCACCTCGCACAGGGCGTCCGCCAGGGTGCGCGCGTCCTCGGCGTCGATCCCCGAAAACTTCACCCACTGGGTGACCCGCCGGGCGAACTTGCCGATGGACTGCACCTTGCGGGCGAAGTCCTCCATGCCGATCAGCACCACCGGGGCGCCGCTCACGTCGTAGATGTCGCGCATCACGTCCAGCAGGTCCTTGACCCTCAGCAGGTAGTCCGCCTCGTCGATGAAGATCGGCCGGGGACGTTCCGACATCGCCTTGACCGCGGCGTCCACCATCGGGGCCTTGCGGCCGTACCGCGGCAGGCCCAGCTCCGTCATCAGCGCCGAAAGCATGGACGTGATCGTCCAGCAGGCGTTTGCCCGCAGGAAGATGCCGTCCAGGGCGTTGCAGGCAAAGGCCACGGTCGTGGACTTGCCCTCGCCCGGATCGCCCCACAATATCGCCATGCCTTCCACTCCCAGGGGCCGGTCCGACAATTCGCGCACGGCGGCCAGAAACCGCCTCACATTCTTGGTCATCGCCATCTCAGTTCGCACGGCGCACCTCGGCATCCAGGCCGTGCTGATCCGCCACAACCAGACACATGCGGCGCAACCGCGCCGCCCGTTTCAGTTTCGATGACGCTTCGTGCCGCAGGCAGTCCGCATCCGGCCGGTTCAGCATCTGGGCGATGCGGAGGTCTTGCCACGCAGACTCCCGCAGATCGTCCACCCTGCGTATTCCGTCGCGCACCATGCGCCGCGCCATCCGCCTCAGATCTCCTCTGTTCATACCTTCCTCCTCTCAGTTGTTTGCGGCCCACTGGCCGGTTTCAAGCCACACTTCATAGCGCTTGGCCCATGCCAGACTGGCGTCCGGCACATCGGCGCCCATGCGCATGTCTTCCATGATCTGTTCGTACTTTTCGTGAGCGGTCGCCGGCAGGGGCCGGCTGTTTCGCCGGGCCTGGTGCATGTCGATCAGCTCGGCGGCGGAACGGCTCTCGTCGTCGCTGATGGGGATCGGCTGCGGACCCATCGCGGATGTCCGGATATCGTCCACCACCCGCGCGGCCTGGTCTAACGCCGGCGTGCTGTATGTCTCGGATGCCGCGGGGAATTCCCTCACGTTGGCGATCTGCTTCTCGCGGTGCGCCAGGATCTCCATGCCGATCTGGTCGGCGGCCGCCTGTTTGGACAGGCGCTTCAGCTCCCGGCTGCCCTCGCGGAAATACTTTTCCTGAATGGCCCGGCTGCGCGCCGCGATCTCGGCGCGGTCGTGCCCGGTGCGATCCGGATCCACAGCCCGGCAGAGGAACTCCCGTGACCCGTCCGAATGAATCCGGAACACGTAGATGGTCCCCCAGTCCGTGGCATCCAGCAGCACCGCGGCGGTCTCCTTGATATACGGCGCCAGCTCGGCGGCGATGTAGAGGCCTCCCTGGACCCGGATGCCGTCCTTCTCGATCACGCGCGTGCCCTGGCGGTCCGGGGCCGGGGAGAGCAGAATGTCGAGAGTGCGTTCGTCGGCGATGCTGCGGACCGGAGCGGTCCATTCCCGCGCGGCCTGCATCGGGGATTTGTTCAGCGCGTGATGCACGCTGCGGTGATACACCGCGTTGCACCACCGGTCGCAGATGCTCTGGAACTCGGCCGCTGACAGGCCGACCTCGACCGGATCGGACCCCTGGTCCATGATGCGCTGGGCAAAGCTGCGCCGGTCCTCGATCTGCTTTCTGTCCGCCACGCTGTGCCCGATGTATCCGGGCAGCATCTCGACGATGGAATGAGAAAATGTGCGGAAAAACCGCTCGATATGGGGCTTCTGCTCGGGATGGAAGGGGTCGCACAGTACCTGTTCGACGCCCAGGTCCTCGAACACCCGCACCAGGTGGGTCGAGACATAATCCTGGCCGTTGTCGGTCAGAGCCACCTCGGGAACGCCCCAGTCCAGGATGGACCGCCGGGTCAGGGCCGCGATGGCCGAAGACCGGGACGTGGGCGTTACCTGGAGCTTGGCCCGCCGTGAATAGACATCGATCACGCCGATCAGGCTGTGCCGGCCGTCGGTCAGCATCACGTCTCCCGGCGTGGAGTCGAATTCCCACACCTGGTTCAGCCGCGTGACGTGCTCGGAGCGGCTGCCCTGGGCGCTCATGTGCAGGTTGCGCCACTTGTCCGGATATGTGTGGTACAGAATCAGGCTCTTGTGTTCGTCGCGCCACCGGGTGATGTACCGGCGCAGGGCGGATTCGCTGGGAATGGCCTGGCCGTCGTACCGGGCCTCCAGGGCCATGCGCACCATCGGTATGCCCAGGTGCGGGCGGACGGACAGGAGGCCGACGATAAATTCCTGCATGTGCTGCGCGATAGCCGTATCCCGTGTGCACTTGTATCCGCTGGCCAGCGCGGCGATTCCGCCATCCGCGAAGGCGCGTTCCCATCGGTGCATCGTGGCCCAGGACAGGGCCAGTCCGCCCTGGCGGACGGACAGCGCCTGCGCGATCCATTCGGGCAGGGCGATCGCGCCGGCCCGGTACTCCCGGATAAACAGCGCCGTGCCGGTTTTTTTGGGCAGGCCGGCGGAGGCGACAAAAGAGTCCCGTGCGTTCAGGATCTCCCGCCGGGCGCGTGCCTCGGCCTGTTTCGCTTCCGGCAACAGTGCAAATGCGGCCAGACCGGCCTCCCTGGCCTGGCGTTTGGCCTCGTCTGCGGCGGCCGCTTCGGCGGAAAGGGTTCTGGCCCTGGCTGCTCCGGCCTGCGCTGAAACCGTCGAAGGCCGGCGGTCGGTCGCAAGTCCGGTCAGGGCCGCGCGGACGGAGTCCGGCAGGCCGGATGTGAGATATACACGGCTCGATCCGCCCAGGCCGCGCCGGAAAATCACCGGCCAGCCCTCACTCTGGGCGCGCTTCCGTACGGCGCGCTCGCCGATGCCGAGCGCCGTGGATATTTGCGGAGACGAAGTGTGATCGGATAGAATCTGCATGGAGTTCCTCGGCGGTTATATGTCGCATCTCAGGGCGTCGAGGATGATCTGCACGTGCCGGATCACCTCGCCGACGTCTGTGTATTTATAATCGGCGGCCCGCTGGATGTTGATCTGGTCCAGGAAGGCGTTGAATGCCTTCCGGAAGTTTTCGTCTATTTTCGGGGCCTGGTTGTTGCGCCGGCGGACATCCGCGACGGCCTGGCGGACCTTCTCCAGGTGCAGGCGGCGGGCGGTGCGCTTGAGGTGGGAGGCGGTGATCCGGCCGTCTTCTGATGTCTGAATCGCCTCGGTGACGATGGCTTTGATGGCCTCGGGGTTGTCTTTGAACTTGGCCAGGGCGCGGGCCTGGCGTTCGTTTTCTGGGACCCATGAAATTTGTCTCCCATTGGGAGACAAATTGGATTTGTCTCCAATTGGAGACAAATTGTCCGTGTCTACAATTGTAGACATTTCATTTTTGTGCGCCGTGGCGCACAAATCGATCTGCTTCACCGTGTCCACGACGTTGGCCGCGTCGATATACTGATAAGCAGTCCTCCGCGCCATCTCCCACATGTCCTTTATATATAGGCCGAACAGCTTATGTGTGGTGCGGAACAGCTCCTTCTCGCGGATTTCCCGCAGGGCGTAGGCCACGGCCAGGAATCCGCCCATGTTTTTCGTAATCACGGCCTCCAGCTCGGCCCGGCGCTGGGCCTCGGCGGCGGAGAGGGGCTTGACCTCGTAATAGTCCGGCGGGGCCTGGTCCAGGTTGTCGAGCGCTTGTGTTTCTTCGTTCAGCATGAGGTTGCCTTTCATTGCAGCTTGGTTTCCATTTCAGCGATAAACATCTCGCGTTTTCTCAACTCGGAATTGATCTTTCTGGCCTGTTCACGCAGCCGCTGCACCTCGGACCGGATCGCGTCCGGCCCCGGCATGGCAAACGCGCCGGCGGCCTCGGCGATGATCCGCATCGGTTCGATGCTGCCGGTGGCCCGGCAGAACGCCGGCAGGTACTCGGCCGGGATCCGGTTCAGTTCCTTGGACTCGGCGGTCCAGGAGTCGATCTGGGTGCGGGTGATGTCGGCGCCGATCAGGTGGCTCATCTCGCCGGCGATCTGGTGCCTGGATAAATTGCACTGCTTGATGGCGGCGTTCAGTGCTGCGCGCAGCCGCTCCTTCACGTTCAAAGATCCCTCGGTCACTTTGCGCCTCTCCGCTTCCAGCTTCTGGACATAGTCGAACAGGCTCATCTGTCGAGCCTGGGGCGTGTCTGATTTTGTTCGCAAATTAGCCATTGCCAACCCTCGCGGGGTTTAGTAATAACCTATTAGGGGCTATGCCTGCTTTCTGGGCCGCCGCTTCCGGTTGTCCGGGCTGTAGTACCACCCGAACACCTGGCGCCGGTCCATGCCGAGGGCGTCGGCTATGCCTTGGAATACCCGCTCGGATACGAGGCTGAAGTGGATCGCCTTGGACACCACCATCTCGGAGACGCCGATCTGCCTGGCCAGCTCCTTCTGGGTGATGCCCTTCCGCTTGAGCATCGCTTGGATGTCGTATGGGTCGGGCGGGGCTGTCTGGTTTTTGGTTTGGGACATTGGGTTCTCCTGTGTCTAAGTTTGTTGTTCTGCTTAGATAACCCTTACTCATTATAATGAGCGTTGTCAAGAAAAAAACTCACTATGCCGAGTGAAAAACAAGAAACGATCGGAGAGCGTCTAAAATCCATCCGTAAGGGAAAGGGCCTGTCACAGAAGGCGTTTGCTGAGTTGCTGTCCACGTCGTCCGGATATATCAGCGAGGTGGAGCAGGGTAAAATGGTGCCAGGCGGCAGCTTTTTGTGCTCGTTAAACCGAGTGTTTGATGTGTCGATCGACTGGCTTCTGACAGGAAATGGCGCGCCGCATATTTATACCGGGCGCAAAGATCCGCCTGTGGGTGTGGTCGACGTGGAGCACATCGACTTGGTCATGAGGTTCCAGGATAAGTCCAGGGCAAAAACCGCCAATCTGGACCTGCTGGAAATAGAGCGGATAGACCGGGACGTATTTGTGGAAACGGTGGGGTATATCAGGGGGGTTGTAAACGGCTTGCGTAGGACGCAGGTCAAAGATGGAGCTGCCGCCCCCAAAAACCCTCCGAAGAACGGGACGGAGGGGCCGGCATCGTGATCCCGTTCCCGGGAATGCCGTAGGTTCCACGCGCACATCGCCCTTGCCTGGGTGACGATCGTTTCATTTTGCGCAAATCACGGCGTCGTTTTTTTAGTTCCGACTTAGTTCCGGCTTTCAAAAATGTAACATTTTAATAATACCCCGTTATCGCTGCGTATTTTAAATTTTTCCAGCCATTCTTTTTAGTTCCGACTTAGTTCCGACTTTTTCGATTTGGGCCGGCAGTGAAAAAAAACGTAAAACGTCAATGCATCCACGTTTTACGCCCATCTCCATATCCGCGCATCAGTTGCGTCGGGTTCAAACCATCCGGCGGGTCGGCCCAAAAATCACAGGTTGGTATCAAACCACCCGGCGGACAAAACCCCCGTCACATTCTTCCGCAACCACCCGCCACGCCTGCAAATTTCTCCAAGTCCCACCAAATCCCACCACTTCCCGCTTGGGTTCAAACCATCCGACGCCTGACAGGTTTCCGGAAGCAGTGATATGACAATGCGAGTCTGGAATCTGGCTACAGGCAAGTGTATGGAAGTGATGGAAGGCCATACGGACAGTGTTAATGCAGTCTCCATCACACCTGACGGGGAGAGAGCGGTCTCGGGAAACAGTAACGGTACCCTTCGAGTCTGGAATCTGGCTACAGGCAAGTGTATGGAAGTGATGGAAGGTCATATAGATAGAATCAATGCCATCTCCATCACACCTGACGGAAAGAGGATAGTATTGGGAAGCAACAATACCATTGTGGTATGGAACCTGGTGACTTGGGAGTGTCTTAAAGTGATCAAGATGCCGGAATACATCATAAATAATACAAATATAAAAGATTTGGGACGCGTTTCCCGTTATTTAATTTCTAAAATAGAAAAAGAAATGAAGTTCGCAAATCAACTTACAGCTACTGCAGTTACACCCGATGGACGATGGATGGTCTCAGGAAACAGGAGATATACCCTTACAGTCTGGGATCTATTCACTGGCAAGTATCTGGACGAAACAACAATTCTCCCCCGCAATGTAGATCCCTGGATTTATAAATTATTTGGTGTTAGTATAAATGCCGTTTCCATAACACCTGACGGAAGGAAGGCGATCGCGGGAGGTGATGATAAGACTCTTTATGTCTGGGATTTGGCGTCCCCAAAAATAAAAGATACAGGAGATCGTCTTAAGGTTGAAGATGACCCTCCTTCCTTTTATGGAAATAATGAGAGATCTCTTGAAATGTTGAAAGGGCATACAGGGACCATCAAAGCTATCTCCATCACCCCCAACGGAGAGCAGGTGGTTTCGGGAAGCAGTGACGGTACCCTTCAAGTCTGGAATCTGGCTACAGGCAAGTGTATGAAAGTGATGGAAGGCCATACGGACAGTGTTAATGCAGTCTCCATCACACCTGACGGGGAGAGAGCGGTCTCCGGAAGCAGTGATAAGACAATTCGAGTCTGGGAGTTAGCCAACGGCAAGTGCCTTATGGTGTATGGAATGGAGGGTAGCATCTGGGACGTGGCAGTTCACGGCACAGGTCTGGTTGTTGGTGTAGATGGTGGCCAGGTGGCATTTGTGACTATGGAGAACTACTGTCGGGGCAGATTCATCATCACCGCGACGCGGCTCTGGCTCTTTGACAAGCAGTTATGGGACGCCAAACTTACCGCCCTCTGTCCCTGGTGCGGCGGCCGGTTCGATGCCGATCCCTATTTCAATGCTGTAAATCCAGATTTCGGCCAAGGTTCCTCAAACGCCCGAAAAACCTACACACTGAAATCACCCGACATCAACTGCCCCCTGCCCGGCTGCAACAAACCGCTTAGGCTCAACCCTTTCGTCTGTGACCACAGCGGGTATTGAAAGTGTCACCTTAATATTTCACCCCTTCATTGCCTTTTATATTATTCCCGCATCCTGCGATAAAAGCCGTCATTGCGGTGAGCCGAAACCCCGAGTGCAGCTTGGGGGAAGCGAAGCAATCTCGTTTTTCATAAGTAGATTGCCGCGCACCCTTTGGGTGATCGCAATGACACCACGGTGGAGGCACTGTATTTGTTATCGTGGATTTGAGTTATTCTATTTTAGCGCCATCACCGCCATGGTTGAGTTTTAGAGTTGAGTTGCTATCCTGAAGGGAAATTTTGGGCGATTTCTGAGGATCTGCTAAGTAATTCAACCTACCTTGTCCTTGTAATCACTACGTTTTTTGCATACACATCCTGGCCCAAAACTTGCTGTATTCTTTTTTAAAGTCTTTCGTGGAGGGTTTCCCATAATTAGCAATGGAAAGAATACCTTGTGGTCCATTGACCTAACAGACAGGAGGCGTAAAGTGTTCAAAAAATGGCTTATCGTTTACCTGGGATTCAGCATGCTGGTTGTGGGATTCCACTACCTGGCCTGGAGGGGGAAAGTCCGTTCAATACCTCCGGCAGATTTCGCCAAAAGGGCGGTGGAACTGAAGACAACAGAAGATATGCGGTATGGATACCTCCTGTCATGGCACGGCGCGTTCCTGGTCAAAACTGAAAATAGAGATTTAAAAAACCTCGTCACTGAGGACGAGGGAACAAAGCCGGGTACGCATGGTGGAAATGATGAAGAACAGAGCCAGAGCTCTGACGTTTCAGACTCTCTGTCTGACCCTGACCGCACGGAAGAAGAAGACTTCAACGTGTACGAAGCGATGCGAAGAGAACTCGATCTAGTTCCCCTTAAGACCTTCCTGGAGATTGTATTGTACCTGACCGCGCTCTTGATTCTCTTTCGGGGGCCATTTTTGCTCGATAAGCTGAGATTCCTTCCGGCGTGCGGCCCGACCTGGAGATACTATTGGGCAGGGGCGATATCGGGGGCGATCTCCTTTTGGGTGATGGCTATGCCACTGATTGTGCTTGATTACGGTCCGCCCTTGTTCAGCAATTGGATCGGTCCGGGTGCGCTGTCTTATTCGTCAGGCCCGATTCTCGTGTCGCACGGCGGCGGAATGACCGTGTCTTACCGGAATATGATCGAGACGCTTATATTCTGGCCAGGCGCATTCTACTCCATCTTCGAGGAAATCATTCCATCCCGGGCTCAGGACTTTATTTTCTTTGGCATATTTGCCCCGTTTCTTTATGGAGGGATATGGGGCATGTGGACTGGACTTTCGCTCAAGAAACCGAGCCGGGAAAGGCCACTTTCTTTGGAGAAATGAGTTCGCCAATGCTGTTGAGTGCAAGAGGACTTTTGCCCGTCCAGGCAATACCGCGAATGCAACGCAGCGGTCATGACCGAAACGGCCATCTTTACAAGAACAGCGCTCAATCACCCGGAAGAAAAATTCTATCTTTCAAGGAGGGGAAAATGGAAAAGAGGTCTGGAATATTGAATCTGGCATTTACACTTTTACTGTGTCTGTTCATCTTCTTTCAGGGGGGCTGCGATGGAGGAGGCAGCGGCGGCCAGTCGGACGGCGAGCCCCCCGCCCTTCCAACCTATCAGCTATACGGACTTAACTTCAGCCCCTTCGAAGGCAGCCAGGACCCCAACCTGGGCGCGGTGGTAAGCGCCGACCAGATCGAGCGGCGCATGGAAATTATTGCCCCCTATACGGAATGGATCCGCACGTTCGGATGCACCGGAGGCCTGGAGCACGCCGGGCGAATCGCCCACAGCCTTCAGCTCAAAGCGGCCGTGGGCGCCTGGATCAGCGCCGACCCGGCCGCCAACGAGGCTGAGCTGGAGAGCCTGATCCGCGAAGCCGGGAGCGGCAACGTGGACCTGGCGATCATCGGCAGCGAGGTGCTTTACCGGGGCGATCTTGGTTCTGCAGACCTGATTTCCTATATCCGGCGGTTCCGGGCGCAAGTCCCCGACGTGCCGGTGGCCACCGCCGACGTCTATTCCAGCCTTCTGGAAAACCCGGCGGTGATGGCGGAATGTGATGTGATCCTTGCCAATTTTTATCCCTATTGGGAAGGGGTGGATGTGAACGATGCCATGGCATGGCTGCATGAGCGGTACGAGCTCGTGCGGGCGGTGTCGGGCGACAAAGAAGTCATCGTCTCCGAGACGGGATGGCCCAGCGAAGGCAACACCCTCGGCGATGCGGTTCCTGGTCCGGAAAACGCCGCCCGCTTCTTTAAAAACTTCGTTTCATGGGCCCGTGCCGAAGGGGTCAATTATTTCTATTTCGAGTCGTTCGATGAGCCCTGGAAGGCGGCCTACGAGGGTCCCCAGGGCGCCCACTGGGGCGTGTGGGATGAAGACGGCGACTTGAAGCCCGGCATGCAGCCGGTGTTCGACGGCGAAACAATGGAAGACAACTGGACCTGAAAAGAACTCCGGCATAATGCTCAGCGCGTATTGCCTCCCTGAATGAAGGAGTTGATACAGGAATGCGCCAAGCCGTTTCAAGATATTTACATCGTGTCTGAAATTATGGAATTCGGGTGAGGCGGAAAGCTGATCATGCCTCCTTTAGCCCGGATATTTCACACATGTTAGAAGGGTTGAAAACCGAATCAACCTGGCTTGAGAAAACGACAGTCGAATGCCTTCTGTCCGCAGCTGAAGCCGGTCTGGGTCCGGATCGCAGTCGATATTCCCGGCCAGGCAGAGGATGTCTCATCCGGCAAGCATGGGCCTGTTATCGAACTGCCATGCCGGCTCATGTTTTTCGCAATCATATTTTGAAAAAATTCTTGCTCAATACCGAATGGATCGGATAGAAATCATACTGGTTGCTCGGACAGGAATTTTCTGAAACGGAAAAGGCTTCCGGCAGAGCGCCCAGATTTTAATCATTGTCCGGCATTTCGGAAAGATCGAAGGGAGAAGAGCCCCTGTTTGCATTCAGGATTGAATGCGGGAATCATCAGGGTCGAGGCTTTTTCCTGTTTGAAGCGTATAGCGTGAAGAGCTGAATTGACAGACGGGGCAGTTTCCTTCAATTGAAGACCGCCGAAAAATACAACGTAAAACCGTCGAAAAAGGAGCTGGTATGAACAACAAGGTCGATACCACCGAGCAGGTGAGGATTTTCGTGGAATATGAACGAGAGCGGTACGAAGCTTTTGTCTGTTTTGTCCGGTGGTTTCTCGACGAAGTCAAACGGCGCGTCGCTCCCATGGGAACGACCGGCGCCCGGACAAAGGAAGTGGCGAGTTTTGCAGAAAAAATCCTGCGAAAGCCGGCCTACGATGATCCCGTGCACCAGTTCGCCGATCTGTGCGGCGGAAGGCTCATCGTGCACACCCGACGTGAAGTGGCCGCCGCCGACGAGCTGATCGGCCGGTGCCTGAAGATCGTGGCGCGTGAGGATAAGATCGAACTTTCCGGGGTCGATCAATTCGGGTACGGATCGGTTCATCTCGACGTCGCCATCGGCGACGATCTCGAAAAAAGGCTCGAAAAAGCGGGAATCGCAATGCCTCCGGAAATCAAGTCCGCGGTAAAGCGGGTCAGGGAGCCGCGCCATAACAACGAGCCCATAGAGCGAAAAGCCGAAATCCAGGTCCGTACCGATCTTCAGCATGTATGGGCCGATACCCTGCACGATCTGATTTACAAAAGCGGAATCGACACCCCAAAGCCTCTCCGTCGTGAGGCCAACCGGCTTTCGGCCGTACTCGAAGAAGCGAGCGCAACGATCGACAGTCTGGTATCGCGGCTCGACGCGTACAAGGTCGACCATGGTGCGTTTCTGGGCCCCAAGCAGATGCAGGATGAAAAAGACCGGCTTGAAGCGCTTCTGAAACTGAAGCTCAGCGACAAAGCCCTCTGCTTCATTGCCCTCCGCCTGACAAAACTCTTTCGCTCCCAGCGCAAATGGAATGAGGTGGCCGCCATGGAGCCGTGGATCAAAAAGTGCGGTAAAGACATTCCAGATGTTCGGGACGAACTCAGGTTCTCGGTGGCAGAAGCCCTCTGCAGGCACAATGAGAAAAAAACAGCAGGCAAAGCCTTTCGCAGGGGATTTAAAGAACTCGAAGCGCTTGCGCAACCGGTGGTGGTTCCGCAGGCCATCAAGAATACCGATAAGAGGCTTATGGAAATATCCACGGCCTTGCACGGTCTGCCCAATACCGGTTCGGGCAGTACATTGCGGGCAAAGGCGATGGCGGAACTTGCCCGCGCGGTATTTGTTGCAAAACCGGACAGCCACTACGGCGAGGATGCCCGGGATCTGTATTTTCAAGCCCATCTTCTTGAGCCCGAAAATCCCTACGTGTATGCGCGATATCTTCACTCCCATGCCGTTGCCACCGGGAACAAAGCCTTTGCGGTATTCATGCGCACGGGAACCGACCGCATGATCGATATGTGCCGCGAACATATCCGGGTTGGAATTGAGCTGCCATTCGCCCATTTCGCCCAGGGAATGCTGCATGCCTTGCTCGGCGATATCGACTCCTGCCTGCTCTGCTGCACGCGCGGCATTGCCGCCAGCAATGATGACCATCAGATTGAAGAGGAAATCGACCTGTTTTGTGAACTCCGCGATTCGCTCGCACGCAATGATGAGACCTATGCTGAAAAGATTGAAATGATCCTGCAAACGCTGGCACTCGGGGTAATCAGCAGAACGGAAAATCCGAAGACTTCAGACCGCTGTGCGAAAGAGTTCCTGAAACATATTGATAACAAGATCCCCGCATTACCGGTGATCATCATCGCCGGAACATGCGATCCCGCCCTGAACGAAGGCCTGGAGAAGTATACAGAGGTCATTGATCATGCCCTTGAGCATTTTTCCGGCACAATTTACTGCGGCGGGACAAATGCCGGAATTTCGAAGATGACGGGCCAGGCCGTGGAAAGTTCCCGCAAACAGGGTGCAGCAATCTCTCTCAAGGCCTACCGTCCCCAAACGCTCTGTGAAGACTTCTCTGAAAAGCATCCTGCCTACGAACAGATCCAAATGAAAAATACGGCTGGATTCACCTGCCTGCAGGTGGTCCAGTACTGGAGCGATCTGCTGCTGAACGGCGTCAAACCGGAAAAGGTTCGCATGCTCGGTATCGGCGGCGGGAAAATCAGCCTCTTCGAGTATCATCTTGCCGTTGCGCTGGGCGCGACGGTCGGCATCATCGAGGGCAGCGGCCGCAGCGGCGCAGATATCGTGGGTAACGAAACGTGGTGGTCAAAGGCTAAAAAAGGGATGTGTTTCACGCTTCCCAATGACCGGGAAACGGTCTGGAACTTTCTGAATGTGATTCCTTACGACCTGGGTCTGAATGAAAACGCTCGCAAACGCTTTGAGCCTGCCGCACGAGCCCTGCATGCGAAGTATGTCGAAAACGCACTGAAGTCCATCGAGAATAAAAATCTGCGGCCCTGGGACGATCTTCCGGCGGACCTCAAAACCTCGAGTCTGCACCAGGCCATGCACCTGGACCGGCTTCTGTTCCGATATGGTCTTGAAATCAAAGCATTAAAATCAACATCGAAGAAACCTGTTGTCGATATGGAAAAGGAGCTTGGCGCCGAGGTTATTAATGCACTTGCCGAGATGGAGCACGGACGCTGGAATGTGGAGCGTCTTTTTCAAGGGTGGCGTTTTGGAAAAGTCAAGAATATCGACGAGCGAACAAGCCCGTATCTGAAGCCCTGGGAGAGCGTACCTCCGGACATTCAGGAATATGACAAAAATCCGTTCAGAGAATTGCCTGAACTTATCAAGCAGGCGGGCCTGGGAATTTACAAAGCTAAAAAGGCCCGGTCATAAATTCAAAGGAAACCGAAAGGGAAGCCCCATGAACGAAACAGATCCCCAGCGCCCGGTGGTGGCTATTCGGGCAATCGTGCTTGATCGGCAAGGCCGCGTTCTGCTAATCAAACGCTCAAACTCCGAATACGGCGAAGGCCAATGGTGTCTGCCCGGTGGGAAGCTCGATTACAACGATACTCCCGAAAATACGGTTGAAAAGGAACTGCAGGAGGAAACAGGCTTGGCCGTTTCGAACGTAAAGTTTCTTTTCTATCAGAACAGCCTGCCATTGCAGCCGGGCAGGATGCACTGCCTAAATCTCTATTTTGCCTGTTCGTGCACGGGACAGGTAACCTTGAATGAAGAAAGCTCCGAATTCGTCTGGGTCAACCCCCAAAAGGCGTTGGAGTACAAGCCTGTTTTCGGTGCGGAGGAAGCGATACGGAGGTGGATGGCAGCATAAGCACGAATCAGGCGAAAAAAATTACAACTCACCGGCTTTCGATCGTCAGAATTTACGGGTCGTCAACCGGTTCATCGGTTTCCATATAGCGGCCATCCCGGTACTCGGCGGCGCCGTAAAACATAATCATGTCCGCATGGGGTTTGTCGTGCGGCCAGTAAGATTCTTTCACATAAATAATCTCCGTATTTCCGTCTCCATTCATATCCTGCAAACGCTCGGCGATGACATGTTCATAAAATCCGCCGAACTCGCCGATTTTTTGGATCTCGGGCCAGCGGATATCGAATATATTCAGTACAGGAGATCCTGTATCGGTTCCGGCGTGTGAAATATTGACCAGCATATGGGTTTGTTGGTCGCGGGTTGTTAAAAAACCCAGAACATCGACAAAGGCGCGTTCGACCTGGATGGGAATCAGATTGAATTGAAGCATTTTTCCTTTGGCGGAATATCTGGCAATAAACCCGTAAACGAACAGGTCTTCGGAGTTGAAATCATATTCGAACGGTTTGACCATCACGAGAATTTCAGGCTGCCCGTCATGGTCCGAATCGACCAGCCAGGGATCTGCGGTTGAACACCAATCATATAAGCCGCAGGGGTGCTCTGTTTTTGTTTTTTCTTTGAGGCGGGCAAGGATGATTGCATCGAGACCTGAACGGCTCATCATGACGCCTTTTAAAGACGGATGATCCGGTCCGATGCCGAACAGATTCAATTCAAGCTCAAACCGGTTTTCATGAAATCTAAAAATTCGACAGGCATCACACCCGGCGCAGTTCGGGCTGAAACGCGCGCGGGTGATCAACTCCGCCCGGCCGTCGCCGTCGATGTCCTTGAAGGAGACAAAGCGTTCCTCAAAGAAATAAGCCCTGTCAATCTCATGCCGCAGAACGTGTTTTTTTGCTGTGAACACATCGACCACGAGCGAGGTGCGGGCATAAAGGTGGTCGTATTCTTTATATTTCAAGTATCGCAGACAGACTTCTTCCTTGTCGGCATCTCCGTCCAGATCGACAAATTCAGTGCGAAAACAGTCCCCGACCTCGTACAACGATCCTTTGACATCTTCCGGTTTTAAGGTGTTCATGAAAACATCGACGCCATCCGGTATTGTATCAGGTTCACTCGAAGCAGTTTCCCCTGAATCTTCGAGCACCCTGCCGTCGTCTGTCTCTTCATGACAGAATTTCAATATCCGGTTGACATCAACATGAAGGTCTTTCTGAATGGCTTCTTTCATGGTCGCGTTGTACGCCGCGACACGGTCGATAATAAAATTGTTAACAGCGCACCCGGCAACATGCCTGTATTCGATGCCGTATGCTTTCAGCATAAACATCTCTGGCGGCGGATGAAACTCAAGCCTGTAACCGTGGATCGCATAGCGTCCGCGCCAGAGATCCAATCTGGCTTCCAGAACTCCGACCTGCCGGCCGCCAAAGAAAAATATGACCACAAAAAGCATGCCGAGGACCAGACTGGTCCAACAGGCGTATATCAAGAATTTTTTTATTATCTTCAATAGCATCGTGCGGCCTTTGTCTGACCGGTTCACCGCTTAAAAACCGCCAAGCATAGACTGTCAGGGTGTTGAAAAACAAGAATCAGGCCGTCAGGCAAGGCGCGCGGCGATACGACAAGCGCGGCATATTCAGGCATATGTGAGCACTGGCGGAAGCCGCGCAACGCCCAATGGCGGCCTCAGGCGCAGTTTCTCAACAGCCTGCTAGGATAAAATTGCCGGCTTGCCGCCGTAGTTGCCTTTAATGATACCGTTGACAATGGCGCTGGATTCATCTTCCAGTTTCTTTCCGGCTGATTTCAGCGCCCGGTCGCCGGCCAGCTCTCCTGCGATAATTTCCGGTCTTGAAAAATTGCCATACAGAATTTTCCAGAGCGGCATTCTGGATTTTCGTTCGCCCCACGAAACCTCGGTCGCAAGAAATTTACTGAAAGCGGTCGATAGTTTACGATACAGCCGAATGGCATGCTGGGGCAAGGTATTCAACATATCGCCCTCAAGACCGGTTAAAATTTCCAGGAATGCCAGTATTGCCGGCTGAGGATATATCTTTTCAAAAAAGACCCGAAGATTGCCGTTGACAGCGCTGCGAAGCTCACAGAGTTCGGCGCTCAGGCAGAGGTACAACAATTCAACGGCCTGGAAAAATTCCGGCAGCCGTAAAATGTCGGCCGCCAGAAATCCCAGCCGCTGATCCTCGTGCCAGGCGGCCTGCAGCACATAGCGTCCGGATTCGTACAGGAAGTCATCGGTTTTTTGGGCCGAAGTTTTTTTGAGGTCGCGGTTGTATTTATTGATCCGCTCGCGAAACTGAGACAGTCGTAAAAAATAATTCTCGTGTCCGGATTGCATCAGTTTCATAAAGCGCTCGTCCACCACCGGGTATCCCGGGCTCATATAGAGGTCTTCAACGATCAGGCTGTAGTCCGCCCAGTGATCCCGCATAATTCGACAGACATAAAATACCGGCATCAGATTGCGGAGCTGCCGGACATTCATCCGCAGATCGCTGTGAATATCACGAACCGTGCTTCGCAACTTCATCTGTTCGGCCAATGAGGCCGTTTGTTTTTCAAACCGGGTTTCAAGAATAACGGGACTGGTCAGCAGTCTGGTGAGTTCATCAAGATCGTCGATATGGCCGCCGTTTTTTTCCAGTATCATGCGTTGATGGTCATACTCAGCAAGCTTTGCGAACAGCGGCTTAAGCGCTTCATCGATATCGATTTCGCAATGATAACGGAACCCGCCGCCGTAATAACCGGTCTGGTCGTACATCCCGTAGTCGTCCGAATACATGTCCCGGGTTTGGCTGTTATGGATATCATATGCCATGGAAACCTCCTGTTTGCACAATCAGCGCCTGGGGGTGAATCTTTTGCGTTCCCGAATACAGGAAGCTACGTAAACGCCGATTTTTTCAGCTATAAATGAATAGTTTTTTAATTCTTCATCGGATACGGTAATAATCCTGTCCAGCAGATCTTCGAACCCGGTTTTTTGGGAAACCCCCAGGGCCACCAGAGTGGTGTGCAACTTGCCTTTCATTTCGTCATGAGCGATTTCAAAAAAAGATCGAACCTCTTCAAATCCGTTCTTCTTGGTGCTGAAACTGCGGTTCCAGGCGGTATCCGATATGACGATCATATATATCATGTTGCCCCGGGCAATCTGTTTGGCTTCATTGAGAATAAAAGCCAGAGAAAGGGCGTCGGACTGCGCGCCGGTACCTGAATTCGGCAGTGAAATCAATGCTCTGGCAGCATCCTTGCGACCCACCGAAGGCGTTTTATGCGGGTGATGGATCCATTGAACCAGCGCCCCCGACAATCCGGCACGTATTTGACCGCTGTGGTAAAGACCGGCCAGCACCTGGACATCACTTCGGGATGTGGAATTTAAAAAGCCGCAGCTCATGATTTTTACCATATTCATCTGGTCCTGATTCAATGATCCGGAACCATCGCAGGCAACCACCAGCAGCGCATTTCCCCTTTTATCGAGCTGGGTCAGGTTGCGGTATTTTTGAAAAACCGTGGAAGAAAAGTTTGCCAGAGGGAGCCTGGCGGGATCGATTGAGCCGCTGGTGCGATAGCGCAACACGCTCGGCACCTGCTGAATATTCGGATACAGCACGCGCCTCAGCGCTTCGGTGACAAGCCGGGATGATTCGAGCAGCTTTTCAAGTTCGAAATAATCCGTTGAAAGCTCAACCGGTCTGTCAAAGATTTCTCCTCCGACAACGTTGTCTTTATCGAATTTCATTTTGACTTCATGGCCTTCGGCAGGATTGCCCTGGATGGGCCCATGATTAAACACCCGGGCGCCGAGAACCTGTTCCAGGAGATCCGATCGCATGTCTTCAAATCCGCCTTTCTGGCCTCCGGCCTGTTCAATGGCTGAAGAAAACGCTTCCAGCGCCTTTTGGAGGGGGCTGGGTTCCGTTTTCTGTGCGGGTTGCGACCCGGCGGCATTTTTCCCCGCCGGGTTTGTCATGAACCTTGACCCGAAAGCCTGAATGGGATTTTCGGGTTCCAATAATGACGGCGGGTTGGGCCCGTTTAACGGAGCAATTCTATTCGGATCGAGGTGATGATCCCTTTCCTTTTTATATCTCCAGTCCGGCGTTTTTTTTTTGAATGCCGCCGCGTCATCAAACGCCGAATTCAAATTCTGATCCGCTCCATCGTTTTCTTCCTTCAAAGGCGGTAAAAACGACGCGAGCCCGCGGCAAATCTCCTGCACCCAGCGGATGCCGACATCCGAAAGCGCAACTTCCTTCACGTATGCCAATTGTGCAAAATAAGGCATCGACGTGAGGGTTAATACCGTCAGGATCGACTGCGTCATCGGATGAAGATGCAGAACATGCCAGTCCGGAAGAATGTCGCCATACAGAATGACGGCCCGAATAATTTCCGGCAGAGAATTGAAATTGAAGCTTTGCTGAGAGGCCGAGAAGAGACGGTAGAGTTCGACCGAAGACATCCCCGGAATCCGGCTGAGGTCCTCCAGCAATAAGCGGGTCTGAACGTTTTCCGCTACAATTCTTGCCACCGTCTTGTAGGTTTCAGGATCGACTTCAAGATCGTCGTATTCAGCCGGGTTTTCCAGATATTTATTGAGATGCGTCATCAGGCTCTTTTGCTCCACGCGGGCCTTGTACTCCAGAAAGGCCGTCAGGCCGATGACCACATGCCCGGCCAGATTGGAAGGGTAAGTCGTATAAAAAGGACTTATTTGAGGTTTTACCTTGGGTTCAAAACCCGATTCCGAACAGGGATCAATCAGCCGGGCAACCTTTTTCTGGCTTGCTCTGACCAGGCTGTAAAAAATCCTCTGGGCGGACATTCGATGGAAGTAATCAATGTTGTTCTTAAATCCATCGCTGATGCTCATGCCCGCCCAGTCGGACTTTGTCCGCCTCTTTCGGCTGACGTGCGAATAACCATACACATGCTGATGCTTTTTTGACTTTGCCGTTTTCATAGTTGGGCCATCCTTTTATTGCATGATCACACAACCGCGCTACAAGACATTGCCGCCGAGGGTTGGATCATCTTCGAGAGTGTCGCTCTGCAGACCGAACACTTCCTTAAACACGCTGGAAACAACCTTTTTGTCCTCCATGCTCGCGTTTCCCAGCAGGGTTGCCACAGCCACCTGCTCTAGATTCAGGTGCGACAGGGACTTTGCCATTCGCAAAAATGACATATAGCCGTATATCGTCGGCGGCGATATCGATTGCAGGTTGCCCTCTGACCGATGGCGGCGAATCACGTTGCCGAGTTGGACTGTTTTGACAATTAAATCGCTATCAATCTTGTTCATACCTGTCCCTCCTTGATTAAATGCTGAAGCACCATGGTTTCTTCGGGTGCGCTTAAATAGTCCAGGGTCAATTGAATGGTAAAGCGCCGGTTGAGCGCGTCATCCAGGGTAACCAGGGTATGGGTTGAGTCGGACACGGCCTGATAATTGCTGTCGGCCGTCCAGGCAACACCCCGGCCGTCGATACGGCTGCCATCCGGCAGGACAATATCGCCTTTGGTCATCAAATTGAGCAGCCCGCCCTGAACGCTGGATGAGTGCACTCGCCCGATTTCCCTGAGCCAGATCAGGGGATAGCATTTTTCGACCCGCCGGGCGGCATCCCTCAATGCATTCACCAGTACGCTTTCCTCGTCCAGGGTGGACCCGTTTTTCAACGCCCGTCGCTGAAAAAGCTCCCCGGGCGCTTCAAAAGTAGCCATTTCAATCGGATACAATTTCAGAGGCAGCACCTTGAATCCAAGTCCCTTGCAGATCGCCTCGAAATTCTTGGGAATGCGATAGAGCGCTTCGATCAATGAAGACTTGCACCCGCCCGAAGGACCTGAAATGTGGATCATCTCATGGTTGACGATTCCGTAAACCAGAACCTCGATGATCCATTTCATTAAAAACAGTGCGTTACCGCCGGGAACCGGCAGGAGTTCGATCAGGTCCGAGGGGCCGGCGATGCGGTATTCATCCGGCTTTTCAACGCGGTATATTCTCTTAATCATAAATCTCACCTCCATTTTGGTGTATAAATAAAAGTCAACCCATGCACCGATCAGCGGCTGAATGGGTTATTCAACCTTCAGCACCGCCTGGTTTTCCTTGTTCAGCAGCAAAACAAGCGTTTTCCCGTCAAGGTTCGAAACCTGGCGCCGCAATTCCACAAAGGCGCCGGCCGCCATCGAACGGCCCTGCTCCAGGAGCGCTCTGGCCCCAAAGGATATGATGTTGACATCAATAGAGCGCTTGACCCTGCTGCCCAGATTGTCTTCCAGCTTTATTTCCTTGATGTGGATCCGGAATCTTCCGGCGGCCGACAGGACTGCCTGGCGCATGGCTTTTTCGAGAATGCTTGCCAGCGCATTGCCATCCAGAGGCTGAAACAGTATGGGGGTTCCAATCCGGCTCAGAAATGCACCGGAAAGCAGCCGCTTCATTTCCGCGATGACATCTTTCTGAATCGCCCTTCTGGAAGGCCGCTTCTGAAAGCCTATTCCCTTTTGTACGGCCTCGTCCATGCCGCCCGGAAGATTCATCGTAAAACCGAAAATCAGATTGGCGCAGGAAAACATGGCCCCGCTGGCAGCCTGCGCTTCACCGGTTTCAAGGGTCTGTAAAAACAAATCCGGCAGACCGGCGCGCACATCCGCCGGCGCGTGGTCCAAATCACTGACTTCAACCACCGCACCGGCATGGTGTTTGGCGATCTGCTCCAGCCTGCCGGCCTGCTGGGATCCCACAAAACCCCTTCCTGAACCCAGCAGCTGCGTAACCGCCATGTGATAATCAGGCATGCTGGCGGCATCGATATTCACATACGGAACGGCGAGTCTTCTGGCCAGAAGGACGCAGAATTCCGATTTTCCCGTTGCGGGGGTTCCTTCCGCGCAAAATCGGATCGGCTGATGGGGCGGGCGGGTCAAAACCTCGGATACAAGCCGGTTGCACAACTCGTCCACTGCCAGGTCCTGGGCCAGCAAATGTTTTTTGAAATACGCATTGAAGGCCGGATCGCCGGCAAGCTCGTTGAATCGTTCCTGCACCAGGGGGGATCGCAGCGCCCGGGGTCTGGGGCTCAATCCGCCGAAAGTCTCCGACTGTTCTCCAATCCTGGCGATAAACTTTTTACAGCCATTTTGATCCGTTTTGTTCCCTCTGGCCCAGTCGCTCACAGTCTTTCTCGCCGTTATCTGCAGCAGGCGCTTTTGTTCGACCGGATCCAGGTCCGATAACGATACCGACACCTGATCAGCCAGTTCTTCTTCAGACGATCTGGAAATTCCCCCTATCTGTTTGCCGGCGGATACGATGGAATAATGAACCAGCTTTTCAACGGGAATTTCCGGTGCGTGCCGAACAACGGGCGCCAGGGGATCGTTGCCGCCGCCCTGCCCGCCTGAAAATACCGCCTGAAGCTCCGCCTGCTTTCCGATAAACACAACCGGCTTGAGAAAAGCGGCCAGCGAATTCAGCATGACCCTGGTTTCATTGGCGACATCGTACACGCCGGTATTCATACTGATGCACACGGCCGGAATGATGACGATACCCGGGGATGCTTTCGTCAAATCCACCAACTTTTTGATATCGAGCGTTGCCTGTATAAATTTTCCGTAAGTTTCACCCCGTTTTGCCGCCACAGCGGCCATTACGGCCAGCATGAAGTCCAGCGTAACCGTACAGCCGGATTCGACCGCCACGGAAGTGCCGCTGGACAAAACATCCTGTATTTCTTCAGCCCAGGAAAGAAGGCCCTTGTTTTGAAGAATTAAATCCGATCGCAGGGGCAACACCGGTTCAATTCGGTCGCGTATGTCCTTGTACTTCGTTTCAAGCGCTGCATGATCCTCCGCAACCGGTATTTCCAGTTGAAGTAAACGGGCCATTTTCTCGAGCCTGTCCAACTCATCTAAAAACACATTTTCTCTGGCGATCGACATCGGCGCCGCCCGGATTTTGATTTCGGCCCACAGCGTCGTTTTATCGGCTTCTTCGGCAACCGGCATGCACACTCTAACCCGTTCTCCCAGATTTGACAGATGCGCAAACAGCTTTCCGGCATCGATTCTCAGCGTTCTATCCGTGCGCACCAGGGCCAGTTTGATGATGATAATGTTGTCTTCCGTCAGCGTGCCTAAAATCGCCGAAATGCCATTTTCTTTTTCTGTTTTCGAATTCGTAAAAAACGAGTTTCCATCCGGGTTGAACCTCAGATCGTGTGAAAGTTTTTTGTTCAGCAGGTTTGCGACCTGCCTAATGGTATCCCTGGCTTCATCGGATACAACCGGATTGGAGTTTTGCCGCTCGAGTTGATTCATTCGATATCCCCTTGCTGATTGGGTTGAATTGCTGATCCATCCTGCACGATCATGAACAGGTACAATTCGCGTGCCAGAAATGAAATATTCCATAACCATCTAAAACCATTATATTTAACAGTTTCGAAAAATGATCGTTGAATTAAAGGGTGGTTTGGGCTAAATATTCGACATCAATTGAAACTCAACTCGAAACTCACGAGATTTAAAATTGGGCGTTGACTTATTGGCATATTTCAATGTATCTTGAAAAAAATTAAAGCTTCCTGCCGCAACCGCGTGAAATGCGCTCGCTGTTGCGGTTTCAACGACAGGGGAAATTATGACGATCAATACCGTTGTTTTCTCGCCCGGCCTTCCCGATCAGGTTCCTGTGCGAGGCCATTTGCAGAATGAACGCCCCCAGGTTCTGGAATCCGAAAAAAACCGATACAGCTTGCCCGTCGTTTTGCTGGTGGACGCAGCTTGCCTGGATGGCATCAGAGGGTTTGCCGACGTTGTCGTCGACCGGGGAATCAAGAACGTTCGCAAGGGCCTGGCGGACTATCTAACCGGCCTCGGCGGCGACAAAATACCGGTTATAGACGGCAACTATGCCTCGGTCGGTCGCTTGCAGCAGGGAATTCGGTCTCTCCTCAGGCAGGCGACAGCTAAAGGAGAAAAAAAGCTTTATATTATTGGGGCCGAGAGCCGGATTTTTAAGACCATCTGGCAAGAAAGCGGGAGTGAAAAGGAAGAAACGCGGAATCATTCAGACGCCGTCATGAGGGAGCCTTCGTACGAACAGGAGGTGGCCGCGAGCAATTCCTCGTTTCTTAAGGAACTCGGTCAAAACCGTAAGGTGCCTGATAAGCTTAGGGAAATATACCTCGGCAATTCAGAAAATTTTGAGCTGGCCAGGTTGTGGATCATAACGGCAGCCGAGAATCTTGATCCGGTTCTCATTCAAGGCGGCACAGGAAGCGGCAAGGAAATCGTCGCCCGGCAAATTCATCAATACAGCAAACGAGCCGGCGGGCCCTTTGTTCCTATTAATTGCGGCGCCATTCCCGAAGGAATTCTGGAATCAGAACTTTTCGGGCATAAAAAGGGGGCCTTTACGAATGCGGTCTCCGATAAAGAGGGGCTCTGGGCGGCGGCAGAGGATGGAACACTGTTTCTCGATGAAATCGGCGACCTGAGCCTGGCAAACCAGGTCAAAATCTTGCGCGCTCTCACGGAAAGGTTTATCCGCCCTCTGGGTTCAAATGAACAAAAAGCCGTCAATGCGCGCATCATCGCTGCTTCCAACCGTGAACTTTTTGCGATGGTTCAATCCGGAGAATTTCGTGAAGATCTTTACTACCGCCTGAGATCATTTTTCATTCGGACGCCTTCGCTGAGAAACAACAAAGACGATATTCCACTAATGGCGCAAATCCTGTGGAAGCGAATTGCCCCGCCCAAATCGAAACCTTTGTCGCCTGAAATTCTGGCCGAATTAAAAAAACATACATGGCCGGGAAACGTCCGTGAATTAAAAACGGTGCTGAGATCTCTGAATAATTATTTCCCCGAACGAGAACTCGGCGCCAAGCATCTGAAAATTGTGTTTTATTGTGAAGACGGACCCGCGCAGCTAAATGATGCGCCTGTGACGGAAAAAGACCTGATTTTTGAAAAAGTAAAATGTTTGCGGCATTTGAGGCGCGCCCATGAGATTGTTCACGCCTGCGAGTACGCGGTCGATGATTTCATCAAAGTGCAATCCTCTGACACTCAAAAAATCGAGGCGGGTCAGACGAATTTGAGATTCAGGTATCATGAACTGCTGCGATTCTGTTCTCACGGCCCGGCATTTTTTCCCAATGAGGCCACATTTGTTGCGGTTGGCACCATTAAAGACAAAATGACCTGGCTCATCACCCGCTTAAAAAATGATCCCTGTGACGTAAAAAATTTTTGGAAGGTGGATTTGGAATCGTCTTTTAAAAATGCCCAGGCAGTTCTTTTCAAGGGAATCGAAAGACTTCTTTCGGACTCCTGAAGCAACACCAGAAAACGCTGAACCTGCCATCGGCTCAATCTTTTGCCAGCAAAGCGATTTTTTCGTAATCGCGCTCTTTGAATTCTTTTTGATATTCCTGCAATAATTCCATCATCTTGGGATGACGCATGCACTGCTGTCTTACGTTGCAGTCCTTGCAGGTGGTCTTTCCGGCCACGCCTATCTTGCCGACCCCTGCCAGCTCGCCGCCGGCAGCCGCCTTGATGACCGTTCCCCTGCCCCTGGGTTTGACCCAGAACGCGAAATGACAGCATAAGGCTTCCACCTCGGCCCAGTCGCCGGCCTCCAGGGTTATTTTTTGCCAGGTGTGAACCCCTCTCTGATTCATGGGCTTGGACCATATCTGAAGACGGCCCTCCAGCACGCCATAAATTTCCACCGCCGGCTGGCCATGAACATGGATATCCTGCTTATCCTTGGGCGTGAAAAAGCTCCAGGTAAATCCCAGCCCCTGTTTTTGGTAGGGAAGATACGGATCGGCGACCCGCAGATTGAACGCCCTGTGCCCTACCTCCAGTATTTCCTGTAATTCCCGGTTCCGCACGACGCGAATGCCTCCGTTGTTTCTGCCCGCCCAGTCGGAAGCAAGGGCGTCCATTGACGGAGCAGCATCCAGGGCATCGAGCAGGTCCGGACGCTTTTCACGGATATAAGAAGCGATTTTCAATACATTGGGCTCTTTGATTCGCGCCACAATCTGGCTGAGGGTCATCCATTCGGTTTCACCCTGCTGCACTTTTGATGGCGACATCGTTCCCGGTTTCAGCGAAATCGTGACCGGATACAGATACCACTGTTTGGTCAATCCGGGATAGCGGATACTTTCGCCGTGATTTGGAATCATTTCCAGCTCTTCCTCGGGAAAATAGCATCCCCCTGGCAGCCCAAGGTCTTCTTCCAGGGGACGCACCAGTGCGCTGTAAAGGGTTTCGCCCGGTCTGAATTTGGTGGGCGGAAAAGTCAGGTGCCCCTGTTTGCGAACCATTAAGAACTGAATTTTGCCGCCCGACCCTCTGCGGCGCAAAAGGCAGTAGAGAACCATGGACGCTGTTTGCATTTTATCTGTTTGAACTGTCATCGGCCTTCTCCTCTTCAAAATGCGCTTCAAAATTCATTTCAGCAGCGAATCAGACCCTTTTGTTTTTTATTGCATCATATACATTAAACTTGACAAAAATATTATCATTATTCAACATCGTCAACATTGCCGTCCTGATTCCGTGATACGCTCCAGACTGCAGACAGTCTGAAAAGGAAGAAAATCAGTCATGGGCGAGAAGTCCAAAATGGCATACCGTGTTTTCATCAGCTACTCTCACCAGGACAGACCCCTCGCAGAGAAAGTCTGCGCGGTCATCGAAAACTCAGGTCTGGAACCGCTTTGGGATGAACGATTTGCCTATGGCTGGGGATTCCACGAACAGATCAAGATGTTCATCGCCCATGCTCATGTCTTCCTGCCCATTATCACAGAGTCCTCAAGTCAGCGCGGCTGGGTCCACCAGGAGATCGGATATGCACTGGCGCTCAACATTCCTGTTCTGCCCGTAGCCTGGGGAAAGCTGCCTGACGAAATGCTGCGCGAACTTCACGCAGTCGTGCTGACAGACGCGAAAGAAAACCACGAATCGGAGTTGAGCCGGAAGCTGACTCTATGCTCGGTAAGCGCCCTGCTGACGAGATATCTGGACGATTCGCACGCCCTCTACGAAACGGCGCCCATCTCCGAAGACCGTGCCCTGCTCATGGCCCGGTATGCCAATCAGGTGCAGCAACTGGGAAGGACCGCGATGCTCCGGCAAAAAGGCGGGCTGAGTTCGCTGCACATTCCGGACCTGGTGATCAGCCACCCGGTGTGGAAAGATCGATGCGGAGGCATACAAAAGGGAGCCTTCCACAACCGCTGCCTGCGCGACGAGCGAATCGCGCTTGAGCACCACGCCCGGAAGTCCGGGTTCAAAATTATCATCGACCCCCACTTGACCTACGACGCGTACGGCCCGCCGGCACGCAAGATCCGATTGAACTCTCTGATCCATTTTCTTTCTTCCACCGGCAATGATCCAAAGTACCAGGTTGCATTCTGCCGGGAAAGTGGAATTCATGAGAGCATCACGATACTTGGCGACTGGTTCTATGCTGAATCGGCATTTGCTTCTCAGGGATCCGGCTACCGGCAGACCATCTTTACCCGCCATGCGCCTAGCATGAAGGCAAAGATCGACCTTTTTGACCAGGAATTTAACAGCCTGCTTGACAAACTCGACTGGAAGGCGGAAACGTCAAAATTGAAAGCCATGGAACGGCTTCGAAAGATTGCAGATGGTGCTTCAACATGCCCGCAAGATGCAACGAGAAAGACACTTGAAGAGTTGCGGCCAAGCACCGAAAAGAATAAAAAAGCATAATTCCACAGGCGAACCCATGTTCCATTGGAATGGCTCCCATGAAAACCCTTACGGCCGGCTATCGATGCCGGGCCTTCGTCCGATCGATGCATCGAAGGTACTGATGTGGTTTAATTCCAAGGGACACCCTGCTAAGAGTCAGGAAAACGAAAGCGAGATAGGTATGCAAAGATTGCAGGGACTATATGCAGCATCACAGAGGCGCATCGATGAGCAGTTCGCCAAGGCTGTGGAAGGCCTAAGCATGACACAGGAAGCTTCCGCCTTGACCAGACGCTTTGACTTGTCACGTAAGAAGCGAGCAGTGGCTGAGTACGCAGGTGTCGCTGAGTACCTCCTGAGCCACTATCCACCTGAGGTAGCGTATTTCGTTGCCGTCCAAATTAATGAGCAGTTGGAACCACGACTTGGCTATCCGCCGATAGGGCAAATCATGGTGGCGATTGAGACAAAGGGTGGCGAAGGTGCTGCCCGTTGGATCGGATATGCCCTCCGTAATTTCCCGCGAGTTGAGACCGCACAACTCGCATTCGGCGTCATTAAATCTCCCGCCATGCGCTCTCTCGTTAAGGCAGAACTGGCTGCAGATGACCCAGTGTTAGCAGAATACATTTCTTCTGGCGAGGTTGCGGTTCCCCCTGTTTGCTCCACGCCCTCAGTGGCAGACAGTAACTCGCAAACAAAGGCCGAGCATAAAACAAACCTGTCGGACGGTATCGAGCGAATGCCGCGGCATTTGACGGACACCGAACGGAGGGGAGACCGGCTGTTTCTTCATCTCCAAATTTTCTCGTCCATACTTCTCTTGCTGTGTCCGGTTTTGGGGGGTGTTCTGGGCGGTTGGCCCGGCGCCGCTATTGGTCTTATGGTCGGCTGGTTGGCACGCACTTCGATGCGACACAGCATGGGACTTCGGGGCTCGAACCCTCACGACGGCTTCTTCATTAGAATGAAGGAGCGGTCAAACGGCGCGCGACGTGGCATCCTTGAGACCCTGATCGAAAGAGTTCGCCAACGGCCGTTCACACAAGAACAGTGCGCGGCTATCACAAAGGTATGGGACGACACACGAGTGCGGCTCGAGGCGGCAACATCGGTAGAGGAGAAGCGTGAGTTGATCAACGCTTGTGATGCAGAGATCAAGCGCATCTCATATGGTCATGACACTTAGTTGTTCTCAAGGAGAGCCATGAGTTTATCCCAAGTGCTGTGGCTCAGTTCAGCGGCGGCCACTTCAGTTATTGCGACCTACTATGGCGTGCTCGCGGCGCACTGTTGGTTGCGATCGCGGTCCATGCTTGGCCCGACACTTCCCGAAACACGCGAGACCCTTCGCAGGCTTATCGACGTTTCGCGGCAGGGAAACAGCCTTAAATTGACCCGTCTCACGCTTCTCTATGGTGGTTTCAGCGTGTTGGTCGTTGCGGTCGTGGCAAGAGAATGGCCGGGCTTAATCGTGGCCGTAGCCCCATTCGTCCTGATTTGGTGGATGGACGTCCGCACAACAACGCCTCCGGTTGCTTTGATCCTCGGCACGTCGACGCACTCCAGCATCCGCCGGCAACGCGCCATTAAGTACAGGTTGAGTCCGCTTCGTGTCGTGAGCCTGTTAGATGTTGAAGTGCCTTGGGATACGAGTTTATCGAACGAGATGGTTGTCGACTGCTTCCGGACAAACAACAATGACGACTGGTGGATAGTAATCACAAGATTGATGGAAATCGCGCCGATCCTCGCCATCGACGCAGCAGCTGAAACAGAGGGCGTTCTTCGCGAGGGTCGACACATCTTGGGTGCTTACCTGTGGCGTAAGTGTTTGTTTCTAACTCCGCCAGACGGTTATGCACCAGTTCTGGACCGTCTCCTGCCCATGCCAGGAGTGAAGCGGCAGGATCTGAAGATTGTCCCCTATGAGGAAGCTCCATGTGCTATTGCCTCGACGGTGATTGAAATCGAACGGCGGAGAGCCTCAAAATTTCTTGGCAGGGAATAGAACGTAACCTGGACTTGCGAGAATGCCTAACATCAAGGCCGCTGTGCCTACCGGAAACCGTAGAGTGATGAGCGCCCTTAACCCCGCGATAATAAATAACCAATGACCGATTATAAATCACCGTTCCAGGAAAACGAATTCCCATTCAAATGCTTTGAATGCGGTGTTCAACAGTTCGCGCAAGTGAACTCGATTTTGGAAGCCCAACACGTCAAATGCCCTGTGTGCGGATCTCAGATGAAATGTATGATGAAATCGCATATATTGAGGCAGAAATTGCCGGAGACTCGTAATTCAGGTTGTTTACCCCTTCTAATTGTTGTTTTCACAGCGGCAGCGTTTGCGGTGTTTTTGTAATCAAAAAAACAGGAAGGACGTTTTCGGTTTTTTCAGAGTAGTACAGACTGATGTGGGCAACCGGTTTGATTTAAGGTACGCTTTTGCCAGGAAAAACGCATATGACTTCACCCAGTAAAACCTTTCGCGTCTTTGTGAGTTCCACTTTCAGCGATTTGGAGGCGGAGAGAAACGCTCTGCAAGATGATGTCTTCCCCAAATTGAAAAGACTCTGTCTCCAGAACGGCTGTCGCTTCCAAGCCATTGACCTGCGCTGGGGGGTGAGCGAGGAAGCGGCGCTCGACCAGCAGACCATGAACATCTGTCTGACTGAGCTCAAACGATGTCAGGACATTTCCCCACGTCCCAACTTCATCATCCTCCTGGGCGATCGCTATGGCTGGATACCGCTGCCACCGCAGATTGAGGCGGCGGAGTTTGAGGTTCTCCTGTCGCAGGTCAATCCGGAAGATCGCAAGCTTCTGGCATGGGATGAAGCGCACCCCGATGGCGGCGGAGGATGGTATCGCCTCGACACCAACGCCGTGCCCGCGGAATATGTGCTCCGTCCCCGGCGGGAGGAAATCGTCGAAGAAGCTGATTATGCTTTCTGGAACAAAACGGAAGAGCGAATGCGATTGATACTACTTCGCGCTATAAACAGTCTCAAATGGCCGGAGAATGACCAACGACGGATTAAGTTCGAATGCTCCGCCACCCACCAGGAGATCATCGAAGGTGCGATGAAGCTTCCCGATGAGCGCGAACATGTCTTCGCCTTCCTCCGCAACATTCAAAACCTCGATGACCTGCCACCGGGAAGCACTTGTACCGATGCCGGTGTAATGAAGGCGCGCGCGCTCAAGGAAATGGTCAAGCACACCAAAGGCGTTACTTCATACTCTTATAATGTGACCTGCACAGGCCGTCCATTGGACACACATCTCAAACAATTCTGCGATGATGCCTACAAAGCCCTTTCCCGGATCATTCTTGCCCAGATCCGTCTTTTTAAAGAAATTACTCCTCAAGAAGAGGAGATTGCTGCTCATAACAGCTTTGCCCGGAAGCATGCTGCCTCTTTCCTTGGCCGCCGAGAGGTATTAGCGACCATTATGGATTACCTGGAAGGGGGCACTCCCCATCCTTTTGCAATCTTGGGCCCCATGGGCAGCGGCAAAACCGCACTCTTGGCCAAGAGCGTAGAATTATTTCGCTCGCGCCGTCCGCAGGCCACCATTGTTACCCGCTTTCTTGGCGCAACCTCGGCTTCTTCTCTGGGTGCCACACTTATGGAAGGCATCTGCCGACAACTGGGTGCTGAAATCGCCCACACCTCAGGGTTTTCCGAACTGGTCCAGGTATTCATTCAGCATTTGGCCAAAGCTACACTGGACGAGCCTATCATTCTCTTAATCGATGCCCTTGATCAGCTGGCTCCTATCGATCCGGCCAGTTTGCTTGCATGGATGCCCTCCCGCCTTCCCCCCTATGTAAGGCTGGTGGTCTCAACTCAATGTCCCAGCAAAGCTTTGAAAACTTTGGAAAAACGTCTGCCATCCGACCATCTCATGCGCCTCTCCCCCCTCACTCCTGACGAGATCTGTGATGTCCTGGCCCTTTGGTTCAAAGGAGCAGGCCGCACCCTCTCCGAAGCTCAGTGGCAGACCATTGCGGAAGTTTCTCACAGCCGAGGTCTACCTCTTTATCTGAAGCTCGCCTTTGAAGAGGCACGCCACTGGCGGTCCTTTATGTTACCTATCGCACTGCCAGGAGACATCCCCGGCCTAATAAAAAATCTCTTCATCCGCCTTACCCGCGATGATCACCATGGCAATGTTCTGGTGTCTCGCAGCCTGGGCTACCTCTCGGCAGCCCGTCACGGCCTATCTGAGGATGAACTGCTTGAAATACTCTCACAGGACAAAGAAGTATTGGAAGACTTTAATCGGCGTTCCCACCATGATCCGCAGCAAACGCAGCTGCCGGTCGTGATATGGGCACGGCTGCAATCAGATCTGGATCCCTATCTATCCTTGCGGCGTGCCGACCATACCGAACTGCTGGGTTTCTTTCACCCGCAAATGGGCGAAGAGGCAGCCGCCCTATTTCTGCCCGAAACTGAGCAAATCCAGCGGCATCGCGCTTTGGCCAAGTTTTTCTTCGATCAGCCCCTCAAATGGCAAGAGAGCGGTCAAAGTCTTCCGAATCTTCGCTGTTTGTCCGAACTTCCATATCATCAGACTCAGGGAGCATTGCGCTCAGAACTACTTGAAACGCTCACTGCCCCTGAATTTGTGGAAACCAAAGCCGCTGCGGGCTTGTCTTACGATCTACTGGCCGATCTTGACCGGGCATTGCATAGCTGGGATTGTGCCTGCTTTCATCAGCTCCGACAGGCGCTTGTTCAGGCTGTCCCTTGGATGGCCAGGCGCCCAGAGCTATCCATGCAGGTTTTTTTTAACCGCCTCAACTGGATCGACCCTGTGGCGCCGGCCCTTAAAACTGTTCTACCTCGGTGGGATGCACATCTTGAGGCACGCGGTTTTTGGCTCAAGGCAGCCGCCCCTTTACCAGGAACAGAGCCTAAATCAAGTACCCGATTGACCCTCAAAACTCCAACCGGTATCCAGTCCTTGTCTCCCAACGGCAGTGCCTTGGCCGCCGCCACCGCGGACGGTGCTTTGGAATTGCGGGACACCGTGCAAGGGACCACATTGGACCGGCGGCGAATTCGCGCTTCCGGCATTGTCGCCGTCGCCCTCCGGCAGGATCTGACAGTGGCATTCAGCACCCGTGAAGGTGTCATAGGAATCGAAACCAGCGACGCTGTCTTGTCAGGCAGGGAGGGGGAAAAAATTCTAACAGCCCATCCCCGCCATGGCATTTTTTGCGTAGATCAAAACCACTCCCTGGTGGCATGGAACCCAGAAAAAAACAGTATCACCCTCTTGGCTGATAACCTTCCACAACCTCTGGTCGCCCTGCGACTCACCCCTGACGGAGCAATGGCCTTCTTCGTGGCCGGGCACGATTCACAGCTGGCAGGCTTTACCTGCTGGGAAAAAAATACGTGGCGCACCGTCACCTTCATCCCCCAATGCCCGCGGGTGATTGATGCCGACCTAAACCCCATGGGTAAGCAAGCTCTTTTATCTTGCTTGGACCGCTCTATTAGACTGCTCCCGGTTGAGAATCCGAACACCTCTCTTGCCGTCCTGAAGAACTACGAGGCTCATCCGGAAGGCATTCAGGGAAAGCCGCAGAAAGTGCGCTTCGGCAAGGACAAGTCTTCAGCTGGGTGGATTTTTTTTGCTACGGGGTCTGGCCACTTGGCCGCCTGGCATTGGGAAGACAACCAGCTGGTGCGCCTCGAAAACTTCCATCGCAGTGTCACCGCCCCTTCGTCTCTATCGGTTTTTGAGGTCAACCCGGCCACGGGTCGCCTGTTCTACAGCACAGAGACTTTTGGACGGGAAATTTCTCAAACTGACGCCTACCGCTCCACCAGTGGGCATTTGGCTGAAGTGACCATATGCCAGCTTGCCGACACTGAAAAAGTGGTATCCTTGAGCGAACTGGAACAGACCGTGGGTTGGTTCACATCAAACGGTCTCACTCCTCTGGCCACCCAGCCCCTGCGGTTTCCTACGGCCTTGGCTGCCAGGCCGGGAAGCGATGAAGTTTTTCTTGGAGACTCCCGGGGTTGTATTTGGGTTCAGCATCCACACCTCCCACCCCCAGACCATAACCGGATTCAGGTGATGACTGAAAGCCTGGTCCATCTTGAGGCTCTTAGCCCCCACCAGGTACTGGCTGCTGGGAAGACCGGGCGAATCATGAAGCTGAACATCAAAAAAGAGCGCATGCAAGTGGTCTGGAGCGGCTCAGGCTTTCGCAATCAGCTGAAGATTCTACCTGCTGGCAGGGCGGGCCTTTGCTGGAGCGTCTACAGGGATGATTTGTGTGGCGACTCTCTTGTGATTTCTCTGGTTACGGGGGTCAACCGCGAAAGAGTCGTTCTCAAAAAAGAACCATCTTTTTTTTACCTTGACACGGCAATTTCCTCGGACGGAGCCAAACTTGCCTTGGCCGGCGGCGAAGCGGTGGAGGTTTTCCGCTCTGTCCGGAAAAGATTCTGGCGCCGTCCAGACTGGGTGCTGCAGCACCGGCGGGAGACCACAGTGAAGCGGCTTGCCTTTTTGGGGCATGGAGAATTTTTGGCCGTGATTCTGTTCGACTCACCCTGGCTGGAGGTTTGGGCGGTGGATGAAGGACTGCCCACAGTAGCCGCCGCGGAAATACCCGGAATGCTAGAACCGGCGATAGGTGGGGCCTCTTGCCTTGGCACTCGAGGCCATAGTCTGGTGGTGGGCTTTCACTCAGGAGATCTGATGAGTCTACTCCTGACCGGAAATTCCTCAATATAACCGGGAGTGAGAGAAACAATCTGCTTTGAGTGAGGTGTGTTGGTGGAAACGGGAAAACATGAGAGGTCAGCTACGAAGTCTTGTGGTGGTTAAACGGGATCGGAAGCCCTGATGCCTGAGCTCTACCCCCGATAACATTCAAAGATTTTGTTTCCCTTTTTTTATATGGAGGCTTGGATGAGTTCTTTGTTCCAGTGGACCCCGGACAATAAAATGACCAGTATCACTCGAGCTCACTTCGATGCCCGCCACGGCCGGGTGCGTCTGGCTCTACAGCGCTTAGAAGATCTATCCCGGATTTTTCCAGAAGACCCTGACGTCGCTCAGGCTGAAGCTTTTGTGAGAATGGATTATATTGGCCAGGGCGAACATGCCGGAAAGCTTTTCAAAAAAGCCTTCCGCTGGAGACAAAACGACCCGGCCGCGGCCAAAAATGTGACTCTGTTGGCCAGATCGGCTGAGGAATTTCACGAATTGGCAGAAATCGCATTGCCGCTGAACCCCAAGGACCGGAATTTTCAGAAACAAGTTGAATTGATTAATCAGTCGTTGAGTGAAGGGATCAAGTTTTGGGAAACGTTACATCTTCGTGTTGCGTTCGCCGAGGAGCACAAGAATTATGGTGCGGCCGCAGCCTTATCCGGACTCTCATTATACTATGCGAAGGAAATGGGCGGTGAAATTGAGTTGAGTACACGTAAGACCCGTGCAAAGTGTCTGCGGGAGTTGGACAAAATTGCCGCCAACCGGCGTCAGGCAGTGCTGGAGCCAGTGTCACCGGAGAAGCGCCTTGCCTTACAGGAGGCCGTAAAGGAACTGGACGAAATCCTTCGGCTGGATGAATATGACGCAGAGATGTGGAACTTCAAGTCTGGCTGGTGCTCTCTGCTGCACCGTTTTGACGAGGCAGACGCTTGCGCAGACCGTGCCATTAGCCTTAGGCCTCAAGGCTACCCAAAGCCATGGACAAACAAGGGCGATGTCCGCTTAAAGCAGAAGAAATACGACGAGGCCTTGGCTATGGCCCGAAAAGCCTTGGAAGTGGCCCAAGGCACAAACTATAAGAGCGACATCGCCTTGGCCGAAGGCATTATCAAACAGGCGACCCATCCTCCGCAACCCCTAACTGCCAAAGACTTGCCCCAATATTCTTTTGCATTCCTGAAAGCCGCCGACACCGTTTCCGACGAGGAAATTGGTGGATATGGTCCAGTGGATAAATTGGTAAATGGCCTCCTGCTGAGGCTCATGGACCTGAAGACGCCGCAGGGAGCCCATGCCGTCATGGCGGAACTTACGTCCGATTTCACCCCTGAAACTGTTGGGCGGATCCTGGCAGGAATGCGATCCCGAGACCATAGCCTCTTCGAAGTCGCCTTGATAGGGATGCTCTATGCAGTTGTAAACGCCCAGGGTGCATTCAAACGGGACGCTGCCCGAATTCTGATTCTCACCATGCTGAGATCCGGGAAGTTGACGGCAATAAGAGATTGGTACCGACGTTTGGTAATAATCCCTTCTCGGACTGACCCCGCCCTTTTGTCGCTGGCAGAAATAGTGGAAGAGCAACTGAAGCACATAAACGTAGAGCTTCCTAAGCTCATCGTCCAGCAAGCTCAGCCCAGCGCGGCTGAGAAACAGCAATTCTGTAACCCGACGGAAAAGTTCGGTAATTTGCCTAAATTACTTTATATATTACCGCCAGTCCGGTTTTTCATAAAATTCTTTGGCAAGTTGTTTTTAGGCATGATTCTAATCATCTGGTTGTTATATTATTTCTTGAACCACCAATGAAAACAATTGGCTATCTGAAAGACTGGACATGAATTATTAAAAAGCCCCTGAAGATGTGGGATTTTGATTGCTTATATTGGTTAGACAGAACCAGCTTTCAATTACACACAAAATTATATCAACGAAAGGAGATAAAGAATGTTTGGTTCAAGGCTTCCTTGTGTGTTTGGTTCAACGCTTCGTTGTGTTCGATGTGGGAGTTCTTCTATCTCACATGGTCTTGAGAATGTTTCGACTAATATGAGGCCATTCGTTCGTGGAGATATAGTAAGTGTAATTAAACCTATGGGGATCTGTGGCGAATGCTATGCCGTTCTTTGCTCAGACTGTGCAATCAAAGGCCGCTGCTCTGTATGCGGTTCGCCCTTTCCTTTGCTCGCTGAATGTCCATCTACGCCTCCACCATGGTGGAAACTGTTCAAAAGGTTAAAGTGGACAAGGGTATTCTACAGCCAGTTTTATTAGCCAATCGAACATGCTAAATAAGATAAAATTTTTTATTTTGTCAACAATGTGAAATTGGGATTATGAAGAGTCTAATATTCGCCGTCATTATTGAGAATGAGATCACGGATACCCCGGGGTCAAAATATCGTCAGCCCTTCTGCCCGCCTTGCAGAAAATCAGAAGATCCATCAGGAGTTGGCCGCCATCCATAGGGAATAAAGGGATAAGAAGGCATCAACAAAGAGTTCCACAGAAGAGGCGTAAAACGAATCAGATGCCGGCTGTTTTTTAATGCCAGGCCGATGCCGGTCGAAATTTTTCGCCCTTTCCGCGCCGACCCCTCCTCTTTGCTTTGAGGTCGTTGAAATAACCGTTGCTCAAGACGCGGATGACGGCCGCATGATTCAGATCAATCGAAATACCGACGATGTGACCTTAAAATTCAGACTTCCGGGGTTCTGAGCGCCGGAACGCCGTCTACTCCTCCCCCTGCTTGTACGTCGCCGAACGCATCGTGTATCGTTTCTGGGCGGAGAGCACCCGCTTGTGCAGCCGGATGGATTTGGGCGTCACCTCCACCATCTCGTCGTCCCGAATGAAGTTGATCGCCCGTTCCAGAGTCATGGGCTGAACCGGCGAGCAGACCGTGTTCTCATCCTTTCCCGCAGCCCGCATGTTGGTGAGCTTCTTTTCCTTGACGGGATTCACGTTGATGTCCGAGTCCTTGCTGTGCTCCCCGATGATCATGCCCTCGTAGACCATTTCACCGGGTTCGATGAAAAGGCGTCCTCTGGGTTCCAGGTGAAAAAGGGCATAGGCGACGGCTTTTCCCTGCCGGTCCGAGACGATGGATCCGGTAAACCGCGTGGGAAACTCGCCGCGGAACTCCTCGTATCCCGAAAAAAGGGTGTTCAGAATGCCGGTTCCCCGTGTGTCCGTCAGAAACTCATTCCGGTAACCGATCAGGGACCGGGATGGAATGGAGAACTCGGCCCGTATTCTTCCGCTTCCCTTGTTGACCAGGTTGGTCAGCCGGCCCTTTCTCAGGGACATTTTTTCGGTCACGATTCCCAGAAAGTTCTCTTCGCAATCCACAAAAAGTCTTTCGATGGGTTCAAGCTTCCTGCCGTTTTCACGTTTGTAAATGACCTTGGGACGGCCGACGCTCACCTCAAATCCCTCGCGCCGCATGGTTTCGATCAGAATGGCCATCTGAAACTCGCCCCGGCCCTTGACGATAAATCGTTCTTTGTCCTCGGTCTGTTCAAAACGGATGGCCACATTCTTCAAGGTCTCCTTGATCAGGCGCTCGCGGATCTTTCCGGACTGGACGATCCTTCCCTCTTTGCCGCTGAAGGGAGAGGTGTTGATCGTGAATTCCATGGAAATCGTCGGTTCATCGACGGTGATGCGCGTCAGGGGTTTGGGAAACTGCCGGATGCAGATCGTATCGCCGATCATGACATCCTCGATTCCGGAAAGCACCACGATGTCGCCGGTATCCGCACTATCGACCTCGGTGAGTTTCATGCCCTCATAGATCTGCAGCTTGGATATCTTAAACGGCATGTTTTCATTCCGGTCATTGATGCAGACCATGATTTCGTTGGCCTGGGCCTTTCCATTGCGAACCTTTCCGATGGCAAGTCTGCCCAGATAGTCCGAATATCCCAGATCGGAAACCAGCATCTGAAAAGGCTCCGCCGGATCGTATTCAGGCGCCGGAATCTGTTCGAGAATGGTTTGAAAGAGAACGTGAAGATCTTGGCTTTCTTCGTTCAGATCCTTTTTGGCGATACCGTCCCTTCCGATGGCGTACAGATAAGGGAAATCCAGCTGCTCCTCGTCGGCATCCAGATCGATGAAAAGATCGTAGATCTCATCGAGAATCTCATCCGGACGGGCGTCTTTCCGGTCGATTTTATTGATCACCACGATGAGTTTGAGGCCCTTTTCCAGGGCTTTCTTGAGCACGAAACGGGTCTGGGGAAGCGGCCCTTCGGAAGCGTCCACCAGCAGAATGGCGCCGTCCACCATGGAAAGGGCGCGTTCGACCTCGCCGCTGAAATCCGCATGACCGGGCGTGTCGAGGATGTTGATCTTTACGCCCTTCCACTGCACTGAACAGTTCTTGGCGGCGATGGTGATGCCTCTTTCACGCTCCAGATCCATGCTGTCCATGATGCATTCATCCACATCCATGCCCGGCCTGAAAAGTCCGCTCTGCCGGAAAATGGCATCCACCAGGGTGGTCTTGCCGTGGTCGACATGGGCGATGATCGCGATATTTCTGATGGCTTCGTTTTTTTGAAACTGGTTCAATTGTTTTGTTTTCATATGATTCAATACCTTAAAATATTTACATAATTCCGGAAGTTCCGGACATCATGGATACGGTTGTAAGGGGGATTTATGCTTCGAGGAAAGGCTTGAGGCAGAAATATTTAAACTGGCGGACGGCTTTCAACATTCAAAAATACCCGTTTCATTTTAAAAGTGGGTATGGGTGCCACGGATTTGCGATCAGTGCAAGGAAAAAATACACGCATGCTGAAATTCAGCGGACGAGATGTCTCTTTCGGGCCGCAAACGAGGTCATCACCCCGGCCAACGCGATTAAAACCGCCCCGATAATGGTGGTCAGATACAGGCGTTCTTCCCAGAACATCCAGCCGATCAGCGAGGAAAACACCACATTGGAATATCCGAACACGCCGACCTGGGCCGCGGGCGCAAGGCTGTAAGCCTTTGTCAGCATGAGCTGGGACCAGGCGGCCAGCATGCCGATCAGGGCCAGAGTGGCCAGCATGTCCGTGCTGGGCTGCTGCCAGTCGCTCAGCGCCGGAATTGCCGAAATTACCGTGGAAAGCAGGCTGAAATAAAAAACGATTCGAACCGCGGGTTCAGATGCCGACATGCGCCGAATGCTCACCATGGCAATGGCCGCAAACGCGCCGGCCATCAATCCCAGCAGCGCGATTGGCTGAAAAACCCCACTGGCCGGCCTCATGATCAGAACCACGCCGGCAAAACCCACACCCACAGCCCCCCAGATCCTGGCGGAAAGAGGCTCCTTGATCCAGATCCAGGCAATCAGGGGAATGAACAGCGGAGAGGTAAATCCCAGCAATACGGCCTCTCCCAGTTGCATGTGCCCGATGGTGTAAAAAAACAGGTACATGGCCGCAAGGCCCGACACGGATCGAATCAGGTGGTACCGGAAACAGCCGGTTCGAAGGCTCAGGCCGTGATGGTGAAACCGGATCCAGGGCAGCAGCGCGATCAGGGCGAAAAGGTTCCGGGCAAACACGATCATCGGGTTCGGCAGAATCGGCGAAACCAGTTTGATCATGGCGGCCATTGCCGCAAATCCCATGGCGGCGACCAGCACGCACAGGGCGGCCGCCCCCAGCCGGTTTCCCGGTTTGAGTTCAAAGGATTTTCTCTTGTTCAGAATTGAATCTCCCTACCTGGTTCAGGGATTAAAACGATCACCCGCCTGCGGATGCATCAAATGTTTCATTTGCCATTAAAACTTATTGTTATCATAAATAAGTTAATTTTATACATAAGGAATTAAAAACCGATTTCACGTGGATTTTGACATCAGTGAACCGGATACCCCGTCCTCGGTTCCGGGAAACAGCATGAAAATTTTTTCAGGACAGAGAATATGACAACCCGCATCGCCCGCTGTTTCGTCTTACGGCAACTGATCAGGACTTTTCAAGAGAAATGATTCTGTCCCTGAAAGCATCATCAGCGCAAAATGCGGACCGGAATAGACAGTCCGCCGCCTTGCGTGATATAGGATGTCTGTTTAGGACAAACGATTTTCAGCCGCGTCACGGTGTGGATTCCAGGGGCTTTTCACACCGCCCCGGCTGGTTGAGGAGGGAAAGATGATCCGATTCAGCTTAAAAATTTCTGCTGTTTTATGTGTAATGGCCGTGATGGCGGGATGTCAAACTACCTATTACAAGGTATGGGAGCAGCTGGGAAAAGAAAAGCGCCATCTTCTCAGAGACCATGTCCAATACGCACGCGATGATCAGGAAAAAGCCTCCGAAGAGTTCAAGGATGCGCTGACCCGGGTCAAGGAGGTTTATGGATTCAGCGGCGGAGACATGGAAGCTTACTACAACAGGCTCAAAGACGACACCGACCGGTGCCGGGAGCGGGCCCGGGGCATTGACGAGCGCATCGACCAGATGGATCGTATCGCAAAGGATCTTTTCAAGGAATGGGAATATGAGATCAAGGCCATGACCAATGAAAATTTCAAACAACAGAGCCGGCGATCCCTTGAAGACACCCAGAAACGATATGCCCGGCTGAGCAGGACCGCCGGTGCGGCCAGAGACCGCATGAAGCCTGTGCTTGCAAAGCTCAATGATTATGTGTTGTATCTGAAGCACAATCTCAACGCTCAGGCCATCGGGGCGCTTCAGAAGGAGGCCGAAGGCATTGAAACCGATGTGGACGTGCTGATCGCCGATATGACGAGATCGATTCGGGAAGCCGATGCTTTTCTGAAGGATTTCGAGTAAGGCCGCCCGGCTGACGGCCTTGAAACCGCCTCGTCGCATTTGATATTGTCATGCCTTTGAATCATGCGTATGATGCGAAACGTTATTTTTACGTTTAAACCTTTTGAAAGGAAGATGCCATGAGCCAGGACGACCCTGCCGCCGCGCAGGAGCAGGACAGTTTTGAAGACCGCATGGAAAAGAAGAATACGGATTTTTCCAATCAGGTTCTCCGCCACGTGCTAACCACGGGCAGGGAATTCATGAGCCGCGATGTGCCCGATCATCTCAAACGCATATTTCTCAATCAGGCTCTGTACAAGGTTGCCCGGGCCCTTAATTTTCCGCCCCAGGCCATGGTAGGCAAATCCGAAGCGGAAAAGCCCATGTGCTACAATGAATATCTGGACTATTCGAGCGATTTCGGGGTTGAATTCATGAAGATTTGCGAAACGCTTCACGCATGGCGACCGGCTGAGGACCAGACCGCTTAACAGGCTGTTGAAAAACTGCGCCTGAGGCCGCCATGCAGCGTTGCACGACTCTCGCCAGTGCTCACATATGCTTGAGAATATGCTGCGCTTGTCGCATCGCCGCGCGCCTTGCCTGACGGCCTGATTCTTGTTTTTCAACACCCTTTTAAGCGAATCGGAATTAAAATTTCCTGGAATGCTGAAAAACCATGAAAGAAATCATACTGATCAATATTTCCGGCAAGGACAAACCGGGCCTGACCTCGGCGATCACCGGCATGCTGGCCAGATACCGGATCAATATTCTGGATATCGGTCAGGCGGTGATCCACAACACGCTTTCTCTGGGAATGCTCGTGGAGGTGCCGCCCGAATCCGAGTCCGCCCCGATCTTGAAAGACGTCCTGTTCTGCGCCCACAAGCTCGGCGTCAGCACGCAGTTCACCCCGATTGATGAAGAAACCTACCGCCAGTGGGTCGATCTTCAGGGAAAACCGCGCTACATCATCACCCTGCTGGCCCGGAAGATCACGGCTGAGCAGATTTCGGCCGTCACTTCGATCGTGGTTCAGAATAAACTCAACATCGATCAGATCAGCCGGCTTTCCGGCCGAATCCCTCTGACCGGGACGTCCGGCCGGTCCAAAGCCTGCGTGGAATTTTCCCTGCGGGGTCAGCCCGAAAATCCGGACAGGATGCGGGCCGATCTTTTCGGCGCCGCCGAAACACTGGCCGTGGACCTGGCATTTCAACAGGACACCCTGTTCCGCAGAAACTGCCGGCTGGTGGCCTTTGACATGGACTCGACACTGATCGAATCCGAGGTCATCGATGAACTGGCCAAAGCGGCCGGCGTCGGGGATCAGGTATCCGGAATCACCGCCAGGGCCATGCAGGGAGAACTGGATTTTAAGGCCAGTCTGAAAAGCCGGGTTGCCCTGCTCAAAGGCCTTGAGGAGGACGCGCTGCAAAAGGTCTCAGCCGGTCTTCAGCTCACCGAGGGCGCTGAAAAACTTATCGGCACCTTGAAGACCCTGGGTTTCAGAACCGCCATTCTGTCCGGCGGGTTCACCTATTTCGGCCGCCATCTGCAAAAGCGTCTTCAAATCGACTACGTTTATGCCAATGAGCTTGAAATCGTCGACGGCCGGCTGACCGGAAACATCCTCGGCCCGATCGTCGACGGAAACCGGAAGGCCGAACTGCTGAAAGAAATCGCCGGAAAAGAAAACATACGCTTGCAGCAGGTGATCGCCGTGGGCGACGGCGCCAACGACCTGCCCATGCTGAGCCGGGCCGGCATTGGAATCGCTTTCCGGGCCAAACCCGTTGTTCGGGAATCGGCCAAGCAGGCCATCTCCACACTGGGGCTGGACGGCATCCTCTATCTGATGGGCTTCAGGGACCGGGAAACCTTTTAACGGTTTTCAATGCATCTCCTTCCCTCTGCCTTCGGCAGACAAGACCGCCCCTGATCCATGTGCGGAATCCGGTTTGGCAGGCTGTAGAAAAACCGCGTCTCAGGCAGACCGTTGTCCGGATTCAAACCGATCCGCTCAATCGCCCGGTTGATCCGCTGGAAAAATCCCTTTCGCCGATTTGCCCTTGCATCCGGATGCCTCCGATTATATAAATAGCTTTTTTGCCGCCAATGAGATTTGATTTATGCAAGGAAACAAACATCATGAAACGCCATATTTATCCGTTCAGCGCCATTGTCGGTCAGGAATCCATGAAAACCGCCCTGGTTCTCAATGCCGTCGATCCGTCCATCGGCGGTGTTCTGATCTCCGGCCATAAGGGAACGGCAAAATCCACCGCGGTTCGCGCCCTGGCGCAGATTCTTCCCCGGATAGAGGTCGTCGCCGGGTGTCCGTATCACTGTTCTCCGTCCGACCCTGAAAACATGGATGAGGATTGCCTTGCCCGACTCCAGGCCGGAGAAAAACTTGAAACCGCTTTTCGCCCCATGCCCGTGGTGGAACTTCCTCTGAGCGCAACCGAAGACCGGCTGGTGGGCGCCCTTCATGTGGAACACGCTCTGAAAACCGGAACCCGCAAATTCGAACCCGGGCTTCTGGCAACCGCCAACCGGGGCATTCTCTACGTGGACGAGGTCAACCTGCTGGACGATCATCTGGTGGACATGCTGCTGGACGCCGCAGCCTCCGGAGTCAATGTGGTCGAAAGAGAAGGCATCTCCTATGTCCATCCCGCCCGGTTCATGCTCATCGGCACCATGAACCCCGAAGAGGGGGATCTTCGGCCGCAGTTCCTCGACCGGTTCGGACTCAATGTCACCGTCACCGGTCTGACCAACGTCAAGGAACGGCAGGATGTCATTCGTCAGCGCCTCGAATTCGAAAACGACCCGGACCGTTTTCAGAAGAAATGGCAGCCTGTGGAAGACCTGCTGGCCGGACAGATTCTTTACGCCCGAACCCACCTGCCAAAAATCGAAATTCCGGACGATCTGCTGGAGATGGCGGTCAGGCTGGCCGTCGAAGTCGATGTACACGGTCATCGGGCCGACATCGCCATTCTGAAAACCGCCCGGGCCCTGGCGGCTCTGACCGAAAGACGCCAGGTGCAGCACGGCCATCTCGCGGAAGCGGCGCGCTATGTGCTTCCCCATCGCATTCAGAACGCATCTCTGTCAGCCTCGATTCAGCTGATGGAAAAGATCAATTCGGCCATCAAGCGGATATTAAAAGACGCGCCCTCTTCAACGCTGGACGAGGAAACCGAAGAAAAAGACGAGGAAAATATTTTTGAAATCGACCGGGACATTCCCGGAGCAATGGGCGCCGGCTATACGAATTCACTGTTTTCCTTCTTAAAAAAAAAAGAAGAAAAAACCCATGATCCGGACGAAGGCGTCATCGTCGACGAGATAGATCTTGATGAAATCAAGGCCAATGGCGGCGGCTGCGGCGGAAAACGGCAGCGGAACATGACCGAAGCCCGGACAGGTCGGTACGTGCGCTCGGCGCCGGTTCGAAAAGGAGAAAACGGATTCGGCGTGGCCGTTGACGCCACGATGCGCGCAGCCATGTTGCGCCAGGCCCAGGAAGGCAACAACGGTAAGTTCTGCGTGGAAGCCGAGGACCTTCGCAAAAAAGTCAGAAAACGCCCCCAGAACGCGCTGGTTGTCTTTGCCGTGGATGCATCGGATTCCATGGGAGGCGGAACCATCGTGCGCATGCGCGCGGCCAAGGGCGCGGCGCTGGCGCTGCTGTCCAAATCCTGCCAGAAGCGGGACCGGATCGCCGTGGTGGCCTTTCGCGACGAATCGGCCCAGGTTCTGCTCAGACCCACCTCCAGCGTGACGCTGGCCCGCGAACGGCTTCAGCGCCTTCCTACCGGGGGGGCAACTCCATTCGCCGACGGCCTGATGAAATCCTGGCAGTTGATCAAAGCGGAACGCGCCAAGGATCCGGATCTGAATCCCCTTCTGGTAGTGATTTCGGACGGCGAGGCCAACGTGCCGATTCAACAGGGCTGCAAGGTCATGGATGAGCTGCTTGCCCTGGCCGGACATATCCGCCAGGACGGCATCGCATCAGTGGCGATCGATACCAAGCCGCATGCGCAGAGTTCCGATGAAATGAAACAGATCGCCGGAGCCCTGGGTGCGCGATACCATCATATGAGCCGGCTGCTCGCCAAAGACGTCCTGGAACTGGTGCAAACGCCTCCCGAGTGAAACGGGATTCAATTTCCCGGCAGAACCACCGCAAGACCCGGCCTCGGGTCTGAAAGAATCCATCCGCCGGGCTCACCTGTATTTCATGCTTTTCTAAAAAAAGTCAGATGCCTCTGAAATCCAGGGGCATCTGACTTTTCACAAACCAACCGATTCGAATGCAAAGACTACCAGCGCATGAGAAGCGAACCGCTGGTCAGTCCGGCGCCAAAGGCGTCCAGCAGCACCGCGTTTCCGGACCTGATGCGGCCGTCCCGGACCGCCTCATCCAGAGCCGTAGGAATCGTCGCCGCCGAGGTGTTGCCGAACCGGTCCACATTCACGACTACCTTTTCCGCAGCGAGATTCAAGCGCCCGGCCACGGATTCGATGATTCGAATGTTGGCCTGATGCGGAATAAAGGCTGTCAGATCTCCGGTCGTCATATTCTGCTCGGCCAGGGCTTTGGTGGCCAGATCGGCCATGGTGCGAACCGCAATTTTGAACACTTCCGTCCCGTTCATTCGGATCTTGCCCAGTTTCTGGGCGTACCGTTCAGGCGTCAGTTCCGTGGATGATCCCCCGGCAGGAACGTGAATCAGCTCCCATAAATGGCCGTTTGAAAACAAATGACTGGCAAGAATGCGATGATCTGAATCCAGTGGCGCCTGCTGGAGTATGGCCGCACCCGCGCCGTCTCCGAAAAGAAAGCAGGTGTTGCGGTCCTCCCAGTTGATAAAGGGTGAGAGCACCTCGCTGCCGATGACCAGCGCCGTTTTGACCTGGCCGCAGAATATGAATTTTTCAGCGATCGAAAGTGCATACAAAAATCCCGTGCAGGCGGCGTTGATATCCATGGCCCATGCCCGGTCCGCCCCGAGCTTGTGCTGCATCCTGCAGGCCGTGGAAGGCACCTTGGTGTCGGGCGAGCAGGTGGCGTAAATGATCAGGTCGATATCGGCCGGAGTTTTTCCGGCCATCTCCAGAGCTTCCTGCGCCGCACGCATGCCCAGCGACGAATTGCGCTCAACCGGATTATCCGGATCGGAAATCCGCCTTTCACGAATCCCGGTCCGCTCGCGAACCCACTCTTCGCTGCTTTCAATACCCATTGATGCCAGCTTCTCAATAATATCGAAATTGGTCATCCTTTTTTGCGGAAACGCCGATCCGGTCCCGATGATTTGCGCTGCATAGACCATTGTGCCCAAACTCCTTTTTTATCCGTTATTACGGCCGTTTTTCAAGTCGCCGAAGATCAGGGTTCCGTTGGTTCCGCCGAAGCCGAAGGAATTGCTCATGGCGATTCCGACATCCTGCCTGCGGGCCTTGCCGGGAACATAATCCAGGTCGCATTCCTCTCCGGGGTTCTCCAGGTTGATCGTCGGCGGTATCACGCCCCGGTCGATCGACAGCGCCGTAAACACCGACTCGATCCCGCCGGCGCCTCCCAGCAGATGTCCCGTCATCGATTTGGTCGAACTGATCGCCACTGTCCGCGCGCTCTCCTTGAACACCGCCTTGACCGCCCGCGTCTCGTACAGATCGTTCATCGGCGTCGAGGTGCCGTGCGCATTGATGTAGTCCACCGCCTCAGGACCGATCCCCGCATCGTCCAGCGCCGCCTGCATGCACCGAACCGCTCCGTCTCCGTCCGGCGGCGGCGCCGTCATGTGAAAACCGTCTCCGCTCATGCCGAATCCCAGAACCTCGGCGTATATATGCGCTCCCCGCTCACGCGCGCTCTCCAACGGCTCCAGCACCAGCATGCCGGCGCCCTCCCCCACCACAAACCCGTCCCGGTCCCGGTCAAACGGACGGGACGCCTTCCGCGGATCATCGTTTCTCGTCGAAAGCGCCTTCATCGCATTAAAACCCGCTATGCAGGTCTGCGATATCACCGACTCCACTCCCCCGGTGATCATCGCGTCCGCCTGTCCGTACTGCACCATCCGGTACGCCTCGCCCACCGCGTGCGTTCCCGCTGCGCAGGCCGTCGCTATCGACGCGTTCGGTCCCTTGACCCCCAGATAAATCGATATCATCCCCGGCGCCATGTTCCCGATGATCATCGGTATGAAAAACGGGCTGACCCGGCGCGGACCCCGCGCATCCAGCACACGGGTGGTCGTCTCCAGCAGAGACAACCCCCCCAGACCGCAGCCGGTCAACACCCCTACCCGCGCCGCATTGGACCCGTCGATCTTCAAACCCGAGTCCTCCAGCGCCATCCGGGAAGCTGCCACCGCATAGGCTATAAAATGCTCCGTGCGTCCGGCCTCCTTCTTCGGAAGATGATCCTCCGCACAAAAATCCTTCACCTCGCCGGCGATCCGCGTGGCATACCCCGACGCATCAAAACGCGTGATCGGTCCTATCCCCGACTCGCCCGCGCATATCGCCGCCCATGTCTTCTCTACTCCCGTGCCCAGCGGTGTCACCAGACCCAGACCCGTCACAACAACCCGTCTCCGCAAAACAGAGCCTCCTTCCAAAGAAAAAATTCCCATGGTCAATGTGTCCCAACGTACTGAATTGCATCCTGAACGGTTACCAGCTTACCCGCATCCTCGTCGGATATATCGATATTGAACTCTTCCTCCATGGACATGATCAATTCGACCAGGTCCAGAGAATCGGCGCCCAGATCCTCTACAAAAGAGGCCTGAGGCGTCACATCCTCGATATCGACGCTGAGTTTTTCCGCGATTATTTCTTTCATCTGTTCTGCAACGGACATTTCAATGCTCCTCTGATCAATGAATTCGAAACACGCGTTCGGCCCGGCAGGAGCCCAAGCGCAACCCGTTTGAATATGACTTGTATTCAAACCTGTACATTTTTATATCATCCCGATAATCTTTGTTTTTTAATTTTTTTACTATTTCTTAACTATGCAACAACAAGTAATCCAGCCCGGTTGAATTGTCAAGCGCTTTTTGAAACTCGACTGCCGGAAATATCGGTCAATCCAAAAAAATAGTTTATCATATTGATTTATCGATATTTGTTTGGCAACGGATTCTCATCGCATCCGGACGGAGGTCGTGCGGAAAAGGGCCATCCAATCATTATTTCCTCATATCAGGCCTTAAGCAGTCAGCCAAATTAAAATTAATTGCTTAATTCCATTCATTTTTTTGGGTTCATGCAGACTTTCGATAAGAAATCATATTTCGGCGGACAGAATAACAAAGCTCCTGAACTTTGACACAGGACGGACGGCTGTGGTAGCAACATATAAGGCGGTTGTTACCCCACTCATAAAAGGAATTGATTCAACTTGACCATTCCATCTTCGGAAAAAAGCTTTGCGCTGCCATTCCTGACATGGGTGCGCCGGATATCCGCGCAAAGCCTGAAGACAGATCTCTTCGCGGGGTTTACCAGCGCAGTGATCGTTCTGCCCCAGAGTGTGGCCTTTGCCATGATCGCCGGCCTTCCTCTGGAGTACGGATTGTATACCGCCATGATCACACCGGTTGTGGCCGCCCTTTTCGGTTCTTCGCACCATATGATTTCCGGCCCCACAACGGCCATTTCCATCCTGGTGTTTGCATCCATCAGCCCGTACGCGGAACCCGGCTCCGCGGACTTTATCCGACTGACGCTTACCCTCACGCTGATGGCGGGATTGTTTCAGCTGGCTTTCGGGCTGGGACGGCTCGGGATTCTGGTGAATTTTATTTCCCATTCGGCACTCATCGGATTTGTCAGCGGCGCCGCCATTCTGATTGCCACCAGCCAGCTGAAGCACATCTTCGGTATTCCCATCGCGGGCGGAAGCTCATTTTTTCAGACATGGGCGGAATTTATGAAACAGCTGCCGCACACCAACGCCTATGCGCTGATTGTAGCAGCTTCCGCGATGATCTGCGCCTTGCTGGTGCACCGGTTTCTTCCCCGATGGCCCCATATGTTAATCGGCATGATTCTGGGCGGTCTGGTCAGTTTTCTCCTCGGGGGGCAGGAACGCGGCATCCATCTGGTCGGAGAGCTTAACGCCCGGCTTCCGCCGTTGTCGCTTCCGGATTTTTCCCTGGGCGCCATCCGTCAACTGGCGCCCCAGGCAATGGCCGTCGCCCTGGTGGGTCTGATTGAAGCCGTTTCCATCGCCCGCTCCATCTCCATTCTGTCTTACCAGCGGATCGATGTGAACCAGGAATTCATCGGCCAGGGGCTGTCCAACATCGTGGGAAGTTTTTTTTCAAGCTACGCGGGTTCAGGGTCTTTCACCCGATCGGCGATCAACTTCCAGGCCGGCGCCCAGACCCCTTTGGCCGCCGTCTTTTCGGCCTTTTTCCTGGCCTTGATCGTTCTGCTCATCGCCCCGCTGAGCGCGTATCTTCCAACCGCCGCCATGGGCGGAATTATTCTGCTGGTGGCCTTCCATCTCATCGACCTCAAACATATCCGGTCGGCCATTCAATCGAGCAGAGCGGAAGCAACCGTCCTGCTGGCAACCTTTTTTTCAGCCCTGTTTCTGGAGTTGGAATTTTCCATCCTTGCAGGCGTTCTGCTCTCGCTGGGATTTTATCTGAACCGCACCGGGCGGCCGAGCATTGCGAGCCTTTCTCCTGATCCGGAGAGCGGAAATCGGCGGCTGATTGAAGTCGAGGGAAGATCTCTTCCCGAGTGCCGCCAGCTCAAACTGATTCGAATCGACGGCTCCCTGTTTTTCGGCGCCGTCCACCACATCGAGCAGCAGCTGCAGGCCATTGATGCGAACAATCCGCTGTTGAAACACGTCCTGATCATCGCCAACGGCATCAATTTCATCGATCTGTCCGGCGCCGAAATGCTGGCTCACGAGGCGCGCCGCCGAAAAAAAATCGGCGGGGGCTTGTATTTCTGCGGTCTCAAGAGAGATCCGCTTCACATGCTTCAAAAAAGCGGACATCTGGAAACCATCGGCAAAACGCATTTATTTGATTCAAAAGCTCAGGCCATCGAAGAAATACTCAAACGACTTGATCCGGATCAATGCAGGGATTGCGCTTCCAAAATATTTACTGAATGCAGGCAACCTTAACCATTTAAAAAACCGTTATTTATATTCGGAAACCACGTTAAACAGACTGAATTGCGATCATTGCGGCGCATTTTTCTTTTTCTTCGTCTTTGCCGGCAGAGCAACCGAATACGGTGCCAATAGCGCTTAAAAATCTCATCCGATACAATAATACATTCCTTGACACCTGATATTGCAACGGTGTAAAGTTTGCCTTATTGTAGAATTTTCAGCAAACCATACATTTGGATTCAGTATAATGCAGGTTGATTTTTTCGAAAATCCAGGCTTCAGTTACTCCATTTGTCCGCCAATCCTGTCTTATAAACAAATCACGCATTGTTTTTTTAAAAAAATCTGAAAACGTAAAGGAGGAGAGAAATGAGCAAAAAGCTTTTTGGTGCATTTTGCATAGCAGCCCTGATGGCTTTTTTCGCAGGGTGCGCGGCAGCGCCGACCCCGTCGGATTTTGAAGCCCTTGATCTGTATCCCAAGATTGAAACCGGTGAGTGTACGCCCAAGGTTGATAACTTTATGGTGATTCTGGATGGTTCGAATTCCATGACCGATGCGTACAAAGGGCAAAAGAAATTTAATCTTGCCTGGAATCTGGCTTACCGGCTGAATGAAACCATTCCGGAAATTCCGCTTGTCGGCGCCTTACGGGCCTTTGGCACAACGCCATGCCCGTTTCGGGAATACACCGAATTGCTTTATGGCGTGGCGGCTTATACACCCGAGGGTTTTGCAGGCGGGCTCAAATCGGTTCAAGCTCCGGGGGGCGTAAGTCCTCTGTATCTGTCTTTGAACGCGGCGGCCGAGGATCTCAATGCGACCCAGGGGCCGATTGCCTTGATCATATTCAGTGATTTCATGCAGAATGAAGAAATCACCCTTCAAGCTGTTGAAAATCTGAAAAACCAGTACTCCGGCCGGATCTGCATTTATCCGGTATTGATCGGCAATAATTCCAATGGCAAAAATCTGCAGGAAAGAATAGTTCAGACGGCGGGATGCGGTTTTGCCGCCAATGGCGATGAAATCTACGCCAATACGGGTATGGCCGGTTTTGTCGAGTCGGTCTTCCTGGCTACAGCCGTCCGTGCTCCCGCTCCCCCGCCCGCAGCTCCCCCCGCCGCTCCCCTGGATTCCGACGGCGACGGCGTAACGGATGATCGGGATCAGTGCCCCGGAACGCCTCGATGCGCAACGGTCAACGAGGTGGGATGCTGGGTGATCAAAGGGATTAATTTTGATTTTGACAAGGCGGACATCAAACCCGAATACACCGCCAATCTGAATCAGATAGCGGACTGTTTCAACCAGTATCCGGATATCATATTTGAAATTCAGGGACACACGGATTCGAAAGGCAAGGCGGCATACAATCAGAAACTTTCGGAAAGAAGAGCCAATGCCGTCATGGAATATTTTATTTCACAGGGCGTTGCCAGGGATCGTTTAAAAGCCGTCGGCTATGGGGAGTCTGACCCCGTTGCTTCGAATGATACGGATGAAGGGCGTGCACAGAACCGTCGCGTTCAGATTGACATCATCCATTAGAAACGATTCAGAAACGGATCGGGGATGATGGCCGGCTGATCAACGCCTTCCATCATTCCCGATTTTTTTTGTGTTCGCCCGCCAATCATCAAGCTACAAGAACAAACACCCATTCAAAAGACCGCGCCGGGCGGCAGCTATATGGCAATGCGGAAACGACTTTCCGGCACGATGCTCATCCTGCCGGCTCCGACATTTCGAAGGCGTCCGCTCAAGGAAGATTTTCTTCGAGGATTGCTTCAGGATTCGGGGCGCTGTCATCAGCGCTTGTTTTGTCAGGACCGACCGATGCCGGTGCAGCGGGCGGCGGACTGCTGGCGGCGGCAACCCTGTCTATCCTTTTTTCAAGGTCTTTGATCGCGACATCCAGCCTGTTTCGAATCTGGGTGATGGTTTCAAGCATCTTTTTTTCGCCGGCGGCAACCTGGTCGGTTATCTGGGCGGCTATCTGTTTGCGATCGACCTGGTTTTTCGAAAGGCCGGCGACAGCGGCTTCCACCTCTGCGACCTGCGCCTGCGACGCTTTCAGATCAGCGCCGATCTTTGAGACCTGCGCCGAAATCTGCGCCAGACGGGATTCTTCAAGGTTTTTGACGGCCGCATTCAGATCGGAAATGCTTTTGTTCAGGCCCCCCTGAATCTGGCCGATTTCTTTCCGATCGGCCTTGGCGGCGGCTGTCTGATCCAATAACGCTTTATTTTTCTGAAGATTGTCTTTGATGCCGGTCAGCGCGGTTTGAAAGGACAGTATGTTTTTGGCCGAAGCCTCTTCCAGGGCGGCCTGTTTGATGGACAGAGCGGAGAACCGCGATTCCAGGGTTTCGGAAATGTTCTGGCTCTGCTGAGCGCCGACGTTTTCAAGGCCCGAAATCCGGCTCTTGAGGTCCATGTACCCGGCCAGAAGAACCGCCCCGATCACGCAGGCAATCAGAATCGACACCGGGGTGATTTTCCGGCTGGGCTTTTCCACGCGCTTTTCTTTGAAATCCGAGAGGTATGGAGGCTCTTCGGGCTCAAAATCCATCTTGATCTTGAAGGAAGAAGGGGTTTTATCTTTTGCCATGGCCTATTCCCATTCAATGGTGCTGGGGGGCTTGGAGCTGATGTCGTACACCACCCGGTTGACCCCCTTGACCTCGTTGATGATACGGTTTGAAATTTTCCCCAGAAGATCGTGCGGAAGTCTGGCCCAGTCGGCCGTCATGGCATCCTGGCTGGTCATGGCGCGAATGGCGACGATGTTTTCGTAGGTGCGCTGATCACCCATGATGCCGACGCTCTTCAGGGGCAACAGAACGGCAAAGGATTGCCATAATTTCCGATAGAATCCGGCGCCGCGGATTTCTTCCAGCAGAACCGCATCCACCTCCCGCAGGATATTGAGGCGCTTTCGCGTGACCTCTCCGATGATGCGGATGGCGAGTCCCGGGCCGGGAAAAGGCTGCCGCCAGACCAGTTCGTCCGGAAGTCCCAGCTCTTTGCCCAACAGGCGGACCTCATCCTTGAACAGGAACTTCAGGGGCTCCACCAGTTTGAGCTTCATTTTCTTGGGCAGTCCGCCCACATTGTGATGGGATTTGATCACGGCGCTGGGACCGCCAAAGGCGCTGATCGATTCGATCACATCCGGGTACAGGGTTCCCTGTGCCAGGAATTCAGCGCCTCTGATTTTACCGGCCTCGGCCTCAAAGACATCCATGAATATTTTGCCGATGATTTTCCGCTTTTTCTCCGGGTCCGTCACACCGGCCAGGGCCGCAAGGAACCGGGCGCCCGCATGGACAAAACGGATGTTCAGATCCAGATGCTGCCTGAGAACCTTTTGAATTTTTTCTCTTTCATTTTTCCGCAGCAGCCCGTTGTCCACGAAAATGCAGGTCAGGCGTTTTCCGACGGCCTTGTGAATCAATACGGCGGTCACCGATGAATCCACGCCGCCGCTGAGCCCCAGAATCACCTTCTTGTCCCCAGCGGTTTCCCGAATCTCTTCGACGGCATTGGCGGCAAAGCTCTTCATTGTCCAGTCGCTTTCGCAGCCGCACACCTCGAACAGAAAATTGGCCAGCATTTTTTTGCCCAGGGGCGTGTGATCCACCTCTGGATGAAACTGAAGGCCGAAGAATTTTCTTTGAGGATCGGCCATTGCCGCAACCGGAGTGTTGGAAGTATGGGCCGTTGCATGAAAACCGCCGGGAAGGGTTTTCACGGTGTCCCCGTGGCTCATCCAGCAGGAGGTGGGAGACGCGATGTCTTTAAAAACGGCCCCGGCATCGATGATCGAAAGTTCGGCAAACCCGTATTCTCGTTTTTCCGAGCATTGCACGGCGCCTCCCAGGGCGTCGGCCATGAACTGCATGCCGTAGCAGATTCCCAGAACCGGAATGCCCAGATCGAAGATCGCCCGGTCGATTTTCGGGCTGTTCTGCTCGTAGATGCTCGAAGGCCCTCCGGACAAAATAATTCCCCTGGGATTTAAGGCCTTGATTCGCTCGACCGGAACCGAAGGCGGTTCGATCTGGCAAAAAACCTGAGTCTCTCTGACGCGCCGGGCAATGAGCTGGTTATACTGGGAACCGAAATCAACGATCAAAATCATGACAACCTCTTTATGGCGATCTGCAGTCCCTCAGGGCGCAAATTCCATCCGGCAATGCCGTGTCAATGAAAAGGCTTAAACGGTTTGCGAAAATAAAATGAATATGTTAGAGAGCGCTTCAAAAGTCAACCGGATTTTATCGGTCGGACAGGGCCGAAGATACTCGCTCAAAGAACGGGCCTGCCGGAACTCCGGGTGATCCGGCGGGCATGATAAAACTGGACTGCATTGCAGGCGCGGGAGCCATGTCGCATATTATCGTTCAAATTTACGAGGTTCAAACCCCCCAGGAGGCGGCGCCTCTGGTTCAGCTTGGCGTGGACCGGATCGGAAGCGTTCTGACTTCCGCCGAAAACTGGAAGATGTCCGGAATTCGGGACACCATTGATACAGTCAGGGCCTGCGGAGCGCAGAGCAGCCTGATTCCGTTGTTCACCGAACCGGAAACCATCTTTCAGGCCATCGAGTATTACCGGCCCGACTACGTTCATTTCTGTGAAGCCCTGGCGGACGCGGACGGCATTTCCCCGGCATGTCGTTGCCTGCTTTCCCTTCAAAAGGAAGTTAAAAAACGTTTCCCGCAAACCGGCATCATGCGCTCGATTCCGATCGGACCGCCGGGTTCCGCGGACCGGATTCCCACCCTTGAACTGGCGCGCATGTTCGAACAAGACAGCGACTGTTTTCTGACAGACACTTTTCTGATCAGAGCTTCGTCCGGCCCGGCCGATTCGCAACCGGTCAGCGGGTTTGTCGGCATCACCGGAAAAACCTGCGACTGGCCGACAGCCGCCCGCCTCGTCAGGGAAACTCGCATACCGGTTGTTCTGGCCGGCGGCATCTCGCCGGAAAATGTCTTTGAGGGCATTATGAACGTACGGCCCCGGGGCATCGACAGCTGCACTCAAACCAATGCAACCGGCGGCGACGGACGTCCTGTTCGTTTTAAAAAAGATCATCAAAAAGTAAAATTACTGGTTGAGGCGGTCCGCAATGCACAAAAGGCTGTCTCGCATCCAGAAATCAACAACGGTTGAAAACTTTAAACCGATGCATCCAATGAGGAAGGAGCCAGAAACCCATGTATGAAGCCGGCGACCTGAAAAAAGGGCTGAAGCTTGAAATTGACGGCGACCCGTATGTCATTACCCAGTTTTCCTTTGTCAAGCCGGGCAAGGGGCAGGCGCTTTACAAGTGCAAACTCAAGAATATGGTGAACGGAACTCAGTTTGAAAGGACGTTTCGATCCGGCGACAAATTCAACGAGGCAAGACTCGAAGAGCATGAGATGGAATACCTCTATGCCGATGGCGACAAGTACTGTTTCATGAACACCTCCACTTACACGCAGGAGTGGCTGTCTGCCGACCAGATCGATGAGGCTAAAAACTTTCTGAAGGAAAACACGGTCTGCAATATCCTGTTTTTCGAAGACAGACCTATCGGCATCTCTCTGCCCAATTTTGTTGAATTGAAAATCATCGGCGCCGAACCCTGGGCCAAGGGCGATACTGCGGCCGGAAGCACCAAGCCCGCCAAGCTGGAAACCGGATATGTGGTTCAGGTGCCTCCCTTTGTGGAAGAAGGAGAGTTGATCCGAGTGGATACCCGCACCGGTCAATACGTTGAACGGGTCAAAAAATAAACGCGGCTGTCCGTACGAATAGACCGAGGATCCAATACGGTCAGGGTTTCCCAGGCTGAGTCTTCCGATTTTTAGAGCCGGTTCTTTTCGAACCGGCTCTCATTTTTCAAATGGCCTTGAGCTTTTGTTCGATGCGCGCGATATCCGCCGGAATATCGACCTCCGGGGAATCATAGGGCGTGACGACGACCCGAATCGTATACCCATACTCAAGCGCCCGAAGTTGTTCCAGCTTTTCAATTCTCTCCAGATTCCCTTCAGGCAGATTTCTGAAAATATCGAGGAAGCGCCGCGTATAGGCATAAACGCCAAGATGCTTGAAGGTGTCGAAAACCTCGGAAGCGTCCCGCGCGCAGGGGATGGGAGAACGGCTGAAATACAGGGCCCTTGCCTGATGATCGAAGACAACCTTTACATCCTTGGGGTTGGTGATTTCTTCCGGGTTGACGATTTTAAAAGCCAGCGTGCTCATGCCCTCACCGGGATCCTTCAGCAGGGGGGCGGCCACGGCATCGAGGCATCGTGGATCGATCAGGGGCTGATCGCCTTGAACGTTGATGATGATATCGTCAGGCCGAAGCCCCATTTGATCAGCCGCTTCGGCCACGCGATCCGTGCCCGAACGGTTTTTCTCTCCGGTCATCACCGCCCGGCAGCCCAGGCGGGTGACCACATCAAAAATTCGGGCATCATCGGTGGCCACAACGGCTTCCGAAACGCAGTCCGCGCGGCGGCATCGCTCGCAGACATGGGCGATCATCGGTTTTTGAGCGATTTTGGCCAAAGGTTTTCCCTGAAATCGAGTGGAACCATATCGGGCGGGAATAATGACAACGGTTTTCATGAAATGCCCCGTATTTTTTAAATTTTATCCTTCTGAGGCCTTCTTCATCGTCAAAAGGAATTTGTGTTGACCTGCGGCCGGCGTCTGTTTTATCTATCCAGGCAACGCATATCGCTCTGGCTTTTACACCTGACGCAGGTTGCTGACAATGAATCTCAAATCGTTACATGAAATTTTGCGTTCGGTCGCCGAAGGCGCGCGCAGCATTGATGATGCGGCCGATGCGCTGAAACATCTTGCCTTCGAGGATATTCATTACGCCCATATAGATCATCACCGTTCCCTGCGCAAGGGGTTTCCGGAGGTTATTTTCGGCCAGGGAAAAACCGCCGACCAGATTGCCGGGATCATCGAACGCATGCACCCCCAGGAGGATGTGATTCTGGCGACGCGCATCGATGCGGAAAAAGCCCGGTCGGTGATGGCCCGGTTTCCGGAGGCAAACTATCATTCAGACGCCCGGATGCTGATTGTTCAGCGCCGGGAGATCCCTGTTCTCGGCAAGGGGATAATCGTGGTTGTCTGCGCAGGCACCTCGGACATCCCTGTTGCCAGGGAAGCCTGCCTGACCGCTCAGGCCATGGGAAATACTGTGGAATCCGTTTTTGATGTCGGAGTTTCCGGCATTCACCGGCTGCTTTCTCATAAGGATCTTCTCAGCCGGGCATCGGTGCTGGTCGTCGTAGCAGGCATGGAGGGGGCCCTTCCCAGCGTGGTCGGAGGCCTGGTGGATCGCCCCGTCATCGCCGTTCCCACCAGCGTGGGGTACGGGGCCAGCCTCGGCGGGCTTACCGCGCTTTTCGCCATGCTCAACAGCTGCAGTTCCAATATTGCGGTGGTCAACATCGACAATGGCTTCGGAGCGGGCTATATGGCCTCTGTCATCAACCGTACCCCCGAAGCATAACGGATCTTTTCTATCCGGTTTGAAAGAGCGAATCGCCCCGCCCTCATGCACGGAGAGGGGGAATTTCCATAAGGAAAGCCAACCCCGCCGAAATCCCGGTCACGATAACACCGGAAACATCTCGGCTGCAGGTTGGCTTTTCGAATGCGGAGAAACTTGCGAATGAGCCGGCATGCCCTGAATTTCCCGCCCGGAACCATCACCGTGCCGCAGCGGATACGGTGTGATTCGGGGGGTCAGCAGCACCCGGAACATTTTTTATTGAACGGAATCTTTCAGCGCTTTGCCGGGAATAAACCTGGGCGCTTTTCTGGCACTGATCTTAATGGATGCGCCGGTCTGGGGATTTCTGCCCGTTCTGGCCTTACGCTCTGCGACCTTGAAGGTTCCAAAGCCGATCAGCGTGACGCTCTCTTTTTTCTTCAAGGCATTGGTGATGCTTGCAAATACGGCATCCACTGCTGCCTGTGCTTCTTTTTTCGTGCTGACCACCTTGGCTATCTCGTTGACCAAATCACTCTTATTCATTCCCTCTCCTTTCATAAAATCGATGTTTCATCATCACGGCGCCTTATTCGAATGCACCATGACCACCTGTGAATATTTCAAACAACGTCCTCATCAATAACACGTCGATTGCAACATCCATTCCACAAAGAACTAGAAAACAAATAACAGGGCTGGCATTGTATCGACGGCAAACCGCATGTTGGATCATTCAACTGACTTGTTACGTTATACCAACATGCAGCATTTTTAAAGTGTTTTTTTGATTTCACTGAAAGATTCAACGCCATACATCCAGTATTTTCGGGAAATCTCAAGTTCGATTTAACGGATCCAAAGGGAAAATGCCGATCCGATGCCCGTTTTTCACAGCGGCCTGTAATTATTTTTTCCTTGTGATTTAAACAGGTTGGTTAATTCGAACGTCTATTACTTGCCATGACTTCAGTATAAGTCAAATGGAGGGGTCTCCACGCCATGCGCATGCCGGCGGTTAGAGCACGGCCTCAGATCGGCCACACCCAAAGAATCATGGGTACGCTGACCATGACCACGATGGCCTCCAGGGTCAGACCCATACGCCAGTAATCGCCGAAGCGGAATCCGCCCGGTCCAAGAATCAGCGTGTTGTTCTGGTGGCCGATGGGCGTCAGAAAAGCGCAGGAGGCCCCTACCGCGGTAGCCATCAGAAAGGCGTCGGCATTGATTCCAAGCTGGTTGGCGGTACTGATGGCAATCGGGCACATCACCGCTGCCGTGGCGGCATTGTTCATCAGGTCGGACAGGAACATGGTCACCACCAGCACCACCACAAGTCCGCCGATGGCATTCCCATGGGCAAAGGTACCCAGCAGGAAGCGCGAGATCAGGTCGGCCGTGCCGGTTGACGCCATGGCATCGGCCACCGGAAGCATCGCTCCCAGCAGTATGATGACCGGCCAGTCGATCGCCGTGTAGACGGAACGGATTGGAACGATCCCCAAAGCGACGAAAGCCAGCGCCCCGGCAGCGAACGAGACGGCCGCGGGCAGCAGACCCAGGGCTGTTGCGCCCACCGCAAGGATCATGACCAGTGCGGCGGTAAGGGCCTGCCCTTTTTTCGGAACCCGGATATCCCGTGCAGCCAGCGGCAGGCAACCGAATTCGGCGGCAAAGCCGGACAGCGCTTCGGGTATGCCCTGCATGAGCAGAACATCGCCCGCCTCAATGAGGGTGGACCGCAGGCGTTTAATCGAACGCCGCCCCCCGTGCGATATGGCCAGAAGATTGATGCCGTATCGGGTGCGCAGCTGAATTTGGGCGGCGGACCGGTTGACCAGGGCCGCGTTCGGCATCACCACCAGTTCCTGAATCACGATATCGTCTGCCCGGGCCTTTTCCTTGTTCTTTTTTTCATCCGAAGAACTGTCGTCCGGAGTTTCCTCCTTTCCGTTCTGTCGTGCTTCCCCGCCCTCTTCCTCGCCTTTGCCGTTGGTTCCGGCCGGGACATTGCCTTCAAGCTCGAGCCCCAGGCTTGAGAGGGCCGACGACAGGGACTCGGGCTCAACCTCGATAACCAGAATATCGCCGTCCCGCAGCACCCGCCTCGGGTTCGGTGCGGAAATCCGGATGTCGCGGCGCACCATGCCGATGATCTGAGCGTCGGCATCATACATCATCTGCTCAACCTCGCGCAGGCTCTTGTTGACTGCCTTGCTGCCCTCGACGATCCGCACCTCGCTGAAGTAGGTTCCGCTGTCAAAACTCCCGGTATCCAACTGTTTTCGTCCGGGCACCAGCCGCCACCCGATCAGTCCCACAAATACAACACCGATGACCGCAACGGAAACGCCGACCGGCGCAAAGTCGAACATGGCGAAACCTCCCGTTCCCGTCGTCGCGCGGAATCCCGACACGATCAGGTTGGGCGGCGTTCCGATCAGCGTGGTCATCCCTCCCAGGATCGATCCAAAGGACAGGGGCATCAACACCTTGCCGGGCGGCAGGTTCTGTTTGTCGGCCATCTGAATGGCAATCGGCATCAGCAGCGCCAGCGCGCCGACGTTGTTCATAAAACCCGACAGCAGCGCCGCCAGACCGATGAGCGCCAAAATGCTCAAGGTCGGCCCCGCCGCTGCCGGCAGAAACCGCTTGGCCAGTTCATCCACGGTCCCTGCAATCTGCAGGCCGTAACCGAGAACCAGCACAGAGGCGACCGTGATCACCGCCGGGTGGCCGAATCCGGCAAAAGCCTCTCTGGCCGGCACCAGGCCCAGGATCACACAAACGAGCAGTGCGCCCATGGCTACCATGTCATGACGCCAGCGGCCCCAGAGGAACATGGCCATGGCGGACACCAGCACCGAAACAAATGCAATCTGATCACCTGTCATACAAAGACCCGCCTGAATTCTATCAGCGCTTTCAGTTTGATAGTGACGCCCCGCTTAAAACCCATCACGTTATGTGTCTTCACATACGAATATCTACCAGAACGGATTGCGGAATCAATTTAATTTTTCGATCTTTGGAAAGCAAATCTGTCTACCGTTCCCGTTCATACGCTCACCCGAAATCCGCGATTAGCGGGG
>DDYB01000023.1 GCA_002347265.1 Desulfobacteraceae bacterium UBA2245 | reverse complement strand
AAAAACAAGTATCAGGCCGTCAGGCAAGGCGCGCGGCGATACGACAAGCGCAGCATATTCAAGCATATGTGAGCATTGGCGAGAGCCGGGCAACGCTGAATGGCGGCCTCAGGCGCGGTTTTTCAATGGCCTGTTAAGATGCTTCGGCCCGTTGATACCTGCACCGCCGATTCAATCCACGGCCTCACAAATTGATATCGATCGTCGCAGTTGATCCAGCCACAATTTCTTCGCTTGACAACCAGGTTTCGGTCTCCCCGGCCCATGCGACCACCTCGTAGGTTCCCTCCGGCAGGATCAGATCTTCAACTCCGCTTGAACCCATTTCGATGAAAGCCACTTCGATCATGCCTCCGCAACCTTCAACCCTGAAGCTGACCGTCACATCTTCGTCACCGCTCACCGTGACGTTCACCTCCACGGAAGCATAACCCGGGACGGGTTCACTCTCAAGGCTGTCAAGTTCAAATACGCCCAGGTTGACAGTTTCATGGAAACCGATCTCCACGCCGCATTCGACATCGTAATCATATTTGTTTTTGTAAGCCACGATTTTATAGGTGCGGTCCGGGCGAACCAGGATTTTGAACCTGCCCTCGGCATCTGTTCTGCTCGAGGCTTCGAACAAGACTTCATCCCTGGAATCTGCTGCCAGCGGATCGCTGACCTGGGCGCTGACCAGGGCGTTTCTCAGAGGAGCGCCATTCTGGTCGACAACAGCACCCTCGATGCTGGAAACCTCCCCTGCGTCAAGCACCTTGATCGTGGGCTTCAAAAGCCACTTACCGCTCGCCCCGGCCTTGACCACGGACCGGGCCGCGTCAAAATCCAGAATCAGCTCAGTGGTTTCGCCCGCAGTGATCGTGAAGTTCTCCACAAGCTTGATGCCCGTCTGCACTCCGCTTGGCACAAACAGCTCGTGAATCTCATCGGTATCGGCAAGAACGATGTAATTGGCGAATGGATGTGCGCTTCCGAAAATATTGGGCTCCGCATCCGGTTCGGTCCCGATGATCAGCCGCATCTGTGTATAGCGCCCGGCTTCCAGTTCGGTCAGGCCCAGGGGTTCCAGAACCCCGTTGACCAGTTCCAGCAAATCGTAGGTCCTTCCCGGTTCGGCGACGGTTTCCCAGTTGTTCGGACCGTTTTCATCCCCGCCGAGGTGAACGTCCACCCGGTCAATGGTCACATACACGGCTCGGTACTCCAAGGTCGCGGCATCCGTCAGAGACAGGGACAGGGTGCCGTCGCCGCCACCGCCGCCACCGCCGCCACTGCAGCCGATGAAAACCGACAGGAACAGAGCCAACGATACCGAAACGAAAAAAGAATTCCTGGATTTCATTTTGATCCTCCTTGGGTCATGCGCCAGGATTTTGGGTCGGCACAAAATGCCGCAAATAAAATCGGCCCATGTTCGACCCCCTGACTTAAAGACTCCTGTTTTTTGACCTGTCATCCAAAAGCGATTGCCACCCGGCTCGGACTTTTGGATTTGACAAGGCTGTATCCCGATGATGTTGGCAATCGCGTCGTCCGGCGCCGCGATAAGCTGTGTCGATCCCCGGACACAACCCTGGATAAGGCCCTGAAGGCCACGCATGACAGCCTTGTATCAGAGCAATCGGTTGGACTCGACTTTCATGCATCTTCCTGCGACCACGCCGTATCCTTCCTCATCGAGTTCCTTTATGGTCTCCGGGCTTTCCGTGCCCGGCTGCATCCAGAAGATTCTGAAACCTTTCCGCCTGGCCTCTTCGGCCAGAGCCGGCACGGCAGGGGGACTGCGGAATACGTCCACGATATCGATCGCATCCGGTATGTCCTGCATGGAGGCGTAGACCTTCTCCCCCAGAATGGTCAGGCCTGCGCATTTGGGATTGACGAGATACAGCTTGAAGCCGTGGCTTTGCAGGACTTCGGAAACAAAGTGGCTGGGCTTGAAGGGATCGGGAGAGATGCCGACCACGCAGACGGTGCGGCACTTTTGCAGCGCATCCTTAAGATCTTTATCTTCTTCAAGTATGGGCATAGGCAGATCCTTTCCTGATAAAAATAAATAAGTCGAGTGGCTTTAATTGCCGGGTCGCGCGGCGGCTGTTCGCCAATGGTATCGAGGCCATCATAACATTTTGTTTGCCGTATTATTATGTTCCAACAATTACAGATCCGTCACGCTCAAGGCAGACAAAATGACGGCATTACCACTTCTCCCAGTGTATTTTTTCCGGCTTATACTTGTCTTTCGGTTGATCTGCTCCGGTCGGAACACCCACCGGCGTCACGTTCAGCGGAATCACTTCCTGAGGGATTCCGAGCACGGTACGCACATGGTTCATCCTGTCCGCATAGGGATATGCGGCGGTCCATACGCCGCCAAGCCCCAGCGCTTCTATCGCAAGCAGGATGTTTTCGCCGGCAAGCGATGCGTCGATGACGGCCAGGTCCCTGTTCTGATCATACGCCTTGTCAGGGTCGGTGCAAACAATGATGGCCGCCCCTGCTTTTAAAAGCATCCTTGCATACGGAAGCCCCGCGGCAAGCTCGTCGAGCTTTTTTCTTTCGGTTACGACCACAAAAGACCACGGCTGGGCATTCACCGCGGACGGCGCCGCCATGCCCGCTCTGATGATCCTGTCAAGATCGGTTCTGCCGACCGGCGCACCCGTGAAGTTTCTGACGCTCTTTCTGGAATGAATTACGGAAAATGTGTCTTTCATACCGGCGCCCTCCTGGGCATAAACCATTCCTGCCATCAGCAGGCACATGAAAAAGCCAACCAGGATTTTTCTCATTATCACCCCACCCTTCTTTTTCACGCTTCCTTATAAAACAAATTTAGGGAATCGAAAGGAAAGCGTCAACCGGAAAATACAGCATTCAGGAAACTGGTTGAGACGGATATCGGATCCAACCTGTGCGAACCCTCCCTGGGAGAAAAGCCGGCTTCGGGAAAAGGCGCCAAAATTTGACTTGCGGGTCGGATTATCCTATAAATGGAAACTGAAGAGAATGTTCAAGATTCGGGCCCTCGCCGATCAATGCGCCGTGTCCGCTTGTTTCGCGCCGTGTTTACCCTTTTCCTGCAAGAGGAAGTGGCTGTATGAAAAAACCGGCCAAAGCGTTTCTTCTCGTCACTCTCGGCATCCTTCTGGGTTTTCCCGTGTTCAGCATGACCTACTACACCATGGTGCGAACCTCCACGCCGGAATTCTGCGCGTCGTGCCATGAAATCCAGTTCGCCTACAACACCTGGAAAACTTCCTCACACGTGAATAACGGCCAGGGGTTTGTGGCGGACTGCATGGACTGCCACCTGCCCGCCCCTCACGACACGGTGAATTTTTTCTACATGAAGACCCTGCACGGGGTTAAGGACATCATCGCCCATTTCACCATGGAATCTTATGATCATGCGGAGCAGCGGGAAAAAGCCTATGTATCGTTTAAAAATTACCAGTGCATGAAATGCCACCGGAATCTGCTGTATATTCCGGATAAGCGCGGGGCCATGCTGTCCCACCGGACGGTTTTGTATCCGCTGCCGGGCATGGAAAAGAATTGCGTGGATTGTCACCGGGACCTGGTCCACAACCACACGCCGGTTTACCGATATTCCCAGTACCGGGATTATTAAAACCAGAGGAAAAAGGGGGCATGGGATGAAGATACTGACACGGGGAATATGGCTGGCGGGCCTTTTGGCGCTCGCCTTCGCCGCTTCGGGATTCTGCGAATCACAGGAAACCATGGCCAAGGAAAAGGAATTCCGCATTGAACGCAGCGTTTCAGATGCCGGCATCGCCTGCATTCAGTGCCACAAGCAGGAGCATCCCGGCATTTTTGCCGACTGGGCCAACAGCCGCCATGCCAATGCCAACATCACCTGCATCGACTGCCATCTGGCCAATGAGTTCGATCCGGATGTCAGCCAGGCCCATTACAAACAGTATGAAAAATCCGATTCCACATACGGCCGGAAAGAGTTCAAGGTGCCGGTGACCGCCGTGGTGACGCCCAAGGACTGCTCCCGATGCCATCCGGACGAGGCCGGCCAGTACTCGAAAAGCAAGCACGCCAACACCATGGAAATCATCTGGAAGATCGATTCGTGGCTGAAAGACGGCATGAACAGCGATACGGAGCGGTCAACAGGCTGTTACTACTGCCATGGTTCCGTGCTGAAAACCGAAAAGGGCGAGCTTTCCTCCGATGCCTGGCCCAATGTGGGCGTGGGCCGGGTGAATCTCGACGGGAGCCTGGGAGGCTGCTCGAGCTGTCATACCCGGCACCGGTTTTCCATTATGGAAGCGAGAAAGCCCGAAGCCTGCGGTCAGTGCCACCTGGGTCCGGACCATCCCCAGATTGAAATTTACACGGAATCCAAGCATGGGGCTATTTACGGGGCTTTCGAGGATGAATACAACTGGAACGCGGCGCCGGGAACCTGGTCCCCTGGAACGGACTACCGGGGGCCAACCTGCGCGTCCTGTCACATGACCGGCGCGGGCACGGTGAGAACCACCCATGATGTCACCGAGCGCCTTTCCTGGGAACTCCAGGCCCCGCTCACGGTCCGCCCGGAAAATTTTGAAGCCTTTCCCGCCAGAAACAACTGGCAGGTGGAGCGGGACAAAATGAAGCAAATCTGCCGCCAGTGTCACGGGGATAAGTGGGTCAACGATCATTACATCAAGATGGACAATGCGGTGGAGGAATACAATACCGTTTACTTTAAACCCGCCAGGGCGCTTCTGGATGATCTCTACGCCAGGGAACTTCTGGACAAAACCCGGTATTTCGACGAACCTCTGGAAGTGGAATTCTACGAACTCTGGCATCATGAAGGCCGCCGGGCCCGGATGGGAACCGCCATGATGGCGCCGGATTACGCATGGTGGCACGGTTTCTACGAATGCAAGAACCGCTATGTGCTGTTCATGAAAGAAGGGCGCGAGCTGATTGAACACAACGAAAAGGCATACAAGGCCCCGGATTATCCCAATGCCACCGGAGATACCACCCGACCGGCGGAAATATTCGGCGCGAAAAAATAGTCTTTTTTCGTCATCGCCGAATCAGCGGAAAAACTGAGAAAAGGAGATGATATCATGAAGAAATTTTTGTCAATTGTGGTTTGCATTCTTTTTGCACTTTCGATGACAGGGCTCGCGTTCGCTCAGGCACCGGGGTCCTAGGCGGCCGAGAAAAAGGCCGCTGCCGAGGAGAAGGCTGGAAGGGCCGAAAAGGACGAGAAACAGGCCGAAAAGAAGGCCGCTGCCGAGGAGACAGCCGGAAGGGCCGAAAAGGAAGAAAAACAGGCCGAAAAGAAGGCCGCTGCGGAAGAAACAGCCGAGAAGGGCGAGAAGACCCAGAAGGCCGAAAAAAAGGATAGCAAAAAGGGGGGATCCGGAAAGAAATAAGCCCTGGCCTTCGGCGGTATGAAAAAAGGTCAAAAAGGGGCTTTGAGGAATCGAAAGCCCCTTTTCATTCTGTACACAAGCGCATGAAAGGGGCGCCACAGTGTTTTTCTCGCCGTACGGGCAGCAAAAACGGCCGGCGTCACTTGACCTGGGGAAACCGGATCCCGCCCTCGGGCACGCGCTGCCATTTGAGTTCCACGGGAATGGGGGAGACGCGCCACACCTTTTCACAGTATTCGCGGATCGAACGGTCGGAGGAAAACTTTCCGATACGCGCCACATTGAGAATGGACATCCGCGACCACCGCTCGACATCTTCAAAAATTCCGCCCGCCTGCTGCTGGCAGTCGATGTAGGACTGGTAGTCGGCCAGCAGAAAATAGGGGTCATCGGTGAGCAGTGAATCGAGCAGCGGTCTGAACAGTTCGCGGTCCCCGTGGGAGAAGTGACCGCAACGGACCAGGTCGATCACCGCGCGCAATTCCGGGTTGCCGTGGTAATAGTCCCTGGGCGAGTACCCCTCGTTCTGCAAAGCGGCGACCTCGCTCACCGTCATGCCGAACAGGAAAAAATTTTCGGCGCCGACTTCCTCCCGAATCTCCACGTTGGCGCCGTCCAGGGTGCCGATGGTCAGGGCGCCGTTCATGGAAAACTTCATATTTCCGGTTCCCGAGGCCTCCTTGCCGGCAAGCGAGATCTGCTCGGACAGGTCGGCAATAGGGTAGATGGACTGGGCGGTCTTCACGTTGTAATTGGGGACAAAAAAGACGCGCAGCCGGTCGCCCACATCCGGGTCGAAGTTGACGACCTCGGCCACCGAATTGATGAATTTGATCATCAGCTTGGCCATGAGATAGCCGGGCGCCGCCTTGCCGCCGAAGACAAAGACCCTGGGAGTCAGATTCAGAGAGGGATCGGCCTTGATTCGGTTGTACAGGGTGATGATGTGCAGGACGTTAAGATGCTGGCGCTTGTACTCGTGGATCCGTTTCACCTGAACGTCGAACATCGCGTCAGGGTCGATGCGGACGCCTCTTTTTTCGGCGTATTCGGCGGCGTCCTGCTTGTTGGCCTGTTTGACACGCCTCCAGGCCTCTCGAAAGGCCGCATCATCGGCCAGAGGCTCGAGTCTGCGCAGTTCGTCCAGGTCGGTGATCCACTTTTCTCCGATCGCCTCGGTGATCAGTCGTCCCAGCCGCGGGTTGCTGACCAGGATCCAGCGCCGCGGGGTCACGCCGTTGGTGATGTTGACGATTTTCCCCGGCCACAGGCGATCGAAATCCGCCAGAGTCTGGTCCTTGACCAGTCGGGTGTGCATCTCGGCGACCCCGTTGATGGTGTGGCTGCCAATGCAGGCAAGATGGGCCATGCGGATCGAACGGGGCGGGGTCTCGTCGACAATCGACATACGCCGGACGATATCCTCGTCGCCCGGATATTTGAACCGCACCTGATCGAGGAAGCGGTAGTTTATTTCGTAGATGATTTCCAGGTGCCGCGGAAGCAGAGCGCCGAACAGGGTGACCGGCCATTTCTCCGATGCCTCGGGCAGCAGTGTATGGTTGGTGAAGGAAAACGTCCGCGTGGTGATCTCCCAGGCCTGTTCCCACGGCATGCAGTGCGTGTCGATCAGCAGCCGCATCAGCTCGGGCACGGCCACCGCCGGGTGCGTGTCGTTGAGCTGCACGGCGTAAGTTTCGTGAAAGTTGTCCAGCGACTCGTTTTCAAAAAGGTGCATGCGGATCATGTCCTGCAGGGAGGAGGATACGAAAAAATACTGCTGTTCCAACCGGAGCTGCTTGCCCTGAAACTGCTTGTCGTTGGGATAGAGCACCTTGGTGATGTTTTCGGCGGCGACTTTTTCACCCACCGCCCCGAAATAGTCGCCGATGTTGAAGTCCTGAAAATCGAAGGATTTGGTCGCCTCAGCGCTCCACAGACGGAGGGTGCTGACCGTGTTGACCTTGTAGCCGGGCACCGGCGTATCGTAAGGAATGCCGATGACCTCACGCGCCGGAACCCAGCGCACGCAGTTTTTATGGTCATGATTCTTATAGGTTTCCACATATCCGCCGAAGCCGACCTTCTGGGCCAGATCGGGCTTTTTGATCTCCCAGGGATTTCCGGGCTGCAGCCAGGGGTCGCTCAGTTCCTTCTGCCAGCCGTTCTCGATCTCCTGATCGAACATGCCGAATTCATAGCGGATTCCGTAGCCGATGGTCGGAATCTGCAGGGTGGCGAGGGAGTCCAGATAACAGGCGGCCAGCCGTCCCAGGCCGCCGTTGCCCAGCCCCGGTTCCTCCTCGTGGTCGATGATGGCCTTGAGGTCGAGCCCGGTCTCCTGAGTCGCCCGAAGAAAGTCCTCGAACAGTCCCATGCTGACCAGGTTGTTGCAGAGGTGCGGCCCCATGAGAAACTCGGCGGACAGGTAGCAGACGGTCCGAATCTTCTTTTCCAGCAGAGCCTCGGTGGAGTTGATGAACAGGAGCTGCATGCGGTCGCGCAGGGTCGAGGAGACCGACAGATAGTAGTCGTTGAGAGAGACCGACAGAACGGTCTTTCCCAACTGGTAGAACAGTTTGTAGGCAAAGGCGCGCTTGAGCTTGTTGATGTGGCCGTTGTCGTTATCGGGGGCGGGGACGCCGCCCGCAGGGCTTTGTGAATGATTCATGGCAGCTCCTTCCGGTTTGTGAATATCTTCAGTGTATGCAACGCGCAACAGCGTGTCAACACCTTCGGGCGGCACGGGATCGGGCGCCGGCGAAGCTGCGGTTTTAAAGCAGCCAGAGGTTTTCATCGCGGCCGGCATAGGGTCGAAAATCAGAATGCGCCGCAAACCGCATGTCGTCAAACAGAAGATTTTGGTGTATAGTTTTTGTCAGCATACCCCGGTTTTTTCCAAGGTCTTGACCTAAGTCAAGGAAAACGAATTCTGATCGGCGTAGGATGATTTTAACACAGGGAAAAAAGATCCTCGGGCCGCATTTGCGCCGGCCGCCGCAATGGAAGAACGCGCCCGGAATATTTTAACCCTTTTTCGTTTCAAAGGGTCCGGGGCGGGCAAAAGGAAAATACGGACTTTTATAAAAGGAGGCGTATAATGTTTTGTTTTCAGTGTCAGGAAACCGCTAAAAACACCGGCTGCACAGTCAAGGGCATGTGCGGAAAACCCGAAGAAACCGCCAGCCTTCAGGACCTGCTGATTTTCGTTCTGAAAGGCATCGCGATTTACGCGGAGAGATTAAAAGCACTGGGCGTTCCGGACCGAAGCAACGATCTGTTTGTCGTCCAGGCGCTGTTTGCCACCATCACCAACGCCAACTGGGATGACGCCCGGCTTACGGACTTGATTCAGGACGCCCTGAAGCGCCGGGATCAGCTCAGGTCCGCGTTTCTTTCCGCCTACAAGCAGAAAAACGGGCGGGATTTTGACGAATCCCTGCCGGAAGCCGCCACATGGACCGGAGATGCGTCCACATTTGCCGAAAAAGCCAAACAGGTCGGAATTCTGGCCACGGAGAACGAGGATGTACGGTCCCTTCGGGAACTGCTGGTGATCGGACTCAAAGGCGTTGCCGCTTATGCGGACCATGCCGCCGTTCTCGGATACCGGAAGGCGGAAATCAACGATTTCATCATGCAGGGCCTGGCCTCCACCACGAAAGATCTTTCCGTTGATGAAATGGTGGCCCTGGTCATGAAATGCGGAGAAACGGCGGTCACCACCATGGCCCTTCTGGACGAGGCCAACACCACGACATACGGCCACCCGGAAATCAGCCGGGTCAATATCGGGGTGGGAAAAAATCCGGGAATTCTGATCAGCGGGCACGACCTGAAGGACATGGAAGAACTGCTCAAGCAGACCGAGGGCACGGGCATCGATGTGTATACTCACGGCGAGATGCTGCCGGCCAATTATTATCCGGCTTTCAAGAAATATTCCCATTTTGTGGGGAATTACGGCGGGTCCTGGTGGCGCCAGAACGAGGAGTTCGAGTCGTTTAACGGCCCGGTTCTGCTGACAACCAACTGCCTGGTGCCCTTGAAAAAAAGCAACACCTACCTCGACCGGCTCTTTACCACCGGAGTGGTGGGCTACAACGGCGCCGTCCATATTCCAGACCGCCCGGAAGGCGGGTCCAAGGATTTTTCCGCCCTGATTCAGAAAGCGAAAGCCTGCCCGCCGCCCGCGGAAATCGAAACCGGCGCCATTGTCGGCGGATTCGCCCACAACCAGGTGCTGACCCTGGCCGACAAGGTCGTGGCTGCCGTTCAATCCGGAGCCATCAAGCGTTTCGTGGTCATGGCCGGATGCGACGGGCGCCACAAGAGCCGGAGTTATTATACGGAGGTTGCGGAAAATCTGCCCAAGGACACCGTGATCCTGACGGCCGGATGCGCCAAATACCGTTACAATAAACTGGCCCTGGGCGACATCGGCGGAATTCCCCGTGTTCTGGACGCAGGACAGTGCAACGACTCCTATTCCCTGGCCGTGATCGCCCTGAAGCTCAAGGAGGCGTTCGGACTAGATGACATCAATGATCTGCCTGTTTCCTATGATATCGCCTGGTATGAGCAGAAGGCCGTGGCGGTGCTGCTGGCCCTGCTGTTTCTCGGGGTGAAAGGGATCCGGCTCGGCCCCACGCTTCCGGGGTTTCTCTCCCCGAATGTGGCCGGGGTGCTCGTGGAGAAATTCAACATCAAACCCGTCAGGACCGTTGCGGAAGATATCGCGGCCATGATGGCGGGAAAATAATCAGGACATTCTGAAACCCGAAGAAAAAGGCCGGGAAAGGGGCTTCGAGAAATCGAAAGCCCCTTTTGATTTATATGCGATGACGCCAGCTTGAAGGTTTTCTGATATGACCCCGACGGGTAACCGGCGGGGCTGAATTTGCAGCGTCAGATCTGAACAGAGCGTTATTTCTTCATGGCCCGGTACAACATCAATAAAAGAACGGCGCCGCCGATAGCCAGCAAGATACTCCCTATATTAAATCCCGTAACCGCCCCAAACCCCAGGAAGGACCCGATAAACCCGCCTGCGAAGGCGCCCGCTATTCCTATCAGGATAGTCACGACAAGTCCTCCAGGGTGTTTGCCGGGCATGATGAATTTTGCGAGCAAACCCGCGATTAATCCCATTACGATCCAGGATAAAATCTCCATTTAAAACCTCCTTTTTCAATCCGCGCTCGATTTTTTCTGACAGGCGCCCGTTTTCCGGCGTCCTGTGCCTGTCTGATCCGACAGGGCGAATGCTTTCAATTATTTCACGATCAGATTATTCTTTACGGATTGGACCCCTTTGACGCCGCGCGCGATTTGACCCGCTCTGTCGACGGCCTCCTGAGAGCTTACGAAGCCGCTGAGCTGGACGGCGCCCTTGAATGTTTCAACACTGACGGCAAATGACTTGAGGTATCCGTTGCAGGCAGGGATTTCACCCTGGCCGTTATTACCGAATCATCAATATAATTCCTCCGCAGAAGCACTCTGCATCATGTCATCGCCTCAATGCCACCGGAAAATCGTGGATCGTCCGGGGCTTGGTCATGATCGGGGTTTGCCTGCCTCTGGTCAATTCCTTCACCCGTTCGGAAAGGTAGCGGTCCAGCAGGCTGATCGTGATTCGGCCCTCGCCTTGATAATCCGCATTGCCGCCCATCCCTTCCACCAGCGCCCTGGCAAAGGCCCCGTTTTCCCAGGCCTTGTCTTCCATGGAATGCTGCCTGCCCGTGGAGGAGACAAAAACGACAGCCCCGTTCTCGGCTGCGGCCAACTCATTGACCACCGCGGTGATATCCGTGCTGACCATCCCGCTTCCCGTCACATTGCCAGAACGGCAGGTGTCCAAAAACAGAATGCCCTTCCCCGCCAGGGAGGCGACGGTGTTCCTGATGTCCGAAAAGGCGACTCCAGTCCGCTTGAGCCCTCCGATCCTGGCATTGACGGGCAGAAAATGGAAAACTCCCGCCGGGTCGTTCATGCCGTGACCTGACAGAAAAACCATGGCAACGTCCTGGCTCGTCGTCTCCCGCCGAATCCAGGCCAGGCCGTCCAGAATATTGTCTTTCGTTGCCCGCCGGTCCGTGAGGACCCGGACCCTCGCATCGCGATACAGCCCCTCTTTCTGCCGCTCCATGGATCTGGCGAAGTCCTGTGCATCCTTGGCGGCAAAGCTCAGCCTCAGGCCACGGTATTTGTATTGGCTCACCCCGACGGCCAGAACATACAGGTTCGGCTTGACGGTAAGCTCCTCTGCTGCGGCCTTTCCCTTCCAGTGCAGGCGGATCATGAAAGGAACGCTTGCGGCATGACGATTCCCGGCGATGACGGAAACCTCGGAGTCTCTCTCCGGAATGGCCACCCGGATTGTCTGCGTTAATCCCCCCCTGGGCTTGAGAGACAGTTTCCTTTTCGTTAAAACAGGCCTGCCGTCCACGAGCACCCGAATCCACGTGACCGGCTCTCCCGAGGGACTGCGCAGAGAAAAGGACAGGGCGACTTCCGGTGTAGATACGGTGGAGCCATCTTCAGGAGACAGAATCGTCACAACAGGCGGCAGAATTTTCTCGATGAAAGGCTCCTGAGACATGCACCCGGACGCTTCATTGGCCAGAAGAATCGCTTTCCGCTCGTCCCGGACTTTAATGATCCAGGCGATCACATCGGGTCGATAGCAAATTGGACGGAACCGGGAGACCGGGAAAAAGTCCGCTGCCCGATCCTTCCCCTGGTTGAGGTGCCATCCGATGAGTTCCTCCGCCCCGGGCGAGGCGTCATAGTATCCCGAAGGAGACCAGGCAATCCACCGCTTTTTGTCCCTGTGCGGAAAAAAGGCGAGAAGTTCCCTGCCGTCGGACAGACGATGCCAGCGGATCGTCCCGTCGGCCAGGGCCGCAACGGCGACCTTCCCGTTTCCCGCGATATTCACCGCCCAGGCGGAGCCCTGAATGGGCGTATTCCACTGCTCCCTTCCTTCCCGGTCAAAGAAACGAAGATGCCGGTCCGTCCCGAGAAGAAATCCCCCGCCTTCCGGTGCAATGGCAAGACTGCGGGACCTTTCGTATGGATCCAGCTTCAGCGCATCGTTGTTGAGTCTGGGAGTGAAATGATTTTTCCAGTCCGTGATGTTGAGCCCCGGAGACGCGGTGACGGGCGGCAAGAAGTCTGCATTCCGGGCGGGTGCCTCTTCCAAGAGTCTTTCGTCCACAGAAAACCGGGCCGGTGATTGACCCCCGTATTCATACCCGAACTGGACGCAGGCGCCGTTGTTTGAAACGAGGAAACTTTCCCAGCCGGCCCGGTAATCGGCGATTCCGGGGATGAGGTAGCGCTTTCGGATGGCTGCGCCCTCGTGGATGCCCCAGACAGGATCGCCGCTTCCATAGCCAAAGCCTCCCTCTTTCAGACGACGAATGCCGAAGACGGTATCCGGCGATTCGGAAAGACCGGAGCTTTTTTCCCGGCCGGCGTCTGCCCAGCGGATAATGGGATTTCCTTTGCCGTCGTCAAAAATGCCCCAGGAATAGAGAAACCGGCTGTCCGCGGACCAGGAGATGTTGCTGGAATCTCCTTTGTGGATCACCGTGTCGGGTGCATAGCGATAAGATGACAGGTCGCTGCCGGAAAGGATGTCCACATTCGTGGAGTCCTGAAATACCACGGCGATCTTCCGGCCGTCCGGAGAAAAGCTCACCTGAAAAGGATACACGCCCCCCGGGGCTTTCTTTTTTTCCAGCAGGCGAAAATCCCGGTTATAAAGGCGCAGATAGCCGTCCCTGGAGGAGGTGACCAGCCGGCCGTCCGGGGAAAAATCCGCGCCGCAGCTTTCGCCCCCGTAGCCCCTGTCCTCGGCAACAGGCTGAAGGCCTTCGGTTTCGTAGATTCGAACACCGATGTTCCGGCCCATGCAGACGGCGATATATCGGCCGTCCGCGGAATAGGCCAGATGGTGAATCATGCCGGTAAGCCCCGTAATCCGTGCCGCCATGCGTCCCGAGGCGCGGTCAAAGAGATAGATATAATTGGCGCCTTCCCGGTCCCGTTCCGTCCATCCCCCGCAGGCGATCTGCCTGCCGTCGAAAGAAATAGCCACGCTGTAGAGCTTACCCTCGTTTCCTTCCCCTATCGGCGGCCGGAAAATACGGGTGAGACGGCCGGCGGGAAGCTCCCAGAGCCGGAGCGTCTTGTCGTCGGAGGTTGAAACCAGCCACCGATTGGCCTGATCCAGGGCGATCCGGTTGATCATCGCCGTGTGCATCCCCGTCTCGATCCTCAGGATGGGCTTTGTTGGCAGCTCAGCGGCCTCGACGCGCTTGTTGTGGCACTGCGGCAGGAACAGGCAGGAAAACCCGACCAGCATGGATACAAGCAATATCCTTCTCATCACGGCCCTCTTCTATATAGGAATCACTATACATCAATCCCGGAAAAACGGCAAACGTGCCGCTGATTTCCATTTCACATTCCAAAAACATGAAACCTTCTCAAAACCTGCTTCGAGCTGCGTCAAAGGCATGGGTAATTGGACAATTTGATTTGATTTCAAGAAGTTATAATGGCAATATCCCGGAAAAGTTTGACAAGGATCGACATCGGTAGTAATGATGAACTGAAGCAACCAACATGGAGGATGACATGAAAAAATTATGGCTACTCCCTTTTTTTGCATCGCTTGCGTGCATATCATGCGTTGCATCCGTGGGACCTCATGGCACAAGCATCGCCATCGCACCGCCCCTTCCGGCGTACGTGGAATTGTATGAACCCTACTACGTCTACAGAAACTATCACTATTATCATCATGACAGCCGATGGTATTACTCGCAGTCCAGAAGCGGTCCCTGGATAAATCTTCCCAAAAACCATTACCCGAGAGAAGTCAGGTATAAAAAAAGCAGGCCTCACGAACAAAAACGGTATGATTACCGATACCCGAGACGGTAAGATGAAATAACGGGTTCATAGGCGAAGTCGCGCTGTTTCGCCTTTTTGTCGATTGAAATAGGGATGGCTGTTTGAAATATCGTTTGAATGGGCCGAATGAGTTTGCCTGTAAAAGGGGGCAGCGGCGATGAGACGGGAAGTCGTTTCGGCATGCGTTTTGGTGCTCGTGTTCTTTGCGGCTCTGGTATCCGGATGCGCCGCGCTCTTCTGGAAGGGGGAGAAGCCGCACGTCGATATCGTGAACATTATCCCCAAGGAGATGCGGCTCATGGAGCAGACCTTTGTTCTGGAGCTCCGCATTCAGAATCCCACCGAGAGGGATCTGAACATCTCCGGGCTTGTCTTCGATCTCGATATCAACGGTGAGCCTTTCGCCAGCGGGGTTTCCAATCAGAGCCTGAAGGTGGCACGCCTCAGCACGGAGATCGTTCAGGTGGAGGCCTACACCGGGCTCACCAGCATCCTGAAGCAGTTCTCGGCGGCAAGCAGGGGAAGCTACGCCTCGGGATTCAAGTACCGGCTGAGAGGGTCTCTGCACGCGGGATCACCGTCTTTCCGCATACCCTTCGACAAAACGGGAGAAATCAAGTAGGGCGAAACCGGGCAAAGCGGTCAGCCTCCCTTTGCCCTGCAAGTGGTTGTTGCCCATACTATCCCCATCAATAACAATTTGTTATCAAGGAATATCGAAGATAATCCGATAAGATAAGGCTTTTGAAAGGAGGACAAAAATGAACCGGACAAGAATTTGTATTTTTCTGTGTTTTACCTTGATTCTGGCGGGCTGCGCAACGACTTCGACTGAGCCCATGACCAAAACTCAGAAGGGCGGTCTTTACGGAGCAGCGGGCGGAGCAGCAGCCGGCGCAATACTCGGTCAGGTCATCGGCCGCGATACGAAAGCCACCCTCATCGGCGCTGCCATCGGAGCCGCCGTGGGAGGACTTGGGGGCGCCGGAGTCGGCAGAATGATGGACAATCAGGAAAGAGACATGCGCAATGTTCTGGCCACCTCGGAAGCCGCTTCCGTATCCAGGGACGGCAACCTTCTGGCGGTGACCTTCAAGGGCGATGTGACATTCGATACAAACTCCGCGGAAGTGCGGCCAGGCCTTTACTCTGAAATCGACCGGGTGGCAGGCGTGCTGACGCAATACCCTGACACTTTCATTCGAGTGGACGGGCATACCGACAGCGTTGGTTCCGATGCATACAATATGGACCTTTCCATACGGCGCGCCAATTCCGTAAAAGACCTGCTGGTTCAGCGAGGCATCGCCTTTAGTCGCATCGAAGTGATGGGGTTTGGAGAAACCATGCCTGTGGCGACCAACGACACCGAGGCCGGACGACAACTGAACAGAAGGGTGGAAATCAAGATTGCACCTCAAACACAGGCCCAAACGCCGTAAAGCGGCCAGGGTTGCATGCATGGCATAAAGATCGAGCCGGTCGCAGGCAATCCGTGTTCGGGCTCCCTCGTTCAATGACGCTCCAGGAATCCCTCCGTCAGGATTAAGATCTGGTAGCGGGCAGAAGCTCCCTGATTCGTTTCAGGGGGCTTCTTTGTTTTGAGGATTTCCGCGCTTCCTTCGGGCCGAATCCGCGGCGCTCCGAAGGGCGATTCGTCCCGAGGTAGTCGGCCTGTAAACGGTTCAACGCGGTTGCTTCAGGGTCAGCTGAATGACATTGGCGATACGGACGGTATCCTTCAGAACGATATCGTCTCCTTTGCCCAGCGCAAAGCCGGATGAAGCCCCTCCGTCCAGATTGAAAGCGTCGGCCATGCCGAGTCCGGAATCCATGATAAAGCGGATCATCTCGGAGTACGTCATCTTCCCTAACTTCGTGATGACGAACAGAACGTTGTTTTGGACGTCTTTCCCCAGAACGGTTCTGGAATGGCTGCTGCTGGATTTGAACTCGACCGGTGCCCCTTTTCTCAGCAGATGGGGGCCGCTTTTCAGGGCGTAGCGGAAATCATTGACATCGACCTGACTCAGCGGCTTTCTTTTCAAATCGCCGATGACCAGCTCGCCGTTGCGGCGGACGGCAAACAGGCCGAAGTGGCTGTTTGCGGTATTGACCGGTTTAATGACCTTTCCGTCCACGACGCAAAGGTCTGTCGGCACATAATCTTGATCCCAGTAACCGCCATTCAGGGTAAACATGGCGCTTGGGTTCTCATTGTGGAACTGGCTGACGGATTTCGGCGGCTTTGCACAGGCGACTGCGAAATCGAAAAACCGCGGATCAGACCGAATGACGCTGACCGTATTCCCATTATATTCATATTCGGAATAGTTGAAGACGGCGGGATGAACCCCAAAGGTCTCCTGAAGGATCAGTTTGGGTTCGGAAGATGCCCATGCAACCCCGGAAAACAGGATGAAGGGCAATAGAATCCATGGCGCGATACGAAATCTTTTCGTCATAACAACTTCTCTTTATCCTACTTCAAGAGGGGCGATCAAGAAGTTCTGTGTTTCGCACCTGATCCCATGGCCGGACCTCTTCCGAAGACGATTTTCGAACCCGATGCCTCCCGATTTTCCGCAGCGTCATCACCTGTCCACGCCTGAGTGAATGCCGATGGCCGGATCATACAGATTGGCGCCCGCATGGCCGGTGCGCCTTGCGATGGCGCGGACAAAACCGAGGTATCTTCCCTGATCCCTTTCAAGCCCTTCGGCATCGGATGGAAAAACGGATTTCCCTGTTGCTTCAAGAATTTTCTCGAATTCATACCAGTAACGCCACCCGTCCTGAAGCGTGTCCACGCGGATATCGGACATTGTGCTGTTTCGACGCCAGTGCTTCCGCCACCAGTCCGGCGTCTTGAAACTCCAGCACTCGTCCTCCCAGAAAACCTTTCCGTTCGCCAGAGGCCGGGAAAGGTGCTCCGGAATGTCATCAATCGGCTGCATCAAGCCCGGAACCACGATGCCCACAAAACCGTCGGGCCGCAGGAATCTCGACAGGTAGCTGAGATAAAGCACGTCCGTTCCAAAATACTGGTAGGCATCGACGGATACGATGACATCGAAGAACACATTCGAAAACGGCAAGGCATGCGCCTCCGCACGCAGAGGAAAAACAAGGTCTCCCACTCCGGCCGCCTCAGCCCTTTTCCGGTTGTGATCCGGCGTAATCCAGAGATCGGCTGCCCAAACCTGTACGCCGAATTCCCGGGCCATAAAAATGCTGGTGAGCGAGCGCCCGCAACCCAGATCGAGAACGCGCATTCCGGGTTTGAGGGGCAGTGCATTCGAAAGCCACTCGGCCAGCCACAGCGCATTGGGTCCCATCTGGTTTTCGAGCACCCAATCCGGCTCGTATCGGCCGGAACGGGGAAACTCGGGTTTATTCAGAAGCATCCTGATATCCGTCATGATATCCCCTTCGCGTCACGGTGCGTAAAACCCATGCCCGGAATTCTATCAATTTCCGAAAAGAATGAAAACAAAGAGGCCCCCATTTTGGTCGAACGGGTTTTCATGCACCCTGAATCGCGTGTTCAAGGTATACCGTGCTGGTCGGAAACGCGAACTCGGCGCCCAGCTTTTTGAACTCCTCCCGAATCTTGAAATTGATCTCCTGCTGAATGTCCATGTACAGGTTGTAATCCGCGGAAAGTACATAGTAAACGACCTCGTAGACAAGGGAAAAATCGCCGAACTCCTTGAAATGCGCCCGGTCGAAACGGGCATTCGGCAAAGAGCCGATAATCGAGGCGATGATTCCCGGAATCTTTTTGCCCTGCTCGATGCCGGTCCCGTAAGTTACGCCAAGGGTGAATACCACCCGGCGCTGCTCCATTTTCTTGTAATTGCGGATGCGGGATCCGGTGAGATCTGTGTTGCGGAATACCAGCAGTTCGCCGCCGAGGCTTCGAATACGCGTGCTCTTGAGACCGATGTGCTCTATGGCGCCCATGTAATCGTCGACGATAATGAAGTCGCCGGCTTCGAACGGATGATCGATCAGGATCATGAAATAGGCGAAAAGATCGCCGAGTATCGCCTGGGCCGCAAGCGCCACGGCTATGCCGCCAATGCCCAGCCCCGCAACCAGTGTCGAAATCTTGATGCCGAGGTTGTCAAGCAGCACGATCAGCGCGATGACCCAGATCAGGGTCTGAATGCCGGTCTGCATGACCTTGAGCGACCGCCGCTGCTTACTGTCAGCTCCGGCCCGAACCCACTGCTTCTCCAAGCCAAACCGGACCGGCGTCAGGATGAACCGGACCGCAAAAAACGCCACCAGGACCGCCGTGCCGGTGTAAATGACTTTCCGCAAAGACGCGTTGAGCGCAAGACTCTTGGTCGAAATGTACAGCACGGCCACGACGAAAGCGGGAATGGCGTTTTTTTCCATGGCGGCGATCAGCACGTCGTCGAACGCGGTTTCCGTTTTTTCGGCAAGTCTTCTAAGACGCGGCACGACAATATGTTTGAGCGCCAGAATGACCAGAAGGCAAGCCAGGAAAACGGCGGCGCTGACGCCGTATGCTTCAACCGTATTGCCGAGAATTTCGTACTGTAAAAAATCCTGAAAAACCATTTACACCTCCTTCTGCCAGCACACCGGGAAAACATTCAAAATGATGCAGGCCGCAATCAGAGGATGATTTTCCTTCGACGCATTGATTCCCGGAACGCCGTGCCGATCTTTTTTGTCACGCATCTGACCATTTCCGGCAAAGGTCCGCTTTTTGACAAGCATTCCGTTTTCCCGTCGGTGCGGCAAGAATCTTGCTTCGAGGCCGGTGTTCGGACACAAGGCACCAGATACGCACATCCGCCGGCTGAGCCGTTTGTCCGTAAAATCAACTGGCGCCGGCAATGCGCATCGCGGAAAAACGCCTGATGTCTTGTGTCTCCTGCTGGACGACATGGTGGGACGGTCTCGAAGCCGCCGCTCTTGAATGTATTTCAATGATAATAGATCAAAAAGGGCTGAACTTGTCAACCTGACCTCGTGAAATTCAGCGGCGTGAACCGCGTCGCATTCGGCGCAGCGAACAACCGGGCGGCCCGTACACGGTTTCTTGAATTTGATAACCGGGAGAAAGATATGAAAAAAGGGTTCGATCTTCTTGCTGTCGTGCTGACATGTGCACTCTTCGCCGGAATCGCGCATGGCGAAGATTATGCCTGTTACGGTTATGCGGGCTCGATAAAGGTTGACGTCCCCCGGGCGCGGCCTGCACGCTTTATGGAACTTTTGTAAAGTGCTCAATTCAGGTTGGTAAAAACGCCGCGCTAAGCGCCTCCCGAATCTACGTCATCGGTAATATTCAGGCAAAGAATGCGGCGCAGGTTGATGTGCTCTCCAGGTCCGCTGTCGGCGGCAACATCGTAAGAGGCAAACGGGAAGATCAGTGCGCCAATTTTTAGATACAATGCAATATTCGCAGCGAATCCGGCATGTTTGCCTCGCTGCGCGGCTCAATGCAGGGCGGACCGGAAACCGGTTCTGACTGTTTTCCCTCAAGGGCTTGATCTTTCCCTGTTTTGCGATTATTCTCCCCAAAATTATCTTTCAGAAGGAACGAGGAGGCAGGATGAGGGGAAGAATCGGTTTCGACAACGAAAAATACATCGCGGAACAGACCGCGGAAATCCTGGAGCGGGTGAAGCGGTTCGACAGCAGGCTGTACCTCGAGTTCGGCGGCAAGCTCCTTTACGATTACCATGCCGCCCGCGTCCTTCCCGGCTACGACCCCAACGTGAAAATGAGGCTGCTCCAGGGTCTCCGGGACAAGGCGGACATCCTTCTGTGCATCTATGCCGGCGACATCGAGCGGAAGAAGATCCGGGCCGATTTCGGAATCACCTATGATGCCGACGCCCTGAAGCTCATCGACGATCTCAGGGAGTGGGGCATCCATGTTCTCGGCGTCGTCATCACCCGGTTCGAGAGCCAGCCGGCGGCCGTTCTCTTCAAGAACAAGCTGGAGCGGCGGAATATCCGGGTCTATACCCACCGCTACACCAAGGGGTACCCCACCGACGTGGATCTCGTCGTGAGCGACGAGGGGTACGGGGCGAACGAGTACATCGAGACGGACAAGCCCCTGGTCATCGTCACCGGCCCCGGCCCGGGAAGCGGGAAACTGGCCACCTGCCTGTCCCAGTTCTACCACGACTACCGGAGGGGGACGAAATCGGGGTATGCCAAGTTCGAGACCTTTCCCATCTGGAACCTCCCCCTGAAGCACCCCGTCAACGTGGCCTACGAGGCGGCGACGGCGGACATCAAGGATTTCAATCTCATCGATCCCTTCCACCTCGAAGCCTACGATCAAAAGGCCGTGAACTACAACCGGGACGTGGAAGCCTTTCCCGTCCTGAAAAGGATCATCGAGAAGATCACGAAGGGAGAATCCTTTTACCGGTCGCCTACGGACATGGGGGTGAACCGGTGCGGTTTCGCCATCGTGGATGACGAGGTGACCCGGGAGGCCGCGAAACAGGAGATCATCCGCCGCTATTTCCGCTACCGGTGCGAGTACGTCATGGGCTTCGCCGAGAAGGACACCGTCCAGCGGGTGGAATTGTTCATGAAGGATTTCAACCTGGGGCAGGCGTACCGGAAGGTGGTCGAACCGGCCCGCAACGCCGCCCTGGAGGCCCGGGAACGGGAAAAGGGAAACGAGGGAATCTACTGCGGCGCCGCCATCGAGCTCAGGGACGGCACCATCGTCACGGGAAACAATTCCCCCCTCATGCACGCCGCCTCCAGCCTGGTGCTTCACGCCATCAAGCGCCTCGCCGCGATCCCCCACCCGATCAAGCTCCTTCCGGCGTACATCACCGATTCCATCAGCCACTTGAAAACGGAGATGCTCCACGAAAAGACGGTGAGCATGGATCTGGAGGAGACGCTCATCGCGCTCAGCGTCAGCGCCACGACCAACCCGGCCGCCCAGCTGGCCATGGAAAAGCTCAAGGAGCTTCAGGGCTGCGAGGTCCACATGACCCATATCCCCACGCCCGGGGACGAAGCGGGACTTCGGCGCCTGGGGGTCAATCTCACCAGCGACCCCGATTTCCCGACGAAAAATCTTTTCGAACCCTGATTCCGGGGCTTCTGCCCGGTCTTCAAGATATTTTTCGCATCCCTGTCAGGAGGAAACCCATGGATGCGGCCGCCAGCGCCAGCCCGATGCTGAACAGGAAATAGCCGTGGTAGTCCCATCGGAGGACGAGCGCGCCGCCCAGCACCGGGCCGAGAAAGCACGCCGCCTGTATGGAACAAAGCGTCAGGTTTGCGTTCAAAGGGCGGAATCCGGGGGACGAGACTTCAAACATCAGGCCATGGAAGAGGGGTTGCCCCATTCCCATACCCACTCCAAAGATCAAGGCCACCAGCGGTATCGCCCACGCGCCCGGCAGGTTGTCCAAGGCCAGATACCCGAGGGCAATGACCGCAAACGTGACCACCAGCATTCGGGCCTTGTTGAAGATGTCGAACAGCTTCCCCGCGAAGAGGCGGAACGCAATCATCGTTCCCGTCTGTACCGTGAAAAAGGAACCCACGTTAACGACTCCCTGTTGATCCGCAAATCCCTTGACCAGAAAAAACATGCTGCTCCAGGTGATGATATAAATGGTGTTCAGCAGAAGCAGCAGCGCAACCGGCAGCTGCGTCACGTTGGCGCGGATGTCCGGCCAGGCGGGGAGATTTTTTCTTTCCCCCATGCGAAGCTGTCCCTGAAAGCGCCGGCGCATATGCAGGACAATCCATGCCGCCGGAATCAGCGTGATCGTGGCGCCTGCATACCCGTGCGGGGGCGTGGGAATCAGGAAATCCAGGGCATCCATCACTGCCGGCACCGCTCCATAAGGCAAAAGGATGGCTACGGAGTAAACGGCAAAAGCCTGCCCGCTTTTTCCTTCCGGAATGATGGATACAAAAAGCGTCATTGCTCCTGCGCCCATGAGGAAATTTCCAGCTCCGTTCACCATGCGCAGCGCCAGCAGGCCCCAGAAGGAATGGATGAAGAGGTAACTCACGCCGCACAGAGCCACCACCATGATTCCCAGCAGCATGGCGCGCGGCGCGTTGGCGGCGTTCAGAAAGGGACTCGCCAGAAGGTAAAGAGCCATGGCCGTGAGCGAGTAGGAACCGACCAGGAGACCGTGCAGATCGGCAGGTATGCCGAGCGTCCACAGGTAATTAAACAGGTTGTAAAATACGCTGATATTACAGACAGCGACAAAGGTCACAATACACAGGCCCAAGGACTCAAAGGTCAATAATTTGCGGGGTTCGTGCATTTTGCCTCAGATCTTTCTCCATCAACCCGTATACTGAACGAAAATTGCAGCGAAATATTATGCAAATCAATTGGTTAATTGCATCTTGCCACAACAGACTGTACCACAGGCGTCATGGGGTATTCAAGGTGTAAGGTTCGTAAAATCGCGGGGATGTTTAGCGGTGGGAATATCTGGAAAGGTTAATAAATGACCGGCGCCCCCATTCCGGATCTGCACGGCATGATCGACGGTCGCTGCATACGGCCTTCATCGGAAAGCATCAAATCAAATCCGTCTTTATTTTATTTCCGCGCCTTCTGTTGCTTCTTGCCGTATCCTGAATTCACTGGTAATAAGGATTTCTTCCTTCCTGAAGCGGTTGATTTTTCCGTAAAAAACCTATCGGGAAGCGAGGCGTTTTTAATCCATGCAGCGAATGGCGCTGATGTATTGGTTTTGAATATTTTGTTTTTAACCCCCGGTTCCGAAAGTTGAGTCAAAAAAACATGAAACGTCTTTATCTTTGTCTCCTTGTCCTGGTGCTGCTGGCGCCCGTTGCCATGGCTGCCCGCGCGCCCCTGAAAGCGAATTCCGCCGATCCTTATGTTTCAGCCCTGGTAATCGATGCGGAGAGTGGAAAGACTCTCTTCGAAGCAAAAGCCGATGCCATGGTTTATCCCGCCAGTGTTCTCAAGCTGATGAATCTCTACGTGATTCTCGACCGTATCGAACAGGGCGCGCTGCGGCTGGACGACATGGTGCAGGTGACTCCGGAAGCGTCCAAAATCGGCGGGTCTCAGGTTTATCTCGATCCAAAAGAACAATTTTCGGTTGAGGAGCTCTTATACGCCATGATGGTGCAGTCAGCCAACGATGCATCGGTTGCCCTGGCCATTCATATTGCGGGTTCAAAGGATGCCTTTGTCGACATGATGAATCGTAAGGCGCAGGAATTGGGGATGAAAAACACCCGCTTTCACTCCGTTCATGGGCTTCCGCCCTCCCAGGGACAGCAGCCGGATGTCACCACAGCCCGTGATTTTGCCATTCTCTGCCGCGAACTGGCCAAACGGCCGGAAGCCTTGAAATTCACCGGCACCCAGACCAGGGGATTTCGTGAAGATAAATTCATCATGCACAACCACAACAAGCTTCTGACCCGAGTGTCCGGTTGTGACGGTTTCAAAACCGGTTATTATGAGGCAGCCGGATTTTCCATCGCCGCCACCGCCAGGAAAGGCGGGGTACGGATAATCGCCCTGGTCATGGGCAGCAAGGATCGCAAGGTTCGCGACGCCAAGGCGGCTGAATTGCTGGCCACGGGATTTCGCCTCGTTCCCCCGCAACCCGAACCCGCCGCAACGCCAAAGCCTGAAATCCCCGCGCCGCCGGCTTCGAATGCCGCTGCAGGGCCTGAATCCGTCGAGCAGCAGAAACCCGGAATCGCCCCTGCATCCGGGGAACACGACAGCGGCTGGAACAAGTTTTTTCTCGGTCTGGGAGCCGGTTTTCTGCTCTGCCTGGGTTTTTTTGCCATTGCGCGGATTCTGAGAAAAAACAGCATCTCAGACATCCGTTCCAAATACATGGACATGGATTGAGCATCGTTTTCAGCGGAGCATGACGCCAGCTGAAGCAGTCAAGCCCCGGAACACAAACTGCGGCACACGAATCAGGAATCCATTGCTCCGGAGATTCATCATCGAGCGGTTCGGGCTGACATTCCGGCAACGACGGTTCTGATGGAGTGGTTTCAGAATGTCCCGCAATTCCTGTCAGCCTTGTCAGCCCGCGCTCTCTGTGTTAACCTGCGGACATCGTTGACATTCATTCAAGAGACTTGATGATGTTTCGCAACCCAAGACCGCTGACGGCGCTTTTGCTGCTGATTCTGTTCGCCGGCTGCTTCGGGTGCGGGGCCAGGCGCCCGGCGCCCGTACCGGGAATCCCGCCGGCCGCGCTTCTGAAAAGCCTCGGATACTCCATTCAGGTCGGCGCTTTCTCCAACCCCGGCAACGCCGCCCGGCTCGCCGCACTCCTCGAAAGCCGGGGAATCGACGCCTATTCCTTCCTCCACGAATCGGGGCTCTACAAGGTGCGTTTCGGAGACCACGACACCTACGCAGCGGCCCGCAGGCAGGCGGAGGAGCTGCAAAAGCAGAAGTTGATCGACGAGTTCTTCATCGTCCGCCCCGAGGACAACGCGGCGGAGCGCATTCGGCGCACCGGCAGAGGAGACCTGCGCGAGGAACTGGTCGCCACCGCCCGGCGCTTTCTCGGCGCTCCCTATGTCTGGGGCGGCGACAATGCTCGGAACGGCTTCGACTGCAGCGGGCTTATCATGGTTACCTATCGCCTCAACGGCCTCAAACTCCCCCGCACCTCCCGCGACCAGTTCTGCGCCGGGCAGCCGGTGGGAAAGGGCGCACTGCGTAAAGGCGATCTGGTCTTTTTCGACACCAACGGCCGCAAAACCGTCTCCCACGTCGGTCTCTACGTCGGAAACGGCGACTTCATCCACGCCCCCCGAGGCGGCAAGGACGTTCGCGTCACCAGCCTGAGCAACGAATACTACCAGAAACGCTACCTGGGCGCCCGGACGTATCTTTAGAGGATGGCCCGCACATCCGCCGCCCTGAGTTCAACCGCCAATTATTTCATTCAGGCCGTCGATGACAAGCGCCAATTCTTCATCAGAGGCATTATTGTTGTTCGAGGTGGGCGAGGACCAACTTGATTTCACCGTAGGAATACGCATCTCCGAGGGCGGTTTTCAGCACCTTCAATGACGCTCCCGGCATATCTGTGATTTTTTGTTCTATGATCCTCCGCTTTTCATCCTGAAGCACCCGGCCGATCTCAAGTTCGCCTTTTGAGACGAAAAATGCCAGGTGCCCCTCGACGGTGGAGGCCGCCAGTTCCCGCTCGGCGGCGATCTGGAGGATGGAAAGCCCCCGATCGAACAGCTCAAGGCTGAGCTTCCTGGTGTCCTGGCTCCCTGTTGGCCGCGCTTTCGGCCTTTCCGGGGGCGCGATAGTCGACGGTTCGGGCGGGGCCACCGCTTCAATCCCGTGCTTCCGGAGATAGTCCGCCACCATATTCACAAGCTCTTCGCCGTATCTCTCGGCCAGGCGCTTGCCGATGCCCTTGATTTTTTTCAGGGCTGAAATGGAGTCGGGCAGGCAGACCGCGATCTGCACCAGGGGTTTTTGGCGCAGGACCTGGTAATGGGCGATTCCTTCCTCGGCAGCCTTCCGTTTGCGCCATTCCCGCAGGCTTTCGAACAGTTCGGGGTGGCCCACGTCCCCCTCGGAATAGATGCCGGTTCGGGTTTTCGGCTTCGCCTTCCCCACGTCCATGACCGCGGCCGAAAGCGACCGGAGATACTTTTCCGGTGAAAAGCCGTCCTTGCAGGATCGTACCGCAGCCAGCTTCACCGCGGTTTCCTCTCTCAGATGCTTGAGGGTGTCGTTGATTTTCTTTCGAATTTCCTTGTTGTCCGTCTCCACCGCGATGTTCTCAAGGTAAGGTGAGAGGATCGTATCAAACTTTTCCTGAAAATAGCGGGATGCCTTGGCGAGCCTCTCCAGGATGGCGGGATCATCGGTTGTTTGGGATTCATCGGTGAACATTCCCTGAAGCTGAGCCTTGAATTTTTCGCCGATGGTACAGATCTCTTCCGACGCCCGCTTTTGCACCTCTATGATATCGCCCACACCCGAGACATGAATCACGCCGGAATTGCCGCAGAGAAGCCCCGCCAGGCGGCCGAGCAACCGATGCAGTTCCTCGAAGCTGAAACACGCCAGCATCAGCTGCCGCTGGTAGCGGTTTTTCTCGGCCGTTACTTTTTCCGGCGAGGGCGTATGACTGGCCAGATCCCTCACGAACCTCTGAACGGTGTGGTCGGTTTTTACGGCCTGTGCGCTCAGCGGCGAGCTGAGCACCATTCCCTCGAAGCTCCGGCAGCGGCTCAGGGCCACATACACCTGGCCGTGGGCAAAGGCGGCCTGGGCGTCGATGATCGCCCGGTCGAAGGTGAGTCCCTGGCTCTTGTGGATCGTGATGGCCCAGGCCAGTTTCAGGGGGTACTGGCTGAAGGTGCCAATGATCTTTTGCGAAATCTCGGCGGTTTTCGGATCGACGGCGTATTCGATATTTTCCCAGGTGGTTTTCTCCACCGTGATCTTGTCCGAATCCCCCGGGCAGCGCACCTCGATGGCATCACTCGACATCCCTGTGATTTTGCCGATTTTACCGTTGAAGTAGCGTTTCTCGGCCGACGTGTCATTGCGGACGAACATGACCTGCGCTCCAATCTTGATTTCCAGGGCGCCGGCGGTCGGATAGGCGTGCTCCGGAAAATCGCCGCCCAGTTCGGCATTAAAACAGCGGCTTTTCCCGGGCAGAGCGTTGAGCCTGGCTTCGTTGATGGTGTCGGCGCCCCTGTTGTGGGTACACAGGGTGATGTATCCGTCCCCGTCCCCGGGGGAAAAATCCGGGATATGGCGGGAATTCAGCTTTTCAAGGGTGGGGGGATCGAGCCGGTTGTCACGGACACGACCAAGGAGTTCGATGAAATGACGGTCCGACTGGCGGTAGATGTGCTTGAGTTCTATGGGAATCAGCTCGGTCCGGCCGAGCGCGGTGCAGCTGAAAAAATATGGGGAATCGTAATATTCCTGCAGGATCCGCCATTCATCGCGCTTGGCCACCGGTGAAAGTTGCTGCAGGTCGCCGATCATCAGCAGTTGCACCCCGCCGAAAGGCAGCTCGTTGCGGCGGTAGCGCCGCAGGACGCTGTCCACGCCATCGAGCAGGTCAGCCCGGACCATGCTGATTTCATCGATGACCAAAAGATCAAGGCTCCGGATGATGTTCTGTTTTTCCCTCCGGATTTTGTGCTGGCCGATGAATGCTTCGCCGCCGGGTACAAATGGGCCGAACGGCAACTGAAAAAAGGAATGCAGGGTGACGCCGCCGGCATTGATAGCGGCAACGCCGGTCGGGGCCGTCACCACCATCCGCTTGTGGGTCTTTTTTTGGATATCATGCAGAAAGGTGGTCTTGCCGGTGCCTGCCTTGCCCGTAAGAAAAATATTGCAGTTGGTATGCCGGACAAATTCCTCGGCCAGCCGGAGTTCGGGATTCGGTATGTTCATCGGTTTTTTTACCACCCTCCAGTTGAATCTTGTTTTGGGCGCGCCGAATTGATGCGAGCCGATTCTCAATTTACAGGTCCGAAATACGATGCAAATCCGTATCGTTGTGAGGGGCGCTATCGGCTTGAACCTCGCGCCAGAGGGCAACTGCGGCATGCTTGTCCGCGTCCCCGTGATGACGAATCTGCATATTTCGCATCTCCTTCTGCACAGCCGAACGCCCTTGTTCTCCGAATTACAGCTTATCGTCTTCTTTTTCAGGCAGGATAAAACCCATTGACCGCCTTTTGCCTTTTGGTTTTGGTATATCAATAAGCTTTCGAATCTCTCGAATCAAGTCGATCAAAATTTCATCGTGATCGCTGACGCGTTTTTCCAGGTCATCGAGTTTATGGGAAAGTTTCTCGTTTGTCAGAATCATCTCGCGAAGTCGAACGAATGCCCTAACGATAAAGACGCTCATCTTATTCGCCTGGTCGGAATTTAATACGCTTGCTGCTTGTAGTGCACCATGCTCCGTAAAGACAAGAGGCAGTTTTCGCCGACCGCCCCAGCCGAAACTTGATGTCGCAATTTGCGATTTCAAGTTATCGAACTCCTCTCTGGTTAATTGGAACATGAAATCATCAGGAAATTTATCAATATTTCTATGAACTTGTTCGTTGAGGCGCCTTGTTTCGACTCCATAAAGCGCGGCAAGATCGTAATCCAATATGACATTTTCACCACGAACGACCATTATGGCTCTTATGATCCGCTTCTCGGGGACAATTTCATTTAGTTTTCCAATCATTGTGCCTTTAGTTCCTTTCATTCAGGGGACCGATGGGGCTAAGCGGCCCGTGACCAGGCGGCCAATGAGCTTCCGGATTGCACCACAAAATGTGCCCCGGGTGGTTACGGGTCCGCTTGAGCCCTTGGTTGTGCAATTAATTGATTCTCCTTGGAATACTGCCAGAGTGCCCGATCCAGTGTCCTCATGTCCACGCCTGCACTGGCTGCAAGGGAGCGGCAGAACTCTACATACGGCCACCAGAAGCCAAAGCTGTACTGGGCGGGGACTTCAAGAGTCACGGACCAGAGCGCCCGATAATCGAGAATCGGATATGGGTCGTGGTGGAACAAATGCAAGATGACCGATGCCGTAGGCCACGAGACGCCATCCAGGATCGTCAAGCTCTCGATTCTCGCCCTTTCGCAGTTGGTCTTGAGGGCGAAACCGCTTATCTCCGCCACGTAATCTCCGGAGTTCTTTCGTGCATGTCCGGAACTCCGGGGAGCTTTCCAGTAAGCGACGGCCGCCAACTCGTCATTCGTAAGGTGGCCGCGTTGATTCACGGTTGCCTTCAGTACCATCAGTTCCGTTTCGCTAATCGGGTATTGATATCGACGAGCGATGCGGATAATTTCGTGCTTTTCAAATCTCAAGGGGGGGGTCATGTTCTTCCTGAACAACAGTATATTAAGTGGTCGGCCGTATATCACGCCCGGTTTTTTAATTTGATTTCCAAACAAAAACAAGAAGATATAAAATATCTAATTTCTTTTAAATATATAAATATGTTTTTAATTTCAATAGATTGAGCTCTTACCGCAGCTCTTGTGATATACGGCGCTCTGTATAACACAACCGCGTTATAGCTCATTATAAACAATGATTTAGGTAAGTTATGAATTGCCGCATCGGCCAATCAACGCAGGCAAGTTCGTGTCGTCCTGTATTCTCTTTGCCAGCACGGTTTATAAAAATCAGTCCTGTCCGGATCGCCAAATACGCACCATAAACACGGAAGACTTGCCCTTTACGTTTTCAGAATCAGGAACAGTGCTGCCATGGAACGGTTTGATAAATCTTGTGGTGCTTTGAATGGTGCAAAGCATTTCCTACAACCCATCCTGTTTCGCCGTCAAGAGATAATTTCTTTCGAAACACAGCCGCCTGCGATGAGCCGTTCTTTTTGCAGGCGGCGGCACTTAAACTTTGACAGAAAGGCTCCGGCTATGGTTTATTTGATTCGCTACAGCAGGGACGGGCAGCGGTTTCCTCCTTATCAATCCCGGTTTCCTGTTCGAAGAACCCGGACCGCCTGTGTTTTCAGCCGCCAGAATCTATAAATAAAGGAGATTGAATATGCCGGACATTGACGGAATCAACGAAGCCAAACAGTATTATACGGATGTGCCGCAGACATCGAAAAGGTTTTTTCTAAAAGGGTCGGACTCCCTGGACTGGGGAATGAAAAACAGGCTGGGCAGGATATTTAACCCGGTCAGCGGCAAAACAGTCATGCTGGCCATTGACCACGGTTATTTTCAGGGTCCGACCACCGGACTGGAAAGAATCGACCTGAATATTCTGCCCCTGGAACCCTATGCCGACACACTGATGCTGACCCGCGGCATCCTGAGGAGCATCATTCCTCCGGATACGCAAAAGTCCATTGTTCTCAGAGTCTCCGGCGGGACGAGCATTCTTAAAGAACTTTCCAACGAGGCTCTGGCATTGGATATCGAGGACGCCGTGCGTCTCAATGCCTCGGCCATGGCGGTGCAGGTTTTTATCGGCGGCGAATGTGAAAAGGAAACCATCATCAACATGACAAAAATGGTGGACATGGGCATGCGCTGCGGCATACCGACTCTGGCGGTAACCGCCGTCGGCAAGAACATGGTGCGAGATGCCAAATATTTACGGCTGGCTACCCGCATCTGCGCCGAACTGGGCGCCCAGTATATCAAAACCTATTATGTTCCCGAAGATTTTGAAACAGTCACGGCCGCATGTCCGGTACCGATTGTAATCGCCGGAGGGCAAAAGATGCCCGAACTGGACGCGCTGAAAATGGCCAGCCAGGCGATACAGGCAGGCGCCGCCGGTGTGGACATGGGCAGGAACATCTTCCAGAGCGCTTCGCCCGTCGCGATGATCCAGGCGGTCAGAGCGGTGGTCCATGACAATGAAAGTCCTGAAAAGGCTTTTGATCTTTATAACACCTTGAAAAAATAAAGCGCCCTGCCGGCGTTTTTCACAAAGCAGCGTGGGAATAATATGCAAGTATGCATGTGGTACAACAACAACGACATACGGCTGGAAGAAGCGCCAACCCCTTCGCCCGGCCCGGGCGAGATGCTGGTAAAGGTCATGGCCTGCGGGATATGCGGCAGCGACGTGGTCGAGTGGTACCGTTTGCCCCGCGCACCCTTGGTTCAAGGCCATGAGGCGGGAGTAGAGGTTGTAGAAACCGGCGCCGGGGTCAGCCAGTACAAAAAAGGGGATCGGCTCTTCATCGCGCCCAAGGTTCCCTGCCATAAATGCGTTTATTGTCTGAAGGGACATTACCCTCAATGCAGTGCGATCAAGGACCGGCTGCCGGGAGGCTTTGCCGAATATATCCTGGTGCCGAAAGAACTGGTTGCAAATGGCGTCTATCGGCTGCCGGACACTGTCAGCTATGAACAGGCGACATTCATCGAACCCCTGGCCTGTGTTGTCAGGGCGCAGAGACTGGCGTCCATTGAGGCGGGCCAGACGGTCCTCATACTCGGCGCCGGCATGTCCGGGCTCCTGCATATCCAGCTTGCCAAGCATAAAAAATGCAGGGTCATGGCGACCGATGCCAATAAAAGAAGGCTTGAACTGGCCAGAAATTTTGGCGCGGACCATGTCGCCGACGCGGCCGCCGATGTCCCGGAACAGCTGCTGCGGTTCAATGGCCGGAAAGCGGATGCCGTCATTGTTGCCACCTCGGCCCTGTCCGCTTTGAATCAGGCCTGGGAAACCGTGGATATGGGCGGAGTGGTGGTTTTATTCTCCGTGCCCGGGCCCGATAAGGAGGTGGTGGTTCCGATCAATGATTTCTGGAGAAAGGAAATACGCATATGCACATCCTATTATTGCGGACCTCAGGATATTGAAGAAGCCCTCGACCTGATTGCGAACAGGATCATCAAGGTGGATGACCTCATTACGCACCGGCTGCCGTTGAAAGACGCCGACAGAGGATTCAGGTTGCTCCTGGCCGGAGACGAATCACTCAAGGTCATCATCAAACCCCAGGAAAAATGAAAGGCGGGTTGCATGAAGCTGATCCACACCGGACTCGCCGCCAGCAGTGAAGAAAAGGCGGACCGTTTTTTTATCGATATCCTCGGGCTGGAAAAATCAGCGCCGGCGATTCTCGACAAAAAGCTGACCCAGGCCATTTTCGGAATAAATGATGATTTTTTAATCATACATTACCGGGGCGGAACGGTTCATTTTGAGATACTGGTGTATCGGGAGTATAAAGCGCCCGAACGGCCGATCGCGCATTCCTGCATTCAGGTGGATGATTTCATGAATGTTGTTCACAAAAGCCGGATGGCGGGCCTGAAGGTTGTTCAGGTTCCCAAGGGTTCGGGTGTGGTTACTTTTATTTCCGATTACGACGACAATCTTTTTGAGGTGAAAGAGTAGCCCGGTGCCGGCGGTCTTACAGCAGTCTGCAAGGCCTGTGAGCCTGTTCCTGGTCAACACCTCGTCTTCAGGTTCTGTGCCCGCCAAGAATCCGCTCTAAAGTCACTTTCAAATTTCCGCTACCCCAGCTGGCGGCGGGGTTCAGGGAATCATGGCGCATCAAACGCCGGATGGCGGACTTAGGCGAAGGTTTTCAAGATCCGGTTACTGAACATTTCTCTGGTCGGCGGGCCTGGCTCGCATGCGAAGAATCCGCCTGAGAATTATAAACACGATCAGGACGACCAGGGCAATCGCGACAACCGGCAGCAGGATGGACACGACGGTTCCGGCGATCGAGGCCAGCAGTTCCAGGGTCGAGACCGCGGGGTTGCCGGCGCCGCCGGTCGAGGCTGCCGAGACGCCGCGCACCAACATGCTTGAGCCCTGAATCACTCCGGCTGCACCGCCCCCGGCGATCAGGGCAAGGGACCAGCGGAGAAACGGCGACACATCGCCGATCATGGATGCGGTGACAATGGTCCCCGCAACCACCGCACCCGGCGTGGCGACAGAGTCCAGAAGGTTGTCCACCCAGGGTATGTAGTAGCCGCCCACCTCGACGACGGCGGCAACGGCGAATGCAATCCCGGCGGGCCAGGAACCGATCCACTCGAAGCCGGGAGACAGCGTCAGGTGCCCGGTCTGGTGGGCGATGCTCATCCCCAGCAGGGGAACGAAGATTCTGAATCCGCATGTCGCGCTTAAGCCGATGCCGATAAAAATGGCCATCATCGTTTCCATCCGGTCTCCTTTCAATCCCGTTCCCCGCCCAAGGGTTTAATCGCCGGCCAGGTTTCTGGATCCGGCGAATCGAGCAATTGCCGAAGCCGATGCTTCGAATTTTACCAGTTTTTGTCAAAAATGAAAAACCTGACCCAACTGCTTTTCTCAAGTCGTTTTTTCATGCCGGCCGCTGGGCCGACAGCCGGCAACCATTAAGGCCGAATTCGGCGCTGATTGTCATGCCTCATCTCCGGCGGCAATTGATTGATGCCAGATGGCGTATCTATTCTCAATTGTCATGGCATGACTTTCTACTACCATATTCTCAAACGAATAAAAACGCATGAACGCAATGGCTTTCCCATGTCCTATCCGCTTGACAGAAACCCGCGCCGATGTTTAATTCAAATTATCGATTCAACTTTCGGGATCGTGTTTATTCGATCGCCAATTTGCTCTTTGACAAGCCAACATACTGCAATGCGGTATTCATGATTGCATCGAAGAAGGCGGCTACCGTTTTTTCGCAGAAGGTGCCCAGTTGCTTCAACTGATCGACCGCCAGCGTCAAGATACGGTAGAGCGCCTCCATAAAGGAGATATCCGCTACTTCCTCGCAGCAGGCATAAAACAGGTCTCCGAAGCTGCGATGATCTGTTTCCATGCGGCATTGGTATACCAGGAACATGTAGCGCATGAAGACGATAGAAGTATGGGCGATCAGGGCATCGAAATCCCGGCACTGGATCTCCTTGGCCAGTTTCAGATGTTGTTTGGCCATCTTGAAAAACACTTCGATGTCCCATCGTTTGCCGTAGATGCGCACGATATCCTCATCGGCCAGGTTCGTATCGGTTGACAACAGGGCCAACCAATTCTTTTTCCGTTTGTCGCGTACAAATACCAGCTTGGCGGCAACCGCATCCTTGAGCATCACATTGGCGCTGGCCATGATCCTGGCGCGTCCACGACGTTTTGTAAGCCTGCGGTAGATGGCCTTGATGTCCATGGGCTGGCCATTGAAGCTGTAGTGAATGCGAGAAGACTTTTTCACCATGCCGATGACATCCATGTGCCGGGCTAACGTGACAACGGTCGCTGGCATCGTAAACCAACTGTCCATCAGCAAGTACCGGGCCGATACGCCCGTCGAAAGGATACGCTTGAGCATTGCTTCCAAATGCACGGTTGCTTTCGCGGTAGCTTCCTTGCGGCGCTGATAGGCACAGCAACGTTTGTCCACTGACTTCTGGCTGTCGCATACCCGTTTGTCAGCATCCGAGGAAGACAACAGGGCAAAATCCATGGGCAGGCAACTGGCGCCATCCGACCAGCAGATAGTGAGCATCCGGAAACCTTTCAGGAAGCGCCCGGTGCTGTGATCCCAGACATTGGAGAGCAGTTCCACCCATTTGGAGCGGGATCGGTCATACGGGCTGTCGTCAATAATGAGTACCGATTCGCGCTTGTCGCTGGTCAGCCCGCTGAACATGGCGAACAGCCGCCGGCCCAGAGAAAGCAGCAACCGACGCCAGTTATAGGTCTTACCCTTGAGCAAGTCGTAAGCGGCGTCTTTGCGAAATGGCAATTCGCTGTTGATCACGATGCCGCGGAAGAAGTTCTTGCCGACAAAGGGCAGTGTGAAAATGGCTTCTGTCAAAGAGCGTACACTATGGCCGTGATGTTTGCGCACCCCGCACCGATGCATGAGGGCGGCAATTTTGAAACGGCCAAAGAAATCATCGATTTTGCTTTGAACATGAATCTGGGCTTGCGATTGGGAGGCAATATTGGTATGGTTCATTTGAGCCCTTTCGTGTTGATATTATTGTGATTGTTGCAGATCCACTATATATCAACAGTCTGGGCTCTTCAAGTTATTTCTTCATAAAATCAAATGGATAGACCGATTTTTGCACCACCAATCCATTCCCGAAAGTTGAGTTATCGAGATAAAAAAGGCCCGCCGCTGTGGAAAAGACGGGCGTTTTCAAACACATCAACAGACCCGGGAGCATCAATATGAAAAAAATATCCGTCTTGTTGATCTTATTGATCGCAGCCGTCAACACGGCCTGCGCGCCGAGCGGCAGTTCGCGCTACCGCGAAGGCTCGAACGTGGGTCAGGAAACCAGTCTGACCGTGGCCGACGAGCAGCGCCTGACCAAGGAAGCGCTGCCCAAAATGCTTCAGGATTACCCGAGGGCGAATAATCCGGAACTTCAGAAATACATATCCGATCTGGGGATGAAAATCGTCCGGGCCAACAACCTGGAAGGGAACCCCTATTACTACTCGTTCACCGTCGTGGATGTGCCGAACGCCAACGCGTTTGCGATGCCGGCGGGGGCGGTCTTCGTGACCGCTCCGCTGATTGCGATGGCCGAAAATGAGGCGGAGCTGGCCGGCGTGGTCTCGCATGAGATTGGGCATGTCGTGGCCCGTCATACGGCGGAGCGCATGTACGCGATGGAAAAGGCCCAGAATAAAACCTGGATGTATGCGACAGGAGGCGCCGTTGTGGGCGCGGCCGTCGGCCTGGGTCTGGGCGCCGTACTTTTTGACGACTCCGCCTCCCGGGCCAAAGCAGCCGCAATCGGAGGCCTTCTGGGCGCCGGTGGGGGGTTGCTGGCCCAGAAATACGGCTTTCTGGTGAATTCACGCGAAGACGAAATGGAGGCCGACCGCATTGGATATCGGCTGGCCGTCGGCGCGGGATACGACAAGAATCAGGTCGGCAGATTCTACGAAAAACTTCTGGAAATCGAGAAAAACAGCAAATCGGGAAGTCCTGTTCTCCGGAGTCTGTCAGACGCCATGACCACGCACCCGCCCAGTGAGGCCCGCGTGAAGCAGATGAAAGACCTCGCTGCAAATGACCCTGCCGGAAAAGGCATCGTCACCTCGGCGGGTTTCAGCCGGGCCAGGCAGCTGGCCGCGGCACTGAGCAAAAAATAGAAGGCGGCCAAATTAACAATATCCCCTGCAAGCCCCCTCTCGCAGGATCACAACAGCCACTCGACAGGCAGATACGACGCGAACCGGACCCAGGTGCGCCGCAAAAAGCCCGTACCAGTTATATTTTCAGAAAGCGTTCCGGAAAATTTCATTGTCCATTGCCGCGCCGTGGACCTCTTGTTATTGGCCGAACCTCGATTTGTCAAGCTGGCACATTTCGAGGGTTGAGCCCATTCCGTCATGAACATAAACTCAGACCGCACCGCCTGTCATTCGTTTCTATTGCATGTTGAGCTTCTTTCTGAACATTTCAACAAAGGGGCCATCCTCGCGCCAGGCGTGGCAAGTATTGATCAGAGGTTGAATAATCTTCTTCGCTTGATCAGGATCGAAAGACGATGGTTTCTGTGACCGGTGCGCCGCAAATCCCTGAAAGATGGCAGGGGCCATTGCCTGGATGAGCTCCACCAGGTGGGTGCAGCCCTTATTGCCAAGGGCCAGTTGTTTTACTTTTGACGTAAAGCCATTGGTAATGGCCAGCCCCTTGATGGGGGCAAGGCAGTCGATCGTTTCCCTGCACACTTCCTGAGGAACAGCTGCCAGATCAACATCAACATCCTCGATCAGAAGATCGGAGCAATTAACCAGCAGTCGTATGGCCATGTGATGAATGACGCCGCGCGGAAACGGTTCGCCGATGATCTCATAAGATTTCTGGAAGCGGTCATCCTTGAGAATACCTTCTACAATGATTCTTTGTCCGTCATAATCGTACGTCGTTATTTTTATATTTCGTGTATGCAGCTTTTTCCCTTTTGACTTCCATATAGATTGCATTTTATTCCGGCTCTCCTGAAGCCATTGAAAACGCTCAGGGCTTTTGTTTTCCCGCTTTAACTCCTGTTTTTCCGGCACCGCCGCGGTATTTCAACCATGAATCCGTTGCTCTGAACTTTCACATAACCTGTTATAGATACCACAAGTATCGAAAAAATCACATCAACGATTACGGATTGCGGTCCTGCATCTTTGCCGGGGATGGCTGTTTGTGGATACGAGTCAATAAGAATTGCTATTTGAAAAGATGGATGTCCGTCAAAATCGCCGGATGCTTTGTTTCACGGAGATATGCGGAGATATGCGGGACGGCTCTGAATCACTCGGTTTATAAATTTATTAAACAATATCGGTATCTTTTTGCACAGGCTTCGCCTCTTTTCCCGGCATGCCCTTTATGCAAGACACCGTTTCTTGCCGTTCCTCTCTTTCCTTATGGATTAAATACACCTTTTCCGATCAATACGGTCTTGATCCGATCCATCGACTCCTGTGCCTTTTTCAATTCGCGGTCAAATTCCTTCCAATTTCGGGCAAAGACCTGATCCGTCTGTTCTTCAATTGCAAAGGATGACACTCCGGAGTCTTTTTCCCGCTTTTCTTCCAGCTTCTTTCTGATTTTCTGAATCTGCTTTTTTTCTTTGTCCTTGACGTCCTGCACGCTTGGAAGCGACTTCAAGGACTCCTCAATTTTGGCAAGCTCGTTCCTGAGTTTGTAAAGAAAATGGATCTGTTTGACGATCCACTTCTCCCATGCGGATATTTTTTGAGCAACCAAAGTTATCTCCTCTGTTAGAGCATCCGTGGATAGAAAATCCTGCCAGGGCTTTTTTATCAAAGACAGCAATTGCTCATTGACAACAAGAATATCATTATTTAAGCAGAGTGTCTTCGAAATTTTTTCCGCAGTCAGGCGAGCCGCGACAGCCTGAACATCATAACCCGATGGCGGCGGCAACCTCACGCATGCCCATGATCACGTCGGCAATGAGCGTGTCGAGTTCGACGCCCAGCATCTGCGCCCCTTTTTCGATTACGGTGCGATTCACGCCCACGGCAAAACCCTTCTGCTTCCATTTCTTGCGCACGGATCCCACTTCCAGGTCCATCACGCTTTTTGACGGGCGGACCAGGGCGCATGCCGTGACAAAGCCCACCAGTTCATCGATGGTGTAAAGCGTCTTCTCCAAAGTCGTTTTCGGCTCGATATCGCTGCAGATGCCCCATCCATGGGATATCACGGCGGTGATGTATTCCTCCGGCCAACCCCGTTCTCTCATGATCTCCCTGGTTTTCCTGCAGTGCTGTTCCGGGAATCTCTCGTAATCCAGGTCATGGAGAAGCCCGATGATGCCCCACTTCTCTTCATCTTCTTTGTATTTCCTGGCGATATAACGCATGACGCCTTCGACCCCCAGCGCATGTTTGATGAGAGATTCGCCGCTGTTGTATTCCTTCAGCAGGGACAGCGCCTTTTCCCGGTTCGGCGTAATGATTTCCATCAAATTGCCTCCTCCCCTTTTCTCGATAGTTTCGAACTTTTTAAACCAGCCGCGCGGCTTTTTGTCCGCTGGATTTATTTGTGTACGCTGAAATAGGCGTGATCCTGTGGGGGTGCAAGCCCCCTGTATCTGAACCCGGATGATAACAACAGGATCATAAATAACGACCGAAGGCAAGTGCGAATTCGCGGAGATTTGTCCGAAGGAAACCGGAGTGCGGCACTACGAGCCGACGAATAATTCGGGGGCATCTTATCTTCAAAACACGATTGGCAATCCTCATCATAGTAAAACGTCTGCTGCCGTCCGTTGCCCCGTTGGATGACATGGCGGGGCAGCCCAGGAGCCGCTTCTCTTGCGATGCGGGCCATAAAAAAAGTAAATTAAACAAGGCGGGGTTTGCCAATCGTTAAATAAGACGCCCCCCGAATTTTCGAAATGGTGGAAAAGGAAGGAATCGTCGGACCTTCCGACGGCGACTGAACCGGAGAGGTTCTGGTTCAGAGATATGATGATATGAATCAAGAAAAACTTCCCCCCTTCCGGGACAAGCCCGGAAAAGCCCCTTGCCTTTAACCAGGGAAGCGTTCCAGGTGCGGAACAAACAGGAAGGATTGATCAGCACGCCATTCCTCCCGATCTTACCGCGGTCATGCTGTTAATGCTGAATCTTCCCTCGTCGGCATAATCAATCGCGGAAGACAGTTCCGATTCCCCTCCCTCTCTAAGAGACACGTAAAGTTCCTGAACGGCCTGCAGCTTACGGCAATTTTTAATGCACAGATCCTTTGACTGATTTCTCAACGGGCATCTTTTGCAGGGAGACGCAATCATATTCATCCTCCATTCTGTAAGAGATTCAAAAAAATGAATTCACAAAGTATTTCCATCAATTTTCTCCGAGCCTGTTGAATTTTTTAGCACTGTTTAAAAACGGTTGTATATAGGGTAAGATGCTCAATTAATGTAGTGGAAACACCCATAAGGCATGACTTTATAGGGGATAAATTCTCAAAAGTGAAAATCGGCTTCAATTTCCTGGGGAAAAATCCCGAGCGGGATGTCGACCATTTCTCCAGGCAGGGAGTTAAAAGCCGAACGAATCATCTTAAAATGAAAATCATGGACAATCTCTGGCAGGTTTCTGAGGATGGATTAAGTAATTGCTGGGGGCGTCTATGTTTTTATGCGTTTACGTGTTATCAGTTCAAACTGTTTTTTTCTTTTCCAGCACGATCCATTTCCGCCACACGACTCATCGAGACATGGCTTATCCTGAGCCTTATTGCGATTTCAGCGGCATTCCGAAAGGCTTTGAGACCTGCCCGGTCTCAGTCATTGTAAAGCATAAAATCATATACACCCCCATTTTGCGCCCTTACGTTTCTAAGATCAAAAACAGCGCTGCAAGGGAACGGTTTGATAAATCTTGTGGTGCATGGTGGAGCAAGAGATTTGCTTACTACTCATCTTGCTTTGACGTCAAGCGAATATTTTCTCAAAATGCTGTCTTGCGCTCTCGAACCGTTTTTTTTCAAGGCCACATGCTTGATACGATCTCTGCGCCGATCTCTCATTCGAAATGACGAGGCAATTGAGTTTTTCAGCAATCGGCCGAAGGATGATTTCGTTTGTTGACACCGGCGAGGGAAACCGGTTAAATGCGCCCCGAAACCGTGTTCGCATTTTGGGCGCAAAACGGGTGTAAAATGCCGAAGTTTGCGGGGGTTTGAAGAAGCGGCGAAAACCTGTTTAGGGAAGATAACCGAACGAAAGTACGATATAAAGTCTGGAGCCGGCGAGCGGATTCGAACCGCTGACCTGCTGATTACGAATCAGCTGCTCTACCTGCTGAGCTACGCCGGCAACAGAAGTGATCCATAATGTGTTTATGGCGCAAAATCAAGAAGAAATTTCAATAGCCCAGTGGCTCAAGGCCTTTCCAGCCCGGATCGACGCGGCCCGGTGCGCGGGGCTTCGGGGCTCCGAAAGGGTCTGGCTGGTCGAACGGCTTTGCCGGGAATCCCGCCGTCCCGTCCTGGTGGTTGTGCCGTCGGCGGCCGAGGCCGCGCGGTGGATCGAAGACCTGCGGTTTTTTTCAGGCGGAAGGACCGCCGGGGCCTATTTTCCGGCCTATCCTGTTTCGCCGTTCAAGTTCATGTCCGGCCGCAACGAGATCGCGGCTCAGAGAATATCCGTCCTCTACCGGCTGATGTCCGGGGTCGTTCCCGTTATGGTCGCGCCCGCGGAGGCCCTGATTCAGAGGCTGATTCCCGGAAGCGAACTGACTGGTTACGCCGAGCTGGTGATGGCGGGGGAGGAGACCGACCGGGATGCGCTGGTTTCAAAACTGGTTTCCGGAGGATACTCCCGGACGGGCATTGTCGAGGAGCCCGGCGAGTTTTCCCTGCGCGGCGGCATTCTGGATGTGTTCTCCCCCCAGTACCCGAATCCGGTCCGCATGGAATTTTTCGGGGACACGGTGGATTCCCTGCGGTTTTTTGCCCCGGACACCCAGAGAAAGCTTGAGGACGCCGATGAGGCGGTCATTCTTCCGGCCCGGGAGGCCGTTGTTTCCCCAAAACACATTCCGCGAATCGTGGACCGGATCCGGCATCAGGCGGCCGAGCAGGAGATTCCCCTGACCCGGATTCGGGACCTGATCGACCGCGTCAAGAAGCAGGACGCGGTTCCGGGCATCGAAGCCCTGCTGCCCCTGATTTGCCCGGAGCCGGGAACCCTGTTCGACTATCTGGCCGAAAATGCCATCCTGGTTCTGGTCGAGCCGGATGCCCTTCGAACCTCTGTGGAAAAAGTCCTGGATCAGGCCGACAAAGACTTTCTGGAAGCCCGCACGGAGCAGAGAATCTGCGCAGCGCCCGAAAAGCGGTTTCTGAACTGGCCGGAAGTCCTTCACCAGGCAGCCGGAAAAAAACGTCTTTCCATTCAGGCCATTGCCGTCGAACGCAGAGACGAGCCGGTCTTTCAATTTTCAGTCGGCGACAACGCCGACATTCGGGCGGACATCAAAAACCGCAGGGAAAAGGAACATCTGCTGCTGCCGCTCGTGCAGTGGATTCAGAAACAGCGCCAGGCCGGATCGGCGCCGGTTGTGGCATGCACCAGCCGGCTTCAGGCCGGGCGTCTGGAAGACCTGCTTTCTCCCTACGGAATTCGCATGAAGTGGGCGGATCGCATGCCGGAATCCGGTTTCAGGTCCGACCGGGTCCAGGGCTGTCTGGGCCGGCTTTCCTCGGGGTTCGTCTGGCCATCGGAAGGTCTGAGCATCATTACCGAGGCCGAGATTTTCGGCCCCGCGCACCGCCTTGGAAAGACAACGCGTCCCCGAGTACGGGCCGATGTGCTCAACCTCGAGGAGCTTCAGCAGGGCGATCTGGTGGTGCATGTCGATCACGGCATCGGGCGCTACGAGGGGCTGGTCAAATTGAAGGTCGAGGGGGCTGAAAACGATTTTCTGCTGCTGAACTACCGCGACGGAGACCGGCTCTACCTGCCCGTGGAGCGGATGGGCCTGGTCCAGAAATACATGGGGCTTGAGGGCTATACACCGATTCTGGACAAGCTGGGCGGGAAATCCTGGGACCGGATGAAAACCCGGATCAAAAAATCGGTCGAGCTCATCGCCGCGGATCTGCTGAAACTCTACGCGGCCCGTTCCATTCAGAAGGGGCATGCGTTCAGCGGCGCGGACAGCTATTTCAGGGATTTTGAGGCGGGATTTCCCTATGACGAGACCGAGGATCAGCTTCGCGCCATCGAGGAGGTCATCGCCGACATGCGCAGGGCCGCTCCCATGGACCGGCTGATCTGCGGGGATGTGGGATACGGAAAGACCGAGGTGGCGCTTCGGGCGGCATTTCTGGCGGTCAACGACGGCAAGCAGGCGGCGGTTCTGGCGCCGACCACGGTTCTGACCGAGCAGCATTTTGCGACATTTTCCGCAAGGTTCGAAGGCTATCCCGTGCGCGTGGAATGCCTGAGCCGTTTCCGGTCGGCCCGGCAGCAGCGGGCCATCGTCGAGGATCTGAAGGCCGGAAAGGTCGATATCGTGATCGGCACGCACCGTTTGCTTCAAAAGGACGTGGGGTTCAAGGACCTGGGCCTGGTCGTGATCGACGAAGAGCAGCGCTTCGGCGTCAAGCACAAGGAAAAGCTCAAGAAGATGCGCAGCAGCGTGGACGTGCTGGCCCTGAGCGCCACGCCGATTCCGCGCACCCTGCACATGTCCCTGACCGGCATTCGGGACATCAGCCTGATCAACACGCCGCCGGAGCAGCGCCGGCCGATTCAGACCTGTATCTGCGAACCGGACGACGCGATCATTCGGGATGCCGTGCGCCGGGAGATCGAAAGAAAGGGTCAGATATTCTTTGTCCACAACCAGATCGATTCGATCTGGTCCGTGGCCCGGCGCATTCAGGATATCGTGCCCGAGGTGCGGCTGGAGGTGGCTCACGGCCGGATGAGCGAAGACGAGCTGGAAAAGGCCATGCTGCGGTTCATCAACCGGGAGATCGATCTGCTGGTCTGCACCACGATCATCGAATCCGGGCTCGATATTCCGGCCGCCAACACCATTCTGATCAACCGGGCCGATCGATTCGGGCTGGCTCAGATCTATCAGCTTCGGGGCCGGGTCGGACGCGCCGGCGAGCAGGCCTATGCCTATCTTTTTATTCCCAGAGACACGGTCCTGACCGAGCAGGCCCAGAAGCGGCTCAAGGTGCTCATGGAGCACACGGACCTCGGCGCCGGGTTCCAGATCGCCATGAGCGACCTGAAGATCCGGGGCGGCGGGGCCATTCTGGGCGCTTCCCAGTCCGGGCATATCGCCGCCGTCGGTTACGACATGTATCTCAAGCTCATGGAAAGCGCCGTGGCCGAGCTCAAGGGGGAAGCCGCGCCCGAGCCCCTGGAACCCGAAATCAACGTGCCGATATCGGCCTTTATTCCGGAGACTTATGTTCCGGACATCGATCAGCGGCTTTCCCTGTACCGGCGGCTGTCCAGAATGACCGAGCTCAAGGAGATCACCGATTTAAAGGCCGAACTGATCGACCGCTTCGGAAATCCCCCCGAAGAAGCGGGAAACCTCTTTCTCAAATTCATGCTCAAGATCCTGTCGGTCCGGGCAGGGGTCAGGCGGCTGGACCTGACCGATTCCCATCTGGTGCTGGCTTTTTCCGAGGCCCATCAGAAAAACCCCGTGGGGCTTGTGGAAATGGCCGTCGCCGACCGGAAAAAATTCGCCTTTACGCCGGACCAGAGCCTGAGAGCCGTCCTGGAAAAGCGCACCCTGGTCGGGCGGCTGCTTGAGGCGAAAAACATGCTGCAGGATATCTATCACTGTGTGAACGCCGGATAACGGCATCGAAACCCAAACAGGACCGGACGCGACATGAAGACCGATCTGGACACGTACTGGAAGCTGCGGCTTGAAAGATGCGTTCAGGCGCTAAAAAACAACCACTTCGGCGCCTGGCTTGCCGAAAACCGAGACGACGCCAGAAGCATCGTCATGGAATCCATTCTGCCCCATATTCCGGTTCAAAGCGTTTCATGGGGGGATTCGATCACCTTTCACGCCACCGGGGTTCTGAATGCAATCCGACAGAATCCTCGAATCAGAGTGCTGGAAACCTTTGCACAGGATCTGACCTTTGACGAAAAAATCGAACGCCGCAGGCAGGCCCTGCTGGTCGACCTGTTTTTTACGGGAAGCAACGCGGTAACAGAGGCGGGACAGCTTGTGAATCTGGACATGATCGGCAACCGCGTGGGGGGCATCGCCTTCGGTCCGAGACATGTCGTGATACTGGCCGGCAGAAACAAGCTCGTCGACGATGTCGATGCGGCGATGCAGCGGATCCGGTCCTATGCCGCACCGGTGAATGCGATCCGGCATGCGAACTTCAAAACCCCGTGCATGAAAACAGGCCGCTGCATGGACTGCAGCAGCCCGGACCGCATCTGCAACACCTGGACGATTACGGAAAAATCCTTTCCCAGGGAACGGATCCATGTGGTGCTGATCAACGAGGATCTGGGACTGTAACCGCAGCGATTTGATGCCGGCATGTCAATGCACCGCCTTTTTTCCGGATCAAACAGGCAGGTAATTTTCAAATTCTCTCTGGGTGACATGGGTCCGGTGATCTTCCCATTCGGCGGTTTTGATCTGAATCAGATTGTCATACATGCCGTCTCCGAGCATTTCTCTTAAAAAAATGCTTCTTTCGGCTTCCACCAGCGCTTCAAACATGGATTTGGGCAAAAAACGTTCGTCCCAGATTTTTCTTTCATGCGACTGAAAGTAAGCCTTGCCTGTGTCGGGGCTGTTGCAGTCGAGATTTTCCCGTACCCCCTCCAAGCCCATCTTGATAAAAGCCGCCATCTGCAGATAAATATTTCCGGCCGGATCAGGACTTCTGAGTTCCAGTCTCGTTGCCTGGGGATTGGCGCAATAGGGAATGCGGACCATGGATGTCCTGTTTCTGGGTCCCCAGCCTACCAGCACAGGCGCTTCGCGCTCGATCACATAGGCCTTGTATGAATTGAAAGTCGAGGCCATGATAATGGATGTCTGTCTTGCATACTTGATCAGACCGGCTATGAATCTGCGGGCAACAGCGCTGATTCCGTACTCGTCGTTTTCATCGTAAAAAAGATTTCGACCTTCTTTATCCTGCATGGACAGATGGATATGCTGTGCGTTCCGGTTCTGAGCATCAAACGGTTTGGGCATGAAGCTGGCGTGATAACCATGTTCCGAAGCCACCATGTGCGTCACATAGTTGAAAAGAAGGGTCCGGTCCGATACGAGAACCGGGGGCGAGCATTCGAAGTTGATTTCATGCTGAGAGGGACTGACCTCATGATGCGCTTTTTCAAAAGAAAAACCGCAGTCCGTTAAAATATTGATGATGTGGTTCCGCACGTTTTCCCCCTGATCTCCGGGATCCGCGTCACAGTATCCGGCATTGTCGGTATTGAGGTCTTTGTGATACTGGTCCTGTTTGAAAAGAAAAAATTCGTATTCAGGACTGGCCAGAAACTGAAATCCAAATTCATCGCGAGCCTCCTGAACCGTCTTTTCCAGGATATAGCGCGAATCGGTGCTGGCCCTTTGCCCATGCTCGTTGTGTATGGTTCCCACAAATATCGATTTTTTTCTGCCCTTGATTTCTATTTTTTTCAGGCTGTCCAAAACCGGAATGAGTATGCGGTCGCTTTTGTCCACGGTGGCGAGCCCGGCCACGGAACTTCCGTCAAATCCGATCCCGACCTCGGCGATGCTTTTGATGTTTTTGGGATTGATCGGAAGGCGCCTGACGCGGCCATTGAGATCTGTAAAAATTATTTCCGTGGAATCCGAATCCATAATCCGTTCTTCGCTTTCGCTTTTCTGCACCAGCTAATCTCCTTTTTTTTTGAGTTTCGAACACATCAACATGGTTGCGGCAGGTGGACGGCGGATCGACAACCTTTCACAAAACACGGCAAAACAGTTTTGCCGGAATCCCGAATTGATTTTTCCAGAAGGGGAAAGGCGCAAGCCGCTTGTCTGCTGAAGGATAAACGCCGGGTGTTCGATGTAAAATGCGCTCAAACAGGAACTTTTCAAGCATCCGTACGATAGGATTCGACCGCGGATGCACAGCATTCGGTCGGGGAGCACCAGCACTTATGAAGCCCCCTTCTTACCGTTCCTGCAAGGTCGAACCAGAGCGGGCTTTTTTGGCAGAATGATCGTAAACAACGACGATATTCCGATCCTTGAAGTCTGCATAACTTTTGATAATATAAACAAATTGAAAAATCAACCGGCCCAACCCTGGCGAGTTGGAGCGCAGGTTAAGTCGAGTGCCGGTTGGGGCAGGGTGATTTTTTGTGTGAATTCATGCAGGCGGGAAGAAGCGAGGAAGCTGAAACCGCCTCAGAGGATCTTCCATTCCCTGGCCCAGCCCGCCAGGGCGGGGTAAGGGCCGTCAAAACCGCTTTGTCCGTTAAACTCCCCGGTATTCGGATCGATGCCCACAAAAAAGATCCCGGAATCCTGAGCCGCCGTCAGATCCCCGCGGCCGTCTCCGACGAACACGCAATGGTTTGGGTCCATTTCAAATTCTTTTAAAAGCCGGCGCAGGGATTCGCTTTTCGACCAGTCCCCGCCGCCGCGCACCACGTCGAGCGATGCGTCGATTCCTTTGGCGGCCACGGTTTTTGAAAGCTCTTCGAGAGGGGTGTTGGAAAGGGCCACGCGCCGGATCCCCCGGTGGCCCAACTCGTCCAGGACCGCCTTGCAGCCGTCCGTCAGCTCGGCCCTTCGCATGCTCGCGCCGGAAAGGGACTTGAACCGCCGCCACCGCAGCTCGAATTCGCCTTCCTCGAAAGGTTCTCCGATGGCAAGCTCCTGAATCGTTCGTATCTTGGTCCCCCGGTCAATGCCGGTCAGGGTCAGGTAGATGCCGGCGATCTTTTTCTGCAAATCCGGCCGGTCGGTGAAGGCCTCGGCCATGGCCCCAGCGTTGGCCGTGTTCGAGTCGATCAACACCCCGTTGACGTCAAAGATACAGGTTTTCATTCCGGAACGCATCAAAACCGCCTTTCTGTCTTCCTCAATGAACGACCGTCAAAATCCGAAAGGCCGAAACGGCCGAATCATCGTCCCACAATTGGGCTTGCGCCGAATCCGGCATCCGGGTACATTGGACGGGTAAAATAAACATCCTGCGGTTTGCCGATAAAGATGAATTCATACCAGAAACTTGTAAGCATCAAAAATATTTCCGCCCTGGATACGGATCAGGCCGTATCCCATATCGGCCTGATGGCCGATGCCGCCTTTGAGGCCAGGAAAGAAAAGGGCCTCAGGCAGGCGCTTCTTCTGGCCGATCAGCTGGCGGAACGCCCCCTGACCGATGCACAGAAGACGATCTTCTTTTATCATATTTCCAATGTCTGGGGCAACCTGCATAAACTGTCGATCCGGAACGACACGGATCTGTGGCGCTGGGACGACGAGGCGGTCGAAAAACAGATGATCTGGCTCCGCCGGTCCCTCAACGTCTACCAGGCCATGGCGGCTTCGGATCGGTTCAGAATCAATCCATGCCCGGTTTACGCGAACCTGGCCGCAGCCATGAGCCATGTGGGCCGGTTTGTCGAGGCCCTGGCTTACTGGGACCGCGCCCTGTCGGAAAACCCGGGCTTTGCCCTGGCCCGGGGAAACCGGGGGTATGTCCGCATTCACTATGCCCACAGCCTGTACGACGAGACCCAGGCCCTGATCTTTCTCCGGAAGGCCATGGAAGACCTGGACCAGGCCCTGAAGCAGGACCTGGACCCATCGGCCAGGGCCCTGTTTTCCGAATACCTCTTCGATCTTCGATCCGTGTTTGACCGGCATTCGGCGGACTTTCCGGACTTTGAGGCGGGCGATCCTGAAGCGGCGCAGCCGGAGGCGGATTACCGGTCCTGGTGTCTTCAAAACCGCCTGTTTATCAATCCGCTCAACGATCTGACGCCCGGCCGGGCGGGAGCCTCGGACAGCCTGTCCCTGCCGGCCATGGTGGTGAAGCAGGAAGACGCGCCGGATTATCACGGATTTTTCAATCTGTTGAAACAGGAGTTCGTATCGGCCCGATGGCTGTATTACGAGGGAATATCCTGCGACCGGACCCATTTTTCGGACCGGAACGTGCTTCTGTACGACACCCTGGACCATCCGGTCTACGGCCTTGCCGCCGAAAAGGTCAAGATCGCCTTTCGCGTGGCCTATGCCCTCTTTGACAAGATCGCGTTTTTCCTGAAAAACTATCTGAGCCTGGACGTTCCGGACAAGAAGATCAACGCCAGAACCCTGTGGCATGAACCCACGGGCAGCATCAAAACCCTGCGTCCCCAGCTGGCGGATCTTCAGAACTGGCCGCTGCGGGGGCTGTACTGGCTGTGCAAGGATCTTTACGAGGCCAAGCCCGGATTCGAAGAGGCCCTGGAACCCGAGGCCCGAAAGCTCCACGGCATTCGAAACTATATGGAGCACCGGTATTTCAAGCTGCAAAAGGATTCGACGCCAAATGCCAGGCCGGCCAAAGGGCAGCTCGTATTTTCGGTATCGATCACGGATTTTCAAGCCAAGACCCTGCAGATTCTCAAGATGGTGCGGGCCGCCCTGATCTATCTTTCGCTGAGCGTTCACCGGGAGGAAACCCGGCGGGCCGAGAAAAGGCAGGGCAAAGTCGATCTTCCCGTCTGGGAGCTTCACCCGATTGCCGACGGTTCTGAAAAATAAAGCCGACCGGGAAAGGTCCGGCCGGCTTTCTGACTGCTTGCGAAATCGTCCTATTTTTCCTTGAAATACTCCCGCATGCCCTTGAAACTGTTGAAACAGAAGTATTTCTCGCGCTGCTGAACATCCGCGGGAAGCTTTGAAAACAGGGAAAGGCCCCGATCGTTTTTCAGAACCTCGTCAAAAACCGCTTCCGCAAACGGTTCCGTTCCGGCCCTGTGATGCTTTTCCACCACCGCCATCCAGTTGTCGAGCTGATTGAGGGCCGTATCGCAGATCGCCTTGACGTCCCGGCGGTACCCGTAGTGGCCGAAGCAGAAATGTGAGACATTCAGGGCCGCAACCTTCTCGATGGAGCTTTTAAACACCTCGTAGATGAAAACCGGCGGCGTGGCCAGCCGGATGTACAGACCGTCGTCAAACGGATAACTGACGCCGGCCACCTCTCCGGCAAAGAGAAGATCGTCGAGCTTGAACGAGATATGATGCACGGCATGGCCCGGGGTTTCCAGAACCTCGAACTCAAGGGGACCGGCCTGGACGCTCTGCTGATATTGAATATTGTCCTTGGGAATGGCCGCGATCTCTCCGTAGGCCTCGGCCACCTTGCCCAGAACCTTGAGCGACCCGGCCCAGAGCTTGGCCGGTTCGACCATGTGCTTGATTCCCTTGTCATGACAGATCACCTGGGCGTCCGGATAATCCTTCATCAACAGCCCGGTTCCGCCGGCATGATCGATGTGAATATGGGTCAGGAGAATATAGTCGATTTTTTTCACATCCAGCTTTTTGAGGGCTTCCACCAGAACCGGAATGGTCGCCCGGGGACCGGGGTCCACGACGATGGTTTTTCCCTGGCGCATGAGCACCCAGCTGCTGATAAAATTTCGAAACCCTTCCAGAGACTGGTCCAGATCCACCAGATACAGATCCTTCACGGGCTGATGTATGGCCATGATCACACTCCTTGTTCAAAATGGGTTGCCGGTTTCAACAGGCTGCTGAAAAACTGCGCCCAAGGCCGCCAGACAGTGTTGCACGGATCTCGCCGCTGCTCGCATTGGCTTGAATATGCTGCGCTTGTCGCATCACCGCGCGCCCTGCAGGACAACCTGATTCCTGTTTTTCAGCTACCTGGTAAAGAGGGAATTGCAATAGATATCTTGCCGAAAGCCAAAAATACCGGTTCCGAACGTTCATTTTATAAAACAGATTGCTTTGGGCTGTCAAAGGGATATTCCCGATGGCTGAATGAAATTCAAAGGCGGCAGGAACCGGCAAGGTTGCCGATCGAGATGGGTCACTCGGCCTTAACGGACTGTAAATGGAAAGGCCGGCCTTTCAAGGAAAGACCGGCCTCTGGTTCCGAGATATGCGCTCCGGCTGATTTCAGGTTTCGCAGGTCGGCTTGACGGGCCTTTCCCAGTCCTGGACCTCGCCTTCCTCGATTCCTTCCCAACCGGTGATCATGGCTCTGGTATGGGCAAAAATGCTGTGGCCCGTGGTGGTCATGTACACATGCGTCACCAGAAAGACCAGGATGGAAAAAGCGCCGGCCATGTGCACCAGGGCAAGAACTTCCAGACTGAGCCAGTCCAGTCCCCAGTCGGCCCAGGAATTGTAACCCCAGTAAAGAAACCCGGAGAACATCTGAACCGGAAGCAGCGTGGCGGCCAGCATCAGATAGACGAGGCGCTGGAGCGGATTGTGCTTGGCGTCTTTACGCTTTGGAACGGGGTGGGCTTCACCGCGGAATATGCCGTACGCGTAGTAGCGCACCACGGCGAACATCTTTTGCGTGGTGGGAACATACTGGCGCCACTCTCCGGTGGTAAACACCCAGAATACAAAGAAGGCAAAAGCGATCAGCCAGGCAATGCCCACAAAATTATGCACCCTGACGGCAAGATCAAAACCGACCAGGCGAAAAAGCCCGTGCACCTCGAAACCGGTGATCAGAAGGACGACGATCATTGCCGCCTGAAACCAGTGCCAGAACCGCTCGTATCGGGTATAAAGATAAATTTGAGTCAGATTTTCAGCCATGGATCAGCTCTCCTTTCCGCCCTTGCGGGAAAAAGCCCGCCCCAGTCCGTGAAGGGCCACACCGGCCAGAGCCCCGAGAACCGCAAGCCATCCCAGGGTATCGATCCAGCCGGTCCTGTCGCGTCCCGGCATGTAAAATCCGGTCAGACTGGCGAGCCGGCCGCCCTGGCCGGTATGGCACTCGGCGCACCGCACCACGTTGTCCCTGGGCGCCACCATGTGGGTGATGGGGAACGCATAGGTGGTTTCCACGAAGTCAAATGATCCGGAATACGACGCGTTCAGGGCTTGCATGCCTTTTTCAATCGCATTCTGCCAGTCCAGGGTCTCCCAGTATCCGTCTTTTCCGGACAGCATCGGGGCCAGCAGAACCTTTTGAACTGTATCATAGGGCTGTTTTCCGCCATGAATCTTAAAGGGGAATATTCTGGCGTTCTTGTCTTCCCGGCTTCCCACCGGCGCGCTGACCGCAACGATTTTTTCCGGATCGATGAAATCCTTGATCGTCAGGGTGTTCATGGAACCGTTGAACCAGAAGTATTCGGGTTTGACATCTTTTTCCCACTTCATCTCGCCCTTGATGGTCATATAGACCTCCTTGCCGAATTCTCCCTTTTCATTGTATTTCTTGCCGTCTTGAAGGGTTCCGGCTTTGGACCAGTCCCACCAGGTCTTGGTGGGATTCTGCCGGGCGAACAGCGGAATATGGCAGCTCTGACAGGCCACCCTGTCCGTGTGATCATTGGCCTTGGAACCGGCTTTGTGCGGCGTAGCGCTGTGGCAGGACTCGCAGGTGATCTTGGCGGTCAGGTCATCCTCGATCAGACTTTTTCGATCCGCGGCTGCAGGCCGGGAATAAATCCGGCCGGCCACATTGTGCCGCACCGTGGTATGACACCGGGTGCATTGGAAATTTTTTCCATCAACCCCCATATGCACATCCAGGGATTTGGGGGGCTGTGCGATCGAGGAATCCAGGTCTCCATGTTTGACGCCGTCGCCGCCGCCACCGTAAAAATGACACGAACCGCAGTTTTCGCGGGCCGGAAGGATCACGCTCTGGACCGCCTGCTGAATATCCGCCTGAATATCCGCGACAATCTGTTGTTCCTCCGGATCATCGGAGCCCGAGAAGGCGTTCAGATCGTCAAATGCCTCGGTCCAGTTGATTTGCTGCCGGCCATGACAGACCAGGCAGTTGACTTCGCCTTCGGTCCCCTGCCCGTTCCAGCTCGGATGACAGGCGTTGCAGCTTTTATCCTGCATGTTGTTGGCCGAGATGCAGAAGTTGTTCAACGAGTCTCCGGCCTTGCCCATGCGTTTTTCCGCATCCGGCTCCGTGCCGAGCCAGGTCCAGTGAATGGTCTGATGAAACTGGGAGGCCGCCTCGGAATGACAGGAAACGCACGCCTCGGTCACCTGTTTTCCGGAAGCAAAGGGTTTTTTCAGCGCATCGAGCCGGCTGTGATCCACCGTGGTCCAGCCCTGCACGTCCTGAGTTGCCTGCCGGGCCATGGTCCTTCCCGGAGCCGACTCAGCGGCGGCCTCATCCGCGGCTTGCGCCAGTACAGCTCCGGCGCACAGAACAAACACGACGCAGAAAATGCGCATCCATCTGATTGGCATCATGTCGATTCCCTTCCGTGGTTTGGCATCCCGGAGCCTGACTTCCGGAATGCCTTCTTTTGGCGCATTATTCGGGAAGCTTCTTCAGAACAAAGGAGCCGTCCTTCTTCAAAGTCAGTCCTGCATCCAGATAGTAGACGTTCTTCATGGCCGGCCGCAGATCCTGAACCATGTAATAAGCCTCCCCGCTTCTGGCGCCGGTTCCGCAGACAAATACGACCGGCTTGTCGGTCGGAAGCATATCCAGCTTCTTTTCCAGTTCATCCACGGGTATGTTCACCGCGGTCTTGAAACTTCCGGTCGCGAATTCATCCGGATCACGGACGTCGACCAGGTAAATGCTCTCCGGATGTTCGGTTACCATTTTCTCAAATTCGGCGATATCGATGCTTCCCTCGTTCTTGCCGGCCTTCACGGCAACAGGCGCCTGGCCCTGAGATTTCAGATGGGCCGCCCAGGCCGGATACCCCTCGGAGAAAACCTTCACGTTGGTGTAACCCATTTCAATGGCCCTGGCTGCGGATTTGTGGCTCAGCTTGCACTCGAAGCCCTCACAGTAGAAAACCAGCAGCTTGTCCTTGTCCTGGGGAAGCAGATCAATGTGTTTGTCAAATTCCGAATCCGGAATGCTGACGGCGGTTGGAATGTGGCCTGCGTCATACTTGGTGCGCCGGGGCCGGGAGTCCACCAGAACCATATCGGTCCTGGCATCGATCTGTTTCTTCACCCATTCTACGGAAACCGAAGGATAATGGCCCTTGGCCGAGATCCATTTCGGGTAGCCTTCGGCAAACACCTTGACATTGGTGTATCCCAGAGCTTCGGCTTTTTTGGCGGACTTGTGGCTCAACCGGCAGTCCAGGCCTTCGCAGTAATAAATCAGAAGCAGATTTTTATCCTTTGGCAGCCTGTCGGTCATCTTCTCGAACTGAGTGTCCGGAATGCTGACCGCCATGGGGATATGCCCTGAATCATACTTGGTCTGTCTGGGCCTCGCATCGATAAGCATGACGTTTTCGTCCATCGGAATCTTGACGTGCTGGGCCACGAATTCCATGTCGACAATATCGTGAAACTGCCAGGAAGTATCCTCGGCTACCGGTTCGGCGGCCTTTTCCGATGCATATCCCATGCCGACAGCCAGCAGCAGCGTCAATCCGATGGTCCATTTGATTGCTTTTATAAGTTTCATATGATCCTTCCTCATGTAAAATGTTCATGGAGTGATATGAAAACAGCCCTGAAATTTTCGCGCCCTTCCGAGGATCGACGTTCATTTGCAGGTTGCGGGCGCGGGCGAATCCGCAGCATAGTTGTGCAGATAGGTAAAAATATCGAGCAGATCCTCATCGGTGAGCGCTTCCCACTCCGGCGCACAACCGAACTCGGCGAAATCTTTTGCCTCAAAAACCCGGACCCATTCAGCCTGGGTCTTGGCAATCGGGCTTACCGGCGGTGTTTCGGAATTCACCTCACCGCGCGCCATACAGGCCTTGTAAACCTTTCGATAAGTGTATTTACCCTTGCGGTCGTTGCCTGTAGGCTCCATGGCAAACCCAACGCCGATGGCGCTGGAAACAAAAACAAACGTCAGTGCGATCACAATCCATTTTTTCATTGCGCTGTCTCCTTTGTATTGCATGTGGTTTATATCTCTATCAAATCATATCGGTCGGAGCGCCCGGGACGGAGCCGTATTTTCGACTTTGGCCCGCTGGTTTGAAAACCGCATTTCACCCGGCGGGTCGAAAATTTCACTGCAGCCCGGACAAGCTGCTTTTTATCTATGGCAATCCGCATGCCAGAATTCAGGCAGGTATCAATTTATTCATAACATCTTGTTTTTTAAAGCGCTATCGAAATTTTCAAAATTATTGCTTGATATTTTTGGCCCGCTGTTTAAGTTAATAATGTTAAGTTAACGTGTTAACATAAAGGAGCGCCTGCGCATGGATCTGTCCAGACACTGGAAGACAGTCGTTGACACCCTTCAGGACGGGCTGATGGTGGTCGATCCAGGAGGAAAAATCCTGGCGGTCAATCCGGCCGCCGAACACATAACGGGGTATGCGGCCGAAGAACTGGTGGGCCGTTCCTGCCGGATATTGAACTGCACCGGATGCAAGATCAAAGGCGCCGGCCCCGGCGCCGAATGGTGCAGCCTGTATTCCGAAGGGGTGGTCCGGAACAAGAAATGCATGATCATCGACAAGGACGGCCGGACCGTCCATGTGATCAAGAGCGCAACCGTACTTCACGATGAGAAGGGGCGGGTGATCGGCGCTGTGGAAACCCTGACGGACGTCACCGAAAGCATCCGGCAGCAGCAGGAAATTAATACTCTGCGCAGAACCTTTCAGCTGGACGACGGGTATCACGGCATCATCGGCAGGTCAGAAATCATGCAGAACCTCTTTGAATTGATCGAAAACGTGGCCCAGACCGATACCCCGGTGATGATTCTGGGTCCCAGCGGCAGCGGCAAGGAACTGGTCGCCCGGGCCGTTCACATGGCCGGGGCCCGCAGGGACAAGCCCTATATAAAAGTCAACTGCGCGGCCCTGAACGAAAATCTTCTGGAAAGCGAACTGTTCGGGCATGTCAAAGGCGCATATACCGGCGCCGACCGGAACCGCACCGGCCGTTTTGAGGCGGCCCACGGGGGAACGATTTTTCTGGACGAAATCGGAGACATGCCCCTGTCCATTCAGGTCAAACTGCTGCGGGTGCTGGAGGAAAAAACCATCGAACGCGTGGGAGACCACAAGCCGATTCCGGTGGACGTGCGGATCATTACCGCCACCAACAAAAATCTGGAAACGCGGGTCAAACAGGGAGGGTTCCGGGAGGATCTGTATTTCCGGATCAACGTGTTTCCGCTTCAATGTCCGTCCCTGGTCGAGCGGCGCGAGGACATTCCCCTGATTGCTCAGAGCTTCATCGGGCGAAACTCGGTCAAAAACGGAAAAAAAATTTCCGGCATCACCCCCGAGGCCATGGACCGGCTGATTCACCATGACTGGCCCGGCAATATTCGGGAGCTTCGAAATGCCATTGAATACGCCTTTGTCCTTTGTCCCGGCGGAGCCATAGACGTCAATCACCTGCCCCCGAAAATCGCTTCGCCTCAGACCAGCGACCGGCCCGTTTGCAGCCTGAATCCATCGTGCATGCAGAAACGCGAAAAGCTCATCGAGGCCCTTCGCCAAACCGGCGGGAATCAATCCGAGGCGGCCCGAATCTTAGGTGTCAGCCGGATCACCATATGGAAGCAGATCAAAAAATACGAAATCGATCTGGACCGGGACCTGGCGCCCTCGTGTCCGATCGGCTGATGATGAAAAGAACCGGGGGATGGACAAATCCGTTTTTTGAAGCAGAAACAAGAACCGGGGGCCGATCCGGATAAACGGCCCCCAGCGGGTGCATGGCAGGAGGGTTATCCGACCTTTACATTCTTCAAGCCGTTGGCCTCCAGCTCTTCGGCGTACTTTTCGCGAAGGGGCATTTCCTTGCCGAATCGATCCTCGAGTTCCATGGCCAGGTAAGCGTCTTCGCCTTCCTTTTCGATCATGTCTCTTTCCACCAGCCGGTCGACCATCTGATCCCAGAAGGTGTCGTTTTCAAAATCTTCGATGAACTCCATCACCGGGCTCTCCTCCTCAAAGGTTCCGGAGGGGAAGTACTCTTTGAGGTCCTCGTCATAATCCACGAGATTCTCAAGCCGGAACTGCTTGGCCTGGGACATGATTTTCTGCTCAACCTTGCGGTAAGCCTCGGTTTCAGGCGGCTCATCGATTTTGTGAGCATGCAGCACCCATGAGGCTATCTCCACAAGCTCCAAAAGCGCCCGAAATTCGGCCTGGTTCAATTCCATTTTCATATATGTCTCCTGATGGTTTTTGGTTGGGTGAATGGCCTTCTGCCCATCGCAGGGCCTCGGGGACTCTTTTACAAACCATTTCCCCCAAAAGCAACACAGATTCTTGACGGCATGGTAAAAAAAGCAGCCGCTGTTTTCCGAATCCTGCTTGCGGACCGTCATGATGCTTGGAATCATGTTTTCGGAAAATATGCATTCATCCCGTCATTCAGGTTCCGCCAAGACATTTTGACTCTGCTTTGCGTTTGCGCTATGGTACCGCATCGGTCATTCAGGCAAACCGGCGCCAACCCTTGGATCCATCAAATGATTTTCGACACGCTGATTCACAACGCAACCATTGTCACCGTCAATCCCGGTTTTGAGGTCATCGCCGACGGGATCATCGGCATCCGGTCCGGCATCATTGAGGTGGTCGGGAAACGATCCCGGGGCCCGCTTCCGAAGGCTGTGGAATATCTCGATGCCGAGGGCGGCATCGCACTTCCCGGACTGATCAACACCCACAGTCATCTTCCCATGTCGCTGTTCCGGGGACTGGCCGACGACCTGCCGCTGATGACCTGGCTGACCGATCACATCTTTCCGGCCGAAGCCGGACACATCGCGCCCGAAACAATTCGAACCGGAACCCTTCTGTCCTGCGCCGAAATGCTGCTTTCCGGAACCACCTGCTGCTGCGACGGATATTTTCTCGAAGACCATGTGGCCGAGGCGCTGAACGAAACCGGGATGCGGGCCGTTCTCGCCCAGGGCGTGATCGATTTTCCCGCGCCCGGCGTTCCGGATCCGGCAAACAACGTTTCCGCTGCCGTGGATTTTGTCCAAAAATGGCAGGGCCGGTCCGATTGTATCACCCCCTCGATCTTCTGCCATTCGACCTGGACCTGTTCCGAAAACACCCTGAAGCGCGCCAAAAAAGCGGCCCAGGACCAGGGCGTTCTTTTCCAGATTCACATATCGGAAACCCGATCCGAGCAGGCGGAAATTTTGGGTCGGCACAAAACCACGCCCATCGGCTATCTGGAGAGAATCGGAATTCTCGACGAAAGCACCCTGCTGGTCCACTGCGTGTGGGTGGATGAAAAAGGCATTGAGCTGATGGCCCGGCGCCGCAGCAGGGTGAGCGTGTGCACGGAAAGCGAGATGAAGCTTGCCTCGGGCGTCGCGCCGTTACCGGCCATGCTGGCGGCCGGTCTCGCCGTGGGTCTGGGCACCGACGGGTGCGCCAGCAACAACAATCTGGACATGTTTCAGGAAATGGACATGACCGCCAAGCTTCACAAGGTTCATAGCCTGGACCCCACAGTCATGAACGCGCGAAGCGTTCTGGAAGCCGCCACGATTCAAGCCGCCCGGGCCATCGGGCTGTCGGAGGTCATCGGTTCTCTGGAAACCGGAAAAGCCGCGGATCTGATCATCGTGGACACGAACCAGCCGCACCTGGTTCCCCTGTATCACCCGGTTTCTCAGGTCGTCTATGCCGCCCGGGGCGCGGACGTGAGCGACGTGATGGTGCAGGGCCGGTTTCTGGTCAGAAACCGCAAGCTTGTGACCATCGATATTAAAGGCGTATGCGCTGCGGCCCATCAAGCGGCCCGAAAGATCTCCGGAAAACCGGGTTAAATTCAGAACAGGAAAATGTCATGCGAATTCAGAATCTGATTCAAGCCGCCCGGGGAGAGAAAAAAGCCGACCTGCTGCTGGTCAACGCACGGGTGGTCAATGTATTTTCCGGCCGGATCATCCCGGCAAACATCGCGATCTGCCAGGGCCATGTGGCGGGCTTCGGCGACTATGCGGCCGATGAAATCATCGATCTCAACGGCCGATACGTCTGTCCCGGTTTTATCGACGCCCATGTGCACATCGAAAGCGCCATGACATCGGTAACCGAATTTTCAAGAGCCGTGGCCTGCCGGGGAACAACGGCCGCCGTGGCTGATCCGCACGAAATCGCCAACGTGCTGGGCAAAGCCGGCATCGAATATATGATCGACAGCAGCCGGGGCCAGCCGGCCAACCTGTTTTTCACCCTGCCCTCGTGCGTGCCGGCCACGGACATGGAAACCGCGGGCGCCGCGCTTATTGCCGGGGATCTTTGTGAACTCATGGGCCATGAGAGGGTTGTCGCCCTGGCCGAGATGATGAACTTTCCCGGCGTGATCTTTCAGGTCCCCGAGGTGCTTTCCAAAATAAAGCTGGCCCGGTCTCACCGGAAACCCGTGGACGGCCACAGCCCGCGGCTTTCCGGAAAAGACCTTTCCGCCTATCTGTCCGCCGGCATTTTCAGCGATCACGAATGCACGGGGCTCGAAGAGGCCCGGGAAAAGCTTGAGTCCGGCATGCATATCATGATCCGGGAAGGCACGGGAGCCAGAAACCTTGAAACCCTGCTTCCCCTGGTCAGTGGAAAAACGGCTCACCGGATGATGTGGTGCACCGACGACCGGCATCCCCACGATCTGATCGAAAAGGGGCATATCGATTCCATGATCCGTCAGGCGATACGCCTGGGCCTGGACCCGGTCACGGCCATTCAGATGGGAACCCTGCATCCGGCCCGGTATTTCAATCTTCCCCGGACCGGCGCCGTGGCCCCCGGATACCGGGCCGATCTGGTGGTGTTTTCCGATCTGAACAAGATTCAGGCGGAGCGTGTCTTTTTCGAGGGAAAGCCGATCGCGGAAAACGGGGGAATGCTTCCCGGAGTCAACAGGCCTTCGGCCGTCTTCGTGCCGAGGTCCATGCATGTGGCGGATCAGATGGACTTTTCCATTCCGGCGCCCGCCGGACCGGTCCGGGTGATCGAAATGGTTCCCGACCAGGTCCTTACACGCCAGTGCGTGGAAACGCCGAAAGTCGAGAACAACCGGATCATCGCCGATACTCAGCGCGATCTGCTCAAGCTGGCCGTGGTCGAACGGCACAGAGGTTCCGGAAATATCGGAAAGGCCCTGGTTCGCGGATTCGGCCTGAAACACGGGGCCCTGGCCTCCAGCGTGGCCCATGATTCCCACAACATCATCGTGGTGGGTGTCGATGATGCGGACATAAAGGCCGCGGTCAATGCCGTGGTCCTTATGAAGGGCGGGCTGGCGGCCGCCTGCGGTGGAAAAGTCATCGAAAGCCTGGCCCTTCCCATCGCCGGGCTGATGTCGGACGAGCCGATGGAAGAGGTCCGGAACCGGCTGGACGCCCTTCTGTCGGCCGCACGGGTTCTGGGCGCAAAGCCTTCGGACCCGTTCATGATGCTTTCTTTTCTGGCCCTTCCGGTCATTCCCGAACTCAAGCTGACCGACAAGGGCCTAGTGGACGTCAATGCCTTTCGCATTGTGCTGCTGACCGCCCCATAAACTGTCAGGAGGAGAAGAACTGATGAAAGTGCTTCGTCCCATATGGCTGGACAAGGACCTGAAAACCGTTCAGGTGATCGATCAGCGGCGCCTTCCCCACCAGTGCGTCGTTCAGAATCTTCGCACCGTCTCCGACACGGTCCGGGCCATTCAGAACATGACGGTGCGCGGCGCACCCCTGATCGGCGTGACCGGCGCTTACGGCATGTACCTGGCCGCCCTGTCCGGGGAGGACCTGGAAGCCGCCGGCCGGCGCATCAAAGTGGCCCGGCCCACGGCGGTCAATCTGTTCTGGGCCGTGGACCGGGTTCTGGCCGCGGTGCAGAAAGCATCCACCCGGGAGGAAACGATTCGAATCACTCGAAACCAGGCCGAGCGCATCACCGAATTCGAGATTGAAAACTGCCGGCAGATCGGCCTTCACGGTCTTGAACTGATCGAGGAGATCGCGCGGAAAAAAAACGGCGCCGCCGTCAACATCCTCACCCACTGCAATGCCGGCTGGCTGGCCTGCGTGGAATACGGCACGGCCACGGCGCCGATCTACGCGGCCCACGAACTGGGCATGGACGTTCACGTGTGGGTGGATGAAACCCGGCCCCTGAACCAGGGGGCCCGGCTGACCGCCTGGGAGCTTGAAAAAGCCGGGGTCCGCCATACGGTGATCTGCGACAACGCCGGGGGCCATCTCATGCAACGCCGAATGGTGGACATCGTGATCGTGGGGTCGGACCGCGCCACGGCCGCCGGGGACGCCGCCAACAAAATCGGAACCTATCTCAAGGCCCTGGCAGCCCGGGACAACGGCATTCCTTTTTACGTGGCCCTGCCGTCGAGCACCTTTGACTGGAATTTAAGGGACGGCGTGCGGGAGATTCCCATCGAAAACCGGAACGCCGACGAGGTGCGCTTTGTGGACGGCTTTGATGGTAAGAATCCGGTGCGGGTGCGCATCACGCCGGAGAAAAGTCCGGCCGCCAATCCGGCCTTTGACGTCACGCCGGCCCGGCTGATCACCGGTTTTATCACCGAACGCGGGATATGCCGGGCGGATGAACAAGACATTCGGCGGCTGTTTCCGAGGCCAGCATAGGAGCTGAAAGGTGAAAGCTCAAAGCTGAAAGCAGGAAAGAGGAAAACCATGAGAACTACGAACTTTCAGCTTCGACCTTTGGCCTTTCAGCTTGACATTTTTCGGTAAAGCTTTTTAAATCGCCCATGTCTTCACCCTGCCCGTTTTCACGGAACTGGACGGACCGGAGTCAAAATGCTTTATCAATCACATCGGACAGATCATGCTCACGGAACTTGAAAAAAATGTCATTGCGCAGATTCAGGGGGATATGCCCGTCTGTGAACGCCCCTATCTTGAAATCGCCCGAAAGATGGGCATCTCCGAAGACACGCTTCTGGAAACTCTCAAAAGCCTCCGTGACCGGGGATTTATCCGCCGTTTCGGCGCCACCCTGAAGCACCAGAAGTCCGGATACGCGGCAAACGCCATGACCGCCTGGAATGTGCCCGAGGATCGCATGGAGGAGGTGGGTACGCTCATCGCCCAAAACCGCCGGGTGTCGCACTGCTACCGGAGAAATCCGACGGACGAGTGGCGGTATAACCTGTATACGATGATTCACGGTAAGAGCGAGGATGACTGCCGGGAAATTGCCAAAGCGCTTTCCGAGGCCGCCGGGGTTTCCGACTACGCCATGCTCTTCAGCATTCGGGAGCTGAAAAAAACCTCGATGAAGTATTTTGCCGAAGATGACCCAAGCTGAAGCCTCCGGCTCTTTCGGCCGCGATGTCCCCCGCGTCCTTCTGGTCAATCCGTGGATCTGCGATTTTGCCGCCTATGATTTCTGGGCCAAGCCCCTGGGCCTGCTTTCCCTGGCCGCATTTTTGAAAAAAAGCGGTCTTGCGGTTTCCTGCATCGACTGCCTGGACCGGTTTCACCCCAGAGCTTCGAAAACCGACCCGAGCGCCAGAAACGGCCGCGGACCATACCTGAAAACCCCGATTCCCAGCCCCAGGGGCCTGGAAGACGTTCCGCGCACCTATTCCCGCTACGGCGTTTTGCCCGAATGGCTTCGCGAAGACCTTCTGAACACGCCCCGGCCCGACCTGATTCTGGTCACCTCCCTGATGACCTACTGGTATCCGGGCGTGGCGGAAACCATTTCCGCAATCCGCCAGATTTTCCCCAATGCACCTGTTGTTCTGGGCGGCATCTACGCCACGCTCTGCCCGGAGCATGCCAGGCGGACATCCGGCGCCGACGAGGTTTTCACCGGACCCGGCGAAGAAGATATTTTTAATCTGGTTGAACGCCATACCGGTTTTTCACCGGACCGGAGCTTCGATTCAAAAAATCCGGACGACTGGCCGCATCCGGCCCTCGAACTTCAGCGGAAGATCAACTACGCTCCGATTCTTACGGCCCGGGGATGCCCGTTTTCCTGCGCCTATTGCGCCTCCAGGTTCTTAACCCCAATGCACATCCGCCGCAGCGCGGGATCGGTTCTCGACGAGATCGCCCTGCGCCATAAAGATCAGGATGTGCTCGATTTCGCCCTGTACGACGACGCCTTTCTGGTGAACTCGGAAAACCATGCCGTACCGATTCTGGAAGAAATCATTCGAAGCGGATACCGCCTGCGCTTTCACACACCCAACGCCCTTCATATTCGGGAAATCACGCCGTCCACGGCAAAACTGATGTTTGACGCCGGATTTGAAACCATCCGTCTGGGCCTTGAAACCACGGCCTTTGACGATAGAAACAACCTGGACGCCAAGGTCTGCGCCGAGGAATTCATTCGCGCCGTCAACAGTCTCAAAGCCGCCGGATTTGAAAGAAATCGGATCGGCGCCTACCTGCTCGTCGGCCTTCCCGGCCAGGACATGGACGCCGTGTCAGCATCCATTTCCATGGTCCGGCAAAGCGGCATCACGCCCATTCCGGCCTACTACACACCGATTCCCCATACGGCCCTGTGGGAGAAGGCCGTTCAAAGCTCCCGATACGATCTTGAAGCCGATCCGGTGTTTTCCAACAACGCCATTCTGCCCTGCCGGAAAGAGGGCTTCTCGTGGAAAGTCATCTCGCGGTTGAAAAGCCTCTGCGCGGGTTCATGTGATGAATACGCCGGAAGTTGAAGGCAAATACTTTTCGCTTTAAGCGCTTTCTTCGCGCTCCCCTGAAAAAAGAAAAGGCCCCAGCCGATACAGACCGGAAGCCTATTCCAGAATCGAGATTCTTTTGCTTACTGACTTAATATGTGAGTTACCACTAATTCAGTCCAATACCATTCGCTAAGTTATCCCGAGTAAAAAGATATTAATCCATTTTACGTATGTTTGTCAAACATTTATTCGCATCATTTTTCGTAATGTAAAACGAGAATTATGTCGTTCAGATCATCCGGCGGCAGCGAGGCAAAATCGTTGCTTCCCGAAGTGTCGCGCCGCACCATGACGGAAAATGCTCCGACAGCGGGCGCAGTTCCTTCAAACAGATCCGGTTTATGATGCATGTTATTCAAGCTGCTGTCTTTGGTCAGCAGGCAATCCGTATCGCCCTGACCGGGAATTCCCACACGAACGTTGTAATTGCCGCCGTAGTTGCCCGAAACGACCAGGCCTGCTTTTGTCAGCGTCATCGAACTGCTGCGGCCGAGGAACGGGTAATGCTCTTTTGAAAGGGTAAAGGAAAGTTTCTGCTGAGCGCCCGCAGGGGACGGATGGAGAAAAGCCTCCCACTCCGCCGGAAAGCCGTATTTCAGTCCCACAAGCAACATGCCGCTGCCCGGCAGGATCTCGTCCAGCTGGGCTTTGGCCGCCGCACTCAGCGGCTCGCCGCCTTCCTGCGCCGTATAGCTGATGTGCAGGATACAATCGGTCATGGTCGAAAAATCGAACTGATTATGCTCGGGCGGCATATGAATATCCCAGGAACTGATCGCCCCGGCGCCCTCGAAAGGCAGGAAGCGCTCGTCGTCGAAGTTCAATGTGAACAGACCATTGTCATATTCGCCGTGGCTGGTCGCTATGGACTCCCCGGCGCCGGGTTGGGCAATAAAACGGATATCCTCCGCGTCCTCTTTGGCATATCCCGGACCCACCACATTGCTGATGCGGACCTCGCTGGCATTGAGGGTCAGGCGGCAATTCACATTGGTAAATTCATCCGCCTCGCAGGGAATGCTCACGGATACGGACTTGATTCGCCGCCGGTAATGGCCGGGATAGTCGAGGTTGTACATCCACTCCTGAAGGTCAAGGGTGCAACGGCCGGTCATCGTAAGCTCGAGGAATTTTTCCGGCGCCAGGCGGGCCAGGGAGACATGCTTGGTGATTTCCAGTTCTCTCCGGCGCTGGTCCAGATAGGCGGCCTCCATGCGGCGGATGTCGCAGGTCAACCGATCCGCGGAGAGCAGCCCTTTTTTGAGACTGTCCCAGTACCCGAATTGAATGAAATTGGAGTCCGTCATGCCGAGTTCCCGCCGGAAACTCTTTTCGGCGCGCTTTGCCATGTCGTAGGCAAGCTGGTACGCTTGGAAATAGACTGTCGCGATCTGAGTGAGCATCCACTGGTAAAGCTGGCGGTTGGTGTACTTGTCCCGCAGGTATTCATATTCCACCTGCCGCAGTTCCATTTCCTTCTCAAAATTCTCCAGTTCCAGTTCGGCGATTTTCTGAAGAATCTCCTTGGCCAGTTTCTGCTGTTCCAGGTCGGCAATCGCTTTTTCTTCCTGTGCAATCGTCGCCGCCCGGTCCGCCTTGGTGCGCTCACTGGCTGCCTCCGATTTGAGTGAATCCTGCCGCCACTTGCACAGCTCCGCGGCCGCATCGCAGGCCTTTCCGGCATACTCGAAGCCCTTTCTGACATTGGAGCCGCCGATTTTTACCGTGGCTTCAGGCGATCCGCCCGCCCCATTCGCTCCGGTTTTGGCATCGGGGAACAGCGATGCGATCATGGCGCCGACGCTGGAGACCTTGCTCAAGACCTTGAAGACATCCGCAGCCGTCGACCAGTCGCTCGCCTTTTCCTCCTGTTCCAGCGGCTCGCTCAGGCTCCTGATGTGGTCGATCTTGATCTGGCTGGCCTCCCGGCGGCGCTCGATCGATTCGAGGGCAAATTGGAATTCGTCCACCTGGAGTTTTTTAACGGCATGCATGCTATGGATGAGGGTCAACTCGTTGGAGGCAAGCAGCACCGCCATATCTTCCGCGTCCTTTCTTTCCAGGGCCTTCAGCAGCTGGTCGCCGAGGCTCTTCACATCACGGCAGAAGTCGATCGCTTTCGTCGATAGAATCTTAAACCGGTATGCCTGCGCCGGGGCATTCATATCGCTGAGTACCGCGGCCAGATCCAGTCCGGCTGCGGTTGCCTTGACCAGGAGCGCCGGATCGATCGGCGGCTCGAAAAGCGGAAGACTCCGCTTCAGTCCCTGAATATTGAGGCCATGCCGGATTTTAAACAGGCGGTCGGCAACGGTATCCCAGTACTGGAGCAGCTTGTCGTTGTGGGGCAGCCCGTAGTACGAAATCTCCAGGGAGGGCGCATCTTCATCCGTGGACAACACGGGCTCGGCATACTGGATGGGCAACCCCAGCGTGTTTTCCAGCGACACTTCCACCCTGGCGTTGCCGAAGTCGTCCAGGGTGCTTTCGGCGATCAGCTCGTTAAAGGTCTTTTCTTCGCGGTTCAGCGCGGGCACCAGTACCGGCCGCCTTCCCAGCAGCTCATGGGCCAGTATGTAAAGCAGGGTCGCCTCGTTGATCGATTCCATGGTGTCCTGGCGGAACAGTTGATCGCCCCAGGCGATCAGGTTGTCCAGGTATTTCATGACGACCGTTCTTTGATAAGCGACGGTGCGGTGTTCCGCGATGAGATGAGGCCTGAAAGGATGGTTTTTCCATTCGATCAGTTGTGCCTTGAACTCGTCGATGTTTTCAATAATGTTCTTGATGCGCTGTTTGCGGTATTCGGCATCGCCGGTTTCATAGAAGGGCTTCGTCACCCAGAATCGCTGGGGCGTGGGAAGCATCTGCGTGTTGGTCGGGTCGAAAATATAATGAAACCACTGCATCGCCTCCTCGAAGCGCTGGTTCTGGCTGAGGCGGCAGGCCATCATCAGCGGTACATGGAAGAACAGCTCCCAGTTGTAGATGGAATACGCGCCGCTTCGCGAAAAATCGAGCTGCTCTTTTTCCGCCGCGCTGTAGTCCATGCCGGCGATGGGACTGTACGCGGCGATATAAAAAGGCGTCCTGCCGGAGAAGCCATGGGGGTTTATCTGCAGGTCTCGACGGTAAAAGGTTTCCACGCCGCCGCGGTTGATCTCCTGCTGAAACACCTCCGCAAACGGGTGATAGAACGGATAGATCCCGTAGGTCTTGCCGACGCTTGCGGGAAAGCTCCATAAGCTCTCCTGCCGGTTCTGGGTGATGAAAAATGAACGCGCATCGTCCTGGTAGAGAACCGGCCTTATTTTCCCGCCGACCGGCGTCAGCCCCTGCTGGCAAAGCACGGCCTCGAAGGGTTCTGCGGCATGGTTCAACAGAGTCTTTGTTTTTTTGTCCGGCCCGAAGGTGTTGAATTTGTTCGGGTTGAGGTTGCGGTTCCGGTTGTTGGCCAGACGGGTGTACCGATAATGCATACCGGCGGGAAGCGCCAGTTGTTCGGAAATAATGCTCAGCGGGGAAATGTCTGCGCCCTTGCTGAAATTCTCCTTCACATACTGATACGAATCGATGTTGCGGATATCTCCCGCCTCGGGGCTGAAGTAGTAGCCGGGAATACCGCGCAGAAGCACTTCCCGGACGCTGCCGTCAAAAACAAAACTCGAGGAATGCCAGGGCCGCAGGGTCTCATCGTAGTGTACCTTCGTCAGCCGGACCTTGCTGCGTTTGAACTGGTCGTAGAAGACTCCCTCGTTGAATTCCCGGGAGGTGGAGATGTACAGGTCAATATAGAGACAATTGCGGTCGGCTTTGTACCGCGGCTTGAGATTGTAGGAAAACAGCGGCCGCTCCCAGGGATGAATGAGCTTCTTTTTGCCGGTTTTTCTGGCGTCCCATCCCTCGTGCTGGCGAACCGACCAGGACAATTCAATTTCCATAAACAGAGCGGGGTCGGGCGTTTGAGCGGGCGTATCCAGCTTCATGGGCGGCAGCATTTTCAGTTTGATCGGCTTTTCCTGAATGGTCAGCCAGAACAGATGCAGTTTTCGATTATAGACCCAGGGAACCACATGATCCGACTGGATATCCGTTTCAATCTTTTCCCAGGGAGTCCAGCGCGAATAATTCAGGTCAAAGGAGCGGTAATAGAAGATCGCCGGCACGCTGCGGGTGCGGGCCACCAGATGCAGCAGATTGGTCGGTCCGTCTTTTTCGTGAAAAATGCTGCACACGTCGAGCCGGGAGACCTCTTCGAGCTTCTGAATATAGCGCTGCAGCGCCGCCTCAACGTTGTCGCTGGTGGCTTCGCGCGAGAGGATGTCGCTTTCCAGCTCTTCGAAGAACGGCGATTTCGTGTCGCGCAACTCAGGCTCGATCCAGTTTTCTGGAAAAAGAAAAACTTTCCGGTTCGCTTCCCAGACCCGGTAGTTCTTCATCCATTTCCACTGCTCCCAGCTGTTTTCGATATCGGGATCAGGAAGCGCGGTTTCCACCTCGCGGTTTTCCAGATTCAGGAAACACCGCTGCACATACAGCTGCGTGGACAGGATGGCCTGCAGGATTCGCGAAGTCAACTGGTCCGCACACATCTCGACGTCAATCAGGAACCAGCCGTAAAGATCGTCGGGGGACGTCCAGTATTCCGGATTTCTGACTTTCTTGCCGCCGACCGATATTTCCGGCGGCTTTTGCCGTTGCGAGCGCTCCACCAGATAGGCTGTCAGGGCCTGCCGTTTCTTCTCGCGCAGATCGTCCATGATGGGCTTGAGGATTTTCAGCCACTGCTCCCGGCTGTATTTCGCTTTCACCATATCGCGCACGCCGAGCATCTTGGCCTGATCCTGTTCCGCGGGGTCACGCCGCGCCCAGCTGAAAAGCAGTCCGAAATCAACGCCCGTGATCTTCTTCTGCCGGTGGCATTCCAGAAACCATTCATAGGATTGCGGCGAGCGATAATCGAGCTGCCCGTGGTGCAGAGCCTGATGAACGGTGGGATCCCAGCCGGTCAGTTTACACAGCGCGTTGTTGACGGCCTCCGCCGACCCCGCCGGATTTGCGGCGATTTCCAGAACGGTCCAGAAGGACGCCTTCTCGGGTTCCGGAAAAAGGCGCTTGAATTTGAGAAAACGCCAGAGGTTCAACCATGAATCCAGGGCGACAGGGCTTTGGGTGGCGGCAATCGGCAGAAGGTTGAAATCGAGCGTAGCCCCGATGGCAGGATGCGCGACCAGCCAGGTCAGTTCATCAGCCGTGCATTTGAGGCATCGGACCGCCAGCGACGCCTTGTGCAGCAATTGAAATGCGGCAAAGATATCGGGCAGGTTTGCGGAAGAAATCTCATAAAGATATCCGCTCTTGCCGTCGCGCGCGTGAAGCTTCTCGTCCTGCAGGACGGTCAAAAGATGACGGGACGAACCGGGAAGATGCAGACCGTTCAGGAGCACGGAGGTCTGGCTGCTTTCCAGGCCCAGGGACGCGGCCACGAATTCCTTGATCGCTGTCCGGTTCAGATAATTCAGCAATTCCGTCATCACGTACGATCGGCGCTGCGCAAGTTCGGCCTGCGAAAGCGGTCCTGAAAATTTCAGGACATTGACGGCCTGGGTTGCATCCGCGACGAAAGCGCCCAGGTGGTCGGTGATGAAGCCGGCGATTTCGGTCTCCGTCCCCGTCCAGGCGCCCGCAATAATATCTGCCATCGTTTTCAGTACGGCGGCATCGGCAAACGGCGTCAGCAGACCCAGCAGCATTGCCAGGCTGTCTTCACCCGCATCTTCGGAAGCGATAACCTTTTCACAAAGACCGGCGAGCGCTTCCCGAAGGCCCTGAACCTTCTGAACGTACATTTCTTCGCGCCACCCGGCCGAAGAATCCGGGTCGTAATCCAGCAGGTAGGCGAGTTGCGTCAGTGTCGCGCCCGCCTCTCCGATGAGCTGTTTTTTCTCGATGATCCGCTTGACGCCGTCCAATGAGGCAAAGGGATCGGCGATGCCGGCAAGCCTGCAGAAAAGGAGAAAACCGTCGAGCTTGAGCTTCATCTTGTCGGCCAGTGTTTTATATCTGAACAGGATGCCGAGGGATTCGCGGGTCAGTGTCGCGCTCGTCAGAGGCAGCAACAGCTCGAACTCGTCGTTGTTCAGGGATAATGCCGAGAGAATGTGCGCACGGTAGGGCTCCAGGCTCTTGGACGTCGCGGCGTCGGTAAGCAGAACGGCAAAATCGGCCTGGGCCTGCGGATCCACGGAACCGCTCAGGAAGAGGTTTTCGAAAAGGTTCTTCGGCTGTTTTTCCGATGACGATGGGACGTTTCGCAAACGGGTGTTGATCGGGCCGAAGAGGGCCGCGCATGCTTCAACCCCCAGTTTCAAAGCTTTTCGAAGTTCCTCGAACTGCCGGAGCCGGATCAGAAAAGAATTGTTCAGCAAGCCTTTGCCGATCGACGGCGCCGTCAGAAGAAGATCCAGTTCCCAAAGCTCAAGCCCCGTTTTTTTCCACAGCCGCAGGAATCGGTTCATTTTATCCAGCCGCTGCATCGGAAGGTTTTTGACCTGCTGCAAATCAAGATCGCAATTGTCCAAAGGGCACAGGATGAAGCTCCTGGGTTCGCTCCCGTTGACAAACTCGCATTGCAGCAGATCGAACAGCTGCCGGTAATTTAATCCCGACTTTTGCAGAAACACGGCAACCGGAACTTCGCCGCCGACGGCGTCATTGCTCCAGTACTTCTTCTGCCATTGTTTCGAAGGGCGCGGGGTGAGAATGATCCGTTGTTCCTGATCGGATATGCCGAAGTATTCCGCCGCGCTGTTGCAGTGGTTAATTTTTGCCAGACCGGGGTCCGCATCGATCGAAAAGGCGTCCATGAGCTGACAGCGCGGGATTCCCACGTGGGCGAGAAGTGCGCGCGTCTCTTCCTGCCAGAGGTTGAAATGGGCATGGAGGGGATAATCGGCTGCCTTCAATTTTTCATAAGCGTCCGCTTCGACGTGTTCCGGCTCGGCCAGAAGATCCTCCGCCGGCCATGTGGACTGGAAGTTCAGAACGCCGCTTCCGTCGAGAACCCGGTTTTCCAGTATCTCGCACACCAGATCGATATAGGGAAGTGCCGTATCCGTGTTCTTGCAGTTGAGTTTGATGTTTCCGAGATCCGGCCGGCGCTGGAATAAAATGTCCCGGACCGTTTTGCCGGACACCTTGGATTTTTTCTGACCCAGAAAACGGAAAAGATCGCTCAGGTAGGCGGACGGGCCGAGCACGGATTCGCAATGCCGCACCTCGCGGATATCAACAGCCCCGAACAGGGTCTCAATATCCGGAATGTCCTTTTTTAATTCCTCGATTTCCTCCGGAGTATACGTCAGTGAAGCCACGCAGCCGGGATTGAACCGCTGCAGATCAAACCGGAATTCTCCCATGGCTGCCACGACCGTGGCGTGCTGCTGCGCGCAATTTTCATAGATGGCGCTCGCTTCATTCCTGGAAATTTTCTTTTTGCCCACCGCGCGGATAAAAGCATCCCTGCCTTCCCGGCATATCTGTGCCGCACTGTAGTAGCCGGATTCCAGCAGCGCCGCTCCTGTTCCGGCGCTGGATGCGATGCGATGTATCCGCTGCAACGCCTTCGTTGCCGCAATTTCATGGATGGTCAGATCAGCCCCGCTGGTTGAAAAGAATTTCTCAAGATTGTCTTTTTTCAAGTCGAAATCCGGATTCGCTTCGATCGCCGCCAGAATATTTCCGACGTTCCCGAGTGCATGCATTTTGCTGCGATCCACCTCGGCGATCAGGGAAACCGCGGGGAACAAATGCTCGGCCTTCTCTTTCAGGAATGCCGCATAGGTCTGTTTCTTCTGGAAGGCATTCTTCCCTTTGATCCAGGACGGGACCTGTCCGCCGTTTTGTTCGATCAGATTGACCCATTCGCTTTCAGACAGCCTGGCGCAATCGCTGACCTGCTTGAGCAAGGCGGAATCGTCAGAGGCAATCTGACTTTTGAGAAACGCGATGAGACTGCCGAAATTTGAAGTCATGTAGCCCAGATCGGCGGTTGTCCGAAAGTCCTTTGCCGCCGCGCTTCCGACCCCGGGAACACCGGCCAGCACCTGCCAGAAGTCCTGGTTGAAGCCGCTGCTCTCGCCCAGGCAGGCCGCAACCGATGCATGGGCCTGTGCGTCTATGGCCGATGCGGCCAGCAGCGTCTGCAGTGAGCCTTCTCCGCCGAAGACCGGCTGCTTCAGCATATGAGCGGTTTTGAGCTGCATCAGAGCGGTGAGGATTTGCGGCAACGCTTTGCCAATTTTTCGCGATACGTAGTTTTGTTTCAAGCCGCTTTTGAGAATGTCCTCCTGCAGGTCTTTTGACAGCAGGGCAATGCCATCTGCGCAGCGCTGCACCAGCATGGCAATCCAGGCGGCCCACTCCTGCGGGCTGTCCGGCAGCAGATCACCCGGCAGGTTTTGCGGCTGATTCTGGCGGATGAACGCGTAAAAAACTTCGGGTGTCAGGAAGGGAAGATTGACCGAGGCGGCGGTGCGAAAGGCCAGCGTCATCTTCATGATGTCTTCGGCGGCCAGGGAGGTCTCCTTGCGAAGATAGGCGATATCCTGATGACGGTCGCTCTCTTCGATCTCGCCAATGGAAGCATGGGGACCGAGCGCCCTGTTGAGGGCTTTTTCCAGGGCCTGAAAATCAGCGCCGCCCCGGTATTGGTCATCGCCGTCGGTAAAGTTCACCCACAAGACCTTTCCCGTGACCTGAAAAGTCTTCTCCTGCAAGAGCTTGCCCCGGGCATCCAGCATCCTGACGGCGAGCTGGAAATTTTCCTTCGGCTTTCCGGTCAGGGGATTGACCGGAGGCCGGTATTGCAGGTCATAGAAGCCGTTGGCGAGGGTTCTGCGTTCCGCCAGCAGCACCTCCCCGCGCAGTTTCTTTTCATAGACCTGAATGGCCGCCAGTTTGACGCCTTCCCACAGATCGTTGCGCACCGAGCCCCTGATCCGGAATTTGTCCCTGCAGGAGACCATGCTGCTGTTTTCCTGGATCAGGCTGTTGATCTTCTGGGCGGTTTTCCAGCCGACATTGCCGCTGACCGGCAGTTTCTGCGCGGTCTGAAAGGCGATCACGGCCTTGCGGGTCGTCTTGCCGTAGGTTTGCGTACTCGCTTCCCTGACGTCAATCTCATGTCCCAGCCACGCCAAAGCCCGCTGCAGATCCGCCACCTTTGATTTTCGCATGTTGAGCCGCAAGGGGTTGCGCACCTTCATGAGACGTTCCGTCCGGGGCACTTTCAGCTTTTTGAAAGGGGCCACCCGGCTGGCGGCAACAGACTCGATCCTTTCCAGTGTTTCCCGGTTGAGCAGGCCGGTCTCGGCTAAACCATATTTTTTCTGAAATGCCTTCAGCGCGCTGCCGGTCTCCTTTCCCTGCTTTCTCTCTTTGATATCGCCGGAAAGATCGTACTCCAGCTTGGCGATTCGCCCGACCCTGACCAGCTTGCGGTGCAGCCTGGCCGTCTGTGTGCGGGAGGCGTAGAATTTTTCAATTGCCTTCTGGTTCAGCGTTCGAAGGGTTGTTTTGTTTAACTCGGCGGTCTGGGGAAGATTGAACTGCTTTTTAACCTTGACGAGCGCGGCGGACGTCGTCGCGCCGAAACGCCTTCCCGTCGCGTCGTCGGAATCCGGAGGAACCTGCACTCCGAGAAATTCTAGGATGTTGTGCAATTGCGCGATGTGCCTGCGATTGTTTTTGTCAAAACTGTCGGAAAGCAATTTCATTTTAGTCTCCTCCACGAGAATCAAGAAATCAATGCGCTCAAACGATCTTTTCCATTATTCCCATTCTCCGACTTTCCTATTGGATCTTTTCCACCTGCTTGAACCAGGCCAGAAAATCACTGTCAATGTCATCTATCGAACGATGCAGGTGACTCTCGATGACGGCGATACTGTCCGTTGCCGGATCCTTTGTTCCCCCTCCGGGGGTCAGCTTCTGCAGGTCATGATAGACGGCCTTCAGTTTTTCGGTGTGCTGCAGGTAAAGCGTAAAGTAGCGCGCTGTCGCGAGCATCGCGGCCATTCTTTCCGCAGGCGGCGAATCTTCCGCTGGATCCATCTGCAATGCTTTTGCATATTCATATTGTTCGAAAGCAAACCAATGGCTGGCGATCAGTTGTTTGATGCTGGGCCGGATACCGGGCCTGTTCTTCATTAATTGGCTCAGAACCTTTCCCCGCCAGTTCGGAAGGCCGATAACCTGGTCGCCTTCAAACTTTGAGACCTCATAGAGGCCGGCCATGCCCTCGTCAAGCCACTGCGGCACGTCGCCGAAATGGCTCTTGACGGCCAGGTGAAATAACTCGTGCATGATCGTGCCCACAAGAAATTGATTTGAAATCGCCGCAACCACGGACATGTCGTCACGAAAAGAATATCCGAAAGTGGCGCGGCTGACTTTTAAGCCGTGGAGTCGTTCGGCCAGCTTGATCACGTCATCTGAGGTTGGAACCATGTAGACGGACACAAAGGTTGCCGGAAGCCTGATCCCGTACTCACTCTCAAGAAACCGGAGATACCGGTCCAGGTAGAGGGCCATCCTGTTCATCGTCTCAGCCGAATGACCCGAACGGCTGGCTAAAACGAAACGATCGAAAGGAATGACTTTGAAGCCGGGGACTCTGGCTTGCGTTGCGCTGAATGCCCGCTCCGGATTGCCAAGGGGAATGATTCTATCCTTCATTTCCTGTTTCGGGATTTCCCGCAAGCGGTAGGCCGGATAAGAATTGAATATCTCGTCCTTTCCCACCCAGTAATACGTCTTTCCGCTCGCATGGGTTGAGGCTCCGATGATACTTGCGACCGCTTTGATGGATTCGGGCGAAATGCTTGCCGGGACAGGATCGACCGCCCGGCACCGGGAGAGCTCTTCCCTGACAATACAGCGAGCTTGTTCCGAAAGGGCATACCGGTACAACATCCATTCAAGAACCTCGCAGCCCCAGCCGCGCAGATCATCCAGCCTGCAACCGCTGGTTCCGAGCATGTAGTCCACGTCCGCCATTCGTCCGTAGAGTTTTTCCCGATGACGCATCAAGCAGGTGTAGGCATCGCGGTAGTTCCCCTGCTTCCAGTGTTCCTGTCCCGATTCATAATCGTCCTCTCCGGCGGCCGGCAAGGGAATCGTCATCAAAAGCGCGATCAAGGACAGCACGCCGAGAGCGACTTTAATGTATTGAGCGTTTCTATGCATCTGCATTTCTCCTTTTGATTCTTAGCCTCCCCATAAAATGCCGGGCCAAAAACATCATGGTTTTGCTTTCGCGGGCGGCGCGGGAAAATCGTCGGGGCCGACGGGAGCGGCTTTGATCGAATCGGCGGAAAGCGCTTGCGGCGTCGCAACTCCTGCGGGCGATGATCCGGCGCTCAACGCATGGAGCGGCAGGAAAACGGGGCGGTCATTGACCTCAAAATCGAATTTCACTGCCAGGGTGACAATCATCAGAATCGTTCCCAGCACGGCCAGAATGACACCCGGTGAACTGCTCACAAGCGTGAACTTGAATCCACCCGATTCCCCTGACAGCTGGCTCACGTCTTCTTTCAGCCTGCCCAGGATAAAAAATGCACCCACCAGAGCCAGCACCATGCCCACCAGAAATCCCGTGTAGCGGGTCCAGGCCCGCAGCAGCAGAGTCGCATTGATCTGCTTATAGCGCATGCTCATGGCGTCCTGCTCGAGGAGCACGAGCGTTTTCCACTGTATGAAATCCAGTTCCGTCCGCTGGCTGTTCGAAAGGCTTTTTTCCAGAGATTCCAACGCGCCTGGCGTAGACGAATTCATGCCGCGAAGATCCTGGTAGAGCAGATGATATTGAACCAGGCTTGCCACAAAAAACATCACGGCCAACGCCGCGATTCCGCCGCGCATGAACGGCAGCAATTTGCCCTGCCATCGTTCGACGGCCGCGCCCCCATCCTGCCCCGATCCTTTCGACGCTTTATCCATGATCGTCATTCCCCTTTCAATATTTTTCCGCGTGATTGAGCCCTCGTTTTTCAGGACGGACTAATGAGGCATACTTCCCCATGGCCTGTTGATGTCGAACCCGATTGCCTGACGGTGCCGTTCCCACGTGTTATCGAGCAGCAGGAAATAGCCGAACAGCTGATACTTATATTCGGCAGGATCCACAGAGGTGTGAAAGGGTTTAAGGGGGACGGTTGAATAGATAAGCTGTCCGAGAAAGAGCCCTTCGGCGATCTCGACCAGTTCGTCGAGGCATGCCCCTATCGGGGCCGGCCCGCCGATCATGGGGTAACGGTAGTGGAACTGAAATACACGCTTCCTGTTGCCTCCATTGTGGTTCATCGGAAGAATCGATTCGCGATCGGAAGTCCCCAGGAAGATGTATCCCTGCCTCACAAAAGGAGAAGGTCCTGCATCCGCCAGCTGCTGTACAGATGGAATTGGAGAATGGTAATTCATATCCAGCATCCGTATCATACCATCTGCCGCAAGGATGCGGGAATCCACTGTGTTGTTGCCGAATACCCAGCGTCTTTCCGCTTCCTGATTCCAGAAGGTCCTGTCGGTTTCGGACATGGCGTTGTCCCATGAACCGCTTTTGAGGTGTGGGGCATACGGCCCCTCCTCTGTCCGGAACCGGTCACGGTTCTTCTTCACCAGATCGTAGTGGGGCCAGCTGGCCGGATGATTCCTAAGTTCCGCAACCCGGTCCGGATAGCGTTCCGCCAGATCTCCGCTTTCATCCAGAAGCATGCTCAGCTTCCGCCCGCTTATGCGTTCAAACGATTTGCCCGCCCACGGGAAGATAAACCTTCCAATGGAGGCCCAGACCGCATCCAGTATATTCGGCCCCCGCGGGTCGCCCTGAAACAGGCAGGCCAGTCCGCTGGGAAAGATGATGCCTGGATCCAATTTTTCATCAATACCCTGCCTCAGGGTGTCGCCAAATCCCATATGAAGATTGAGGGTTGCACCATGATAGTAATCAAAGCCTCGGCATGGTTCTTCCCTGCCATACCAGAAGCGCTTTTCCGGTGCATCGAAACGCGTATTGAATCCCCGCCCCTGCCCCTGGAACATGCCGTTCAGAACCCGTGGGGCGATGCCGCTTCTAAACAGCCGGTTCAGTTTTTCAAAATGGCGCAGATGATCATCAAGGACGCTCTGTGCCGCAATCTCTTTCTGAATCCGTTGCAGCATCTGAAGAATCGACTCTCCGTCCCGGAGAAGTTCTCTTACGTCCCCATCGTCCCGGGTTGACGGCTCAAGGCAGAATGTGGTGAATTTTCTGCGGAGATAGTCATTGGCCTGCCAGCCTGAAATCCAGTCCTTGGCATCTGTGAGTTCGCCTGCATCCTGTTTTATCGGACGATCTTTTACGGGCGAAGAAACAACGGAAATCCGGTCGTACCCCAACTCCGCGTAGCCGCTTTCGCCCCGCCTGGGACGCAGGTGTGGAAATGCGTCATCAGCATACGCCTCGCGTGCAAATGACGTATCGATCATCAGAAAAAAACCGTTGTTCTGGTATTCGTAATCGATATCCGTCTCACCGGGATGATATGGCTCGCCGATCTCCCATTTTTCTTCTTTCAGACCTGGAATGGCTGTCCTGAACGCCCCCAGGCTGTAATGCTTTGTCGCCATCACCAACTGCCCGAGGTACACCCCATCCGCAATCTGGGCAAGTTCATCCACCAGCCGGGTCATGGGGTATATCGGCTCAAGAGCAGGCCAGCGGTAGTTGAGCTGGTATACCGGTTTGCCTTTCATCTCCGGGACAACGGAATTTCCCGGTTGCGAAAGGAATAACCCGCCGGTCATACTGTAAGGGATATTTTTTTCCTTTTGAAGGTTCTCAGGGAGGAGTTCTCCCAGAAATCCGGCGGCCATGCTGTCTGAAGGCCGGGATTTAAGCTGCCAGATTTGAGTCAGGACGGGGAGCCCCAGGCTCTGAAGCAGGCCGGAACTCGGCGGTTTACGGAAAAAGTTGCGTCCTATCCGGGTGGCTGTCGAAGAATAGCCTGCCAGCATCCGGGGATCATTGTCGCACCTGGATGCGACGGTCTGGCGTGATACAGGCTCGAATGTCTTTCCCATCCAGATGCCGGTGCCGGCAAAAGTTTCATTCCAGCAGGTTGCCATCCACTCAACGGCGGCTGCGGCGGAACGGTCCCTGCCGAACATCCGGGCCGTGTGACGAAAGTAATCGCTGTCGCGAATGGCAACCGTCACGCCGATCATCGGCCCGTCGAGAATTGCATTCCGGCCGCACATGAACAGGACTTTCAGCTTTTCGAAGATCCCTTCCCACTGGTCGTGACGGCGGTTGTCGGACAAAATGTGCTGGAATTTCCCCAGCATGCTGAAGACATCGCCCTTGAGATCATGGGCGATAACCGCTTCCAACTGTCGGGCAAGCTTGACCTCTTCCTCCCCGGAAGTGCAGGGAAAGTTTCGGCAGTCGAGATATTCGTTCATCTTTGATCTCCATAAACAAGTTTACAGTACTATGCCGCACAGATGCCGTACCTGGGAAGTATGTCGTGAGACACCGTGAAGCGGTGAAGCTGCAGCGCATCATGGAACAGTTTCCAGTTGCTCGTCAGAAAGGCATCCTGGTAGACATATTCATGAGGTATATCGTAATCGCTCGTATCGCCAAGCGCCTGAGACTTCCAGGAGTTTGCGCCCTTTTCGTCATAGGAGATGTTGGCCTTGCCGAAGCTGAAACTTTTTCCATTCTTACCGCTAATGGCCTCCAGCCATGCCTGATGTCGTACGTTTCCATCTTTATTTTTCAAATCTGTGAAAATCGCCCTGATTTTTTTCATGTCTTCATCGCCTATGCCGCTGACCTGAACCGTCGGCTTTGTATGGCGCCGGTATTCCTGCATGGCTCTGCAAAGGGCGTCCGCGGCCTTGCAGAAATCGTCCGTGTTGTGCCGCTCAATGACATTGCCGAGGCCGTTTTTGTATCTCCAGGAGAGAAACGGCATATCGGGAAAAATGCTGGCCTGACCATGCCCGAGAGGGGGGACGGAATTTTCAAGGAACCTGTTGACGAAATCCTGCAATCCGCCTTTGAAAACTTTCGTATCGCCGATTTCTTCGAATCCGCTGACTGCGTTGATCTCGTGCATAACACCCGCAAATCCCTGGTGTGCCCAGGTATCAGCATACACATGCATGGTAATCCCGAGTCGGTGAAGGGCGTACGGCCTGTCCTGATCGAGGATCGCGGACCGCACCATCTCCTGGGCAACCGGGCTTTCGGGCAGCGTGATCAGTTTCCGTATGAAAGTTCCTTTGGGGTCCTTTCCCGGATTGGCCGTTCCATTTCCAGGAAGGAAGTGGAACGGCATCCAGACCTTTTGATTCGCCAGAAGATTGCAATTTCTCGAGTCAATCATCTTGTGAGCTGAACTGGTTCGTTCATAAATCGCCTTGTTGTCGAAACGGATGATGCCGTGGCGTGTGGCGTCATCCACGTACTGGGCGGCATAGGCGATGATATCCGCATCCTTGTGAGGGAACCCGGCCAGCCGTGCCGCAACATAGGTTACCGCATGGTGGAAATCTATCTGCATGGTGTTTTCTCCTTTAAGCTGCAACAAGGGCGGAATGTTTTTCCCGCCTCAGGCCGCCGTACCGATACGTTGTGAAAGCCGCTCAAGGAACAGTTTGCGGAGTTCATCTTCTTTCCCGAAGCCGAGCGGCGACTCCGGAAGGCGCAAGGTTGTTTTCATTCCCATGATTCGCCGCTTTTCGATTCCTGCAGGATTGTAGGGAAGCAGTCCGCACCGGCGATATCCAAGGTCTGCAAGGAGGGAGGCGATCTCCAGCAGGTTGCCGGGTGTTGCGGTTATCCCCGGCACCAGCGGCACTCGCGGAAGGACCTTGTTACCGGCATCTTTTGTCAAACGCCTGAAATTTTCAAGTATGGATGCGTTGTCCTGTCCGGTGCACCTCCTGTGCTCCGCTGCATCGATGAACTTGATGTCAAACATGATCAGGTCGATGAATGGAATAACGTTGAGCGAAAAATCGGCATAATCGAACATGCCGCAGGTCTGTATGGCAGTATGGAGTTTCTCCGCTTTAAGCGCCCGGAGCGCGGCATTCAGATAATTCATTCGGAGAGTCGGCTCTCCGCCGGAAAATGTAACCCCTCCGCCGGAGACATTGAAAAAATGTCTGTCCCGCAGGATGATTTCCAATAATTCTTCGAGCGAATACTCCTTTCCCATCATCCTGATCGCTGCGGCAGGGCAGATGTCCGCGCACCTCCCGCATGAGGTGCAGCGATCTCGGTCTATGTGCACGAACGGCCTGGCCGAAATGGCTGCTTCCGGACAGACCGCCTTGCACGAGCCGCAGAGGATGCATCTGTCAGGATAAAAGGCCAGTTCCCTTTCGACGCGAATCGATTCGGGGTTATGACACCAGGCGCAGGACAGGGGACACCCTTTCATGAAAACGGTGGTCCGGATACCCGGTCCGTCGTCAAGGGCGAATCGATGTATGTCGAATATGAGGGGGAGCTGTTCCTTCATTCGAAAGCCCCGGCAGCCATCAATTGCAGCCGTTTGGCCATGAAGGCAAATTTATAGAGATAGTTCAGGTTTCCGTCTATCGACACTTCCTGACGCAGTATGGAACCGAGGATATCCGGTTTCGGAGTCAGGAGATATCCCATGAGCGCCTTGCCGTCCTTGAAGAAGATTGTTAGATCCGGGTCCGGAATTTCCTCTTTCCGGACGTCCAGGCGGTTGTTCCCGAACAGGGCCGCCACGGTGATACTGCCATCCCTGCTCTTGAACTGATAGCGCCCGTTGAACCGTTCGATGTTCTTTCGGAAGTCACGATTAAACATGAGAACGGCCGACATCAAGCCGAGCAGGAGTTGCAGAAAATCTTCGGCAAATTCCGAGGCAAGACAGTCCGAAAAACGCTTCATTGCGGATTTGAGGATTAAGTTGTCCGGCATCTTATCTCCTTTGATCAGGATGCAAAAGCTGCTGATTGTCAGTAAGGCATGAAATTTACGTTGAGGGAAGCAACCCCTTCTGTTGTTCCGGAAACGGCACCGATTTACCGGTTTTCAGGTCATAGGCGGTGCGGGTTATGATCTCGTCTTTCATGGCATCGTTCAGGTCCTTGAAATAGGCCGAATATCCGGAAACCCTGACAAGAAGTTCGGGGTAGTTTTCCGGGTGCGCCTTTGCATCAATCAGCATCTCGTATGACATGATGTTGAACTGAATATGCAGACCGCCGGCACGGAAATAAGCCTCGATGGCCTGGCTGAACTTTTTCAGGTCGTCTTTGTCCTTTATACTTGAATATTTAAGGTTGAAGGCCTCTCCGCCCGGAATATGAAGCACGTTTATTCCGCCTACGGCATTGAGACAGGCGGCAAGTTCCGTTGCTGCCTGCGAGACCGGTGTGATGCCGCTGGCAAAGATGCTATACGCCTTCCTTCCGTTGGGAAGTGCGCCGGAAAGCTTTCCCTGGCCTGCATGATTGGTCATTGTCCAGTAGGCGGGGCGGTATCTGCCGCCCCGGTAATTCGTGTACCCCTGGTAGGTCTCGTAGAGGAACCCCAGCAGGTTTTGCGAGTTCTTGACGGCTATCGCCTCTTCGGAACCGTATTTGGGCGTGCGGTTCACCAGGTAGGCATGGAGTGCCGCGTCGCCCTTGAAGTCTCTCTTCAGCGCAGCGATCAGTTCCGGAAAAGTGCATTTGCGGTCGATAAACACCCCTTTTTCGATGGCGTTGAGGGAGTCCACCGTGTCGGCAAAGCCGATGTGCGTTGCCCCGGACGAATTATAGCGCGCTCCGCCGAAAACCAGATCCTTTCCCTTTTCCATGGGTCCCTCGAAGAGCGCCGACAGAAGCGGTGTCGGAAGATATTCCTGGTGGGTCCTTCCCATCATTTCGTTGAGCGTGACCGCTTCGTTAATAAGCCAGCGGAGCTGCGTTTTGAACGCCTCCCAGAACTCCTCGAAAGTCCTGAATGTTTCGACGGAACCGGTAGCCGGACCGATCTGTTCGTCGCCGGTGGCCGGTCTCGTTCCGTTGTAAAGGGCAAGTTCAAGTGCCGAGACAAGGTTCAGCATGATGGAACTGGATGCGTCGTAACTGCGGCCCGAGGCGGAAAGCTCCACACAGCCGATGACGGCGTAGTCCCTTGCGTCTTTTGTTGCGATTCCCTGGTTTTCGAGCGTGCTGATGGCTGCGATGTCGTTGTAGAAGGCAGGCACGGATTTTGTGCTGGCAATGACCTCTGCCACCCGGTCGCGGTATTCCAGACTGTTCTTTTCGAGGTGATAACGGGCGTTAAGGCTCGGATCACGCGTTTTCAGAAGTTCCGTAATCCTGAGCATGATGTACGTCAGGTCGTTTACCGCATCCTCTCCCGCTTCATTTATTTATTCCGCCAACGGTAACTGCCGGAACCGTTCCTGCGCCGCCGAACAGTTCCTCGCTTGTTTCGGGAACCAGATTGGTGTTGTCGTTCAGCTTCAGCCAGAGGCAGCCGACCAGTTCCATGGCTTCCTTCAGGGTCAGCGAGCCGTTGGCGATATCCCGCCGGTACCAGGAAAACAGTATCTGGTCAAGACGGCCGGGACTGATGGCCATGTTGATGCTCTCCGCGTGGATTGCAATCTGGAGGATCCAGAGCCCGTTCACCGCCTCCCTGAAGTTCCTGGCCGGCTTTGCAGGAACCTGCGCGCAGACCGATGACATGGTCTCAAGGTTTCTCCTGCGAACCGGGTCATTTTCTTTTTGTGCCAATTCCGCTGCCTTGGCGCTGAGGTTGGCGGCATAGGCGATGATCCCCTTGAGCGCGATCTGTGTTGCACGATAGAAATCTCGCTTTTGCGATTCATCCGGCGTGAGATTGCCTTTTTGCGCCAATCCTTTCTCTTTTTCTGATGCTTCTTCGATCAGCCATTCCAGCCCCTTTTCTAGGGCGGTTTTATACCACGGCACGGTATGGGAGATGGTTCCGGCCTTGCTGGCAATAAAAAAGATGATTCTTTCAAAGAGCTTCATGCAGGGAGGGTTGCCTTCCCTGGAGCGGGTCGCTTCAAGGATGTTCCGCTCCATCCAGTAGGGAAAGATGTTGAAATTCAACTCGTCCGCATCTTCGCGGGAGATGATCTGCGGATTTTTCTCCCGGTTGCTCATGGTATCGAGTTCGGGCCAGATGGGCATGCCTGTCAATTCGGGGTAGACCGGAGCTCCGAAAGCCCTGGATGTGGTTGTCCCCGCCAGGAGGCTTTTATCAAGGAAAAGAGGGAGCTTGTTGGACAGGAAATGATTTACCGCCCGGGCATAGCGGATCTCCATCGGCTCGTTGCCGTCCGCCATGTCCCGCAGAAAGGTTGTGATATGTCTCGCCCTTTCAATGCACACCTCCGCCTTTGCAGAAAGGCTTTCCCGTCGCAACGAGTCCAGCAGCGTCAGCGTGTCGAGACTCTGGTCCGCAATCCGGATATCCTTCAAGGTAATGTTTCCCATAAATGCTCCTTATAACTACAAATATTTCTTTTCACCCTTACCGGCCTCAGACCGGCATCCGCCGCAGCCCGATCCCGAACTGTTCCTCCAGATCATAGGCAATTCCATGGACGATGCCTTCCCCATTGGCGATGCAGAGCTTGCGCGTTCGGACATCCTCAATCCATCTGGCATTGGCCGCCTCGGCGCGACGGTTCGCGATGATTCTGAGTCGCGCCGCTTCCTGCTCCTCTTCCGAAATACCGGGAGCAATATCCCGAAAGGATTTAAATATCTGCTCTTTTACCTTGCTGATGATGCTGCCGTTCTGCACCTTGATGTCGAACATGAGGGCCGCAGCCCGCTCAGACCAGAGGCCATAATCGGCAGAAAACCGTCGGGCCGCCTTGTAGAGTGTATTGGCGGCGTCGGCCTCGATCCGCTGAAACTCGGCGGTGCGCCCCAGTGTCTTGAACATGCCAAGCCACGGCTCATAGATCCTTTTGTGGACCGCGTGCTGAATGGAACGGGCAAAGGCCATCTGTTCCCGCTTCGCGGCATTCAGCACCATTGTCAGATGCTCCAGGTTTTCATGAAAGACAGTCCGCGCCATCTCGGGATAATCGGCACACATCCGTTTCAGAAGAGGCTGTAAAGACCCCTGTCCGAAGTTCCACTGGCACACGCCGAGACTGATGCCCTGGCCGTCGAAATCACCGGAAAGTCCGGCAAAACAGTCCGGAAAAGCGGAGCCGGTTTCGAAGGAGCTGGTCAACGCCAGACAGCGATGGTCCAGTGGCTTGAAGGTGATTGCGCTCGTCGGGGCCTCTGCGCCAAAGAGCGCCTGCCAGGTTAGAGAGCCGACTATGCCGTCGACCTCGAGTGCCTTCTTTCCCTGGAAGAGCCGGACCGCTGCATCGGTGCCGCCGCCGAACACGCCGTCAAGCGGCCCGCGGTATATCCCCATTGACTGTAATTTTTCCTGGATTCGCCGTACCTCGTCGCCCTTGGAACCCATTTTGTATAATGACATGCTCTCTCCTGTTTTTACCGAACTTATCCCCAACGGCCGGTATAGGGATCATATCCGTACCCAAAGGTTTTAGCTGTCAGATGTCCGCCGCCCCATCCCCGGGCAAGGGGACGGCAATCATAACAGCCTTACCTGAATTCACAGTCACGGCAGACATCGATTCTGTCCTTGATCATATACCAGTACTTTTTCATTCCGTCATCCCGGGAAAGAATGTCGGAAAGGGGTTGAGTCAGAATTTTGCCGGCAACGCATTCGCGACCAAAGACGCACGGCAGGACGGAACCATCATCCGTAATAGCGACCTCGCCCTTCCAGCAGGGATTGAATTGCGGGGCCTCTGTAAATTCCTTGCGGTTTGAAAAAAATGGAGGCCGCACCGGCCGGCGCCTCAAAGAAATCCTTGCGTTTCAGAATCCGCCCGAATCGTCTGTCTCGCTTTCCAGGCCCAATACGGTTTTCTTGTAAGTTGTTTTGCCCATAACGCCTGTTTCCAGAGGCAGACAGGTCGCGGCCGTGTTCGACGCCAATCCGGTCACCGCCGGCTGCAGGGCCGGGCTGCCGAGCGGTTTCATGATCGGCAGGGTATTGCGTCGTGCAATACCCTTGAAGACAGCCGGCGTTTCCGACCCGCAACAGCCCGGTCGTACGGAGGCCGCATCGATTTTCGCGGAAGCCGCATATTCGAAAATTCCGGGATCCTTAATCCTGCCTTCTGCCCAGGGACCGCACGAAGGAGCAAGAGACGGCACGCAGGGAGGATTCGTCGTCGGCACACACTGAACAATCGGGGAGCACACCAGATCTGGCGAACAGGTATTCAACGGAAGACAATGAAATTGCGGCAGACAATGGGTTGGCAGACACTGCTCCACGGGATTGGGGACAGAGATATCCGGGATGCACCAGGGCGGCTTGAATTGGACCTTGTCGACATCAAACAATTTTACCCTGGCATGGCGGATGGGCGCTTCTACCGCGGCTTCGGTCTGCGGATCGGCATAACGGCTGACCAGCGCGCCTTCGTCAATAAATCCCTCTTCCAACCAGTCCACCGATGCTGCAAAGATTGGAGTAACGATCAGTGACGCTTTTGCCTCAAAGATTTCGTTGCCTGCGCGCCATTGCTTTATGGTAATCTTTTCCGTTCGGATGCGTTTCAGTTTGGTGAGCCCGGACAAGGGAGACAATATCACGTCGATCGCCGGCGGTTTTTCGCCGGGAACCTGAAGTTTGACGGTTGCCCGGCCATTCTTATCGACTTGCGCTTTTCCCAAGCGCTTGCCGTCCCTGCCGGCGAGCGCACAATGCACCCATAAGCCTTCGCGTTCCAGGGAAAGGCCTTCCGCAAGGCCTACCTCCACTTTTACTTGTAATGCTAAAAGCTTTGACATGTTCCTCTCAGTTTCTATTTGGGTTAAGTCCGAATTGTTTGGTATCGACCCATTCCATTCTTAGAAGCGACAGAAATCCATGTCCTGTTTGTCGGGGACATAATCGAAGGGGCCAGCCGCATTCGTTGTCACCCCAAGCTGCCCCCATGAATTTGTGCGATTGGCAAAAGACTGTCACGACAGCAATATACTTGCCTGACCGTAAGAAAGCATGGTTGCAACAGCATCGCCGACCGCCTTTTGGCGCTTCGCGAATCAGTGCGCAAGGAAATTTTTATTACAGGTAATGAATCCCCTTCTGGAACCCTTATTACAAAGGCGCACAAAGGCGCCGGAATGGGATCAATATCTATTTAAAAATATTTGGAAAAGACTACTCAGCCAATATGCTATTTCGTTTCATGTCTGTCCGAAACAGGTTTTGTTCATTAAAAAGGGTGCACATGTCATGGTTCAGCGTTCATTAGGCAGGAGTTTTGGGTCGAAACAGAGATCTGGAGAAGACACCCTTTATAAATTTTTAGCAGAATCTTGAGTCTACTTCCACACTTTTTTCTAACAGCCGGTTAAAAAAACCGCGCCTAAAGCCGCCATCCAGCTTTGCGCGGCGATCGCCAATGCTCGCGCTTGAATATGCCGCGGTTGTCGTATCGCCGCGCGCATAGAACTGGTCTGAAAAAACAGGCAGGTGAATAAGCGTCGAAGCCGCTCTATCATGAACGCAAAAAGGAGCAATGATGAGCGCTTTTACAATTAAATAAATGAAACTCCGCGGGTTGCCGGCGTGAACACGAAGCACCGCTCGATGTTGGACTGGGGATCCGCAGGCATGACGAAAAACCCCGGCCGTTTGGGATCGTATCCGTTGGTCGTGCCGACCATCAGTTCGCCGTCCTTGAAGATCACCTGAATCTTTCGACCGATCACCGGTTTGGCCGGGTCGAATTCCTTCTTGTCGTCATACCTGGGGTTGCCCTCGAAAGCCTTGACGAAAAAGACCGCCTTGAGATCCTGGGTGCGTACCTCAAGCGGTTTGCTTCCGGGCTGAGCGTCCGCCAATACCAGATGAAAAATGTCCTTATTGGGAAAAAAGTCTCTGGTGATGCCTTTGACCACACGTCCGTCCTGATAGCGAACTACAATTTTGTTCTGAATCATAGATGTTCTCCCAACGAGCTTGACCGTCCCAAGATATAGTATCCTGACCGATACGGTATTTGGTACAACTCTTTTTTGAGGAAGTATGTAAAAAAGAGTGGCGAATGTCAATTCCAAATATCCTACAATATCATGAACGACGAGCTGTTTTAGAGCGATAGTCCGAGTGCTCGGAACAGTCATCAGAAATCAATAAGTCTGAACCGCCTGTGCCGACATGCCTCCCGATATCATCCAATCTCTCTCCAGCATACATTTAACAGGGTATTGAAAAACAAGAATCAGGCCGTCAGGCAAGGCGCGCGGCGATACGACAAGCGCAGCATATTCAAGCATATGTGAGCATTGGCGAGAGCCGCGCAACGCTGAATGGCGGCCTCAGGCGCAGTTTTTCAACAGCCTGCTAAGCGTTCTGTCGGCCATGCCGCAGGCCGCTCCTCCCTGGCTTCGTTATAAAGCCGCTCTTTCACTCATGTCTCTGTCCGGTTTCGCCAGACCGGGGCTTCACGGCTGGGTGGTTGCTTGAAGCGAAAAACATATTGCAGGATATATATCAACGTGTTAACGCCTGAACGATTGGAACACACAGTGCTGATGGGAACTTTTTGTCGCCGTCGATTTCGGAAAAACGGAGTCTGACGTTTGAATGGATATGCAGGAAATGAAACAGCGCCTTTTAATTGCCGCAAGCCTGGCTCTGGGGTGCATGCTGGTTCTGGGAGGATGCTTCAAATCGGATGGTTCAAAGGAAGCGTATCTCGTCCGAATCAGGGACGACATTCGAACCGTTTCGGATTTTTGGCAACAATTCGAGATCTTTAAAACCGCCTATCCCCGGTCCTCATTGCAGCGTCCGGAAATTCTTCAGGAAGCGCGTATGAGGCTTTTAAACCAGATGGTGGAAGATCTGGTTCTGACGCAGAGAGCCCGTGAGCTCAATATTCAGGTCGCCGATTCGGAGCTTAAAGCGGCCTTTTTACGCATATGCGAGGATTATCCACCCGGATACTTCAAGAGTATTGCGCTGGAGCATGCGATTCCTTTGCAGGTATGGAAAGCCCGCCTGAAGATGCAGCTTCTCAGGGAAAAACTGGTGGAAAAGGAATTGGCCGGTCAGGTGAATATAACGGTGGAAGAGGTTGAAAAATATTATCAGGAACACTATAAGGAGAAGGATTTGCGTTCGAACGTCCGGCCTGATCCTCAACAAATGGAAACTGCGGTTGTGGAAAATTTGCGGCGGTTGAAACTGGAGGCTGCTTACAGCCCCTGGATTTCAAGCCTTCGCAAAAAATATCCGGTGGAAGTGAACCGGAAGGCATGGTCCCGGCTGGTCAATCAATAATCAATAATCCGGGCTTAGGCCCTTAATTTGGAACAATCTTATGACAAAGCGCTTTGAGTCTCGAAATTTTTTTCTTGCCGTACTGGCGGCATGTTTGATCGTATGGGCGACCGCGGGCGAAATCAACGCCGAAGGCGGGCAGGTGGTGGAACGGATTGTCGCCGTGGTCAATGATGAGGTGATCACCCTGTTTGATCTGAATCAGGTGCTGGCGCCCTATGAAAGCCAGATTCTGGCCATGGGTTATGCCGACGACAAGCAGGAGCAGATGCGCTTCAAGGTTCGCGAGGACATGCTCAATCAGTTGATCGACCAGAAACTTACCGACCAGGAAATTAAACGATACAAGATCTCGGTTTCCGACAAGGAAATTGATGGAACGGTCGAACAGATCAAAAATGCCAATCATTACACGGATGAAAGCTTGCGGAACATTCTTGCCTCTCAGGGCATGAGTTACGAAGAGTACCGGGAAAAAATCAAGGAACAGATTCTTCGCTCCAAGCTGGTCAATATCGAGGTGCGCTCCCGGGTCGTCATTACTCCGGAGGAGACCAAGGCCTACTACGAACGTCATCCGGAGCTGTTTCAGGGAATCCGGCGGTATCATCTTCGAAACATACTGATGAAGGCGCCTGTTTCCAAAAATCCGAACGCGGAACAGGACGTAGCCGAAAAATTCAAGCTGGTTCTGGATCAACTCAGGGCCGGACAATCCATTGAGGATCTTGCCCGGCGGTATTCCGAAGCCCCGAACAGAGACCAGGGCGGAGATGTGGGATTTTTCAGTCTGGATCAGCTTTCTCCCCAGCTGCAGGAACACCTCAGGGATTTGAAGGCGGGCGATGTCACGCCGATTCTCCGTACCGATCAGGGTTTTCAGGTCTTTTACGTTGAAGCGGTCGAGGCGGGCGAAGGCAGGACGTTGGAGGAGGCCACTGCCGAAATTCAGGATCGGCTTTACAAAGAGATCGTGGACAGCAAGTTTAAAGAATGGCTTCAAGAGCTCAGGCGGCGATCTCATATCAAGATTGTCCGTTAGTCGTGCCAGGATTTTCGGTTTTCAAAGAACCGGATATTTCGTGAAATAAACGGCCTTCCCCGGCCGGTGAAAGCCTTGCATGCAAAATGACGGCAACAAAATACTGATCGGCAGCATCCAGCGGCTGCTCAGGCGCGGTGCGATCTCGCATCTGCGCAAGATCATGAACAAAACCCATGCGGCCGACCTGTCCGTAGCATTCCGCTCCCTGCCCCTGGCCAGCCGGCACAAGCTTTTCCAGCTCATCGAGGATCCTGAGAAAAAAGGCGCGCTTTTAACCAAGATGGAAGAGGACGCCTTTATGGATTTTGTCGAGGAACTGAATATCGACGAGATGGCCGAGATTTTCGAGCACATGCCAACCGATGACGTTGCGGATCTGATCGGCCCCCTGCCCGAGGATACCACCCATTCTATTCTGGAAAAAATGAAGCGGGAAGGATCCGATGAGGTCGAGGGTCTGCTCCAGTATCCCGATGATACGGCCGGCGGCATCATGGTGCCGGATTTTATCGCTCTGCCGGAGGACGTCACCGCCGCCGAGGCGATCGGTTCGATTCAGAAGGAGCATCTGCATGTAGAGATGCCCTTTTACCTTTATGCGGTGGATGCTTATGAAAAGCTCGTCGGCGTGAGCTCTTTGCGTCAGCTCGTGGTCGTACCCCCGGAGACTCCCCTTCGGGATTTCATGCGTACCGATGTGGTGTCGGTAAAAACCGACACGGACCAGGAAGAGGTGGCCAGAATCGTTGCCCGGTATGATATTCTGGCCGTTCCGGTGGTGGATGAAACCAACCGTCTGGTGGGGATCGTTACGGTGGACGATGTGATCGACATCATTCGGGAGGAAGCCGCGGAGGATATGCTCAAGATGGCCGGCGTGGGCGGAGAGTTCATCGAAGGAAAATCCGTTGCCAAAAGTGCAAGGATCCGTCTTCCGTGGCTGTTTGCAAGTTGCATCGGCGGCATTGTCGCATTTTTCGTGATCAGCCGTTTTGAGTCAAGCCTGAGCAGGTTCAGCTATCTGGCCGCGTTCATCCCCGTCATCATGGGCATGGGGGGAAACGTGGGCACCCAGTCGGCGACCATCGTGGTCCGGGGCCTGGCAACGGGACGTTTTCAGGTCATGGATTTCTGGCCCGTCGTTTCCAGGGAGTTTGCCATCGGTTTTATTCTCGGCGCTTTTTATGGCGGCCTGATCGGCGTCGTCGCCCAGATGCGTTACAGTACCGCCGGACTGGCGTTATCGGTGGGGCTGTCCGTAATCTGTTCCATGACCGTAGCGACCCTGGTCGGGTCCATGGCCCCGCTGCTTTTTGCCAGAGCGAACATCGATCCGGCGGTGGCCACCGGCCCCTTTGTGACGACGGCCATCGACATCATCAGCGTGTTCTTCTATTTTGAGATCGCCGCAACGCTTCTGGGGATCTGACGGCATGACCGGTTTCTCAAGCCCCGCCATCCTGCTGCGGCGGACCGATTACGCGGATTATGATCTGATCCTTACCTTATTGACCCTGGAACACGGCAAATTGACCGCGATCGCCAAATACGCCAAAAAAAGCGCCAAACGATTTGCCGGCATTCTGGAATTGTTCTCGGAGCTGAAAATCGTCTGCAGCCGGACCGGCCGGGACAATCTGACAGTGCTTCAGGAGGCCTCCGTCGAAAAGCCCTTTGAGGGAATTCGTTCGAATATCGTCAAAACGGCCTATGCCAGCTACTGGGCCGAGCTGGTCAATGAGGGGGCGCAGCCCGGAGAAATTCATGCGCCCCTGTATCATCTGCTGCGGCATATGTTAACGGCTCTGGATCAGGGACGGTCATCCGAAGCGATGTTAAGCGTGCTGTTTCAGACAAAATTTGCCAAACTTGCCGGAATTTCGCCGGATTTGGAGCGATGCGGAGTCTGCCGGATCGAACTGGAAAAAATATCAGGGCAGGAGATTCTCTTTGATTTTTCAAGGGGGACTCTGATATGCCAGAAATGTGAAAAGAAAGCTTCGGCCCGAACCGCGGTCCTGGCCAAGGGAACGATCAAGCAGCTGATATGGATGACCAGCCGCGATATCGAAGCGGTCGCCCGGCTTCGGTGCACGGATGCGGCGTTAAAACAGGGGCTGGAATTTCTGGAAAAATTTGTTCCCTATCATCTCGGAAAAATTCCGCGAAGCCTGGACGTGCTGCATCAGCTCAGGCAGCCGCGGAATGGCGGATGATCGAAAGAAGGAAGAGATCCGAAATGTGCGGCGCGATTTCAAGCATTGCGGCAAAGCAGACCATCGAGGCATCGGCGCCCTGCCGGATCGATATGGGAGGCACTGTGGATATCGGCGCCTTCCATTATCCGCTTCGGCATATGGGACCCTGTACGTTCAATATCGCCCTGAACATGAGAACCCGTGTGGTTCTGGCGCCGCACACGCCGGGAAGGGTGAAGGTTTCGTCCGCTGGATTCGACAGCGCCGATTTCGATCTTTTCAAAGCGCCTTTTGATCATCCGCTGGGCCTGATGTTTTCGGCCGCCGCCTTCTTCAAGGCCGAAGGCGTTCATATCAGGATCGAATCATCCTCTCCGCCCAGAAGCTCTCTGGGGGGATCATCGACCGCCGCTGTTGCCCTGATCGCCGCTCTGTCCATGGCCGAGGCCATGGCGCTGGGGAAAAAGCCCATGGCCAGGCGGGATATCGCCCTGCTGGCCTGGCAGCTCGAATCCAGCGTGGCCGGCGTTCCCTGCGGGCTCCAGGATCAGCTGGCCGCAGCCTATGGCGGCGTTCACCTCTGGCGCTGGCATGCCGGTCAGCATCCGCCGTTCGGACGCGAACCGTTGTTCAGAGCGGCGGAATGCAGAATGCTTGAGCGGAATCTGCTGCTGGCCTACTGCGGCGTGCCCCATGCCTCCAAGGATGTCAACAGCCGATGGGTGAAACAGTTTAGCGCCGGAAAAAGCCGGGCGGATTGGGCCGAGATCGTCATTTGCACGCAAAAATTTGTCGAGGCTCTGAAAAATAAGGATTTCAAAACTGCGGCCGGGATGATGAACCGGGAAATGGAGATTCGAAGCCGCCTGACCCCCGAGGTCTTTGATAAAACGGGCCGGCAGCTGGCAGTCGCCGGGGCCGCTTGCGGATGCGGCGTCAGAATCGCCGGGGCCGGAGGCGGCGGGTGCGTGTGGGCGCTCGGAAAACCGGCCGATGCCGCCCGGTTGAAAGGTGAATGGCAAAAGCTGCTCGCCTCGCGTAAAGACGCCCGTCTGCTGGATGTTCAGATCGATTCGAAAGGCGTTGTCTGCACGGCAAAGCCTTTCGCGCTTTGAATTTTGACGAGACCGTCGAGCTTTATGATTATTGACATGACAGGATAAATCAGGGTTGACCCAACAACCGGCACAACCATTTGAAGAGGTTAAACGATGGATTTTCAGCAGGTCATTCTTACATTGCAAAAATTCTGGGCGAGAAAGGGCTGCGTTCTGGCTCAACCGTACGACATGGAAGTGGGCGCCGGCACCTTTCATCCCGCCACGCTGTTAAGAGCCCTGGGACCCGAGCCATGGAAAGTGGCTTATGTTCAGCCGTCCCGGCGTCCGACCGACGGGCGGTATGGCGAAAATCCCAACCGCCTGCAGCATTACTACCAGTTTCAGGTCATTCTGAAGCCTTCTCCCGGTGATGTTCAGGATCTGTATCTGCAAAGCCTGAAAGAACTGGGCATTGATCCGCTTGAACACGATATCCGCTTTGTGGAGGACGACTGGGAGTCTCCCACCCTGGGCGCTTCCGGGCTGGGCTGGGAGGTCTGGCTCGACGGCATGGAGATCACCCAGTTCACCTATTTCCAGCTGGCCGGCAGCATCGAACTTCGGCCCGTATCCGTGGAAATCACCTATGGTCTGGAGCGCATCTCCATGTATCTGCAGGGGATTGACAACGTCTACGATCTGAGATGGAACCCGGACGTCAAGTACGGAGATGTTCATCACCGGCAGGAGGTGGAACAGTCCACCTATAATTTCGAAAAGGCCGACGTTTCCATGCTTCTGGACCTTTTCGGCAAGTACGAAGCCGAATCCATCCGCATCATCAAAGAGGAACTGGTGCTTCCGGCTTATGAATACTGCCTGAAATGCTCGCACACCTTTAATCTTCTGGATGCCCGGGGGGCGATCAGCGTCACCGAGCGCACCGGCTACATCGGAAGGATTCGAAACCTGGCCCGTCTGTGCGCCGTGGCGTATCTCAAACAGCGCGAAGCCATGGGCTATCCGCTGCTGCGACAATCGGTCTGAACGCATTGACAAGGATACGGTTCAAGATATCATCGAGGTGATTATGGATAATCTGTTATTGGAGATAGGAACCGAGGAAATACCCGCCGGCTACATCGAGCCGGCGCTCAAATCCCTGGCTTCGGCCCTGGATCAGCGATTGACCGAGGCCAGAATCGATCACGGCCCCAGCCGGGTGTTTGGAACGCCGCGAAGACTGGCCGTGCAAATCGACGATGTGGCCCCCAGGCAGGCCCCGCTGACCGAAGAGGTCGTCGGGCCTCCGGAAAGAGTGGGATTTGACGCCAATGGAAAGCCCACGACGGCGGCTGTTAAATTCGCCGAAAAGGTCGGCGTTCCGGTCAACCGGATTCGAATCAAGGAAACCGGAAAGGGCCGGTACCTCTGCGCAATCAAAACCGAACGCGGAGGCCCGACGCTGAACATGCTTAAAACCATGCTGCCCGCCGCGATTCTGGCCACGCCCTTTCCCAAAAGCATGCGCTGGGCCGATCTGAACATCTCCTTTGCCCGGCCGATTCACTGGATTCTGGCGCTTTTCGGAGAAAAGACCGTCTCCTTTGGTTTGGGCGGCATTCGAAGCGGCCGGCATTCCTGCGGACACCGGTTCGTAAGCCCCGGAAAGATTCGCATCGACCATTCGGACCAGTATGTCGAGGCCCTGCGCTCGGCTTGCGTGCTGGCGGATTCGAGCGAGCGCCGTACTCAGGTGGCGGATCAGGTGCGGAGGACCGCAAGCGCGCTGGGTGGAAAGATTATTGAGGATGCCGAACTGGTCGATATCGTCAACAATCTGGTGGAATTTCCGGCGGTTTCCGCCGGAAAGTTCGAGGCAAAGTATCTTGAGGTGCCCGACGTGGTGCTGATTACCGCCATGCGCAAGCACCAGAAGTATTTTGCGGTGGTGGATGCCGATCAGCGGCTGCTGCCCTGCTTTATCGCTGTGAACAACACCCCGGCCAGAAACATGGACCTGGTGGCCAGGGGGCATGAACGGGTTTTAAGAGCACGCCTGGAAGACGCCCGTTTCTTTTTCCAGAGCGATCTGGCCGATTCCATGGATCAATGGAAGGAAAAGCTCAACGGCGTCCTGTTTCAGGCCAGGCTCGGCACCATGTACGAGAAGACGAAGCGCGTAAGGCAGCTGGCCGAACATCTCTGCGGCCGTATTTCCGACGACCCCCGGCTCAAGATTCAGGTGGGGCGGGCTGCGGATCTGTGCAAGGCCGACCTGGTCTGCCAGGTGGTCGGAGAATTTCCGGAGCTTCAGGGAATCATGGGCAGGGTCTATGCCCAAAAGGCCGGAGAAGATCCGCTTGTGGCAATGGCCATTGAAGAACATTACCGTCCGACCTTTTCCGGAGGTCCTCTGCCGGAAACGCTTCCCGGCGCCATTGTGGCCATTGCCGACAAGATCGACTCCATATGCGGGTGCTTCGGCGTGGGTCTGATTCCGACCGGCGCCTCGGACCCCTACGCCCTGAGGCGTCAAGCCATCGGCGTGGTCCAGATCATGCTGGACAAGGGTTTTTCCTTTTCATTGACCGAGGCGGTTCAAAAGAGTCTTGACCTGTTCATCGGGCTTGAGACGGGCGGATGTTCGGAACCGATCATCGAATTTTTCCGCAGCCGCATTTCGCATCTGCTGGCCGAGGAAGGCTTTTCAAAGGATGTGATTGCGGCAGTCGCCGGCGTGTCCGTGGACCATGTTCCGAACGTGTGGAAACGGGTCCGTGCCCTGGAGGCGCTCAAGGCCCATCCAGATTTCGACTCGATTGCCGTCGCGTTCAAGCGGGTGGTCAACATCATCCGGAAAGCCGGTGACGTCTGCAAGGAAGACAAAATCGATGAAAGCCTGTTCGAAGATGCCACTGAAAGCGCACTGTACGGTATCTTTCAGCAGGTTCGTTCCCGAGTGGCGGACAAGCTCGATCATGGATTGTTTGATGCCGCACTGGAGGAGATCGCATCCCTTCGAAAACCGGTGGATGCGTTTTTCGACGGCGTCATGGTCATGAGCGAGAACACGGCTCTGCGCCGGAACCGTCTGGCTCTGCTGGAACGGATTTCGTGCCTTTTTGGCATGATCGCAGATTTTTCGAAAATATCCACCTGAATTTTACTGGAGGTTTAATATGGGAGCATTTGATCCCAGCAAGGACAAGGTATTAAAATCCTGGCGCAGCGAAGACACCGGTCTAATCATATCCATCAACCAATACGGGGAGGGACAGCCCAAGGTTCAGATCGGCCCCAGAATAATTCTGCGCAAGGACGGCAAGGAAACCCAGGTACGGTCAGGACGGCTTTCAATGGAAGATCTGATGTGGTTTTACGATATCATCGATGAGGTCAGGGATGCGCTCACCGAACTGACCCAGCCCTTTTGAGGCTCTTTTCCCGCTGTAAATTCATGCAGCATGGCAACCGTCAGAGCGGACGATCATGAGCAGTCAGAACAACGCGATTGTCAATCCCAAAAAAGGGAAGAATTCACCGGATCTGGGACCCGTGGCCGTCATGGTCAGCAGTGAGGCTGATCTTCGGGCGTTCTGCCGCGCGACCTCCGTCGACAGTGATTCTTTTTCGGATCTGCTCATGGGAAGGATATATCTGTGCCAGGATGCGCCGGGCATTTCGATTACCGGTCCGATCATCGGCGCGCCTTACGCGGCAATCATTCTGGAAACACTGATCGCCTGGGGCGCCCGAAAAATCATATTTTTCGGGTGGTGCGGCGCGATCGCCCCCCAGGTCCGGGTCGGGGACATCATTCTGCCTGCCGGTTCCTTTATCGATGAAGGAACCTCGCGGCATTACAATGGTCCGGATGGCGGAAAATCGGCGCCTTCCGAGTATATTCTGCAAAATGTCCGCAACACGCTCAGCGGCAACGGCATTGTCTTTCACGAGGGAAGCGTCTGGTCCACGGACGCCATTTTCCGGGAAACAGAGGAGAAGATACGTCATTATCAGTCCCGGGACGTTCTGGCCGTGGATATGGAAACCTCGGCGCTGTTCACCATCGGCGCATTTCGGAACGTGGATGTGGGAGCGGTGCTGGTGGTTTCCGACGAGCTTTCCGACCTGACGTGGCGTCCGGGATTCAAGGATAAGCGATTCAGGGACAACCGGCGGCGCGCTGCGGATATGATCGGCATCCTGTGCCGGAGTCTGTGAATTTTCCAACCGGTTTTGTCATGAAGACCCCGATCTATCTCTTCGGCGCTTTTCCGAAATAACGCCGATAGCCGCCGTCAGCGGGCTTTGGGTCATGTCTGGCGGTTTCGTGCTGGAACGATTTGAATTGAACACCATCAAAGACATCGAAGCGCTGGCCGCGGATCTGCAAAAATACAACGAGGCCTATCGAAGCGGAAATCCGCTGGTCAGCGACCAGTACTATGACCGGATGGTTGAAGAGCTACGCCGTCTGGATCCCGCCCATCCTTTTCTGCACGCGGTCGAACCGGAAAAATTCGAATCCCGGAAACAGGTGCGGCATCCGGTTCCCATGCTTTCAACGGAAAAGGCTTATACCGACGAGGCCCTGGAACGCTTTGTCGCCCGTGTTGAAAAAGAAGCGCAGGCCATCGGCGTCGCCGAGGTTCGTTTCAAGGTCACGCCCAAGCTCGACGGACTGGCCGGCCGGGACGACGGAACGGTGTTTGTCACCCGGGGAAACGGAGAGGTCGGCTATGAGATCAGCAATGTATTCGAAAAGGGCGTCATTGCCGCAGGCGGCCGGGGCAGAGGCCTCGGCGAGCTGGTGGTCGTCAAGTCCTATTTCGACGCGCATCTGGCGGATGCATTTGAACACCCCAGAAACATGGTCGTGGGCATCGTCTCCTCGGATACGGTCAATCCCAATGCCCGCAAGGCGCTGGACGCACAGGCCGTTCGCTTTGTGCCATACAGCGAGACGCCCTGCTGGACCGGAACGGGCCCCGAGCTTCTGTCTCGGATCAGAAGCGTCGCCGACGATCTGATCGCCCGGACCGATTACCCGGTGGACGGGGTTGTGGCCGAGGTGATGGACGAACGGATCAGGAAGGCCATGGGTGCGACGGCCCACCATTACCGGTGGCAGATCGCCGTCAAGACCAAGGGAGATACGGCGGTCGCACGGGTCCTGGATGTCCGATGGCAGGTCGGCAGAACCGGCAATATCACGCCGGTGCTCGAAATTGAGCCGGTGTCGCTTTCCGGCGCCACGATCCGCAACGTCACCGCGCATCATGCCGGTCTGGTCAAAAAATACCGCATCGGGCCCGGATCCAAGATCGAGGTGATTCGAAGCGGCGAGGTGATTCCCAAGCTCGAGGGAGTCATTTCACAGGCTGCGCAGGTCATCATCCCGGATCAGTGCCCCTCGTGCAGCCAGCCCCTTGAATGGAACAACGATTTTTTAAGGTGCGGTAATTCCCTGTGCCGGGCCCAGGTGGTGCAGCGAATCAGCCACTGGTTCAAAACCCTGGCAACGGCGGACTGGTTCGGCATCAGAACCATTGAAAGAATCGTGGAAAGCGGTTGCGACACGCTGGAAAAAATCTATCAGCTTCAGGAGAGTGATTTTGCCGCCATGGGCTTCGGGCCGGTTCAGTCCAGGAATCTGGCCGATGCCCTTACGCTGAGCAGAACGCAGCCGGTGGAGGATTGGCGGTTTCTGGCGGCTTTCGGCATTTCGGATCTCGGCAGTGGAGACAGCCGGAAAATTCTGGCCTGGAGGCCCCTGGAAGAACTTCTCAACGCAAAAGCAGAGGAAATTGAGAAGATCCACGGATTCGGGAAAATCACCAGCCGCGCCATTACAGAGGATATCGCAAGATGGCGGGAAACCATTCAGCGCATGCTGGACCTGGGATTTAACCTTAGACGCACCCCGCTTGCCGGCGAATCGAAAATATTGAAAAATCCCATTGCCGGAAAGTTTCTGGTCTTTACCGGCAGAATGACCCGCGGCGACCGGAATCAGATGCAGGCCGAGGCCCGGAGTCTGGGCGCAAATGTTCAGTCCGCGGTCAGCCGGAACACGGATTTTCTGATCTGCGGCGAGAATGTCGGCGCTTCAAAACTTAAAAAAGCCGGACAATTCGGAACCCGGATTTTAAACGAAGCCGAGTATGATGCCCTGATCCATCCAATTCAGCCCTGAAGACGCAGCGGCCGCGGTGCTGAATGGATGCAGCGCAACGCAGAAACCGGACTTTTTACGGAGTCATCATCTTGTAACACCCCTGCGAGGTGAATTGTGAAAAAACGAGTCAGAGCGCATGTGATCATTCACGGGAGAGTTCAGGGCGTGTTTTTCAGAGCCGAAACCCGGAACATGGCCGACGCCCTCGGGATTCGCGGCTGGGTGAAAAACAATCCGGACCGCACCGTTGAGGCGGTGTTTGAGTCGGATGAGGAAACCGTCGCCGAAATGCTGAAATGGTGCCGCAGCGGACCTCCCTTTGCAGCGGTCACGGACGTGGATCTGAGATGGGAGGAATATCAGGGGGAATTCAGCGGCTTTGAAATACGGTATCAATAAGATGACGCCGTAAATCCCGGGGAACGAGGCATTGACAGGGGATGCTGCGAAACGGGGAAATTGGACTTTTTACGAATCCGACAAAGAAGGCGGTTTATCGCTACGATAAACCGCCTTCTGGAACGTGCTGTTGAATTCGCGCTGCTTAAACGGTTTCCTTGAGCTTTTTGCCGGGCCGGAATTTCACGACATTGGCGGCCTTGATCTTAATGGGTTCGCCGGTTTGCGGATTGCGGCCGTTTCTTGCCTTGCGCCGGCTTTTGGAAAAGGTGCCGAACCCTACCAGCGTCACCCTGCCCTCTTTTTTCTTCATCGCTTTCGAGACGCCGTCCATGAAGGAATTCAGCGCAGCGGCTGCCGCTGCTTTGGTAATTTGTGCGTCTTGAGCCATTTTCGCGATCAATTCTGCTTTCGTCATGTGCAAACCCCCTTGTTTAATAGGTTGACAATCTCTTCATCGTCTACTTCAGCCGGACAAAGCTGTCAACAAGATTTTTTCAAACGGATCAGGCTGAAACACCGCATCAGAAAAGCGCTTCAACAAACCGATCCGGATCAAAGTCCTGAAGGTCCTCGATCTGCTCGCCGATTCCGATGTATCGCAGCGGAATTTTCAGCGAATGGCAGATGCCGACCACGATGCCGCCTTTGGCGGTACCGTCGAGCTTGGTCATGGCAATGCCGGTGACCCCTATGGATTCATTAAACAGTCTGGCCTGGGACAGGGCATTCTGGCCCGTGGTGGCGTCCAGAACCAGCAATGCCTCGTGCGGTGCGTCCGGCATTGCTTTTGCGATGGAGCGTTTGATTTTTTTGAGCTCTTCCATCAGATTGGCCTTGGTGTGAATCCGTCCGGCCGTATCGATCAGAACGATGTCCGCACCGCGGGCCCTGGCCGCTTCGACGGCGTCATAGGCTACGGCGGCCGGATCCGCGCCGGCCTTGTGTCTGACGAGATCCGCTCCGGAACGTTCCGCCCAGATGGCCAGCTGTTCGACGGCCGCCGCGCGAAAGGTGTCGGCTGCGGCAATGATCACCTTTCGCCCCTCACGGGACGCCCTGGCCGCCAGTTTTCCGATGGTGGTGGTCTTGCCTACGCCGTTGACGCCCAGAACCATGACGACATGGGGTCTGGTCTTCATTTGCGCCTGTTTTTCGGACAGGGTGACGATCAGGGACCGGATCTCCTCTTTCAGGGCGAGCTTCAGAGCCTCGGCATCGCGAATTCCGGTGGCTTTTCGGGAAATGCGGCTGATCAGCTCCGTGGCGGTTTCAACGCCGAGATCCGAGGTGATCAGCAGCTCTTCGAGATCCTCGAGCATTTCGGGGGTGACGCCCGATTTCCCGGCGAAAAGCGAATCCAGGCCCTGGGTAAAAGATTTTCGCGTTCGGGAAAGCCGGTTTTTCAGACGTTTGAAAAAGCCTTCCGATCCGGTCGGTTCCGGAAGGACTCCGGGGAAATTTTCTTCGCCGGAAACTTTCGCTTCGCACTCCCCGGGTTCGCCGGCGGCCTTCGATGCATTTGCCGCCGGACACGCGCTATCCGATTCATCCGGCAGACTGATTTCCGGATCCTTGATATCCTGATGACTATCCTGCTTTTTTTTAAACCAGCCAAAGGCCATGATTACTCCGATCCTGCTTTGATAAATTCCTGCCCGGTTATGAAATCCGAGCCACCATAGTATTGGCCCGTGGTTTTGTAAAGTTTTTTCAACCGGGTTGCGGCGACGCGGAAAGCGCGATTTCTGCGTCGCGAGACATCTCCCGCCGCATCGGCGAAGGATGGCGTCATCGTTGTGCTGAAATTACCGGTTCAGATCGACCGACACCACCTTGGAAACGCCCTTTTTCTCCATGGTGATTCCGAAGAGCTTGTCCGCGTATTCCATGCTTTTTTTATTGTGGGTAATCATGATGATCTGGGATTGGTCCCCGATGCTCTTGATCATTTCATTGAACCTCGCCACGTTCGCATCGTCCAGGGGTGCGTCGATTTCATCGAGAAGGCAGAACGAGGCGGGTTTGATCAAAAATATGGCAAAGATGAAGGCGATGGCGGAAAGGGCCTTTTCGCCGCCGGAAAGAAGACTGAGTCGCGTGAGCTTTTTCCCCGGAGGATGGATCATGAATTCGACGCCGGCTTCCAGCGGGTCGTCGGCATTCGCCAGTTCCAGCCGTGCGGAGCCTCCGTTGAACAGTTTCGGAAAAACCTCGACGAGCTTCTCGTTGATCAGGTCAAAGGTCCGGGTGAAGCGCTCCTGGCTGATCCGGTTGATCTCCCGAATCACCTTGTGCAGGTCGGCGATGGCCCGGGTCAGATCGCCTCTCTGCGCATCGAGAAATTCAAACCGGGTTTTGAGTTCGGCATATTCTCCAATGGCCGCAAGATTCACTTCTCCGAGGGATTCCATTCGCCTGCGGCACTCGGCCAGTTCGGCCTGCATCTGATCTGCGGAAAGCTCCAGCCCCTCGGAAACGGTGCGGGCCTGATCGACGGACTGCTGATAACGATCCTTCAGGATGCCGATGATATGCTCCTGCTTGATTCCCAGCTGGGCGTTCTGGCTTTCCAGAAGATGAATCTTCTGCAGGGTCTTGTCCCGCTCGTTTTTCAATTCGCCGATGATCTGATCGTGGTTTTTAAGGTCTTCGTCGATGCCGCGATATTCCGATTCCCGGTTTTGAAGATCTTCCTGCAGACGGGAGAGGTTTTCATAAAGGCCGCTGACGGCGTTTTCCAGCTCGCGGATGCGCATGCCGCCGTCGGTGATTTTCTGCTTCTTTCCTCCGATGTCGGTGACGGTCTGCTCCAGCCGGTTGTTTGCCTCGCGTTGAAAATCGACCAGCCGCCTGAGGGTGGCGCCGGTGTTTTCGATGCGGGCTTCCAGTGCGGTCTGCCGAAGTTTCAGATCCACGGTTTTCCGGTTGAAGGCATCCATCCGGACAGAGGCGTCCTGGGCGGCTCTGGCAATCTGCGATACCTCGCTTTGCGCCGATTTCACCTGGTCTTCCAGATTTTTTAACGCAATGTGGCGCTGGCTGATCTCTTCGTCGATGTCGCTTTCCTCGCCCATGAGCTGCTCCTGTTCCAGCAGTGTGACCTCCAGATGGCGCCGGGCGTGTTTCAGGGATTCGATTGCCTTGAAATGGGATTTTTCGGCTTCCATTTCCTCTCTGGCCAGGCGGTTTTTCTCTTCGCCAAGCTTCTGAAGCCGGGTTTCGTTCTCCCGGGCCCCGGCTTCCAGATCGGAAAGAATCCGGCGCTGTTCCTTGAGCTTTTCATCGACAGTGGAGATCCGGTGTTCCAGGGATTTGAGTTCCTGTTTTTTGGCCAGAATTCCCGAGCCCTGATCCGGGCTTCCGCCTGAAATAATGCCCTGATGGGTGATCATGTCGCCCTGCTGGGTGACCACTGCGCAACCGTGTCCGTTGCCGCGAAAGACCTCTAGAGCGCTTTTCAGGTCCGGCGCCACCAGAGCGTGTCCCAGAAGCGCTTCGGCGGCGGCTTCAAAGCCGGCTTTGACCGATACGTGATCAATCAGGCGTTCGGCTTCGACCGGAGACCGCGGACGCAGTCCGGCGATCGGAATGAATCCGCAACGGCCCGCCTCGTGTTCGTTGAGAAAGGCGACGGCATTCAGGCCGGCCTGCTGATCTTCGACGATCAGATACTGCAGGGCGTCGCCCAGGACAGTCTCTACGGCGATCTCAAAAGACGGCGCCGTATCCAGGACATCGGCGGTGAGCGCCAGAATGCCGGCCGGGCCGGCCGAATCCGAACCGCCATTCTCCGCGGTTCGAGCCCTGGCGGCTTTGATCAGCGTTTTGACGCCGTCTTTGTACCATTCCAGGTTGTCGTCCATTTTTTTAAGGGCCAAATACCGGGAACGCAGCTGGTTGCGTTCCAGATCCAGTTCCTGAACATGCCGGACCTGCAGGGCCAGAGCCTGACGGCTCTGAGTTGCCTGGTCCTTCTGGGCCGCAATCCGTTCTCCGGCAGCGGCAATGGATTGCTGAACCGTTTGAATGCCGTTCCGGGCTTCCTGCTCCTGAAGCGTCAGCTCAGCGACCTTTCTTTCCGCCAGAACCGTTTCCTCGTCGATTTTTTTGAGACGTCGTTGAAGGTTCTGCCGGTTGGTTGCGGCGTTCTGATGAATGTTGCGGCATCCGGCCTCCTGGGCCGAAAGATCCGCCAGATTCTTTCTGGCCGCTTCCAGCTTGCGGTTCAAGGTTTCCAGCCGGCTTCGAAGTTCCTGGGATGCGGCGTTTTCACGAGTCAGGGATTCCTGAACCCTGGCCCGTTCCTGCTGCATTTCAGCAAACTGACGCCGGGCCTGGTCGATTTCGGATTCAAGATTTTTATTCTTCTCATTCAGGGCCTGGTGCGAGGTCTGAAGGTGTTCAAGTTCCGCAGCCAGACGCTCCGCTTCCTTGCGCAGATGGGAAAGTTCGCTTTCGGACCGGTCCGCCTGGCGCTGGGCTTCAAACAAAAGGGCCTTGGCGGATGAGATCTGTTCGTTCTTCCGGGCGCGTTGAAGCTTGAGCGTTTCCACGGCCGCATCCAGCGAACCGATTCTGGACGCGTTTTGCAGGTCCGAGTCCTTGAGGGATTGCAGCAAGGCCTGAATCTGGCTGTGTTCCTGAGAGTTCCGGTCGTATCGGCAAAGCGCCATGGCGATGTCGAGCCGGTCGATCCGCTGCTGATATTCCTTGTAGCGCTGCGCATTTTTGGCCTGACGGTTGAGCCGGCCCATCTGGCGCTTGATTTCCGACAGGATATCGTCGAGGCGCAGGAGGTTCTGCTGCGTGGCCTCGATTTTACGAAGCGTTTCTTTCTTCCGGCTTTTGTAACGGGTCACGCCGGCGGCTTCTTCGATGAAAAAGCGTCTTTCCTCCGGGCCCGCATCCGTGATCGCCCCGATATTGCCCTGCTCGATGATGGAGTAGGACCGTGCGCCCATTCCGCTTCCCATGAAGATGTTGTGAATGTCTTTGAGGCGGCAGGGGTGCTTGTTGAGAAAATAGACGTTTTCTCCGGATCGGTAAAGACGACGGGTCAGCATGAGTTCCGTAAAATCCTTCAACTCTTCTGGGGCGTCGCCGTTGTCGTTGGACAGGATCATGGAAACTTCGGCCATGTTCAGAGGGGCGTTGCCGTTGGCGCCGCTGAAAATCACGTCCTCCATGGCCTTGCCCCGCAGATTCCGGGCGTTCTGCTCGCCCATGACCCAGCGGATGGCGTCGATGACGTTGCTTTTCCCGCACCCGTTCGGACCGACAATGGCGGATATGCCCTCGGGAAACTCGATATCCGCCTTTTGCGGAAAAGATTTAAAACCGGAAAGTTCCAGTTTTTTCAGTTTCATGCTGTGTGAATTTTTCCTTGTTCAGGCCGCGCCGAAAGACGGATGCCGTTCATGCCATGATAAATTCTTTTTTCAATAACAGGTAACGGATGGCTTGTAAACAAAAAACACAAGTTGAAGTGGGCCATCCGGCCACATGATACAAGATATGGGATATGCAAATGCCGGATTCGGCTGAAAAGATGCCGGATTCAGTTCTGCCGGAAACCGGCGCTGCAAATCGTCTTGACACAGGGCTTTTCCAGCCGGTATTATTTTTGCATCTGTTCAGGAAAGAGCAAAGCTTTACGCTTTCAAACCCATAGTCCGAAATCCTGTCATCGATCGTGGAGGATGCTGATGTCAAATTCCAGTCCTGATGAAACTATTGTCAATGATCCCAAGATCGGCGCCATCGTCGACAGCGTGCCGAGCGATGTGATGAACCGAAGGAAGATCATGCCCTCCCGGTGCGGGGTTTTCACCGGCGCAGTCACGGCTCTGGAGGTTGACGCGCATTACCGTTTCAAGATCGATCAGGAAGCCAGACGGCAGCTTCCCGATATCATCGACAACCCGGTGCAGCGTGTCGTGGCGGTTCATGATCCGGACCCGTCTTTGAAGGAGCGCTATCATCGTCCCCGGAAAATCGGAATCGTATTTTCCGGAGGCCCGGCGCCCGGCGGACACAATGTCATCGCGGGTCTCTACGATGCCGCCAAGGAGGCCAACGACCAGAATGAAATCTTTGGTTTTCTGATGGGACCGGACGGCATCATCGAGGGCGAGTTTGTCCCCCTGACCGGCGATAAGGTCGATGCCTACCGGAACCTGGGCGGTTTCGGAATGATCAAAACCGGCCGGGCCAAGATCGACAACAAAAAGAAGATGGACCTGTCGCGCAAGACCTGTAAAAAACTCGGTCTCGACGCGCTGGTGATCGTGGGCGGGGACGATTCCAATACCAATGCCGCCTTTCTGGCCCAGGAGATGTTTGCCGACAAAATTCAGGTCATCGGCGTTCCCAAAACCATTGACGGAGACATTCAGGTCCGGGACGCCGACGGCCGGGTGCTGTGCGCCATGTCCTTTGGATTTCATACCGCCGCCATGGCTTTTTCCAATGCCATCGCCAGCCTGTGCACGGACAGCTGTTCGGATGTCAAATACTGGCATATCTGCAAGGTCATGGGCCGGGTGGCCAGCCATCTGGCCCTGGAGACGGCGCTGCAGACCCATGCCAACCTCACGCTGATCGGAGAGGAGCTGGCCGACTATGTCGACAAGGAACGGCTGAAAAAAACCGGGGATATCGATTATACGGCCTACGGCATGACCCTTCGGCGTCTGTCCCGGGTGATCTGCGAGGGCATTGTCCGGCGGGCCGCCGTGGGCAAGAATTACGGCGTCATCGTCATACCCGAGGGAATTCTGGAATTCATCAACGAGATTCAGATTTTCATCATCAAGCTCAACACCATCATCGCCGACTACAACGCCACCCATGACACGGATTTTCACACGGCCTTTCCCCAGCTCGAGGACAAGCTCGAGTATCTGCGCCGTCTGGCCCGCCACGCCCGGGAGGATCAGGCCTTTTCGATCTGGAACACCCGGGACGATGACCTGTTCAACGATATTCCGGAATTTTTCCAGGAAGGTCTGCTCATGGAACGAGACAGCCATGGAAACTTTCAGTTTTCCCAGGTGGAAACCGACAAGGTGCTCATGGGGCTGGTCACCGACTATCTGAAGATCCTTCGGGAGGAGGGCTTGTTCCGGGTGGGGATCGAGAACGGGTATTTTCAAAAGACCCTGCGGGAAGGGGGTCTGGATCCGGACTTTTATGGACCGATTCTGTTTGAAAACTACGGAGACCGGTATCTCCTGATGCGGGGAAGCATCATATCGGTCAAAACCCTGACTCAGACGCTGGTCAAGGAAGGGATCATGGATGAGGACGATGAGATTCCCGGCCCGATTTCCAAGATTTACCAGAAATCCGTGCCCAAGTTCAAATCGCAGATTCATTTTTACGGTTATGACGGCAGGGGCAACGATCCGACCCGGTTTGACAGCGCCTATGCCTATAACCTGGGATTGACGGTTTTCAGCCTGATCGCCAACGGGGCCACCGGTCAGATGGCGGCCATTCGGAATCTGGAAAAATCCTTTGACCAGTGGACGCCCATCGGCATTCCGATTGCCCCCCTGATGCACTTGGAAGACAGAAAGGGAAAACTGACCCTGGTGCTGGAAAAGAGTCTGGTGGATGTCGACGGCATGGCCTTCAAGACCACCAAAGCCTTTCGGGAAAAATGGCTGGCCGCAACGCCCGAAGCCGACCAATACCGGCATCCGGGTCCTGTCCAGTTCGATGAAAAAAGCGAGGAGATCCGGCCGTTGACCCTTCTGCTCAATGCGCTGAAGTCCGAAAGCTGAAATTTCGTCGCCCTGCCCTGTGCGCCCGGAATCAGTGGAAGGCTCGGATTTCATAAAAAAGGTCCCGGCCTCTGGAAACAGCGGTCTGGATCTTTCCGTAACGCCTCCGGCTTTTTCCAGGATTTTCGCGGCGTGTCAGATCGGCTGCGGACTCGCGAACACAGGCAAATATGATGGATGCGCAATGGATATGGGCAGTACGGTTCAGCTTTTCTTTTAAAGGTTTCTCTTCAAAAACAAACGAACCTTCCCAGACAGCGGAAAAACGGAAGGGCTTTTTATCGGAATCCGATGAAACCGAGACGAGAACACGGATGCTCTTTTCCGGTCTTTGTTGATATTGAATCTCAATGTATTGCGAAAGCTCAATTGGCTTGCCGTTTTCCCATTTATATTGACGGTTGATTGAACCATGCGCCTCGGCAAGGCTTATTGAGGCGATTTTGAACTCAGGAGCCATAACCGATATCCTCTATTTCGCTGGAAAAGGGCCTGTACGAAAATTGATAGAAACTTTTGTTTCCTGCCTCTTCGATGTAAACAACCTGGGCAGAACTCTTAACCGCACGTTCTTTCTTTCGAATAATCTTCAGCGATTCCGGATATGCATTCAGAATGCGCAGAAGACTGTCCATCCCCACGGGTGTGGGGAAAACGATTATTTTCGTCGGAATAAACTGTGCGCCGCATTGATCAACACGACAGCGCCGGCAACCAGAAACAGGGCGCCAAAGCTGCCAGACGGACTCAGAACGCCGACCGCCATCAGGGCCAATCCAAGAACCATCGCAAACCATGGGTTCATCGCTGCGGCCTCCGTTGTTCATGCCAGGTAGGTGAAGGTTTTCTTTTCCTGCCGGGCGATTCCCCGCAGGAGTCTTCCGAGAATGTCCGATCCGGTGATGATGCGCTTCATGTCCGGAGTCCAGTACAGGATGATGTCCTGGTCGACCACGTCGTCGTCGGCCCGGGTGGGGTATACCTTCAGGCGGAGAATCGTTTCACCCAGGCGGGTTTTTTCGTCCCGAATCACGATCGGCCGGTGGCAGTAGTGATAGGGGTCGAAGGTCTTTTTTTCAAACAGCGCGTCGCGGATGAACTTGTCCGCGTTGAGCACCGCGCAGGGCTCCCCGGCGGCGTTGACCAGAATCACCCATTTCATTCGGGAGGCCTGTATTTTTCTGAGAAAGGGATCCTTCGGGCTGTGCGCGATGCTGGGAAAAACCGGCATGTTGTCCTTGAATTGCACGGTCAGGATGCTTCTCGGATCGACGACCTCCCCCTCGCTGACCACGGGAATGTCGTCTAAAGCCAGAAAATTGATCGCTCCGGTTCCCTCCACCTTTCCGATGTCGGAGTGCTCGGACTCGATGTGCACCTGAATCAGATGGTGGAAATCCTTTTCCTGAAAAAACGAGATCGCCTCCGGTCCCAGCCACCGGTCCAGAAGCATTGCCGTGGGTCTGGCCACGGGATACAGCAGGATTCGATAAATTTGCAGAACCGGGGCGAACAGGGAGGCGCTTCGAACGGCGTAACGCGAAAAAAGCGCCTGGGGCAGAATCTCGCCCAGCAGGGTGATCAGCACGGTCGAGAACAGAAAGGCCGCCACTCCGGAGAGCATGGAGCCGGAGAGCAGGGCGAGCAGCACGTTGACGCTGACGTTTCCCCAGAGAATGGTGGTCAGCAGGAAGTTGGCGTCTTTCCGAAGCGCAAGAACCTTTTTCGCGTCTGGGCTGCCGCGCGCGGATTCGACCTCCAGCCGAAGACGGCCCACGCTGAAAAAGGCCAGGTTCAACCCGGAAAACATTCCGGCCTGGGAAATGCAGAACAAAATTCCCACCCAGGTGATGACGCCCATCAGGTTTCTCCGTCCATCTTCCGGTCCTCAAGGGGACGGTTGCACCGGGGGCATCTGCCGGCATGAATGCTCACCTTCCCCTTCCAGCCGCAATGGGGGCAGACCGCCGTCTGGCGCGGATGACCGGTCTTCCGTTGCTTCCATTTATTCAGGACCCCTCTCAGAACATAGTAGAGGATCACAACGATCAGTACGACCCGTGCGACGGTGAGCAGCACCCAGAGGACGTATTCTCCGAAAATTCCCGTATCCATCGCGCACCTCCCTGAATCTCGTTCGAACCGGCCTGAGGGCAACCGCCTTCGAAATGCCCGAATGGCCCTTCTGTGATCAAAATATCATGAAAACGCCGTTTCCGACAGCAGGATATGAACGGGTTTAGGCGGGGCCGAGGGAATGGTCGTGATCGGGCAGTAAGTCCTCGACCTGCCGGATCATCGGAGACAGACAGCCCGCCAGGCCGGCCAAGGCCAGGGGTGTGGCTTTTCCGGTGGTCTGATGGGCCCGGAGGGTGAGGGCGAAGGTGGTCATCGCGGTGCCCAGAAGCGATATGAACTGGCCGATCCAGACGACCGCAAACCCCTTCATGCCGGAAGGCGCGCGTTGCATAGAACCGAATCCTTTTTCAGATCATCGTGTCACCCGAACCGGATCAGCCCGGACGGAAACTTTGCCTTTCCGGCCTCACCCTTCGACGGCGTACAATTTTCGAAGCTGCGCCTTGACGATCTTGCCTGATCCGGTCTTGGGCAGCGCGCCAAGAAACGTTATGTATTTCGGCACCTTGAATCGGGCCAGTCCGGTGCGGCAGTAGCGGATCAGTTCCTTTTCGGTGAGATCGGCGCCCTGTTTCTGGACGATCAGCGCCTTGGGCACCTCTCCCCATCGCTTGTCCGGAACCGCGATCACGGCGCACTCGAGAATCTGAGGGTGGGTGTAGAGAAAGTTTTCGATCTCCACCGAAGCGATGTTTTCCCCGCTTCGAATGATGATGTCCTTGGACCGGTCCACGATGAAAACATAGCCCTCCGGATCGACGTTGGCCAGGTCCCCGGTATAAAAATACCCGTCCCTGAAGGCCTCGGCGGTTTCGGCCGGAAGCTTCCAGTAGCCTTTCATCACGTTGTCTCCCCGGACGATGATCTCGCCGACGGTTTTGCCGTCCCGGGGCACATCCTGACCATCCTTGTCCACCACCCGGAGATCCACGCCGACCACCTCGAGGCCCGTCCGTGTGATATGTCCGAGCCGGTCCTCGAGGGGCAGTTCGTTCAGGGTATCCTTGAGATTGCCGACCGTCAGCAGGGGGCAGGTCTCGGTCATGCCGTATCCGGAGATATACCGGCACCCGAGTTTCTCAATCATACGCCGCGCGTTGGCCGGAGACATCGGCGCACCGCCGACCATCACAAACTTCAGCGTCGAAAGATCGAACTGCTCTATGCCGGGCGTATCGAGCAGGCAGTTGATCATCGTGGGCACCATCATGGCGCAGGTCACCCGCTCATCCTGCATTTTCTGAAGCACGGCCCTGGGTCTGAACTGCCGGTTCATGACGTGCCGTCCGCCCTGAAAGGTGATCGACCAGATGAAAAACGCATCGGCCAGATGAAACAGCGGGGCGATATGGTGCCAGACCGTGGCATCCTCGAGTTTGAACGAAATAATCGTGGAAAGCGCGTTGGCGTAGATGTTCCTATGGGTCAGCATCACCCCCTTGGGACGACCCGTCGTGCCGCTCGTGTAGTACAGGTTGAGCATGTCGTTTTCATCATCCGGTTCGGTGATGTGGGCTTGCGTGCTCTGAGCTGCCAGAAGATTCTCATACGGGCCGGACATCCAGGAAATATCCGCCTCGCCTTCGGCGATGAAAAAATATTTCACCGTTTTCGTCCGGGCTCTGACCTGGTCGATGAGCGGCTTGAAATCCGCATGGAAAATGATCGCTTCGGCTTCGGCGTCGTCCAGAATATAGGCATACTCATCCGCGGAAAGCTGGGTGTTCAGCGGAAGCAGCACACGGCCGGACTGGGCCGCGCCAAAGTACATTTCCATGTAACGATGGGTGTTGAAATCCAGCATCGCAATTCTTCCGCCCGGCGGAATGCCAAGGTTATAAATCGCGTTGGTCACCTGGTTGACCCGCGCTTGAACCTGTTTGTATGTGAAACGAATTTCGCCGTCGACAACGGCGGTTTTTTCAGGATAAAGCTTTACCGCGCGTTTCAATATGCGAATCGGCGTCATCGGAACCTGCATGGTTGTCGTCCTTTCTCTTGCATTCAGAATAAAACCGCAGGGGGTCGTCCTGCGTTCGAATTTCACACCCGTTCTGGGCCGCAACCTACATGAATTTCATAAACAAGAAAAGTGTTTTCGAGACGTATTTTTCACAAAAAGATTTTTTCTGATGGTCATTTATATTGATTTTATGCGCGAAAAAGTTTAATTGATTAAAATTAATTAAACCGTCGTTATCGGCGGACGGTTTTTTCCGAGGGAAAGACGCTGCGCCACGGCGCCGACCCGAGGTTGAAAACCATGGAATAAATCAGGAAAGGAGAGGTGCGTCACTATGGCAAACGGCATCGTCAAATGGTTCAACGACCAAAAAGGCTACGGGTTTATCGAACAGGAAAACGGACCGGATGTTTTTGTTCATCATTCCGGCATCAATGCAAAAGGATTCAAGTCACTAAAAGAAGGCGATCGGGTTACGTTCGATGTGTCTGAGGGCCAGAAAGGCCCTGCGGCAATCAACGTCACCGTTGTCTGATCTTATCTTTGCTTAATAAAAGGCGCGCCGTTTGAATCGGCGCGCCTTTCTTTTCTGGATTCAACGGCGCAAAAAAGCGGCCCTCAATGAGGGCCGCTTTTTTACACTTGCAGATATTGCTATCAGGCTGCCTTGGGTGTATCCGGATTGTAGCAGAACTGGCAGCAGTTCAGACACCGATTGGATTCACGAATGGCCTCTTCCTCGGTAATGCAGAGATCCGTTTCGTCAAAGCACTGGATTCTCTCCTCGACATCCAGCTCAGGCATCTTGACGCGCGGTGTGGCGATGATGCCCGGCACCTTATCCATGATCGAGCCGTCGATGTGGCGCTTGAACAGAGAGTTCTCGGGCGGCGTCACCTTCTGGCCGCTCAGATACAGATGAATGGAACGCGCTGCCCTGCGCCCGCCGCCGATGGCCTCGACCACCAGAGATGCGCCGGTCTGGGCATCGCCTGCCGCAAAAACATAAGGAATGTTGGTCTGCAGCGTTTCCGGATCAACGGCATCGATGGTCTCGCGCTTGGTGATCTTAAGATCCGCCATGCGCTTGCCCGGTTCCTGCGTCGCAAAGGAAACATCCGGTCCCTGGCCGATGGCCGAAACCAGCATGTCGCATTCCAGAACGGTTTCAGAACCCTTGATCGGAACCGGTCTTCTTCTGCCGGAGGCATCGGGCTCGCCGAGTTCCATCTTGATGAATTCGATGGCCTTGACGTTTCCTTTTTCATCGCCGATCACCTTGGTGGGAGCGGCAAGGAAGTGGAACTTGATGTGTTCGTGCTCTGCGGCTTCAATTTCCACCATATTGGCGGGCATTTCAGCGCGGGTACGCCGATAGAGCAGCGTCACCTGGTCGGCGCCCAGTCGCTTGAGCGTTCTGACGCAGTCGATGGCCGTGTTGCCGCCGCCGACCACCACAACCTGCTTGCCGATCGTAACATCCGTATGTTTGTCTTCGTAGGTCTGCTGATCCAGGGCGAACCGCGTCAGGAAGCTGATGCCGGTATAGGCATTGCCCAAGTTTTCGCCTTCAACGCCCAGATCGTAGTCCTTCCACGCGCCGATTCCCAGGAAAATCGCATCGTAACCGGCCGCCACCAGGGAGGTCAGATCGAAGTCCTTTCCCAGCCTGACGTTCATCTTGGCCTCAATGCCCATCTTAAGCAGCCCATCGCATTCCCACTTCAGCACCTCTTTGGGCAGACGGTATTCAGGGATGCCGTACCGGATCATACCGCCGAGTTCGGGCATCATATCGAAGATGGTTACGTCATGACCCAGACGGCGCAGGAAGAATGCGCAGCTCAAACCCGCAGGTCCGCCGCCGATGACGGCGATCCGCTTGCCGGTATCCGGAGCGCAGGAAATGGGGAAGCGCCGGCCGGAGTTCATCTCGAAGTCGGCCACGAAGCGCTTGAGCTGGTTGATGGAAACGGCCTCATCCTCAACGCCACGTCGGCAGTATGTCTCGCAGGGATGGGGACAGACCCGGCCGCAGGAAAGGATCAGGGGGTTTCTCTCGCGAAGCGTATCGACCGCGCCTTCGTAATCCCCGTGGCGGATCTGTTCGATGTACTTGGGAATATTGATCTGCGCGGGACATGTCTGAGCGCAGGGCGCCAGCCGGCCGTCGTCCTCGTTGAAAGCCAGCAGCCGCTTGGACATGGTCTGAACCTTCAGAATGTTCTTGGGGCAGGCCCGCTCGCAGGCCCCGCAGCCCACACATTTTTCAGGGTCCACCACCGGATAGCCGTCCGGTCCGATATGAATTGCATCGAACGCGCAGGCCTTGACGCAGTCGCCCAGCCCCATGCATCCCACATGGCACTCTCTCTGCCCGCCGTAAAGAGCGGACAGGGCCTGGCAGCTGGCAACGCCCATATATTCGAAACGGGTGGGCGCACGGTCGCCGCCGCTGCAGTAATTATAGGAGCGGATGACCTCCGCGCCGCCGACTTCCATTCCCATCACCGCCGCAACCTTGGTCGCGGATTCCATTCCGCCGACGATGCAGACGTTGGCTGGGGCCGCACCTGTGACGACGGCCACCGCGGCCGCCGAGCAGCCGGCAAAACCGCATCCGCCGCAGTTGGCGCCTGCCATGCAGTTTTCAACCTGAGCAATTCTGGGATCTTCATAGACATAGAAGATTTTGGACGCTGCGGCCAGAACGACGCCGCAGACGCCACCTAATCCCACCATAAAAAGTATCGCTTCAATCACAATGGCCTCCTTGTATTGTTATCCCGGTAACGAGAGTATGATCAGACCATTCCTTTAAATGCGTAGAATGTCAGCGCCAGCATGCCGGCAGTGACAAGACCGATGGAGGTGTCCTGCAGCGGCTTGGGCACCCGGGCCAGAAGAATGCGTTCCCGCACCCCGGCGAACAGCACCAGCGCCAGTCCAAAACCGGCCGCGTAGGCGACCGAGGTTATCAGCGAGGTGATGAAGTTGTATTCCTCGTTGATGTTGATCAGGCACACGCCCAAGACCGCGCAGTTGGTGGTGATCAGGGGCAGAAAGATTCCCAGACCGGCATACAGGGCCGGAATGCTTTTTTTGAGAAACATTTCAACGAACTGCACCAGAGCGGCAATAACCAGAATAAAAGCGATGGTGCGTAGATATTCAAGTCCCAAGGGCCTCAGGAGAAAATACTCCGTTACCCAGGTGATGACGCCGGCCAGCACCAGCACGAAAACAACCGCCATGGCCATGCCGACAGCCGTATCCATCTTCTTGGAGGTGCCCAGGAACGGGCAGTTTCCAAGGTACTGGGCAAGGAGAATGTTGTTAACAAATATGCAGCTTATTGCAAGGAGGATAAAATCCATGATGTTCTCCTATTATTTCTTTCCGAGTACGTTCATAACGCAGAGCATCAGCCCCAGGCACACAAATGCACCCGGCGCCTGAACCATAAAGCCAAAGGGCTGGAAAGAAGCCGGCATGATCTGAGCGCCCAGCAGGGTGCCGTTTCCGAACAGCTCCCGGACTGCGCCCAGAGATCCCAGCGCCAGGGTAAAGCCGATGCCGATGCCCAGACCGTCCGCCAGCGAGGGAAGAACCGGATTTTTAAACGCAAACGCCTCGGCCCGCCCCAGCACGATGCAGTTGACGACGATCAAGGGAATAAAAATACCCAGCGTCAGGAACAGGGGGTAAGTGTACGCCTGCATGAGCAGCTCGACCACGGTCACGAAGGTGGCGATCACCACGATGAAGCAGGCGATGCGAACCTTCGAGGGTATGATGTTGCGCAGCATCGAAACCAGGATGTTGGAGCCCACGATCACGAACGTGGTGGCAAGCCCCATGCCTAAGCCGTTCTCCACCGACTTGGTGACCGCCAGCGTGGGGCAGAGGCCAAGCACCAGCCGAAATGGAGGTATCTCGTCCCACAGACCTTTGGTAAATTCTTGGACTATTGTCTTTGCCATCTTTATCTCCTAAAATTCCTGAAGTTTTTGAGCAATTTGCGGTTTGAGACGCGCAAACACGGTGCTTGCTTCGGTCAAAGCCCCTGCTACGCCTCTGGAAGACACCGTAGCGCCGCTGATGGCATCCACCTGACCGCCGTCATTCTTGACCTTGAAATCGCCTTTGAGTTCCATGCCTTTAAACTGGCCGGAAAATTTGGGGTCATCCTTGGTCTTGGATCCCAAGCCCGGTGTTTCGCTGTGGGTGGTCACCTGAGCGCCGACCATTTTGTCGTCACTCACGTTGATGCCGACCATCAGGCCGATGTCTCCGCCGAAACCTTTTCCATAAGTCTCAAAGGCGACGGATTGAGCCTTGCCGTCGATCTTGGCGACAAAAAAGGTTCTTTCGACATCGCCGTCCTGAAGCTTGAAACGGTCGGCAATCGGATCATTGGCCGCGGCGGTGAAAATTGTCTTGATGGCCGGCCCCTTGACAAAGGTCAGCTGCTGGTTTTCTATCTGCTCCTTGGTTCCGTTTCGGATGGATGCGAGAAGTCCACCGGAAACCAAACATAAGATCGCAAGCACAAGAACCATTTTGATTAAATCACGCATGTTAGGCAACCTTTCCTATGACTTTGGGCCGGATCTTGTCCAGAACCGGGCTGAGAAGGTTGGCAACCAGGAGGGCGTATATCACGCCGTCTATATAAGCGCCGATATTTCGAATCAGGACCGTCATCAAACCGGCGAACAAACCATAAAGGATCATGGGAACGAAGTTGACCGGCGATGAGGAATCCTCGGAAGCCAGAAAAAAGGCGCCGATCAGTGTGTAACCGGTGAGCAGGTGGAAACCCGCCCCGGCGTATTTGGATGAATCCGCCATGTTGAAAAGCATGGCCGTGACAAAAACGCCGACCAGGAAGGAAACGGCGATTTCCCAGCGGATGATCCCGCGGATGATCAGATAGATCCCGCCGATAATCAGTCCGAGACCGAAAGTCGCTCCAATGCCGCCGATCTGTTTGCCCATCAGAAGATCGCCGGCGTTGAAGCCGCTGACGGCCGATACGCCGTAAGCCTTGAGCGTGGCCAGCGGGTACAGCATGGCAAAGCTGAAATCGTAGTTGATATAGGCTTCATTGAAATCCAGAATATTGCTCCAGGAAATGCCCAGAATCGCCACAGCCACAACCACGGGGTTGAAGGAGTTTCCGCCGATGCCGCCGTAAATCATCTTGCCGACCACGATGGCCAGGAATGTACCGACCACCACAAACCACCACGGCGCCGTTGCCGGCAGCAGCATGGCCAGTAAAAGGCCTATCACCGCGGCATTCCCGTCGCCGATGCTGACGGAGCGCTTCATCGCAAAGTTCAGAATCACTTCCCACAGCATGGCGCAGCCGATGGAAAAAGTTACCACGCCCACCGCCGGCATGCCGTATTGAAAAATGCCAAACAGCAGCGCCGGCAGTGCGGCAAGCATTGTATGGTAGCTTCTCGCGGATATACAACTGCCATCATGCCAGAAAGGCGCATGCGAAACGATAAATTTCTTCTGATTAGTCATTCGTTGCCTCCGCTGTATTCATCCGGGCAAGTTCATGTTTTGCCAATTTAATGTATTGAAAAATCGGCATTCTCGACACGCACACATAGCTGCACAGGCCGCATTCAATGCAGCAATGCAGATCGTACAGATCTGCCGCATCCTGGTACTTGGCAGCCTCGCAGAATCTGACCAGCATGTTGACCTGAATCTTTGCCGGGCAGATGCGGGCACATTCGCCGCAGTTGATGCAGGGATAATCGGATACCGGTGTGATATCGGACGCACCCTGAACCATGATGGCGTCCGTTCCGGCCTCGACCGCCTGATCTTCGGCATAGGCAGCATATCCGGTCATCGGACCGCCGACAATGATCCGGTCGCCGCCGGAAACCGAGATTCCGGCCGCGGCGAAAACATCGCTGAACAGCGTGCCGATCCTGGCCGAAACCAGCAGCTTGCCGCCGTTTTTCTTGACAACCGTAATGATTTTCTCCGCAGGCGCCTTTCCCTCATCGAAGGCCCTTCCGATCGAAGCCGCAGCCTCGGCGCTCATAATGCAGACCCCGAGATCTTCCCAGCTTTTTCCGGCCGGAACGACCTTGCCGATGATGTCTTTCATGATCCAGTAGGGATTGGCCGCCGGATAGGCGTTTGAAACGACCTTGGCGCTGGCGCCGATCGAACCGGCCTTTTGCATCAGACTCTGCGGCGCAACGGCCACGATGTTGCTGATTCCGGTAATCTTCTTGATCGCCGCAATGCCTTTTTGAACGGCGTCGGTTGACTGTTCCAGTACCTGCTGCTGAGTGACAATATCCAGATCCGAATCCGCACCGCAAATAACGACGGTATCCAGCCCCTTGCCTTCATCAAACAGGCTCATGGGCGGATTTCCGGGCGCATTGGCCAGAAATTCCTGTGCAGCCTTGCGAGGGTTGCTCCTGCATGCATTGGCAAAGGCATCATCGATCTGCTCGGAGGCCGCGACCTCGATGACAACCGCCGTGCAGGCCTTGCCGGCCTGGTTGACGTATCTTTCGACGGATGCGATCTTGCCGGTCACGCCGGATACGGCGCATGCGTTTCCAATGCACAGCCGCTGACCCGTCTTGACCTCGTTTCCGGCTTTGAGCGCAACCGACCTTGAAAAAGGACTCTCGATGATCAACCTTACCGTCTTGGACGGCGCCACCTTCTGCGGCCCGCTGATTGAGCTGTCCTTGACAGAATACTCAAAAGAGGGCGTTGTTAAACCGACAAATGATCTTTTAATCATAATTCAACCTTTTTCTTTTCGCGTTTTAGTGTCAAAGGGCGAAAAAAAAGCCAGCGGTTTTGCAACCGTCTGGCTTACATGACGTGACACGCACTGCACTCCACCGGGCCGGCCCCGCCTTCCTTGTGGCAATCGATGCACTGCTTGTGGAAGGCGTCCGACCGTTTGGGAACAGATTCGTCATCGCTCTCCAAAGCATGGCACTCGCCACACTTATACGGATCCGTGTAATGATGGCAATCCTCGCAAGAAATGCCGTAACCTGCCTGATCCGCGTGGGTATCGTGGTCGAACCAAATCTTTCCTGCCGAGCTGTGAAACATCAGCCGGAGCGGCGTGTCCGGCGTTTTGGCAGGAAAGGCTGCATAGCTTATAATACCCACAACGAAACAAACAATTGCCAGGGCGTAAGCAAGTTGCAGATCTTTCTTTGTCATTTTTGATCCATCCCTTTCAGAAAGTTAAGTTGGTGTAAAATGAACGCTTAAAACCAAAGAGAATCTGCTATCATCAAGCGGAAACAATTTCAAGTATTTTTTCGATTTCCGATTTTTCCAGCTTTTGAAATTCGTTTTTTCAGTAATATTTTTTTCCAGAATCCCGCATTTGGCTCCGCAACAGGTCGGCATCGGAAATTGAGCGCGGAAGTTTTTCGTGGGTTTTGTAAAAGGCAAAAATGCGACCGCCGCGCCGCTCAGGACCCGGACTTTTCAGAAAGCTGTCTTTTTTGGGTTTTGATTCGAAGGCGGTCGGAAAATCAGTCGTTGCGGCAGCGACGGCACTGGTCGCAGAAATCCGGGGGGCATGCCGGAGTCGTTTGTCCCTGAAGGGCTTTGTCGCGCTCTTGAATCAGATAGGATTTTCGGATTCCGTGATCGATGAAGTCCCAGGGCAAAACCTCATCATCCGCGCGCTCGCGGCAGGCATAAAAATCCGGATTTACCGGCGAACGCTTGAATGTCCTGGTCCAGTTTCCTTTATCTTCCAGATTCGCCTCGAGAAGCTCGGCGACCCTTCGGTCGCCTCTGGACAGCACGCCCTGAATATAGGCCCACCGAGGCATGTCGGCATACACCTCGACATTCGGAACCTTTCCGAGAATTTCCTTGATTTTTTTGATCCTGTATTTCAGAACGCCGGTTTCCTCCATGGCGACCCATTGAAAGGGCGTAAACGGTTTGGGGACAAAGCAGTTCAGACTGACCGTGATCTTGCCCATGCGGCCCCGAATTTTCGAGGCTTTGAGAAAACGGTGTTTGATCCGCTTGCAGAGTTCCGCGATTCCGACGGCATCCGCGTCGGTTTCCGTCGGGAGTCCGATCATGAAGTACAGCCGCAGATTCGGAATTCCTCCGGCAACCAGCGCTTCGGCGGCATTCAGAATATCGGCCTCGTCCAGTCCCTTGTTGATGACCGCCCGCAGTCTTTCAGTTCCGGCGTCCGGCGCAACGGTGGCGGTCTTGACCCGGCTTTTTTTCAAGGCCGCAATCAGCTCCGGCGCCAGTTTGTCCGCCCTCAGTGAGCTGAAGGAAAGACGGCAGTCATCCTGGCTGAATTTTCCGCACAGTTCGACGAGGCCCGGAAGATCGGAAACCGCCGCGCCCACCAGCCCGATCTTGTCGGACACAGCCCGACCTTCGGCAATGCATTGCGCCAGCATGGAGAGCGGTCTGAACCTCGGCGGCCGGTATACGAAACCCGCTGCGCAGAAACGGCACCCGTGCGGGCACCCCCGGCTGACCTCCACCAGAAACGAATCGTTGAAGACCGCGTCGGGCGTCAGAATGCAAGAGCAGGTGGCGGTTTCCGAAATATCGGCCAGATACCGGCGTCGAATCGTTGAAGGGGCTCCGTTGAGCGGAATCCTTTCGGAGATGGCGCCGTTCCGGTGATAACGCACCCGGTAGTTTTGCGGAACATAGATACCCGGCAGGGTCCTGGCCATTTCGTTGAGCATGGACGAACGCCCGGCCTTCGGATCGAAGCGTTCCAGAAATCCGGCGAGCAGAGTCTCGGCTTCGCCGATCAGAAAACAGTCGATGAAGGGGGAAATGGGTTCGGGGTTCAGCAGGCAGGCCACTCCCCCCGCGATCACCAGAGGATGGGGGAAAACTCTGTTTTCGGATCGCAGGGGGAGCCCGGCTGCTTTCAAAATGCGCAGAACGTTCAAATAGTCGTTCTCGAAGGATATGGAAAAGGCAATGATATCAAAGGCGGCCAGAGGCTGCCTGGATTCTAGAGACAGCACCGGCGTTGCCGCACCGGCATCTTCTTCGGGCGGAAAAACCCGCTCGCAGACCACGTTTTCGAAGGCGTTGAGCTGCTGATAGACCGTCTGAAAACCCAGACTGGACATGCCGACGCGGTACTGGTTGGGATACGCCAGCGCCACCCGGATTTTTCCGCGCCAGTCTTTCCGAATAACGCCGGATTCGACCGGTTCTCCGGTTTTATTGGGTTTTCTGCCCGCCATTCAGAAGCATCATCCGCGGTCTATTTGCCGATCCGCCGATCAATCCGCCTTTCTTCTCAAAAACGTGGGGATTTCCAGATCATTGCTGTCCAGAACGATGCCCTTGTAGCCGCGGTACTGCGCGGCGCCCGCCTCTCCGCCGGCCGCCTTCTGACGGATGTAGGTCGGCTCTTCATAATCAACCGCCTGCTGAATGTCTTCCGGCGTGACATCCCGAAGCCTTCCACGGGGAGCAATATCCTGTATTTTTCTACCCTTCGCCTGTCTTTCATTCTCGCTTCCGATACCGGTGGCAATCACGGTGACCCGGATCTCCTCGCCCAGGCTCTCATCAACCACCGCGCCCCAGATGATCTCGGCGTCATCCCCGACCTCGGTGTAGATGCGCTCCGACGCCTCGCTCATCTCCTCCATGGTCAGATCGCTGGTGCTGGCGATATTGACCAGCACGCCTCTGGCGCCGTGAATGGAAATATCCTCCAGAAGCGGATGGGAGATAGCCCGCTCGGCGGCTATAACCGCGCGGTTTTCGCCGCTGGCGATTCCGATGCCCATGATCGCCATTCCCGCCTTGGACATGATGGTCCGCACATCGGCAAAGTCCAGGTTGACCAGGCCTTTTAACATGATCAGATCGGTGATGCTCTTGACCGAATGCAGCAGAATTTCATCGGCTTTTTTGAACATATCCAGCATCTTGGCGTTTTTTCCGGCCAGACCCCGAAGCCGGTCGTTGGGAATGGTGATGACCGTATCAGCCACCTCCTTCAAGGCCTCTATCCCCTCTTCGGCCTGTCTCGCCCTTTTTTTGCCCTCAAAGGAAAACGGACGGCTCACCACGGCCACGGTCAGCGCGCCGAGTTCCTTGGCGATTTCGGCGATCACCGGGGCCGCCCCGGTGCCGGTGCCTCCGCCGAATCCGGCGGTGATAAACACCATATGACTGTCGGCCAGTGCGGCGCGGATCTCATCCGCGTTTTCCAGCGCCGCCTCTTTTCCCACCTGCGGATTGGCGCCCGCGCCCAGGCCTTCGGTCAGCCGTTCACCGAGCTGAATCAACGCAGGCGCCTTGGACATTTCCAGGGCCTGGGCATCCGTATTGGCTGCGATAAACTTCACGCCCTTGAGGTTGGCCTCGATCATATTGTTGATCGCATTGCCGCCAGCCCCGCCCACACCGATTACCTTGATTTTTGCACTCTTTTCGCTATCCACGTAAGTAAACATCCTTCCCCCGTCTCTAAGTTGATGTGCTGAACCACGACGGCCCCGCGCCGCCGGCATCCGCCGCTCAATTAGCGGATGGTTCCCCCTGAATCCGTTCAAATCACCTCTTTAAACCATCGTTTCATACGGGTAATCACCCGGTTGAAGATGTTGGTGTCCCGTATCCGGAAATTTTTTGTCGGCCGGTGTTTGGCGCCGTAAATGACCAGCCCGACCGCGGTTGCATACATCGGATTGTTGACCACGTCGACCAGACCGCTGATTCCCCTGGGCGTTCCGATACGCGTGGGGAGATGGAGGATCGACTCGGCCACCTCGCTGATTCCGTCCAGAAGGGCGGAGCCTCCGGTGATCACGATTCCGGAGGAAATCATGTTCGCCATTTCGGAACGATCGATCTCCCGTTTGACCAGCGTAAAAATTTCTTCCATCCGCGGCTCCAGAATCTCTCCGAGAATCTGCCGGGGAAGTTTTCTGGGCTTTCTGCCGCCCATGCCCGGAACCTCAATGGTCTCATCGCTGCTGATCTTGTGCGACACGCAGCTTCCGTACTTGATCTTGATTAATTCGGCCTCCGCCATGGGCGCCCGAAGACCGATGGCGATATCATTGGTCAGATTGTTGCCGCCCAGGCCCAGGACAAACGTGTGCTTGATGTTTTTGCCGGAAAAGATCGCAAGGTCCGTCGTTCCGCCGCCCAGATCGATCAGCGCCGTGCCCAGATCTTTTTCCTCATCGGTCAGAACGGCCTCTCCGGAAGCCAGAGATTCCAGAACGATATCACAGACATCCAGCCCGGAACGGTTGGCGCATTTGACGATGTTGTGGGCCGATGTCACCGCGCCGGTTACGATATGCACCTTGGCTTCCAGCCGGACTCCGGTCATGCCGACCGGATTCTGAATTCCCGGCTGGTCGTCCACGATAAATTCCTGAGGAATCACATGGATCACCTCGCGGTCCATCGGAATGGCCAGGGCCCGGGCCGCGTCCACCACCCGTTCCACATCGTTCTCGCTCACTTCCTGATTCTTCACGGCAATGATGCCCCGGCTGTTGAATCCGGTGATATGCCCTCCGGCGATGCCCGCGTATACGGATGAAATCTCGCACCCCGCCATGAGCTCGGCCTCTTCGACCGCCTTCTTGATGGAATCCACCGTGGATTCGATATTCACCACCACGCCTTTTCTCAGGCCGATGGACGGATGAGACCCCACGCCGATGATGTTGATGTCCCGACCCGATATTTCGCCCACCACCGCGCAGATCTTGGTCGTGCCGATGTCCAGACCTACAATGATCTCTGCCTTGTCATGCACCTTTGACCTCCTTGCCATCCTTGCCGGAACAATCCAATGGAACCGGGGCAATGACGATGCGTCCCGGATCATTGAGATCGATCGATTCAAAATCAGAGACTTCAGGACGTTCCTTGAGATAGGTCATCACGTCTCTGAGCCTGTCATATTTTTCGGAATACCTTTCGTAACCCAGCTTGATCATTCTGGGTCGGTCAAAGGCAAACACGGTCAGTCCCATTTCATGATCCACATGAATTCTCTTGACCATGTGAACCGGCACGACGGCGTCGGCATCGCTTCCCAGCCGGAGCACTTTCATTACCGCGCGGAAGGATTCACTGCAGGTTCCATCCGGCACCGCCAGATCCGAGTATTCCAGTCCGCCGACCACGGGGAGGCGCTCCGGATCCGATGGTTCCCATCTTTTAAATATTTCACCCTTCGTGTTGATGACATACCTGCGGCCCAGATCGACCACCGCCAGAGGCTCTTCCTCAACAATTCTGATTCGAATCGTCGAAGGCAGTTCAAGCCCGATCTCGGCCTGCGCAATCCAGGGGTGATCCAGAAGCTGCTTCTGCGTCTTGAACAGATTGACGGACAGCGCGTTGATGCCTTCATGCACGCCGGCTTTTTCGATGACTTCGGAAACGCTCAGCCGCCGGGCGCCCTCCACGCGAATCTCACGGGTTCTGAAATAGTCGCACTGAGTGGCAAGATCATACCCGAAGATAAAAATTCCGCTCATGACCGCCACCGCCGATATCCCCGCGGCGATCCTGACCCATACGAGCAGGAATCTTTTCCTGGCTTCCCACCGGTATTGCCGGCTCACCCTGTAATGATTCCGCCGAACCCTTTTATTCCCCAACAATTTTGACCTCCGTTTCCAGGTACACGCCGAACTTCTCCAGAACGGCTTGCCGGGCAGTCTCCATCAACGCCAGAACATCGGCCGCCGATGCGTTTCCAAGGTTGATGATGAAATTGGCATGTTTGGGCGAAATCTGAGCCCCTCCGATCGTCATTCCCTTTAAACCGGCCCGATCCAGAAGTTCGCCGGCGGTTTTCCCGCCGATCGGATTCTTGAAGAAACTGCCGGCGCTTTTTGCCGAAACCGGTTGTGTTTCGCGTCTCTGGCGCAGAATACGAACGGCTTTCTCTCTGAGAACGCCGGGATTTTCCGGCCGCAGGCCCAGTGAGGCCTCCAGAATGATCGCCCCTCCCCTGTCCCAGTCCGGAACCGGGCAGGAAAGCCTTCGGTACGAGAAGGACAATGCTTCTTTTTCCAGGCGCTGAATCCGGTTTCCCGGCAAAAGAACGCTGACGGATTGCACCACATCGGCCATGGTGCCCGAAGCGGTTCCCGCATTCATGAATACGGCCCCGCCGACGGTTCCGGGAATGCCCCAGGCAAACTCCAGGCCCGCAAACCCCCTGCGCTGGGCATACCCGCAAAGCACCGGCAGTCTGACCCCGGCCATGGCTGAAACCATCGCCTTCCGCCCGCGGCCGGTTTCTTCGATCCGGGAAAGACATCGATGAAGGCAGATCACCAGGCCCGGAATGCCCCGGTCCCTGACCAGAAGATTGGAGCCCGAACCGATCACCCAGCATGGAATCTGTCGCTGCGCGGCGCCTTTTACCAGCTTTCGGAGTTGAGAAAGGCTTTCCGGCGCCGCATACGCCCAGGCCGGCCCCCCCACTCCAAGAGCGGTGTGCGCCGCCATGGGTTCGTCGAAACGAACCGCGGTGTTTAAAGTTTCCGAAAGCCACTTTCTCCATTCCGGCTGCATGATGCTTTCCTTAAGCATTTATTGAGCGGGCGGATTCGACCGGAGATCCGCAAGCAGGGTCTCTCCGACCTTCCAGACATCGCCGGCGCCCAGGGTCAGCACGATATCTCCGGGTTGCAGCATTCGACGGAGTTCTCCGATCGCCGCATCAAAACTTTCCACGTAAAGGACCTCCTTGTACCCGAAGGCATGGATCTGGTCACACAGGATCCGGCTGTCCACGCCTTCGATCCGGGCCTCGCTGGCGGCGTATATCGGCAGCACCAGCAGGCGGTCCGACTGAAAAAAAGCCCGGGAAAATTCATCCATCAGGGCGCGGGTCCGCGTGTACCGGTGCGGTTGAAACACCACGATGGTTCTTCTGTCCGGCCAGCTGTTTTTGACGGCATTCAGCGTGGTCTTGATCTCCGTCGGGTGATGGCCGTAATCATCGACCACGGTGATCCCGCATGCATCGCCCTTGATCTCGATCCGGCGCTGAACCCCGGCATGGTTCTCAAGGGCGGACTTGACCTTTTCAAAAGCGATGTTCAGCTCCCGGCCGACGGCGATGGCGGCCAGCGCATTGTAAACATTGTGCATGCCCGGAAGATTCAGAATCATTTCCCCCAGCAGATCCCCCCGGAAATAAACGGAAAACCGGCTCCTGAGTCCTTCGAATTCGACATTCCGGGCCTGAAAATCCGCCTGCGGACTCATGCCGTAGGTGGTGTAGCGTTTTTTTATCCGCGGAATCAGGTCCTGAAGCGGTTCGTTGTCCAGGCACAGCACCGCCAGACCGTAAAATGGAATCCGATCCAGAAAATTCAGAAAGGTCTCCTTGATCTCGTCCAGACCTTTATAATAATCCAGATGCTCCCGGTCGATGTTGGTCACCACGGCGATGGTGGGCGACATCTTCAAAAACGAACCGTCGCTTTCATCGGCTTCGGCCACGATGAATTCACCTTTGCCGAGAAAGGCGTTGACGCCGATGCTTCTGAGTTTTCCTCCGATGACCACGGTCGGATCATATCCGCCGTGCTCCAGCACCGACGCCACCAGGGAGGTCGTGGTGGTTTTTCCATGAGCGCCCGCCACAGCCACGCTGTACTTGAGCCGCATCAGTTCGGCCAGCATCTCGGCCCTGGGAATCACCGGAATGGCCAGGGACCGGGCCGCCAGAATTTCGGGATTTTCCGGATTCACGGCAGAGGAGGTCACCACCACGTCCGCGTTCTGAATGTAATCGGCGCAGTGCCCCTCATGGATGGTCCCTCCCAGTTTCCTGAGCCGCTCCGTGATATCCGAGCCTTTGAGGTCGGAACCTGAAACCGTGTAGCCCAGATTCAGCAGCAGCTCCGCGATGCCGCTCATGCCGATGCCGCCGATGCCGACAAAGTGTATGTGATATTTTTTCTGATACATGAATTCCGCCTCTATGGGTCTCAGCAGCCTGTTTCGCTGCAGATTCGAAGACAGTCGGCCACGATGACGGCAGCGGCGTCGGGTTTTCCGAATTGCCCGGCCTTTGCCGCCATTCCGGATAGAATCTCCGGGTTTTCGTAATAATACTGCATGCGCCCGGCCAGAATTTCCCCTGTCAGATTCCGCTCGGGAATCATTTCCGCGGCGCCGGCCTTGACCAGGCTGAGCGCGTTCAATGTCTGATGATCATCGGCGGCAAAGGGAAAGGGCACAAAGATCGCCGGTTTTCCCATGATCGCCAGTTCGGCCACGGTCGTCGCTCCGGCCCGGCATATCACCAGATCCGCCTGCTCGTACAGGGCGCCCATATCGTCGAAAAATGCCTGAACCCGGTTCGATGCCCCCTGATCTTCATAGGCCCTGCGGGTGTTTTCAAAATCAGCCGCGCCGGTCTGATGAATGAACCGCATCGGCATGCCTTTCAGAAATTCGAGCGCCTCGACAACCGCCATATTGAGGGCGTGCGCTCCCTGGCTGCCGCCGAGCACCAGCACGGTAAAAATACCGGCCTTGTCCTTCTGCTGTTTTCCTGCCGCCTCAAGAATCTGCCGCCGTACCGGATTGCCGGTCAGCAGGGTCTTTTCCGGATCGAAATAGCTCCTGGACTCGGGAAACGACACATAGATTCGACCGACCCAGCGGGAAAGAATCCGGTTGGTGATGCCGGGCAGCATGTTCTGTTCCTGAAGCGCGCAGGGAATGCCGCGAAGACGGGCCGCCAGGAGCACCGGGCCGGCGGCAAAGCCTCCCACCCCCAGCACCAGGTCCGCCTTGAACTGCTTCAGTATGATCGAACTTTCCCATACCGCTCCCGGCAGTTTGAACAAGGCTGCCAGCTGGTTGAACCGGCCCCGGCCCTTGACGCCCTGAACATCGATGGCGCGCAGTTCAAATCCGGCTTTGCTCAGGATCGAACGCTCCATGGGGCGGCCCGCGCTGACAAACAAAACCGCATTCCGGGAATCCGCCCTGAGAAACTCCTGGGCGATCGCCACTCCGGGAAACAGGTGCCCGCCGGTCACGCCACCGGCAATGACCAGTTTTCGGCCGCTTCCAAAACCGGCCGGCTCTTCGGGTTCCCGAAAATCGCCATTTTTTATTTCTGCCATGACTTCACCCTGATCGACTGTATATTTAACAGCAATCCGATGGCTGCCATATTGATCAGCAGCGAACTCCCCCCGTAGCTCAGAAACGGCAGCGTCAACCCCTTGGTCGGCAAAAGCCCCATGGTCACGCCGATATTGATGGCGGCCTGAAGCCCGATGGCCGCGGTAATGCCGGTTGCCGCAAATGCCGAGAACGCGTCCGGAGCGTTTCGGGCGATCCGGACGCCCCGCCACAGAATCAGAAAAAAAAGGACCAGGATTCCGATCACGCCCACGCATCCGAGTTCTTCCCCGATAACGGAAAAGATAAAATCCGTATGCGGCTCCGGAAGATAAAACAGTTTCTGCACCCCTTTGCCGAGACCGCTTCCAAAAATGCCGCCGGCGCCGAACGCCATCAGCGAATGCACGATCTGATACCCCTCATCCGATGCATACTGCCACGGATTCAAGAAACTGATCAGTCTCCGGACCCGGTAGGGCTCCTGAATGATCAGCCAGGTCATGGCCGGAATCAGGACGATCAGAGGCGACAGAAGATGCGTGAGTCGAACCCCGCCGATAAACATCATGATCCAGGTCAGCGCGCCCAGAATGATCACCGACCCGAAATCCGGCTGAATCAGAATCAGGGCGGACAGAATCATCAGAATCAATACGTGGGGCAAAAACCCCACGGAAAAATCCCTGATCATTTCCCGCTTCTTGCTCATCGAGTACGCCATATACAGCATCATGACGAACCGGGCCATTTCCGACGGCTGGAAACTGAATCCAAAGGCCCGGATCCAGCGCTGAGCGCCGCCTGCGGAAAATCCCAGGCTCGAAAACCGCGTGGCGATCAGGCAGGCAACCGTTATCAGAAGCATGGGATAAGCCATCAGCCGGACCCAGCGCAGCGGAAAGTGCTTGAAAAACACCAGTGCCAGAAATCCCAGACCGGCGGCCAGAGCCTGTTTTTCCAGAAAATAAAAATCCGCTCCGTATTTTTTCTGCGCCAGCGCCGCGCTGGCGCTGTACACCATCACCAGACCGATGCCCACCAGCGCCAGAACGGAGAACAGCAGCACCAGGTCATATGAAGAATGATTCTGATTCCTGCTTTTTTTTATTGTTTTGCTGCTCTGAGTTTCTGAATCGCCTGACAAAATCGTTCTCCCCGCTGAGCATATCCGCTGAACATGTCAAAACTGGCGCACGCCGGCGACAACAGCACCGTATCGCCGGAAACCGCATGGGAAAAAGCGCCGGCTACGGCATCTTCCATGGTGAATGCTTTTTCAACCCCGCCCGGACAGACCGGCCCCAGCACCGAACCGATCTCGTCGGCGGCCTCGCCGATGACGACAATCTTTTTGCACCGGGTCCGCACCGGCTCCGAAAGATCGTGGAAATCGCACCCCTTGGCCAGCCCGCCCATGATCAGAATCACCGGCCTGTCAAAACACTCCAGCGCCCGTTTGACGGAATCGACGGTGGTCGCCTTGGAATCGTCGAAAAATTCGACGCCGCAGACCGATCCGGCGTATTGCACACGGTGGGCAAGACCTTCGAAACCGTTCAATACGGCGGTCGCAGCCTCAAGACTTCCGCCGGCGGCCAGTGCGGCCAGGCATGCCGCCGAAGCGTTCTCGAGATTGTGCCTGCCGACCAGCCTGAATTCAGAAAGATCCACTGTCCGGACATTCGAATCCTCGAGATGCAGTACCAGCCGGCCGGCCTTTATGTCCGCTCCATGCTGGCCCGGCTGCCGGCCGTCGAAGTACAGCTTTCTGGCGCGGATCTTTTCATCGAATTTCAGGGTCCATGCATCCTGCCCGTTGAGAATGGCCGTATCCCCCGAGGTCTGATTTTTAAAAATTCTGGCCTTGGATGCGGCATAGGCCGGCATGCCCGCATACCGGTCGAGATGATCCGGACTGATATTGAGCAGAACCGCCACATCCGGGCGGAAGTCTTCGATGGTGTCGAGCTGAAAACTGCTGATTTCCACCACCACCCGATCGGCCGGCTGTCCGGAAACGTATTCGATCAGGGGCCTTCCGATGTTTCCGCCGACAAAGACATCCATTCCCGACGCCTCGAGCATCTCACCCACCAGGGTCGTGGTCGTGGTTTTCCCGTTGGTTCCGGTGATCGCCACGATCGGCTCCTGAATAAAGCGGCTGGCGAGCTCGATTTCTCCGATCACGGGAATCCGTTTTTCCCGGGCACGGCACAGCGGCGCAATCGTATGCGGCACGCCGGGACTGACGATGATCAGATCCTGATTCTCGAATGTTTCCATCCGATGCCCGCCCAGCTCAAGGAGGCACCCCATCTGTTCGAGTTCGGCAACCGCATCTGCGGACCCGGAGCCGGACGCATCGGATGCCGTCACCCGGGCGCCGCGGCTGCGCAGGAAACGCGCGGCAGCCATTCCGGATTTTCCCAGCCCTACGACGAGCACATTTTTCCGATACAGTTCCATCTCCGTCTAAACCATCCTTGCCGTTCAGCTCCGGGGCGCTACCGGAGCTTCAGGGTGCTCAGGGAAATCAGCGCCAGGGTAATTGAAATAATCCAGAACCGGACAATGACCTTCGGCTCAGCCCACCCCTTGAGTTCAAAATGGTGGTGAAGCGGCGCCATTCGAAATATCCGCTTGCCATGCGTCATCTTGAAAAATCCGACCTGAAAGATCACCGACAGGGCCTCGATGACAAACAATCCGCCGACGAGAACCAGCAGAATTTCCTGCTTGGTGATCACCGCCACGATTCCCAGAGCCCCGCCCATGGAAAGCGAACCCACATCACCCATGAACACCTGGGCCGGGTATGTGTTGAACCACAGAAACCCCAGTCCGGCGCCGGCCAGCGCCCCGCAGAACACAGCCAGTTCCCCGCAGCCGGCCACATAGGGAAGCTGAAGATACTCGGCAATCCGGGCATGCCCGGCCACATAGGCAAAAATCATGTAGGTTACCGCGGCCACGATCATCGGCCCGGTCGCCAGACCGTCCAGGCCGTCGGTCAGGTTTACCGCGTTGGACGTGCCCACAATGACCAGAATGGCGAACAGCACGTAGCCCCAGCCGAGATCCGGCGACAGATTCTTGAAAAAAGGCAGGGTGACCTGGGTCGAAAAATTCGGAGACAGGCACAGGACTGCGCCCGCCGCGGCGGCCAGAAGGACCTGAAGGCCGAACTTCTGACGAACGCTCAGTCCCTTGTTTCGTTTTTGGATCTGCATCAGATAGTCGTCGGCAAAACCGATGCCGGCGCAGCCCACCGTCACGCCGAGCGCCACCCACACATTGAAATTGGTCAGATCGGTCCACAGCAGGGTGGAAACCACCACGGCAAACACGATCAGGGTTCCGCCCATCGTCGGCGTTCCGGCTTTTTTCTGGTGGCTCTGAGGACCGTCCTCCCGGATGTACTGGCCGATCTGCAGATAGGATAGTTTCCGGATCACCCAGGGCCCGATGATCAGACAGATCAGCATCGCCGTGATGCCCGCGTAGATGGTGCGAAAGGTGATGTATCGAAATACATTGAATATGGCCAGGCTCGTATGCAGCGGAAACAGAAAATGATACAGCATCGCAAAACCGATCTATTGTTTTTGAACCCAGTTTGTTATCTCTTGAACAATCTGCTCCATGGCCATACCGCGGGATCCCTTGACCAGAATCCAATCATCCGGCTGAAGCCGGTCCTTCAGATCCGCGGCGATCTCGGACCGGGTTCCGACAAAAATCCCTTCCTTCTTCATTCCGGCTTTAAGAGCCGCATCGGCAAGCGCCCCCGCGTGGGTTCCAACGGCATAAAGCCGGGAAACTCCGATCCGGGCCGCCAGCTCGCCGATCTGCCGGTGAAGACTTTCCGCATCGGAACCCAGTTCCAGCATGTCACCGGCAACGAAAACGCTTCGACCTTTCCCCGACAGGGCGGCCAGAGTTTCCAGGGCCGCTTTCATCGAAGCCGGGTTGGCGTTGTAGGTATCGTCCATGATATGAATGCCGCCGGCATGCACAATATTCATCCGCCCCCGGACGGGACTGAAGCTTTCCAGGCCCTGCCTGATTTCGGAAAGGCTCAGCCCGATGCGGTATCCCACGGCTGCGGCGGCTGCGACGTTATGGGCCATGAAACTTCCCGGCGCATTGAGCGTGATGCGCGCGGCTTCTCCGGGCATTCTCAGGTCAAAACTCAGTTTTCCACCCTCGTGTGCAATGTGGCCGATCCGCACCTGGGCAAAATCCGCGAACCCGAACCAGACCGTCTCGCAGTTGATCTGTCCGGCCATTTTGACCGTGTAGGGATTGTCCGCATTCAATACCGCCACGCCCTGGGGTCCAAGCGTTTGCAGGAGCTCCATCTTGGCCCGCATCACCCCTTCAACCGACCCGAGCCCTTCCAGATGCGCCGGGCCGACATTGGTGATCACGGCGATGTCCGGCCTGCAGATCTCTCCCAGGCGCAGAAGCTCGCCGGGATGATTCATTCCCGCCTCAAGAACAGCCCACTGATGCTTTGCGGTCAGCTGCAGGAGCGTCAAGGGAAGACCGATGGCGTTGTTCAGATTTCCGCGGGTGGCCAGGGTCTCAAACCTCCGGCAAAGAATGGCGGCAAGCATTTCCCGGGTGGTGGTTTTCCCGCTGGACCCGGTGACGGCCGCCACCGAAGCGCTGCAACGCTTGCGATGAAAGGCCGCAAGATCGCCCAGAGCGTGTACGCCGTCTTTTACGCCGATGCAGGCCACGTTGTTCCGGTCCCAGGATTTCAGATCCAGGCTGCCGGCTTTCCGCAATTCCAGAACCAGTCCGCGGGCGCCCCTCTCGACCGCCTGGCCGGCATACGCGTGCCCGTCATGCTGAAGTCCGGAAATAGCGACAAAAAGCTGCTCCGGCAAAATGTTCCGCGAATCGATGCTGATTCCGGCAAAACCCACCTGCGCAGGACCGGCCAGCAGCGTTCCGCCAACGGCTTTTAAAACCTCATCGAGCATCCATGGTTTGCGGGCATCGGCATTCATCATCTATTCACGCTTTCCCAGAACTTTGCGGGCCTCGATGCGGTCATCAAAGTCAAAGGTTCTGGCCCCTATGAGCTGATACGTCTCATGGCCCTTTCCGGCCAGGAGCACGACATCTCCCGGACGGGACACGCCGATGGCCAGCGCGATGGCGGATCTTCGATCCGGTTCGACCACATAGCCTCTGCGGTCAAATCCGCGTTTCAGCGTTTCGGGCGTATACGGGCTCAAATCCTTTTGTTTTCGAACCCCCTCAAGAATCTGATCGATGATGGCCGTCGGCGACTCGGAACGCGGATTATCCGAGGTGATCACGCAAAGGTCGCAAAGCCGGGCCGCGATCTGGCCCATCAGAGGTCGCTTTCCGGCATCCCGGTCCCCGCCGCATCCGAACAGGCAGATGATTCTTGCGCCGCCCAGGGGCTTTAAGGTGTTGATCACGTTTTCCAGGGCGTCGGGGCTGTGGGCATAATCCACATATACAAAACGGCCCAGGGCATCGGGCACGCCTTCCAGCCGTCCCGGCACGCAGCCTACCGCCTCGATTCCCTGCCGGATGACGTCGTTTTCAACTCCCGCCGCCACGGCCGCGCCGGCGGCGCACAGAATGTTTTCCAGGTTATGGGCGCCGACCAGCGGAGAATGAAGCGAAAAGGTTCCCCGGGGCGTACGGATCCGGGTTCGAATGCCGGACAGATCAAACCCGGGTTCGATGGCCTGAACCTGGCAAGCGGCATCGCGTCCCACACATATCACCGGAAGATCAAGCTCACGGGCAAGTTCCTGACCCCGGTCATGGTCGGTGTTGACAACGGCCCGGGCACTGTCCCTCTTGGGACCGGCTGTCAGATACTCTTTAAAAAAACGGCGTTTGCACTGCCAGTATTCATCCATGGTCCGGTGGTAATCCAGATGGTCCTGGCTGAGGTTGGTGAACAGACCGACATCAAACCAGCAATCGGCAATCCGGCCCAGATCAATGGCATGAGATGATATCTCGGCCACCACATGGGTAACTCCGTTGTCGCGCATCCGAGAGAGAATTCTTTGAAAATCCAGCGATTCCGGAGTGGTCATGGGATTTTCAAATATTTTTCCCCCGTACCGGCAGTTGATCGTTCCGATCACCCCGGTGTTAAAGCCGGCCTGAATCAGAATCCGTTCAATCAGAAATGAGGTGGTGGTCTTGCCGTTGGTGCCGGTAATGCCGATCATGAAAAGGCCCAGGGATGGATCACCGTAAAACCTGGCCGCCAGTGCGGACAAGGCCCGGCGCGTGTCTGGAACCTGAACCACAGCGGCTTTTGCGCAAACCGGACGGCTGACCAAAACGGCTGAGGCCCCGCGGGCGATTGCCTCATCGACAAAACGATGACCATCGGTCTTGAATCCGCAGACGGCCACGAACAAACCCCCGGAGCAAACCGCGTCCGCTCGGCAATGGATGGCGGTGATTTCCGGATCCTCATCCTTCCCGGAACCCCGGATCCATTCCACCGGGCCGGAAAGCGTTTTGATCAGTTGCGACAACTTCATTTCCGCACCTCCCGGCCCACGGAAACCGTCAACCTTTCACCGGTGCCGGGAGGCGGAATATTGAGATAATTCAGGGTTTCCAGAACGATCCTGCGAAATGCCGGCGCCGCGACGGTGCCTCCGTAATGGAAACGCCGGGGCTCATCGATAATTACCAGTACGACGATTTCAGGTTTTTCGGCCGGCGCAAATCCCAGGAAGGATCCCACATATTTTCCCCGTTCATACCCGCCGCCCTGGGGATTGATTTTCTGGGCCGTCCCCGTCTTTCCGCCGATCGAATATCCCTCCAGAGCCGCGTTCACACCGGTGCCGCCCTCGGACACCACGTTCTGCATCATCTTTCGAAGGATGCCGGCATTCTGAGCGGAAATAACGCGTCGGACGACCTGAGGTTTGAACCCCTTGATCACCCGCCCATGCTGGTCCGTAACAGCCTGCACCAGATACGGCTTCATCAATACGCCGTCATTGACGATGGCGCAGGCTGCCGCAGCGAGCTGAATGGCGGAAACCGACACACCCTGGCCGAAGGAGATGGTGGCGGCGTCAATCTTGCGCCACTGCTGAAAAGGCGCCAGGCTGCCGGTTGTCTCGCCGGGGCAGTCAATGCCGGTCTTCTGGCCGAAGCCGAACCTGTCCAGCGTCTGGTAAAGAACGGCCGCTCCGATTTTTTCCCCCACCTTGGTGGCCCCGATATTGCTCGAAACCTTGATGATGTCCTCCAGCGTAAGCCATCCGTATTCATGGGTGTCGTGAACCGTATTGGAACCGAGCCGGTATTTGCCGTTTTCACAGAAAAAAATGCTGTCCTGCGTACACAACCCGGATTCCAGGGCGGCAGCCGCCGTGAAAATCTTCATTGTGGAACCCGGTTCGTATCGATCGGTCACCACCCGGTTGCGCCACAGGGCCCGGTCGGAATTCTGATAAACATTCGGATTGAATGCCGGAACATTGACCATGGCCAGGACCGCTCCCGTGCCGGGATTCATGACCACCGCCATCGCGGATTGGGCCGAAAACTTCTCCATGGCTTCATTGACGCTGCGTTCCACGCTGTACTGAATCGCCTGATCGATCGTCAGAACGAGGTTGTTTCCGTTGATTTCGGACAACTGTTTTTCCGATTCAAAATACCGGCCCAGCGCGTCTCTTAAAGCGGTATGCTGGCCTGTTCCGCCTTTAAGATATTCGTCATAATAGAACTCCAGGCCTTCCAAACCACGACCGTCGATATTGGGAATCCCCACCACCTGGGCGGCCAGGCTTCTGTTGGGATAAACGCGGCTGTATTCGGAAATGAATCCGATGCCTTTGATGCCCAGTTCACGGGCCGTTCTTTCCTCGTGGGGAGAGACATGCCGCTTGATCCATATGAACGTGCGGTTGACGGCAAGTTTTTTTCGGATCTCTTTTTCCGGAATTCCAAGCGTCTTGGCCAGGAGTTTTGCCGCGCCGGCCGCATCCTGAATCTGACGTGGATAGGCGGCAATGGAAATGATATCGGTGGTAACAGCCAGTTCCCGGTGGCGCGCGTCAAAAATCGTTCCCCGCCGGCCCTGGGTTTCCAGGGATCGCTCGTACTGCCGGACGGCAATGGTCGACAACCGGTCATCGCAGAAAACCTGCAGATAAATCGACCTTGCGGCAATGGCGACAAACATCATCGCGAAGACGCAACCGACCAGGACGATTCTAAACCGTATGCCCTTGCTCGGATCCGTTTTCATGGCACCACCAACATCTGTCCAGGATCAGGCATCACCAGTCCCAACTGCTGGGCGGCAATCGCCGAAATGCGTTCAGGAGATTTGAGATACGCCAGCTCGATCTTTAAATTCTTCTGCAATGCCGCCAGGGATTCGTATTGCCGGGTTTCCCGGCTGATTTCATATCCGGTCTGAGTGCACTGCACCCGCGACCAGGTTGACAAAAGCAATTCACCGATAAAAAGCGTTATCATCACCATCCAGAGGAGGAACATTCCGAATGTGGATTTGCGTTTTCCGGCCCCCCTGCTCATGGCCGCCCTCTTTTTATAATTTTTCCATGGCCCGAAGCCGGGTGCTTCTGGCCATGGGGTTGGCGGCAATTTCCTCGGCCGAGGGGCGGACGGCTTTCGGCGTCAGAGACCGGACCTTCGGCGTGTTGCCGCACACGCACTGCGGCAGGCTGCGAGGGCAGATGCAGCCTGCGGCCATGGCCTTGATCCGATGTTTGACAATCCGGTCCTCCAGAGAATGGAACGACAGCACGCAAAGCCTTCCCTTTGAATTCAGACAATCCAGGACATGATCCATAAAGGTTTCAAGACGCTCCAGTTCATGATTCACGGCAATGCGAAGCGCCATGAAAACACGCGTTGCCGGATGAATTTTCTGCCGGACGGCCATTTTTTGAGGAACGCAATCGAGCACAATTCCAGCCAGCTGAGCACTGGTCAGAATCGGCTTGCGCTTGCGGACGTCCACGATTCTGCGGGCGATGCGACGGGCCCGCCGCTCTTCGCCGTAATCCCTGAAAATGCGGATCAGTTCGCTTTCCTGAGCCCCATTGACGATATCTGCGGCTCTGATCTCGGCGCGCACGTCCATGCGCATATCCAGCGGCTCTTCTTTCTGAAAACTGAAGCCCCTGCCGCTGGCCTGCAGGTGATGCCACGAGATGCCCAGGTCAGCCAGGATTCCATCCGCGCCGGATACCTTCAGATCCGAAAGAATCCTGGGAAGGCTTGCAAAATTATCATGAACCAGCGTCACACGGCTCTCATAAACGGCCAGCACCCGCCTGGCGTTTTCGATGGCGTCTCTGTCCTGATCGATGCCTATCAAAGAACCATCCGGCAACATGGCCCGGCAGATGGCCTGTGCATGACCGGCGCCCCCAAGCGTGCAATCCACATAGGTTTTTCCGGAACTGCAGCCAAGATAATGAATGGTTTCACTCAACATTGCGGGGATATGGCGGTACGACATGAATCAAAGCCCCAGTTTTGCAACCTCGACAGCAACATCTTCCTTCTTCAGATCCGCTTCCAGCTGCTTCAGCTCTTTCTCGTACCTTTCGCTGGACCATATTTCAAAATGGTTGAGCTGCCCCACCAGCATGACTTCCTTTTTGGGTTTGAGCTCCGCATAATCCCGAAGCACCGGCGGAACCAATATCCGGTTTTGCTTGTCCAGCGCGCAATCGAATGCGCCGCCGATAAATGCCCTGCGGAAACGCCGCATCGACTCGCTGGTTTCAGCCACGGACATCAATCGGGCCTCAATCTTGGCCCATTCCGGCAGGGCGTAGGCAAACAAAGCCCCGTCCATACGGGTCACCATAATGCTTTCATCTCCGGAAACATTGATGACCTCCCGAAACCTGGCGGGAATCATGATCCGCCCCTTGTCGTCGAGATTATGTGTGGAACTGCCTCGGAACATTTTTTTCTCCCCAAATACCCACTTATATACACATTATCCCACTTGGACCGCATAAAAGTATATTTTTTGAAAAGAGTCAAGCAAAAAACAGAATGGTCTATTGAAATAATTTTTAATAATTAAATGAAGTTAAAGGAAGCTTGGAATTTCGTGCCGAATAGTGGGAACCCGTTTGATCCGGACATAAAACAGCGCCGGGAAAACTGGACAGGGTCAGGAGCATCTGAACCCGCCGAATCGGAAATAAACACGGTTTCGCAAAGATTCGGTCCTGATTTCTTGACAAGAAACCGCCGGTGCTGATATTTTTCTGATCAGCATTTCAATCGATTCGCTGCGCCCATTCGGAAAACCGGCTGCAAAACCGTGCAGCCGCGCCTGAATCCGTCCTGAAGAGGCCGGGGCGGATCGATCAATTCTGAATGGGTCATATAACCAAGACGGGAGCCGTCCTTGAAAAAAACAAACAATTGTATCGATCCATCCGCAAAGATTGGCGACCTGCTTGTCAAAGAAGGGTTCGCCAAACAGAGCGAGGTCAAAACGGCGCTGGAAATTCAGGCTGCCGAAGCAGAAGAATCCCGTCTCCCCATGGGTCTTCTTCTCGTCAAAAAAGGTCTGCTGACCGAAAAACAGATCGAAGAAATCTTTCAGGACCCCGATATCCAGAAAAATCTTAAGCGCCAGTTGCTTAAGAGCGGGAAAATTGAACCGGAAAAACTCAATGCCTGCCTGGCTGACAAAAAACCCGGGGAACCGATATTCGAAACCCTGAAACGGCATGCCCTGCTGCCGGCCGAGGAACTGGAGGCCTTCCGCCTCAAGCAGCTCGCCAGTCCGAAAATCGGAAACCTTGCCGTAAAACTTCGGATGGTCACCCCCGCCGACTTTCAGAGGGTTCTCGAAATCAAGGCGTCTCAAAGAACCCTGGGAGAAATACTGTGCGACATGGACGCGCTCTCCCCCCTGGATCTGAATCTAGTTTTGGAAAAATACGGCAAGCGATTGAAACTCGGAGAAATCCTGATCCGCCAGGAGCGCATCGACGAAGATGATCTCAATGAAGCTCTTCAGGAGCGCAAACAGCGCGGGGACAGGCTGGGCAGAATTCTGGTTCAGAAAAACCGCATCAGCGAAGATCATCTGAACCGAACCATCGCCCGGCAGTACAACATCCCATTTCGAAGACTTGAAGATTTTTCCTATTTTGAAAAGCAGAAGGCCACGCTGGCCAGAATCATCGGACAAAAATATGCTCAGAAACACCGCATTCTTCCTCTTGCCTTAAAGACAGGCCAGCTGACCCTGGCCATATCCAGGCCCCAGAACATTCATCCGATCAATGAACTGCGTTCGGTTTACACCCGCCTTAAAATCCGCTGCGTTCTGGTAACCGAGGTAAAATTCGCAGAGCTCTTTACCCTGCTTTATGGAACCCCTCCTGAAGGTTATGGGGCGGAGGCGTCTCCTGTGGCCGAACCCGAGCAGGCGGAAGCCATTGAGCTGGACATCTCCCGGGCCGAGGTCCAGGACGACAAACTCGCCTCTTACGGCATTCTGGATATGGAGGCGGAACAACTCGTTAATTTTATTATCAAATACGGTGTAATGAACAACGCCAGCGACATTCATATCGAACAGGACCGACGGGGGGCGAAGATCCGGTACCGTTTTGACGGCGTCCTTCAGCCCTTTCGAATCAAATGGATAGACGAAAAACTTCAGAGCATGGTCAAGGCAATCATCTCCCGCGTCAAGGTCATGTCCAATCTGGACATCGCCGAACGCAGGATTCCTCAGGACGGCGTATTCCGGATCAAATATTTCGACCGGGAAAAAGATGAAAAATTCGATCTGGATTTCCGTGTGGCAACCTGCCCGGCCATTGTGGGAGAAAACGTCACCATTCGAATTCTCGACTCCCGCAAGGCCAATGTGGGCCTGGATCAGCTCAACCATTCGCCCCATGTCCTGGACCCCCTGAAAGAGATGTTCAAAAGTTCTGCCGGCATGGTTCTGGTCACCGGCCCCACCGGAAGCGGCAAGTCGACAACACTCTATGCGGCGCTTCAGTATATCTACGATCCGGGCATCAAGATCATCACCGCCGAAGATCCGATCGAATACAACTTCCCCGGAATCATGCAGACCCAGATCAACCCCAAAATCAACCTGACCTTTTCCAGGCTGCTCAGATCTTTCCTGCGATCCGACCCGGACGTCATTCTGATCGGAGAAATGCGGGACGAAGAAACCGCCCGCATCGGGTTTGACGCCTCCCAGACCGGACATCTGCTGCTCAGCACGCTCCACACCAATGATGCGGTCAGCTCCATTACGCGTCTGCTGGATTTGAACATCGAATACAACCAGATCGCCGCCAGCCTCATGGGCGTGCTGGCCCAGCGGCTGATCCGGAAAGCCTGTCCGGACTGCATGAACAAATACATTCCTCCGGAGGATGAATGGACTCTGGTGTTTGACGCCTATCCCTCGCATCTGACCTTTCACCAAGGCAGAGGCTGCGAAAAATGCGGGTTCAGCGGTTTTCGGGGGCGCAGCCTGATCTCCGAACTGCTCGTGGTCAACCGCGCCATTGCGAGAGCTCTGAACCGGGGCGCCAGCGAAAATGAACTCAAAGCCCTCGCCATCAAGGAGGGGATGAAAACGATGATCGACGACGGCATTCTCAAGATGAACCAGACGCCTCTTTCGGAAATCATCCGCGTGGTTCCTCACGAAATGATCAAGGAATTTCGATCCCGGACAGGGTCCAAAGCGGTCGAGAAAGCACAGACCGCAGCCGCCCCTGAAAAAGTCCCCGCAACCGACCTGCCCGCGGAGCGCTTTATGCTGGGAAATCCGGATTCCGAGGTTCCGTTGATCGACGCCATGTACGAACGGTTCAATGCGCTGAAAAACAAGGTGGGAGACCGCTCCTCACGCATTGAACCGGGCATTTTCAAGGATTTCATCATCGAAAGCTTTCGCAGCATTCAAAATCAGTACACATGCAAAACCGTGACATTTCACATGCAAACCAAGCCCGGAAAGGTTGAGCTGTTTGCTACGCCGAACCCCTGAGGCCAGAAGGATTTGAACATGAAGGATTCTTTACAGGAATTGAAAATACGGAATCTCTCAAGAGCCAAAAAGACTGCGTCCTCTGCTCCGGAATCGACGCTCGGAGAACTGATCGCCGGAATTGCCAGAATCGCGGATGAACTGGCGCGGATACGCGAATTGCTGGAAAAAGGCGCCGGCTGTGATTCAAAACCGGCCCCGGCGCCGCAGGCCGATGCGTCGGCCGAGCTTCCGCAAGCCGATGCGCAGGAAATGATCGCGCTGGATATCGACTCGTTTTTGAAACGACACTAACAGGGTGTTGAAAAACAAGAATCAGGTCGTCAGGCAAGGCGCACGGTGATGCGACAAGCGCAGCATATTCAAGCATATGTGAGCATTGGCGAGAACCGTGCAACGCTGCATGGCGGCCTTAGGTGCAGTTTTTCAACAGCCTGCTAACCCGGGAAAGCTCCGGTTCATGCACATCGTACAGTTTCGTTACGCTCAGGACAATCTGAGTTATCTGATTTACGAAAACAATTCCGCGCTGGCGGTTGACGGGGGCGCTGTGGATCAGATTCTGGCCTTTGCCCGGCGCCAGGGCCTGAAGCTACGTTATGTAACCAACACGCACAGCCATGCCGACCATACGCCCGGCAACCGGCGTCTGGTCGAAGAAACCGGCGCCGAGTATCTTTCCCCGGCGGATCTGGTCCGCCGGAAGACTCTGCTGATCGATCGGGAAACGATTCACGCCCATCCGACTCCGGGACACAGTCTCGACTCAATAACCCTGCATGCCGGTCATGCGCTGATCACCGGAGATCTTTTGTTCAACGGAACCGTCGGCAACTGCTTCACCGGAGATCTGAAAGGGTTTTTCAACTCCATTCAATGGGTGCTGCGCTTTCCTCCGGAAACGATTATCTACGCCGGTCATGACTATGTCAGGGAGGCCATGGCCTTTGCCAGGCGCCTGGAACCCGACCATCCCCATATCGACGCATTCATGAAAGCCTACGATCCTGCCTGTGTGCGCTCCACGCTGGCCCAGGAGCTCAAGGTCAACCCCTACCTTCGCTTCAATGATCCGGCCATGATCCGTCTGCTCGAGAAAAAGGGCCTGAACGTTGCCGATGAATTCCGAAGGTGGACATCTCTGATGAGCCTGGAATAAATAATCCAGCGCATCTTTAATTGAATACGCAAACCGCATTTCTTTCGCCCCGTCCGATCCCTGGCAAATGGAACGCCGCCGGGATTCAAATGCATTCCAGGAACCTGAAAGCAAAATATTGCAGTGGAATTTTTTCGAGCATATGATATGAAGCCGTTTGCGGTATCGACAGGAACCACGACACACATGAATTGCAAAATCAACATGCTGAAACGCCGGAGCCGGCTGATTGAAGACATTTCTGAGCCCGAAGCTCTCCTGGAAATCGGGGATGCGTCGTGTCCGGTCAGGCAGGCATACGAAATCGCCCGGAAATTCTACCATCGCGCCCGAAGCAGCCACGACTGGGATCACAGCCTGCGGGTCTACAATCTCTGCGAAAGGATTGGCGAGAAGGAAGGCGCCGACATGACGACCCTGCGTATTGCCGCCCTGCTGCACGACATCGGCCGGCATGCCCAGGACATTTCCCGCGGAGCGATCTGCCATGCGCAGCACGGCGCTCGAATGGCCGGGCCGGCCGTTCGGCAGCTGCCGGTTTCCGATGATCGGAAAGACAATATCATTCACTGCATCCGGTCCCATCGATTCCGCGGAACGACGCCGCCCCGCACCCTGGAGGCCAGGGTGCTGTATGATGCCGACAAGCTCGATGCCATCGGAGCGGTCGGCGTGGCCAGGGCATTTCTGTTTGCCGGCGAGGTCGGCGCGCGGCTTCACAGTCCGGAGGCGGATGTCTATGCATCGGAGCCTTACTCGCGCGACGACACGGGTTTCAGGGAATTCAAGGTGAAACTCTGCCGCATCCGCGAGAAAATCCTGACTGCGGAGGGCCGAAGAATCGCCGATCAGCGCCATGAGTTCATGGAATTGTTTTTCAAACGTTTTCTGGAAGAATACGAAGGAAAGAGGTAACGCGCATGAGCATCAACATCGTGGAAAGAATCGACGACCCGGTAAAGGTTTCCAATGCGCTGGTCAGCGTTTCGGACAAATCCGGCCTGGACGCCTTTATCCCCGAACTGATCGCCGTCAATCCCGGAATACGGATTCTGTCCACCGGCGGCACCTATGCCCATATTCAGAAACTACTGGGGGATTCGGCATCGAAAAATCTCATTCAGGTATCCGAATACACCGGTCAGCCCGAAACCCAGGGCGGTCTGGTCAAGACCCTGGATTTCAAAATCTATCTGGGACTTCTGACCGAAACCTACAACCCATCGCACGACGCGGACATGCAGCGCACCGGCGCCGTGGCCATCGACATGGTGGTCGTCAACCTCTATCCCTTTGAGAAAACCGTCGCCGACCCGGAAGTCACGGTCGAACAGGCCCGGGGCAACATCGACATCGGCGGACCCTGCATGATCCGGGCCGCGGCAAAGAATTTTCACCGGGTCGCATCGGTGGTGGACCCATCGGATTACCGGGAAATCATCGCTGAGATGAAAGCCGCCCGCGGTACGACCTCCCTCGATCTGCGTTTTCGTCTGGCCCGCAAGGCTTTCGCCCACACGGCCCGCTACGATCAGGCCATCGCCGGGTTTCTGGCCTCGCGTCCCATCAATGCCGTGAAGAGCTGCTACCGGTTTTAACTCACCCGCAACCGCCTGTGCAATTTTTTGAACAGGCCCGAAGGTAAAAGACAATGGCTGAAGATCTCAAGAAAATGTACCACACCATGGCCGACGACCCCTTCCCCTCGAAGATGGAAATCAGTTTTATCGAGGGCGCCCAAAGGCAGACCCTGTACTATGAAAAGGCCACCTGGACCATCGGCGGAGAAGAAAAGGGCCTTCGGTACGGAGAAAACCCCGGCCAGCCCGCGGCCCTGTATCGCATGATCAACGGAAACCTGGTTCTCGGCGGAATCGAAACCATTCAGCCCGGCCGGTATCTGGCCTCGGATGCGGCCCTGCTTCAGTCCGGCAAGCATCCCGGAAAGATAAACCTCACCGATGTCGACAACGCCTTGAATATTCTGAGATATTTTCCGGACATGCCGACCGTGGTCATTGTCAAGCACAACAACCCATCCGGCGTCGCACGCGCACAAACCCTTGAATCCGCGTATCACAAGGCCTACATGGCCGACCGCGTGGCGGCCTTCGGGGGCTGCATCGCCGTCAACCGTCCGGTGGACCTGGCCACGGCCGAAGCCATATCCAATCAATACGCCGAGGTCGTCGCAGCGCCGGATTTCGAGCCCGGCGTGATGGATATCTTTGCAAAGCGCAAAAATCTTCGAGTGATCCGCATCGGCAATATCGAGCGGCTTCAGGAATTCGTCGGCAAACGGTTCGTTGATTTCAAAAGCCTCATCGACGGCGGCATCATCGCCCAGTGGTCCTTTGTTCCCACTGCCCGGCGCAGGGAGGATCTCGCCTTGGCCCGGTGCGAATACAAGGGCAAAACCTATTCAATCCGCCGAAGCCCCACGGAAAACGAATACGCCGACATGATTTTTGGATGGCTGGTGGAATCCGGCGTCACCTCCAATTCGGTCATTTACGTCAAGGACCTGGTTACGGTGGGAATCGGCACCGGCGAACAGGACCGGGTGGGCGTCGCGGAAATCGCCAGAGACAAAGCCTACCGGAAGCTGGCCGACCGCCTCTGTTTTGAAACGCACGGCATTCCTTACAACGATCTGAAAGATTCAGACAAAAAGGCCGCTGTTGACGCCCGCACAAACGAACTCAAGGGCGGCCTGATCGGCGCGGCCATGATCAGCGATGCGTTTTTCCCCTTCAGGGACGGGGTCGATGTGGGCATTCGGGAAGGAATTACATCGGTCATTCAGCCGGGCGGATCGATCAACGATTACCAGTCCATTGAAGCCTGCAACGAGGCGAATGTGACCATGGTCTTTACCGGTCAGAGAAGCTTCCGGCATTAACTCATTCCCGGCGGCGCGCGGGCTTTTTCCCCGGAAAGACCCGCGCGTTTTCGTGGTGCAAAGCTCCCGCAGCGTCAATTCCGGATTTTCGCGGCATGATGATTGGAATAGCGAATTGCAGCATTCTGCATCTGAATCAGTATATTAACGACCGATCCCAAAGCCATAGACAATTCGGGTGCCCTGTCAATTTATATTTTATGTGCGTCCGCGTCATACCCAGAACCCCCGCTAATCGCGGATTTTGGGTGTTAGCAACTTGAAGGTCAAGACCGGCCGATCGGGTGTGGCTAATTTCAAGGTCACTTCGGTAACACCCAGTTGGAAGTTTTGCGTTACCGGTCTCACCAAGGCTGGATACGTTTATGATTCTTCGGCCAATAAGGAGACCTGCGACCATAGTTGGGCGGATCGACAGGCTGCAAGAGAACGTTATGGATGGGAACTATGACAACTGGGTTTCACACTCCAATAAAGCAGGAGATTTGGCAAACACTTCTGGGGTTGAACGACTATTCGACAACACCTGATGGAAACCCAAAGAAGCAGCACTGGAGTTTGGATCATGAAAATATGCATCCGGCGTGGCGCTAAACAGATCGGCGGCACCTGCATTGAGATCGAGTCGCAGGGAAAACGGCTGGTTCTCGACATCGGTCAGCCGTTGGACAGCCCGGATGCCGAATCGGTTGAGATGCCCCGGGTGAAAGGGCTGAAGGCCTCAGATAACTCGCTCTTGGGCGTGGTGTTGTCACACCCGCATATCGACCACTATGGACTGGCGTTCCGGGTTCCGCCTTCCTCACGCTTTCTCATGGGTGCGGCGACTGAGCGGATTCTGGAGGCATCCGCGATATTCACGCCATCCGGGGGGACGTTTGAGAACGTAACCCATCTTGAAAACGGTAAAACTCTCCCGCTTGGTCCCTTCAAGATCACGCCATACCTGATGGACCATTCGGCCTACGACAGCTATGCCGTGCTTGTCGAAGGTGACGGTAAACGGATTTTCTACACGGGCGATCTGCGCGAACATGGCCGAAAGGGTTCCCTGTTCACCCGTCTGGTCGCCCACCCCCCGCCGAACGTAGATGTTCTCCTGATGGAAGGCACCACCGTTAGCCGGAAGAATAGCGAAAAGGGGTTCCCGACCGAAAACGATCTGCAAAAAGAGTTCGAGCACATTTTTCGCGCCACCACAGGAATGCCGCTGGTCTGGTGCTCAGGGCAAAACATCGACCGACTCGTGACTGTTTTCAAAGCGGCAAGACGATGTCGGCGTCAGTTCATCATCGACATGTACACTGCGGAGATCCTCCGGGCTACTGGAAACAGCAAACTGCCGCAGGCGGATTGGGAGGGCATAAGCGTGTTCCTGCCGGAATTCCAAAAGAAAAGGATCGTGCGTATGGGCAAAGCCTCGGTAGCAAATAAATACCGGCCCTATCGTATCTTCCCTGAAGATTTAGCGGCGGCGTCCAAGAACTCCGTAATGTTGTTTCGTCCGAGCATACAGATTGATGTGGAAAGAGCCGGATGCCTTGACGGAGCGTGCCTGGTTTATTCGATGTGGGATGGGTATCTTGCGGATGAGAAAATTAAACTGTTCTTGAGATGGCTCCAAGGACAGGGGATCCCCATGTACAAATGCCACACGTCGGGGCATGCGTCGGTCAGGAGTCTACTACGTTTGCGCACAGCATTCGCGGGCGCCGTTGTATGTCCTGTCCACACAATAGACCCCATGGCGTTCCCACAACTGTTCGAAAATGTCAGGGTGTTGACCGACGGAGAACACTTCGACATCAACCGATCGTGAAAGAGGAAGAAACGATATGAACAGACAGCAAAACGTTCTCGACAAAAGCATGAGCCTCCACGACATCAAAGACAAGATGCAGTTGCAGTTCGCGGAACAACAGGCGGACTTCATCTCCAATAATCTGGAGACGCTGATCGATAACACATATCGCGTCGCGCCGGTACGCAAAGCAGATCATCCATATACCCTAGACCGCACCGATGTCCGCAATCTGACACCCAACATCCCACCTCTTGAGAAACACTGGGAGGAGGCGATTTTCAGAAAGTGGAAGGAAGTTGAAGATGGGCTTGATCCTCTGATCCCTTTTAGAAAGGTCATGAGCTACCAGGTGATGTTGCGCGAAACGAATAAGAATAGTGGATGGGGTGAACTCGATCTTTTAGGTGCCACGGCGGAGAACATCCCGGTTGCAATCGAGCTGAAGATCAAACCGAGCGAATATCTTCTGCGGGCGATCGTAGAAGTCCTGGCATACGGAGTCGCAATCCGAAAGGCATGGAGTGGGATCGATGGGTGTTCACTGTGTTCGCAGTGGGCCAGCGTTGTTGGAAAGATCGATAGCCTTGTTGATCTACCGCTTGCCGTCGTAGCCCCCGCCTCATACTGGCAGGTTGTTCTCAGCGGCAGCCCCAAGCGGATACGGTTTCAAACACCACAACCTGTCCGCCAGAGCATCAAGAAACTCCTGGAGAAGATGTATTACGTTAACTACCCGTTGACCTTCGTTGAGATCAACGCAGAACAACAGATGAACAAAGGTGGGCTGCCAGTCATTATCAATGCTGTCATAAAAGATATGCCGATTCCAACCGGTTCGAGTAAATAGAGTAAATGGACGGTCAGTCGTTGACCGTTGACTGAGATAAAAAGAGAGGTCCATAAAAACATAAAAATATTGCCCAACAACCGCATCAACACGGACCGGCTTTTTCGCTGCGCTCCATTCCAGCCGGTTATGCGGAGCGTTATCTCGCCATAGAAGGAGATTTATGACTTGGTTTGAACGATTGACCGGCTTCCCTGAAAAATCCCCCCAGCAGGTTCGGGCGAATTTATCTGTAGACGGCAATACTTTGAAATCTCATGTGAATGGGAGAGTGTGGGTTTGCGGTCAACTTGAAACTTCGTCCCTAGCAGTGTTAAGAGAACGCGTCCGGTCGAGCGCTCACACCCCTGGAAGATTATCAGTGCGTGAAGTCGTTGCTAATGTCCAACATCTGCACACAGAAGAAACTAATACAAACGCGCTATTTCAGGTTGCTTCCCAGTTCAATCTCCTTGAGATGGTTTCTCCGAATGTCACACCTGAGCAGGGAGTTGGCATCTATGAGCATGATCATACCCAAGGACCAGCGTGCGCCATCGCAGCAGGCACCGGTACGATCTATCGCAATTATTTTGCCCTTGTAAATGGACAGGTCGGCCAATCCGCAAACAACCAAATCGATTGCCTTGCAGATATTGGAGCAACGTTGGGAAACTCCAGAAATCAACTGTGGGAGATGAGAAACGGCTATGCATTGGCGTCGCACAACGGATTGGTCGAGATTGCGAAAAGTCTTCAAACGTCAAGTGAGAAAGAAATAGACAGAATACGCCAAAGGCTACGAATAGGCATTCAGTGGAATACACAAGTAACGCTATACGATTGCAAACACTTGGTCTCGCAAGTTTACTGTTCTGCCTTACCGGTTGCCTATTCGCGACATTCACCGGAACTCTGGGCGGACTTTGCGCGGCTCATACTAGAGGCGGCTTATGAGGCAACACTTTGTGCTGCGGTCTTGAATACGGAAAGAAATGGCAGCAACAGAGTTTTTCTGACGTTGCTGGGCGGGGGGGCGTTTGGTAATGAAACTGATTGGATCATTGGAGCAATCCACCGTGCTCTGATCATCTACAAGAATGTCGATATAGACGTAGCAATCGTAAGCTATGGCAGATCAAACCCATGCGTAAGAGAAATGGTAGATGAAGTACGCCGCACGTAACGGCGACATAACAACCGCATCAATTCGGGCTGGCAATTCCGCTGTACTCTATTGCCAGCCGGTTAGTCGGAGCGTTTCGGTTTCAACAAAGGTATTGTTGTAAGTACAGGTGAGAATCATGAGCAAACTGCATATACTGCCTTGTCTCGATTCCGAGCAGATGGCCGCCTCCCGACGGCAGGAGTTAAACATCCTCAGAGATGTTGCCGCTGCACTCGGTCGGTCTGCGGTGGAAGCTGCTCACGCAGGTCGCTATGTCACCAAGGCTGGTCAGACAGTCGTTTGGCGTGACGCTGTGCAAGCTGCCTGTGTCGGCAAGCGGAGCATTCGTCCAGACGATACGCTGCCAAGTACTGAGCGAATCGCGTTCACTGAAACAAGGGTTCAGGTCACCAATGAAACAACGCTTGGAGCGTCACGACGCTTCGTTGAGCGCGTATTACGACCTCTAGTCCTGAATTTCGCCAACGGTATCCACCCCGACGGGGGCTTCCTTAGCGGGGCTAGAGCGCAGGAGGAGGTGCTTTGTCGATCCAGCGCTCTCTATCAGACCCTTGTCGGTGATCCGATGTATAAGGAGCACCGAAAGCGGCCATTACCGGACTCTACGGATTGGGCGATCTATTCACCTGACGTTCCCGTCTTTCGCATGGATGACGGCGCGGAGCTTCCACAGCCTTGGCTCCTGAGCTTTATTACCTGTGCCGCCCCTTATGCGCCCGTCGTTGGCCAGCCACAAGCCGGGGACCTCTTGCAAAAACGGATTCATCGTGTGCTCGCTATCGCACGGTCGTACGGACATGCCGCGCTAGTGCTCGGCGCATGGGGCTGTGGGGCTTTCAAGCATGATCCGTACCGTACGGCTATGGATTTTCGGCAGGCTTTGGAAAATGACTATAGCGGAGCGTTCTCCGACATCGTCTTTGCAATTACCGATTGGTCGACGGAGAGGAAATTTCTTGGGCCTTTCCGTGATGTTTTTGCTGCAAATGCAAATGAATAAGGCTATCCTGGGGTTGGACAAGCCCGCCGGGAATTAAGCGGTGTTCTTTTTATAAGCAGATATATTTTTTTGAATGAAAGACGGTTTGAATCCTGACTGGATGGAAGCTTTTTTCAGGACGAGCGAAACCGCAAGCCTGCCGAGAAGCTTTAAAAATGGACATCTATGTCATAAAGATGCGCATTCTGGGGAAGTCGGCCGCTGGGTTTTCTTTTTTCGCATATGGGGGCATCTCGGGGACGCCCATTGATATATTGATACGAATCATTTCGGAGCCTTGAGCCCCTTGTCTTTGACGATCTTTTCGCCCCGTTTGACCGATTCGCTGACAGCTTATACGTCTTTATTCTTCTTCCATAGCTTAGCGATTTCAGTGAAGGACAACCCCTCAAGGCGCTTCTGCTGAGCGAACAACTGCCATGCAGAAAGCGTCTTTTTTGTTTTTATTTGGTCATCTATTTGTTCGGCATCGCCAAGTAGCGATGATAACTCAATAACCTCAATTTCCTTTGGACATTGTTTCCAGTTGTGCTTCCAGCATATTATGATATCAACACCGTATGGATCGTGACCGTGAGTCTTGAATGAACGGCTGTCATATTCAAATTCAATTCTTACTTCCTCCCATCGGTTTTTACCTACTTTACGCCGCGCGATACAGTCGGGAAAACCAGACTGGATGGACTCAATTCTGAAATCGAAGGTCTCATGGAGAACACCAAACAGGTAGACAACACCCAGCTCATTTACTGGAGCGCATGAAAGGGATTTAAATTCTACCTTGTCACCAAAGATGCGTTTGCGGTTTCCCGAGGTCATTCATTCACCCTACCCCAACGACTGTGTTCCCCGGCAAAAAAAGGCGGCGGCGTTTGGAACCCATTGATATATTGACATGAATCATTTCGGAACCTTGAGCCCCTTGTCTTTGACGATCTTTTCGTCCCGTTTGACCGATTCGCTGACAGTGGGTTGAGAAACGCCAAGCCTTCCGGCCAGATCCACCGTGTTTAGGCCAGGTTCCCGCACAGCCCGGCACCACAATGCGCTGCGGGGTGAAAAGCTTCCGCATCGTAAATTCTGGATTTTCGCGGCATGTTGATTTGGGTAGACGAATTATGGCATTCTGTCAATCAAGATATCAATGATCAAAACATCCCGCGGGCATTTGCAATACACAAAACGATATGTTAAATGTTGAACCATTATTTCAGACCGCCCCGTATGCGGCGCAAAATGCGGCCGGAGAAGAAAGGAGCTATCCCCCACAATGCCGAAAACAGGCTGGCTTATCCTGACGCTCATATTCTGGAGCCTTCCGGCATATGGCGAAACCCTGCCCCTGCCGGAGCCGGACCGGATTCCCTCGCTGATCTCGGTGCTGAGAATGCACCGGTCGGCGGACTTCTGCGGCGAACCCCTTCCCATGGAAATCCCCGAGGTTCGGGAAAACTTCGAAAAAGAGATGATGCTGACCCTCTGGAACCGCGCCCAGACGATTCTCTGGCTCAAGCGAACGGCCCGGTATTTTCCGCGCATCGAAGCCATTCTCAAGGAGCGGAACCTTCCCGATGATCTCAAGTACATCGCCGTTGCGGAGAGCGCGCTGATGCCGGAGGTGGTTTCATCCCAGGGAGCGGTGGGGTTGTGGCAGTTCATTTCATCCACGGCAAAAAAATACGGGCTGACGGTCGACCGGAACATCGATGAACGGCGCAACACGCACGCTGCCACCCGCGCGGCTCTGGATTATCTGAGCGAACTGCGCCGCCTGCTGGGTTCGTGGACCCTGGCCGCCGCCGCTTACAATATGGGAGAAGACGGACTTCAGGGGGAAATGCTCACCCAGGGCGAAACCGATTATTACCGTCTTCGGCTTCCCCAGGAAACCCAGAGGTATGTATTTCGAATCGTCGCAATCAAACTGATTATCGCCGACCCTGCGCGCTACGGATTTGATCTTGGTTCAGAGGATCTGTATCCGCCGGAGGTCTGCGAATCCGTTGAAGTGAACTGTTCCCGGTCGATTCCGGTTTTTCTGATCGCGCGGGCGGCCGGAACCTATTTCAAAAACATTCGAAACCTCAATCCCCAGATCATGGGACATTATCTGGATGCAGGCCGGTACCGTCTCTGCGTTCCCCAGGCCCGGGGATTCGAGGAGCGGTTTCGAAACCTGCTGGCCGAATGGCTGGCGGCACGTGAAAACAGCGTCTATGTGGTGAAAAAGGGAGACAATCTGACCCTCATCTCCGAACGCTTAAACGTGCCCCTCAAGGCGCTGCTGATCTGGAACGGCATCAATTCCAGAAGTCCCATTCATCCGGGAGACCGGCTGATCGTCCGGCCCGTAATGCCCTGAGACCGATCAAAGGTAAACTTTTTTCATCAGCCAGGCCATGTTTTTCCCCAGGATTCTCATGGTGTCGATTCCCTCGGAATCTCCGGCCGCTTCTCCTTTATCCATGCCGAAACCCATGTTCCAGTAAGATGAACCGGGAACGATCATCTGGGAAATCAAAAAGAAGTGATTCATCGCGTCAAAGGCGCCTATGGCGCCGCCCCGGCGCACGGCAACCACCGCGGCGCCGGCCTTGCGCCGCAGCATGGCGTCGTTGGCGATGCTGACCATGCCGGCCACGTCGATCAACGCCTTCATCTCCGAACTCACATTGGCAAAATACGTCGGGGATGCCAGAATCACCCCTTCGGCGCCGGCCATCTTTTCGATGCAGGCGTTGAGAAAGTCGTTTTTCACGGCGCACCGCCGGTTTTTCTCGGAAAAACACCGCATGCACGCCGTGCAGCCGTGAATCTCCTTGCCGGCCAACTGGATCAACTCGGTTTGAATGCCCTGGTTCTCGAGTTCTTCAAAAACGGTTCTCACCAGAAACGCCGTGTTTCCATCCTTGCGGGCACTGCCGTTAAACGCAACCACTTTCATGATCCACCTCCTTGCAACCGGGTTAAAAGTTATGCATGATCATGACCCACGCGAAACCGGAATCATTCATGAATTCTTCACAGGGTGTTGAAAAACAAGAATC
>DDYB01000024.1 GCA_002347265.1 Desulfobacteraceae bacterium UBA2245 | reverse complement strand
CGATAGTTAACCGGACACTTGTGAAAAAGAAGAAATGGAGAGAAAGTTGATGAGAAAATATTTGAAAGGCTTGATATGGACAGGCGCTTTTTTAGGATTGTTCATATCCGGGACGGCATTTGGCGATATTATATCTTTCGATTTATCGGTCGGTAATGCTGATATTTCGGGGTTCCCCGCGCCCTATGCGAATGTTGCGATTGATCAGACGGGCAATGAGGCGGATATAACCGTAACGGCGTATGATGGTTATCTGATTGGAGGAAATAACGCTTTTGGCATCAATCCAAACGGATATACAGGGTACTCAGTTCTAACGTCCGGCTTCTCTGCATCGGCGATTCCGGGAAACCCCGAGTATCGTCCTCGTCGAATAAGTGAATTTGGGCTATACAGCCTTGTATTTAAGCAGCCTAATTTTTCTTCCCCGGTTTCCGAGCTGCGCTTCACTTTGACTGGATCGGGGTGGGACAGTGCGGCTGATGTTTTGGCTCTCAATGGTGATGGGTATTTGGCGGCAGCGCACATTTTTATTAACGACGGCAGCGGTCGTACAGGATATGCCGCGACTCCCATTCCAGCGGCGCTTTGGCTGTTGGGTTTCGGAGTTGGCGGATTGGCAGGCGTCAAAAGACAAATCAGGTAGTGTTGCAAGGGAGTCAGGCAATTCGTGCACCATGCCTGCACCGGAAATCAATGTTGCCCTCTTCCGCCCGGAAGAGGGCAACATGACGGTCCGTTCAGTTTATCCGACTTAGCAGGCTGTTGAAAAACTGTGTCTGAGGCCGCCATTCAGCGTTGCACGGCTCTCGCCGCGCGCCTTGCCTGACGGCCTGATTCTTGTTTTTCAACACCCTGTTAGAAATCCCGGAACTCGTCCTATTCAAAGGGAATGACCTGTTCCGGACTGACTTCCGAGCCCTGTTGGGTCCTGCCTGTCGATTTCTTTCCAAGCGCAGGCAGCGTTTTACGGGAAGCGCCGGGAGCGGCCGTATTCCGGGTCTGACCTGCGGATTCCGCCTGCCCGTTTTTCCCATCCACCATCGCCATCAGCTGCTTTAAGACGAATCTCATCTCATCGGCCTGGGATTTGAGCACCTCGGAAGCGCTGGCCGTCTCCTCGGCATTGGCCGCATTCTGCTGGGTGACCTTGTCCATCTCGGCCACCGCCTTGTTGAGCTGCTCGACTCCCTGAGCCTGTTCCGTCGATGCGGCGGCGATCTCGCCGAGCAGTTCTCCGACCTTGGTGACGCTTTGCGCCACTCCGGAAAAGGCATCATTGGTCCGGGACACCAGTGCGGTTCCGGTTTTGATCTTTCCGACCGTAGTTTCAATCAGGCCCGCCGTGTTCTTTGCCGCATCAGCCGAACGCATGGCAAGATTTCGAACCTCTTCGGCCACCACGGCAAATCCGGCGCCGGCCTCTCCGGCGCGGGCCGCTTCAACCGCCGCATTAAGCGCCAGAAGATTGGTCTGAAACGCAATCTCGTCAATCGTTTTGTTAATCTTTGAAATTTCCTCGCTGGCATGAGCGATTTCGTTCATGGAAACGGTAAGCTCCTGCATCGAAGCATCGGCCCGGCCCACGACCTGTTTTCCTTCCTTCATGATCTGATCGGCCTGTTTGGAATTTTCGGCATTCTGGCGGGTCATGGAGGCCATCTCCTCAAGGGATGACGAGGTTTCCTCAAGGGATGACGCCTGTTGCGAAGCGCCTTCCGAAAGCGTCAAGCTGGCGGAAGCCACCTGCTGGGAAGTATCCGCCACATGATCCGAGGACAGATTCAACCGCCTGGCAACAGTATTAATCCGTTCGCCGATACCCCGCGCCACAAAAAACCAGACTATCACGGCGCCCAGCAAGGCCAGGACAAACACGGAGGCCAGAATCAGATTGCTGCGCTGTCCGATTTCAGCCGCAAGATTTCGGGCCTCAAGCAGTTCGTCTTCGTAAGCGCCGATTCCGACGACCCAATCCCATGGCTCAAAATACATCATGGCGGTCGCCTTGGCCCGCGGCTGAGGCTCTCCGGGATTCTGCCACATGTAGGTCATGGTGCCGCTTTTACCCGTTCCCGCCGCCTTGGCCTTTCGAATGAGCTCCTGTATCACAAAGTTTCCGGAGCTGTCCCGGGTGTTCCAGATATTTTCCCCGTCCCGCTTGCCGCCGCCGGATATAATGTAATCACCCTTGGAATTGAGTACATAAGCGTAACCGGTCTTGCCTACCACGGTTTTTAAAACATCCTGACGGATTCGCTGACCCGCATCCTGGGGGATTCCCACGAAAAGCACGCCTGCAATCCGGTTGCCCGGTCCGTAGATCGGCTCATAACTGGTAATATACCAGCCGTCCACCACAAAGGCCCGGCCGGTATAGACCTCTCCGCGCATCACAGCAGCAATCACCGGATTAGATGCGCCATCCGGATTGGTGGCGGGAATAAAGGTGCCGATGGCACGGGTGCCGTCTTGTTTCGCCACGTTGGTCGACACCCGCAGCATGTCCCCGGCATCGTTCATCCGCTGAAAAATCGTACATACCGCCCCCACGATATTTTTGACATCATCCACCACCGGAGACTCCACCCCTGTGCGGGAATTTTGCCCGAGCCAGGTTTCTCCGAGCAGCATCTTGGGCAGCTCGACCGGCTGTGATGCATTGTCGAACTGGTTAACCGCATTCCACTTCACGGTTTCCTGTAAAAACGACACAGCCCCTGTTTTCCTGACCTGATCTCTGGCGACATTGAGACCGGCCTTGACGTGATCCTGCACGGCATGATTCCGCGTAGCGCACGTGCCGTATATGCCCTCAAGCACATGCCGCATGTCGGCGTAAGCCAGTTTGGAAATTTCATCAGTGGACAGGCTGACCATCCGTTTGTTTTGCACATAGGTAAGACTCGATACGATCAACAGGGGAAGCGCGGTCAATACGATGCCGAAAAAAAGCAGGCGAGTTCTGAGTTTCATTGCATTAAACATACATATCTCTCCCTTTTGGTTGCGGCTAAAAAACTCAGCCCTTTTCAGGGCTGATTAAAAATCCAGTAAAGCGAGGTTGCCTTTCCAGGAAACCACCATATTCCGGTCTGTAAGACAATGGTTTGCAACAGACTCGATTTTTCAAAACCCCTCACGATTTCTCGTCTTTTATCTAGTTTTTTCGATCGGGTTTTTGTATGAATCCTACATTGTTATAAGCAAATACTGTGCCGGGATGGACCGAAAAGCATAATGGCTCGGAGCCTCATGCGCTTTGAGTAAGCGGACGCCAGAATGCCGGTTTCCACAACTGCGGAGGAAGTGACTTATTATCTTGCCTCTGAACCGGCAATCGCCCGGGGCGGTTGTGAACGGGACGGGAATGAGACAAAAAACCGACTGCGACAGTTTCGACAACGCAGTCTTTGACGCCAGCACGTCATTTTATGTCCCGTTCCGGTTTCCTGGCGGTCTTTACCACGCCCGCAATTGCCCGATCCGGATCGGCCTGGAGCTATGACGATGATCTGGACATTGCTGGCTGTTGGACCTCCATGGATCTCATCGGCTTTGCCGGAGGCAATTTGGACCTGTACGGGCATGCCCAAAATGGCACTGTCAACTTTTTGAGTATGCGTCAAATAATTCCCACCTGCACGGAAGCGGCGGTCGGGATCCGTGTTCGATGTTTCCTCCCCTGAAAATCCAGATCATCCGTGTTTTCAAATATCTTACGCCACGCAATTCTTCGGCGAATGATATGATGCGATGCTTCCGGCGCTTCCATTTTCGATTGTCTCGGCTTGACCTTTCCATGACCATGATGAAAAAGGCGCAAGAGTTTAACCCGGATCTGCTGAAGATCGAGTAACCCGTCGGCGGAAGATAATATCGCCGAGGTTTCGCACAGTGCGGCAATTTCGACGCGAGAGCCCGACTATCGACGCTGAGGCATCAGACCTCGGAAGGACACAATATCCGGGCCGCTCGTTGAACCTTGCAGTCAGGATAAGGGATGATGGGTGATTCCGCTGCCATCAGGGAATATGCCGGATCAACGTAACGATCCGGCGCGGGGTTCCTTTTTGCGAGAGACTCGTCGAATCATCGTCGGAAAACAACAGGAGAGGTGCACCCGAAAATCGGATCGGTTTATATCTTATTGATATTTATTTATTTTTTCAATTTTAAAAATCATGTTGACCGAGAGGATATAGGATGTGCCCCATGTACTCCCAGACAATCCATGGCGAATTTGGCGTAAAGCGCAGTTCCCATCCATAAAACGCTTTCATCCAGATCAAAGCCGGGGCTGTGATGGGGCGCAACCTTCCCCCGGGACTTTCCGGTTCCCAGAAAAGCGAAAACCGCCGGAACCTTTTCTCCGTACCAGGCAAAATCCTCGCTTCCGATCGAAGGCCCCATGGAAAAGAGAACATCGGGCCCGAAAAGTGCTTCGGCGGCCGTGCGCGCGATCTGCGACAGATCACTGTCGTTGACCACCACCGGGGTCCGGGCGATATATTCAACCCGGCCTTCGGCACGATGGGCCCCGCAGGAATGCACGACCACACGCTCGATGGCCTCGGGAATCTGATCGCGGATTCCGGGCTTCATGCAACGGACGGTCCCTTCCATCTCCACCTCGGCGCACAGCACGTTGAAAGCCGTTCCTCCGGAAATCTTGCCGATGGTAATCACGAGAGTTTCGAAGGGGCTGGTATGCCGGCTGACGATGGTCTGAAGATTCGCAATGACCGATGCCGCGGCCGGAATCGCGTCAATGCCGTGGTGGGGCGCCGCGCCGTGGCCGCCCTTTCCCCTGACCCGGATGACGAACTTGTCTGCCGAAGCCATGCGTGAACCCGCATCGATGGCGATTTTTCCGGCATCCAGATGAGACCAGACATGAATACCAAAAATCGCCCCCGCATCTTTCAGAACGCCTTCGGCGATCATCGCCCTGGCGCCGGTCAAATCTTCTTCGGCCGGCTGGAAAATCAGCCGGATCTCACCGCAGAAGGCGTCCCTGCACTGCGAGAGCACGTGCGCGGCGCCGAGCAGCATGGCCGTGTGTGCATCATGGCCGCAGGCGTGCATAATGCCGGCGTTTTGAGAGCAAAAAGGAATGCCGCTGGATTCGAGAACCGGAAGCGCGTCCATATCCGCCCGCAAGGCCACCACCGGTACGGGATTTTTACCTGCGATGCTTCCGATCACGCCGGTGCCGGCTACCTTTTGGGTCGGGATGCCGATCTGCGTCAGCATCCGCGCGACGGTTTGCGAGGTCTCATGCTCCTGCCAGCTGAGCTCGGGATGACGGTGAAAATGCCGTCTCCATTCAACCAGACGGGGCTGTAGATCCCGTGCGAGGTCTTTGATATTGATCATCGGCAATTTCCGGCCGTTTGATTTTCATCTGCTATCTGGCGGGCTGAACCAGAAGTTTCTGGCCGACATGAATCGAATCATTGGGGCCCAGCTTGTTAAGTTTCTGAATATCCGGAACGCTGAGGTTGTATTTCAGGCCGATGCGGAAGAGGTTTTCGCCCTGCTGCACCACATGATACTTGCCCGTACCGGTTATGGCTCCGGCAGCCGGTTTGGACTGCGGAGGGGCGGCCGGCGGCGCGACAGCCTGTTGAGCGGGTCTTTTGCTCAACTTATCCATGTCCTTGGCGAGCTGATCCATGCGCGTGCCCAGATCGGCCTCCCGCACATCGACGCTTCTTTGAAACTGCTGAAGAGCGGCTACCTGCTGTTCCAGGGCATCAATTTTCTGCACCACATCCTCAAGGCTTTCGATCCGGGCCTGAAGGGCATCGGTTCGCTGGTATAGCTGCGGATCGATCCGGATCGTGTTGGAATCCTTTGAAGCCAGGACCATGACCAGAATCATGACCGCAACCAGCGCGGCGCCGATGCCGGCCCACTTGCGGAAACCATCGGGCAGTCCCGGAAAACCTTCGCCCAGGCCGAAACGGGTCTTTTTTTTCTTTTTTAAACTCGAATACCCTTCTGTATCGTAAAAATCTTCCACATCGACATCCTCGATCGAATTTTGTTTTTCCGGATCATTCCACGACATGGCGCACCTCCCCAATAAGTTTCATTTCCTCGGCCTTTGGCGCCGACCGCCTCGGCATTAAATCTCAAGATAGAACAAAACACATGGATATATCAAGGGAAACGTTGGGGAAGTTCAAAGCTCAAAGCTCAAAGTTCAAAGCTGAAAGCTCAAAGGTGAAAGCTGAAAGGGGATGGCGGCTATTCTGGTTTGTTAACGGCGTTGATGAGTCCTTTGATCATCGCCGCGATTTCCAGCCCTTCGTGTTCCAGTTCTTTGCATTGGTTGTCGGATATCCAATTTCTTTGACGAAAAATTTCCAGCAGCGTCAGGGTCTCGTATAAAGATCCTCTGGATATGTATAGATATTGCGTGAACTCTTTTTTGGAAAATCGGCCCTTGCCCTCCGCTATATTCATGGAAACGCTGGAGGAGCAGGCTTCAATTTGTTCCAGCAGACGATAATGTTTCCGGTCCGTTGAAATCCCCTCGACCGTATCGATCACGGCAACGGCAAAGTTCACCGCCCTTTTCCATACCGCCAATTCTTTGTAAGCCAGCTGCATTTTCTCTACCCCTGCTCTTCGCCTTCAGCTTTCAGCTTTGAGCTTTGAGCTTTCATCTTTCCTCAGGTTTCATCCCTCAGCCCTTCCCCACAGAACCCGTCAAACGCTTCCCAGAACCGCTTTCGAACCGCATCCGTTTCTTTTAATATCTCGTGCCGCGCATTCTCGATCACCAGCAGCCGGCTCAGGGCCAGCCTGCGGGAAATCGCCTTCAGAGAATCGAGCCGGACCACCCGGTCTTTCCTTCCTGCAATCATCAGAACCGGCGTGTGGACCGCTTCGGCAAATCCGGGGGCCTGCAATCGATCGATGGAGTCAAAAGCCGCCGCCGCCCAGCCGCAGGTCGGACCGCCCAGGGCCAGGGCGGGATTCCGGGCAATGGCTCGGTGTTCATCCTGAAACCGGACCGGATCCGAGGTGTAGGGATTGGCAAAATAAAGTTTTTTCCGGTAATCGCCGTCTCCCGGAAGATACTGGTCCTTTCGACCGCTGTGCGCCGCCCATTTCACAATCCGGCGGGCCAGGCTCCCCGGCAGGGGAAAGGTATGTATGTCGCACATGGCGGAAACCAGCACGGCCCGGTCCGCAAAGCCGTCATGCTCCCGGATGAAGCGAAGCGCGATATGCGCGCCCATGGAATGGGCCAGAATCGTCAGTGGCCGGGTCGCCGCCTCCATCACGTTCCGGACAAAAAGCTCGAGGTCATTAATATAATCCTCAAAGGAGGCCACATGCCCCTTGTGCGGGTTTTTCAGCATCCGGGAAGACAGCCCCTGCCCCCGCCAGTCCAGGCTGTAAACGTCAAATCCTCTTTCCAGCAGATCGCAGACGGTTTCCAGATGCTTTTCCAGAAATTCGGCGCGCCCGTTGAGCAGCAGAACGCTGCCCCGGCATTCGGAACCGGGAAAGGGCCAGATGCCGTACCGCATTTTCAGTCCGCCGCCGATATCCAGCATATCGATCACCGGCTGCCGCATTTTTCTCCTTTCAGACACCCGGAAGGAACCGGAATGCAATCCAGGGCTCCGGGATTCGAAGGGACGGCCGAATGCGTTGACCGTCGCCGTCTTTTCAAGTATGCTGACTCAAAATTTTTGTCAGCATGAAATAGATTGCCATGAAAAGTCAACCGCCCTGTACAAAAAAACATCGCCACGAGTTTGTGGAGACCTATTCCGGACCCGTGGCATTTGGATGGGACCGCAGGACCGATGAGGCCTGCGTCCGGTATTATCTTCAGAAATTCTCCGATGACGCGCTGATGGATCATCTGCTGGAAAAGCTTCCGGACCCGGAGCTTTCCCGAATCTTCAACCTGATATCCGAGCTTCTGCAAAACCATCTGAGCGATGCCGAGTACCACCGGCTGTTTTTGAAGGAAGCAGAAGACTGAAGGAGGAACGATGCTCGACGATCAACAACTGGACCGCTATGCGGACGTGCTTCTGTGGGGAATCCGGACCGCCCGGACCCGGAAATACAACAAAAACGACATTGTTCTGATTCAATACGACCTTTCCGCCCTCGGGCTCTGCGAAAGGCTGTTTGAAAAGATTCTGGACGCCGGCATGCATCCGGTTCAGCGGATCAATGCCGGCAAACGGATGGAAAAAAGCTTCTACGAACACGCCAGCGCCCGGCAGCTGGAATTTCATCCCCCGGGCCAGAAAGAGTTTTACCATCACCTCAACGCCAGCATTCACCTGCTGGGGCCCGAATCGATCACCCATCTGGCCGATGTGGATCCGAAAAAAATCGCCCGTGCCCTGATCTCCCGGAAACCCCTGCGGGACATTCTGACCCGGCGCGAAGAAGAGGGGCTTTACGGATGGACCCTTTGCATGAGTCCCACCGGGGAACTGGCCCGTCACGCCCGAATGAGCCTGAATGAATACGCCGGGCAGATCGCCCGTGCCTGCTTTCTGGACAGCGAGGACCCCGTGGCCCAGTGGAAGGAAATTCACAAGAACGCCGGGGCCATTAAAAAATGGCTCAACCGCATGAAGGTTCAGTCCTACCGGGTGGAATCCAAGAGCACGGATCTGGTGATCACGCCGGGCGAAAAACGCCGGTGGATCGGCATCTCGGGTCATAATATTCCCAGTTTCGAGCTGTTCATGTCTCCGGACTGGCGGGGAACCGAGGGAATTTATTTCGCCGACCAGCCTTCGTTCCGAAACGGCAATTACGTGGAAAAGGTCCGGCTGGAATTCAAAAAGGGCGCCGTGGTTTCGGCCGAAGCTCAGACCGGCGGAAACTTTCTCAAGACCCAGCTGGCCATGGACAAGGGCGCCAACAAGCTGGGAGAGTTTTCCCTCACCGACATCCGGTTCTCAAAGATCGACCGGTTCATGGCCAACACCCTGTACGATGAAAATTTCGGTGGCGCGCACGGAAACTGCCATGTGGCCGTAGGCGCCTCGTATTCGGACACCTATGACGGAAACCCGAAGGAGCTGACCCCGGAAACCAAAAAAGCGCTGGGCTTCAACGATTCGGCCCTTCACTGGGACCTGGTCAACACCGAGCCCAAGCGCGTCAGCGCCAGGCTGGTCTCGGGCAGGACAGTCGTCATCTACGAAAACGGAAAATTCGCCTGCTGACAAGGAAGGCAACGCCCATGAAAATCGCCCAGTATTTTGACAAGAACCGGATTCGCCTGGGAATCGTTGAGGAAAACACCCTGCTTCCGATCGGGTTTGACGGCGACATGATCGATTTCATCCTTCAGAAGCCGGAAGTCTCGCCATCAGGAGATTCGATCCCCATGGACCGGGCGCAGCTGGCCGCTTCGGTAACCCGCCCGACCAAGATCATCGCCCTGGGGCTCAACTACGCGGATCATGCCGTGGAAGGCAAAGCCCAGGTTCCGGAGGCGCCCCTGATCTTCGCCAAGTTTCCCAACAGCCTGATCGGCTCGGGCCAGACCATCGCCTGGAACCTGAACATCACGAAGAAGGTGGACTACGAGGCCGAGCTGGCCGTGGTGATCGGAAAGAAGGCCTTCGACATCCCGGAAGCTCAGGCCATGGAGGCGGTGTTCGGCTATACCTGCGCCAATGACGTCAGCGCCCGGGACCTGCAGTTCGGGGACAAGCAGTGGGTCCGGGGCAAATCCCTGGACACCTTCTGCCCGCTGGGTCCGTGGATCGTGACGAAAGATGAGATTCCGGACCCCCACGATCTTAAGATCTACTGCCATCTCAACGGCCAGACCCTTCAGGACAGCCATACCGGAGAGATGTTCTTCAAGGTCCCCTTTCTGGTGAGTTTTCTGTCCCGGCATTTCACCCTGATGCCCGGCGATCTGATTCTGACCGGAACGCCGTCCGGCGTGGGGGTTTTCCGCACACCCCGAATGTACCTGAAGGACGGAGACCAGGTGGTCGTTGAAATCGAGGGAATCGGCCGGCTGGTCAACTTTTGCAGAACGTTTGAGAGATAACCGCAGCACGTTGTCCGTCAAAAGAAAACCCGCGATCCTCGAAAGATCGCGAGTGCAGGGAATTCGGCATCTGTTGGAAAAAGTCTTTGGAAGAATAGTGCCGCGCCATGTTTTTCCCTCCACAGTATGTGGCGTTGTTTATTTATTAGGATTATTCTGGACATTACAGTAAATTATTGTATTTTAGCAGTGAAAGTTTCACTAAAGAAAAATAATGGCCGCCGTCGAGGTCGCCATATTGATCTTTCATGCACAGCTTTTCACTGGAGCCGTAATGCAACTCGCAAAACTGAAGAAGGTTGATCGTCTTAAATATTGGAAGCATAAAGCCCTGGACTGCGCGAAGTGGCCGGCGAAGCCGGAAAATATCGGCGAGTCAGATAATATGAAATTGGCTAAATGCTTTCAAAATTCCCCGTGGAACGTTGGGTAGATGCAAAACCATTCCGAAATCGCCGAGTTCCTCTGGAAGATCGCCGACCTGATCAAAGACGACTACGACGCCAAGAATTACGAAGATGTGATCCTGCCCTTCACCCTGCTGCGCCGTCTGGACTGCGTGTTGCAACCCGCCCGGCAGGCGGTGCGCGAGGCGGCGGAGAAATACAAGGCTGTCCCCGACCAGACCCGCGACGCGCTCCTGATGCGGGCTGCCGGCCAGCGGTTTTACAACACCTCCGAATACTCGCTTGACGAATTGATCCGGCGGCCGGCCGACATCGTGCCCAACTTCTCCGCTTACCTCGGCGGCTTTTCCGCCAACGTCAAGGACATCCTTTACAACTTCTCCGGCGGCGAGGAAAAAGGGCTGTCGCCCATTTATGAGACACTGGCCCGCAAGCGGCTGATTTTGAAAGTCACCCAGGCCTTTGCCGAGGCCGATCTCTCGCCCGAAAACGTCGATAACCACGGCATGGGCACCATCTTCGAATACCTGATCCGCAAATTCAAAGAAGCCAGCAACGAAGCCGCCGGGCAGTTCTACACCCCCCGCGACATCATCCGGCTGATGGTCAAGCTGATGTTCGAGCCGGACCGGGAAAAACTGGCCAGGGAAAGACTCATCGGCATCTATGACCCCGCCTGCGGCACCGGCGGCATGCTCACCATTGCCAAGGAGCACCTGCTGGCCGCCATCAACCCGTCGCTGGAGGTCTATCTCTACGGCCAGGAGCTGAACGAAAAGACCTATGCCATCGCCAAGGCCGACATGCTGATGAAGGGCGAAGACCCGGAAAACATCAAGCGCGAGAACACCCTGAGCCGCGACCTGCTTCCCGGAAAGCAGTTCAACTACATGCTCTCCAATCCGCCCTTCGGCAAGGACTGGAAGAACATCCGCGAAGAGATCGAGGCCGAACACAAGCTGGGCGCTTCCGGCCGCTACGCACCAGGCCTTCCGGACGTGGGCGACGGGGCCATGCTCTTTTTGCTGCACAAGATAAGCAAGATGGCCCCGCAAGGATCGAAAATCGCCATCATCTTCAACGGTTCGCCCCTGTTCAATGGCGACGCCGGCAGCGGCCCCAGCAACATTCGCCGGTACATTCTTGAAAATGACTGGCTCGATGCCATCGTCGCCCTGCCCAATGACCTGTTCTACAACACCGGCATTGCCACCTATATCTGGCTGATCAATAACCGCAAGCCCGCCGGGCGGCGCGGCAAGGTGCAGTTGATCAACGCAAACGGCGAGGAGTTCCGCACCATGCTGCGGCGCAACCTCGGCAAGAAACGGGTGGAGATCGGCGAGGACCAGTCCGCCGCCGTTCTTGGCATCTACGAAGCGTTTGAAGAGAACAAGGTCAGCAAGATCTTCGATACCGCCGATTTCGGCTATACCAAGGTCTGCGTGGAACGCCCGTTGCGCCTGCGCTTTGATCTGAGCGCCGATCAACGCCGGCGTTTGCAACTCGACGCTGCCGTGCTCAAGCTCAAGGATAACCGCGGCCGGCAGCTCGCCGATGCGCTGGAAAAACTGGCGGAAAAAGCACCGTGGGTGGATGACGGCCGGTTCTTTGCCGCGCTGCACAAGGCCCTGCCCTGGAAGCCCGCCGCCGGGCTGGTGAAGGTAATCCGCGCGGTGTTGGGAGAGCGCGATGAGTCTGCCGTGCCGGTGCTGGACAACGATGGCAACCAGATGCCGGACAGCGACCTGCGCGACTTCGAAAACGTGCCCTTAAAAGAGGACATCGACGCCTACTTTGCCCGCGAGGTGCTGCCCCATGTCCCCGACGCCTGGATGGATCGGAGCAAGGATAAGATAGGCTATGAGATCAGCTTTACCAAATATTTTTACGAATACACCCCGCTGCGTTCCACCGAGGAAATCGCCGCCGAACTGCTGGCTCTGGATGAGGAGACGGAAAACCTGTTGCGGGAGATTGTGAAGGAATGAGTGCTGCAAATCCCACAACATGGCAAAGCACAAAGATCAAATTTGCCAGTAAAGTGATGGCGGGAGGGACGCCACAAAGCTCCGTTCCTGACTATTGGGATGGCCCGATCCCGTGGCTCACTCCCGTGGATTTGGGCAAAAAAGGAAGTTGCGCTATAGAAGGATCGAGCAGGACGTTAACACACGCTGGAGTCGCAGCTGCCGGTCTATATATTTTGCTGCCTGGAACCATTGTTATATCGACGCGAGCGCCTATTGGCTCTGTTGGCCTGCTGGCCTGCGAGGCTACCACGAACCAAGGTTGCAAGGCTATCTTCCCTGACAAGCGTAAGCTGGATTCAAAATTTGCTTATTACTTTGCTCTCGATGCAGCAGATGAATTGAAGAGCCTTGGCCTTGGCACAACATTCATTGAGTTATCAACGTATTCTCTAAAAAACCTGAAACTTGAACTGCCATCGCCACCCGAACAACGCCGCATTGCCGCATATCTGGACGAGCAGACGGCAAAGATCGACCGGCTGATGGAGCTGCGGCGGCGGCAGATGGCCTTGCTCAAGGAGCAGCGGGCCGCCCTTATTCAGCAGGCCGTCACCCGTGGTCTTAATCCCAATGCTCCGATGAAAAATTCCGGTATTCCTTGGTTGGGGGATATTCCGGAGCATTGGGATTTAAAGCGCCTGAAGTATGTATGCAAGATAACTACAGGCTCAAAGGATACGGTGGATGCAGATCAAGATGGTGTGTATCCTTTTTTTGTCAGATCACAGATTATCGAAAAAATTGGGAGCTACTCCTTTGATGGTGAAGCCGTTCTTACTGCTGGGGATGGAGCGGGCGTTGGAAAAGTGTTTCACCACTATGTGGGGAAATTTGATTTCCATCAGCGTGTTTACATGCTCTTCAACTTCAAAGAAATCCTTGGGGAGTTTGTATTTCACTATTTAAAAGAAAATTTCTACAAAGTTGCCCTTGAAGGCGGTGCAAAGTCCACGGTGGATTCACTTAGGATGCCTGTATTTCTTAATTTTATGATGACCATACCTCCAATCGATGAACAAAAAGTAATTCTGGATTCCATTAAGGTGAGGTGCTCTCAAAATGGCCAACTCCTTGAAGCCTACGCCCGCCAGCTCACACTCCTGGCTGAATACCGAGTCAGCCTGATCCATGAATGCGTCACCGGTCAACGGCCCGTTCCCGAGCCGTCATCTTCTCAGGAGGCAAACGCCCATGCCCTTTGACCCGCAAACGCCGTTCAACGACCTGCCCCTGTTGCCGCCGTCGGGGGAACTGGAGACCAGGGCCGTGCTGAAAAAGGCCATTGCCGCCAACAAGGCCCTGGCTGAGCTGAAGGGGGCCGGCGAGCTGATTCCGGATCAGTCGCTCCTGATTCAGACCATTGGTTTGCAGGAGGCCAAGCTTTCCTCGGAGATCGAAAACATCGTCACCACCAACGACGAGCTGTACCGCGCCTTTGCCGACCAGGGGCAGCGCACCAATCCCCACACCAAGGAGGTGCTGCGTTACAAGGACGCTCTCTGGCACGGCTTCAAATCAATCAAGCAGGAGAATCGCCCCCTGTCCACCCGTCTGTTCGAGGAGCTGTTTCAGATCATCAAGGAAACATCGGCGGGGGTGCGGCGCACGCCCGGAACCAAACTGGCCAACCCGGCGGGGGAGATCATCTACACGCCGCCCGAGGGCGAGACGGTCATCCGCGACAAGCTGGCCAACCTGGAACGCTTTATCTACGACGAGAGCGATCTCGATCCCCTGGTCAAGCTGGCGGTGATGCATTACCAGTTCGAAGCCATCCATCCCTTTACCGACGGCAACGGCAGGACCGGCCGGATCATCAACATCCTCTATCTGATCGAAACCGGGCTGCTGGATATTCCGGTGCTCTATCTGAGCCGGCATATCATCGACCATAAGGGCGCATACTACGCCGGACTGCGGCAAATCACCGTGGAACAGGCTTGGGAACCGTGGGTGCTCTATATGCTCGACGCCATCGAGCAGACGGCGCGGGCGACCCGTGAACGAATCCTGAGCATCCGCGACCTGATGCACGAGGGCATCGAACGCGTCAAGCGCGATGCCCCCAAGGCCTACTCGAAAGAGCTGCTGGAACTGCTCTTCCGTCAACCTTACTGTAAAATCCGTTTCCTGGAAGAGGCGGGCATTGCCCGGCGCAAAACGGCTTCGCAGTACCTCAGGGCGCTGGAGCAGATCGGCATGCTTGCCCTGGTCAAGGCAGGGCGTGAGATCTATTATCTCAATACCGCCTTACTGAAACTCCTGATCTCCTGACAGGGGTATGCCGTGGACTTGTCGCGGCGACATGGGTAAAAAACAGAAAAATATACCCATATTCTATTGATATGGGTATCGCGTGGACATATTGCAAAGGATAGCCCGATGAAATCACGCCTCGAAACCAGCCGTGTGTCGGAACAGGCCGCCGAGGATGGAATCGTCGCCGGACTCGCCCAAAGCCCATTTTACCGTGAGCGTCCGAATGCCGCCTTCGATGCCTCGACATTGCTGGATGTGGAAGAAACCGCGGCCTTTATCAGGGCCACCCAGCCCAGGGAGTGGGCGAAGCTCGGCAAGCAGTTCCCCGGCGAGGAGGCAACCGCTCTGGCCGGGCATCTGACATCCCTGATCCAGAAACGAGGGACCCTGGAAGTGCTGAGAAACGGCGTATCGTTCAGCGGCGTCAATTTCCAGCTTGCCTATTTCCGCCCGTCCGCGGAAGGCAATCCGGAGCACCAGGCCCGTTATGAGGGCAACCGTTTTGCGGTGATGCGCCAGGTGCATTTTTCCACCAGGACGCCCGATCAGTCGATAGACCTGGTGATCCTGCTCAACGGCCTGCCGATTATTTCGGCAGAGTTGAAGAATCATTTCACCGGCCAGAACGTCCAGCATGCCATTGCCCAGTATCGACGGCGCGACAAGAACGAGCCGTTCTGGAAGCGCTGCCTGGTGCATTTTGCGGTGGACGACGACGCGGCCTACATGACGACCCGGGTCGCGGGTTCCGAGACCGCCTTTCTCCCTTTCAACCGCGACACCCGCAATCCGGCGATCTATGGCCGATTCGCTTCTTCCTACCTGTGGAGCGACTTCATCGACGAGGACGGAGAGGTCCAGACAGGGATCTGGCAGGCGGATTCGCTGCTGCTGTTGATCCAGAACTATCTGCACCTCGAGCGCGACGAGAAGACAGGCAAGGAAAAATTCATCTTTCCGCGCTTTCATCAGCTGATGGCGGTGCGCAAGCTGCTGGCCCATGCGAAGGCCAATGGCAGCGGGCACAGCTACCTGATCCAGCACAGCGCCGGTTCGGGCAAATCAAACAGCATCGCCTGGCTGGCGCATCAACTCGCCAACCTCTGCGGCGCGGATGGGCAGCCGGTGTTCGACAGCATCATGGTCATCACCGACCGGCGGGTGCTGGACCGGCAGTTGCAGGGCACCATCAAGCAGTTCGAGAAGATCAAGGGAACGGTGTCGAAGATCGACCGCAACGCCAAACAACTGGTGAAAGCCCTGGAGCGCGGCGACAAGATTATCATCACCACCTTGCAGAAATTCGGCTTTGTCGGCGAACTGGCGAAGATGCCGGGCAAGCGTTTCGCGGTCATCATTGACGAGGCGCACAGCTCGCAAACCGGCGAGGGCGTCAAAGACCTTCACCTGGTGTTGACCAGCGACGAGCAGCTTGAAGAAGCCCTGAAAAAAGACGACGAGCTGCGGGAAGCGGATGATCCCATCGAGTCGGAGCTTGAGAAGATTCAGAAGGCCCGTCAAAAATTGCCGCACCTGTCGTTCTTCGCCTTCACCGCCACCCCCAAGGACAAGACCCTGGAGCTGTTCGGCGTAAAGGACGCCAGCGTAAAAAAGGGTTTCCGGCCCTTTCATCAATACACCATGCGCCAGGCCATCGCCGAGGGCTTCATCCTGGATGTGCTGGAGAGTTACACCACCTACACAACTTACTTCGAGCTGATTGAGAACGAAAAGGCCGATGGGGAAAAAGAGGTGGAAAAGCTCAAGGCCCGGCGTCTGCTGCTGAAATACGTGGATCAGCACGAGTTCGCCATCAAGCGCAAGGCCCATATCATCGTGGACCATTTCACCCGCAACACGGCCCATAAAATCGCCGGCCAGGCCAAGGCAATGGTGGTGACCCACTCCCGCGCCCATGCCGTGCTTTATAAACAGGCCCTGGATGAAGTGATACGCGAACAGAATCTGAACTTTGGCGTGCTGGCGGCCTTCTCCGGCACGGTCACCATTAACGAACAGAAATACACCGAAGAGAACATGAATCCGCCCGGCACAGGCGAGATCGCCGTGGCATTCAAAAATCCGGCCCGGCGTCTGCTGGTGGCGGCGAATAAATTCCAGACCGGTTTTGATCAGCCCCTGCTGCACACCATGTATGTGGACAAGAAGCTCGGGGGCGTGGCGGCGGTGCAGACCCTGAGCCGCCTGAATCGAACCTTCCCGCCCCTCAAGCAGGATACCATGGTGCTTGATTTTGTGAACGATCAGGAGACGATTCAGGCATCCTTCCAGGATTATTACCAGCGCACCGAGCTGGAGGGGGAGACCAACCCGAACAAACTCTACAATCTGAAATACACGCTTGAAAAGGCAGGCGTCTTTACGCCGGAAGACGTGGCGGAGTTTGTGGAACTGTTTGTGGTCAAGAAGGTGAAATCAGAACAGCTGCAGCCCTTCTTCCAGCGCATCGTAAATAACGGCTACGAAAATCTGGCCGCCGAGCACAGGGACAAAAAGGATTACGAAAAGCTGAAAGCCGGGGCCAAAGACAGGTTCCGCAAGGGAATTGCCCGCTATGTGAAGCAATACAGCTTCATCAGCCAGATCATGACCTTCACCGACACGGCCCTGGAGAAGTTCTATCTCTTTGCCAAGCTGCTGCTGCGTCAATTGCCCTATGAAAAGCAGACCCTGCCGCTTGAGGTGATCGAGATGATCGACATGGACAAGTATCGCTCCCAGGAAGAGCAGAACGGCCGCATCACGCTGAAAGGCGAGGACGGCGTTCTGAAACTGACTTCAGATGACGGATACCGGGGCGGCGAGGCTGAGAAGGAACAGATCAAACTCATCATTCAAAAACTGAACCAAGATTTCGGGATTGCCTTTGAGGAGGCGGATCGGGTTGTCGGCGCCATCAAGCACAAGCTGGAAAAAGACGAATCGCTGCGGGCGGCATTCAAAACCAACAGCATTGAGTTCCTGCGCAGACAAAAACTCCAGGACAGCATCAGGGAAGCCTTCCTCAGCAATGCCGATGAGTTCCTGAGCTTTATGTCCAAGACCGAGACCGATACTGGTTTTGGAAAGTTTTTTTTCTCGGAAATGTTCAAGTGGTATGATCAAACGGTTTCCGGAATACCATCAAATTTGCGCCCGGAAGCACCCGCAAGGAGCTGACCGGGATGATTCCAGCGATCGCATCCAGGTAGTCGGTCAGATTTAGGGGAAGCCAGACTCGAAGATCAAAATATTCAACCGGCAAAACAAACAGAAACTGCCAAGCGATTTTTGACAAATCAAGCTTGATATTATTTCAGGGTCAATTGACCCCTCGAAGGTCTCGGCCTCCTGGTTGCCTGCCGCCTTCTGTGCTTTCTTGGTGTCGCCGGGGTCAACGCCATTGAGCATCAAGGCGCTTGCCTGGTCACGCTTCTGCCTGGCCTCGGCAAGCGATATTTGGGGGTATGCGCCGATGGCCAGCAGCTTCTCGATACCCCCAAAACGATATTTGAGCCGCCAAAGCTTGCCGCCCGTCGGAGTGATCAGGAGAAAAAGCCCTCCACCGTCAAAAAGTTTTTGGGGTTTTTCCGTCGGCCTTATGGTTCTGATTTTGGCATCGGTAAGAGGCGTAATCCGTTTAGGCATAGGGTTTCACTTCATTTTTGGGGGTATCTCTGTTGGGGGAAGGGCCAAATACCCCTATACATACCCCCAAAACTTTAGGTTTTTTCATATATCATTGGACTCTGTTGGACGACAGAAAAAGAAAAGGCCTGAAAAATCAGGCCTTTTTGGACAGTATCGGATGATACTGGATTGCATGGTGGTGGCGATGCAGGGATTTGAACCCCGGACACTGCGGATATGAGCCGCATGCTCTGACCGTCTGAGCTACATCGCCTTGGGTTGCTTTTTCGAAAGCCGTCTTTAACAGCTCAATTCAACTTAGTCAAGACGTTTTTTGTTCAGGGCTTCACCGGGGAAGAGCCTTCCACCTCTACGGTAAACTCCTCTAAATTATCCGGCAGACTGGAGAAAACAGCCATAAAGGGAATTTCTTTGCCTGGATCAATACGCTCTCCGGAATAATTATCTCCGGATCGATTCTGCAATATCTTCTGAATCGTTTCGACATCCAGACTGTTCAACTCAAGATCCGACAAAAAGTTTCCACAGAACACGCTCTGAGTGCCGACAAGGACCTTTCCGGGGGCATAGAGCTTTGCCGTGATATGGATTGCGCTTCGAGCCTCGGGGTAATCGTTTCTGGCCTTTCCGGTTATGACAAACAACCGGCCCTGCTTCGCCGTGGTCACAAACCGGCTGGCGACCTCCGTTGTGGAAATATTCAGGTTGCCCGTCTCGTCGGCAGGGGATAATTTGAACAGCTGCGAAATAAAGGGAATTTTAATTCCTTTGTTTTGCATCATCCAGAAGGCGCCGTAACCAGCGCCCGCCAGAATTAAAACCACCAGCAGGTAAACCAGCGATCTTGAGCCTCTTCGTTTTTCAGGTTCATAGGATCCTATTGAAAAAGCAGGTTCCTCCTCTTCTTCCGCTTCCTCCGGCTCCGCGAGGGTGCCGATATCAAAGGGCTGCGCCTGAGCCTTACGATCCTTGTCAACCATAGTCAAGGGCTCTTCAGGCTCGGCCTCGGAGGTCTTCTCCTCTCGAAACCGGACTGGCGCGGCTTTCGATTCAACCGGCTCACGCGGTGCGAAGTCTGTTTCAGGCTCCCCCTCAAGAGCTAAATTGATATCGAATCCCTCCTCCTCAGCAGCTTCCGCCTCAAGAGAAGATGAAGATTTCATGATTTCCTCATCTTCCAGATCAAGCTCCAGATCAAGCTCCATTTCTTCGTCGCCGGTTTCAGGTTCGCTGCGATCTTCTTCCATATCCAGAATCTTTTCGATTTCGGATATGTCTATCTCTTCTTCGGAAAATGCCTCTCTGGGTTCAGCGCCCTTGAACTCAACAGGCTCCAGGTCCAGATCCAGTTCAAACATTTCTTCTTCATCGGCGGCTTTCGGAGTTGGGGAATCTTCTGATTCCGCAGCCGAAGATTCAAGCTCAAGCTTCAAGTCCTCATCGCTGAACTCCATTTCCGGCTCCAGCCCCTTGACTTGGGTTTGGCCTTCGGATTCCATCTCCAACTCAAAATCCAGATCCTCATCTTTGAGTTCCAGGTCTTCATCCGCATCTTTGGAATCTTCTTCGGACTCTTCAAACTCAAATTCAAAATCGATACCCCCGGACTTACGCTCCGGACTTTCGCCTGCCGCCTTTTCAGCGGAAAATGGAGAGAGGCTTTTGCTTTCCAATTCAAGACCGCTGATTTCCGCATCGCCTTTGTCGTCAGATGCCGGCTTGCCTGAAGGGTACACATCAAAAACATGCTCGCACTGTTTACAACGGACCTTGGTGCCCGTCGCCTTAATCAGCGCATCATCCAAACTAAACCGCGTATTGCACTTATCACAGGTAATAATCATGGCGTACCCTCATCATTATAATTTCAGGTGATAAATTGCGGGCAAATGCCGATAGGCTTCCGCGTAATCGAGCCCATAGCCCACGAGAAACCCCTGCATGAACTCGTGGCACACATAATCCACCTGCACCGCAATCTGGCGGCGTTCATGCTTTGCGAGCAGGGCGCAGATTCTGACCGTCCTGGGCCCGAAGGACCGCAGGTGCTCAATCAGATAAGACAGCGTAAGGCCTGTATCCACGATATCATCCACGATCAGAACATCTTTGCCTTTAATGTCCAGTTCAATGTCCTTGCTGAGAACGATCGATCCGGCGGAGACGGTTCCACTGCCATAACTCGATGTCCGTACAAAGTCGATCTGAACAGGGATTGTCAGATACCGCACCAGATCCGCCAGAAAAATAAAGGAGCCTTTGAGCACCGATACAATGACTAGCTCATGATCCTTGTAATCATTCGATATCCGTCGGCTGATCGCCCGGACCTTTTCGTCAATCTCCTCTTTGGTCAGAACAGGAACCAATTCACTCATTCAAAAGCCCAAGGGGTATTAAGGGTTAGCGCGTTCGCGGATCATCCCCCGTTGATCTCCTTGAATACAAACGCTGATGAAAATTCGGAGCCGTTAACTTGATTTGTTTACCGTTTATGTCTTCAGTTGTCAATAAATTTGATCGGTTACAAACCTGTTTGAGCAAGTTTTTCGATCAGCTGCCGCTGCGCTTCACTTAAAGACCTCGGCATTTCTACCTGAATGCACACATAAAGATCTCCCGTGCCGGCGCCGTGCATGCGGGGTATGCCCCGCCCGGCGATCCGCATTCGGGCGCGGTGGTTCGTGCCGGGAGGAATCTTTAATTTCAGCGTCGCGCCGTCGAGCACAGGGATGGAAACCGTTGCGCCCAGCAGCGCTTCGGACAATTTGATGGAACAGTCCATATGCACATCGTGGTCCTCCAGCCGATACCGCGAATCCGGCGTCACCTTGGCGCGTATATATAAATCCCCCTTCGGCCCGCCATTTACTCCCGGCCCGCCCTTGCCGGTCAGCCTGAGTTTTTTCCCCTCCACCATTCCGGGTGGAATCTTAACGGTCAGCTGCTCGGAGCCCCCTTCATGCTGCAGGGTGACCACCTTGTTAGCGCCCGCTGCGATCTCCTGAATCGTCAGCGGAAGTTCATAGATCAGATTCTGCCCCTTTGAAGGCCGGCGGGGCTGGGACCCGAATGGTCCTCCGCCGAACGAGAACCTGCGTCCGGCGCCGGAGCGAAAATCAAAACCGCCGATTCCTATATCGTTGAATATGCTGGCAAAGTCAAAGTTGCTGAAAATATCTTCCTGAGAATACCGCTGATGAAACCCGCTGGCGCCGAAAGTATCATACTGCTTGCGCTTTTCCGTATCGCCGAGAACCGCATAGGCTTCGCTGATCGTCTTGAACTTCTCTTCGGCGCCCTTGTCGTCCTTGTTGCGGTCCGGATGATATTTCATGGCCAGTTTTCGATAGGCCTTCTTGATCTGATCATCGGTCGCATCGCGGCTTACGCCAAGAGCCTTGTAATAATCCGTCTCCGACATTCGAATTTACCTCGTGCTTCAATCCTGTATTTTCATCTCATATAAACAGCCCGCAAGCTGTTCGAATCGTCGCCCGATCAGGGCGCGGAAAAATCTCTTGACGGTTCCGCCGCCTTCAGCGCAATCATGATCACCGACAGGGCGGAGGGGGTCATTCCGTCGATGCGGGAAGCCTGGCCCAGGGATGCGGGATGCACCGCGGACAGCTTTTCCTTCAGCTCATTCGAAAGCCCGTGCACCTTTGCAAAATCAAAATTCTCGGGAATTCTGATTCTTTCAAGGCTCTTGAATTTTTCGATTTCCCTGAGCTGACGCTCGATGTAGCCCTCGTATTTGATCTCGATCTCCACCTGACGCGCGGTATTTTCATCGATCGGCGCCGGGCTTTTGGAAAGGGTTTCAACAGCCTGATAGTCGAGCTCAACCCTTTTTAAAAGCTGATCCAGATGAATCCCCTGGCTGATGGGCTGAGTTCCCTGAAGTTTCAGGTAATCGTTGACCTGAGGCAGCGGCTTGACGACCGTACTTTTGATCCTTTGAATTTCCCGGCGAATCATTTCCGTTCTTTCCCGAAGCGACTGGATCGCATCCTTTCCGATCAGGCCCAGTTCATGACCGATCTCCATCAGACGGAATTCGGCGTTATCCTCGCGCAGCATCAGGCGGTATTCGGCTCTCGAGGTGAACATGCGGTAGGGCTCCCGGGTGCCCCGGGTCACCAGGTCATCCACCATGACCGCAAGATAGGCCTGGGATCGATCCAGCATCAGGGGCGGCCGACCCTGAATCCGGCAGGCCGCGTTGATGCCGGCCCATATCCCCTGTCCGGCGGCTTCCTCGTACCCGGAGGTTCCATTGATCTGCCCGGCCATGAAAAGGCCGGCGATCCGCTTGGTCTCCAGGGTGGGCTTGAGCTGAACCGGATTGACATAGTCATACTCGATGGCGTACGCGGGACGCATGATCTCGGCAGACTCCAGGCCTTTCACCGAATGGACGAAATCCAGCTGAATTTCCAGGGGCAGGCTGTTTCCCAGCCCGCTCGCGTAAATCTCATCGGTATCCAGTCCCTCGGGTTCCAGAATCACCTGATGCCGGTCGCGTTCGGGAAACCGGACAACCTTGTCTTCGAAAGACGGGCAGTACCTTGCCGAAATTCCCTTGATCATGCCGCCGTAAAGCGCGCTCTTTTTCAGATTTTCCCGGACAATCCGCCGGCTTTCCGCATTGGTGTATCCGATATAGCTCGGCCGCTGCTCCAGAGGAATTTTGTCCGTAAAAACGGAAAAGGCGAAAAGCGTCTCATCTCCGGGATGGATCTGAAATGCGTCGAAATCAATGCTGCCTTTTTTCAGCCTGGGCGGGGTTCCGGTTTTCATGCGCCCGAGTTCAAAGCCAAGCGATTTCAGGTCATTCGCAAGCGCATGAGCGGAAAATTCGCCGGCCCTTCCCGCCTGAATGGACCGGAAACCGATATGCACCAGCCCGCTGAGAAAGGTTCCCGTGGCCAGGACCACCGCTTTGGCCGGGTATTCGAATCCCGTGTGATCCTTCACTCCGGCCACGCGGCCGTCTTCCACGATCAGGCGTTCGATCAGGGCCTGTTTCAGATCGAGATTCGGCTGTTTTTCCACCACGGACTTCATGTACCGGTGATACCGGTTCTTGTCGTTCTGGGTCCGGGTGGACTGAACCGCAGGTCCCTTTTTCGTGTTGAGAATGCGGTACTGAATGGCGGTTTGATCGGCCGCCCGGGCCATCTCGCCCCCCAGGGCGTCGATTTCCTTGACGATCTGACCCTTGGCGGTTCCGCCGATTGAAGGGCTGCAGGGCATGGCAGCCACCTTGTCCAGATCGATAGCGGTCAGCAATACGCTGCATCCCATGCGCGCCGCGGCCAGTGCGGCCTCGCAGCCCGCATGACCGGCGCCGACTACGACAATATCGTATTGTTTTGAATATCCCATCGATGATACATTGATTTAAAATTATTTAAACGATAACGCTTTTCCGTCACAATGCAACGCACGGAACAAAATAAAAAACGCAATCACCATATAGCCGGATGGGATTCGGGTCAAGACGATCATGGAAAAACGGTACAACGATCTGAACGCCTATTTGAGAAACCGCTTCGGATGCCGGGTGCAGAAAATCACCCTGGACGCCGGGCTGACCTGCCCGAACCGCGACGGTTCTCTTTCAGGAAACGGCTGTATTTACTGCAATTTAAAAGGCTCCGGAACCGGCGACGCCGGCAGGGGGCTGTCCATCACCGAGCAGCTGATTCGGGGCAAGGCGGCCATGTCCAGGCGGTATCATGCCGATAAATTTATCGCGTACTTTCAGTCCTATTCCAACACCTATGCTCCCCTTGACCGGCTCAGAGCCCTGTACGAAGAAGCGCTGAGCGTCGAAGGGGTGGTCGGACTTTCCATCGGCACCCGTCCGGACTGCGTGCCCGAACCGGTGCTGGAACTGCTGGAAGGCTATGCGCGCCGATGCCTGATCTGGCTGGAATACGGGCTGCAATCCGCCCATGACGCCACGCTTTCCGCCATCAACCGCGGGCATGATGCGGCCTGTTTCGTCCGGGCTGCCAACGCCGCCCGGCGGCATGAAATTCCGGTCTGCGCCCATGTGATTCTGGGGCTGCCCGGTGAAACCAGAGACCATATGCTTCAGACAGCCGATTTTTTAGCCGATCTGGGCATCGACGGCGTCAAGATCCACCTGCTTTACGTCGTCCGGGGCACGGTTCTGGAATCGATGTATCGCCAGGGCCGCTTTGAATGTCTGGAACAAAGCGAGTACGTGAACCTTGTCTGCGATTTTCTGGAAAGGCTTCCAAAACAGACGGTGATTCAAAGGCTGACCGGAGATCCGCATCCGGATGAGCTTCTGGCGCCGCAATGGGCCCTGCAAAAAACGGAAACCCTGAATCTGATCCGCCAGACCCTGGAAGCCAGAAACTCCTGGCAGGGAAAGTTCATGCAGCCGAGTGAAGCCTGAGCAAGCCCTGATCCGGAAACCGACCGGGTTAATCCGCCAGAACGGCGGCGGCGATCTTCTTTCCGAAATCCACGCACTGTTCCAGCTGTTCGGGACCGGGAACATAAGCGATCTTCAAACCTGAATCCACCAGCTGAATCTTGGCGTCCTCAAGCTCCCTGTTGACGAGCTTCACCGCCTCGCCGCTCCATCCGTAGGAACCGAAAGCGGCGCCGATCTTGTTTTTGGGACGCAGCCCCTTCATATAGGTCAGAAAATCGCTGACCGTGGGGAAAAGCCCGTTGTTCAGGGTGGGAGAGCCGACCACAAGCGCCCTGGCATCCATCAATTCCGTCATGATATCGCTTCGGTGCGAAGAACGGATATGAATGGGGCGGGCCCGCACGCCGGCTTCGATGAAGCCATCCACAATGGCTTCCGCCATTTTTTCCGTGCTGTGCCACATGGTGTCGTAGACCACCAGCGCCTTTTTTTCGGGAATCTGCCGGCTCCACCGCCCATAGGCCTCGATAATCTTTTCGGGCTCCCTGCGCCAGATGACCCCGTGGTCCGGGCATATCATCCTGATTTCCAGACCCATCTGGCCGACCTGCTCAATGAGCTTTAAAATCAGGTCCGAATACGGCAGCAGGATGTTGGCAAAATACTTCCTCGCATGGGGCATGACCGCCTCGCCCATCACATCATCGTATTTTTCAGGACCGGCATAATGCTGCCCGAAGGCGTCGCTGGAAAAAAGGATCTTATCCTCCGCCAGGTAGGTGAACATGCTGTCCGGCCAGTGCAGCATGCGGGTTTCCAGAAAGCTCAGCGTTCTGCTTCCCAGGCTCAGCGTATCCTTGCTCTGCACGGTCTGATAATTCCAGGCATTTCGAAAATGCGCCGAAAGGTTCTTGTGGCCCATTTTGGAACAGACCAGCGGCGTATCCGGGCCGACGGCCTGCATGACCTGAGCGAGGGCCCCGGTATGATCCATCTCCGTATGATTGCTGATCACGTAATCGATCCTTGCGGGATCCACGATCTGCGAAATATGGTTCAGCAGCTGATCCGCGTACTCTTTTTTGACCGTATCGATCAGCGCGATTTTCTCATCCAGAATTAAAAAGGCGTTGTACGTGCTGCCCTGCTCGGTCGAATACCCGTGAAAATCCCGGATATTCCAGTCCGTCACGCCGACGTCGAAAATTTTTTCTGCGATCTGAATCGGTTTCATGCAAAGTCATCTCCTTGCCGCAAAAAAGATTGCATTTTGAAAGAAATGCCCTTTTCAGCGAAATGCTTCGCCGGTAAAGGGCATTTCAAGTCTTGTCGAAAACACGCTCGCCGTTCGTCTATTTTTCCTGTTCAAACTCGTCCTTGGAAGCGCCGCACAGGGGACAAACCCAGTCAGCCGGCAGATTTTCGAAGCTCGTGCCCGGATCGATGCCGTTATCCGGATCTCCCTGGGCGGGATCATACACATAGCCACAAACCGTACAGACGTATTTAGCCATCACCTTCCTCCTTTCGGTGCGTTCCCGATGCGGACTGCGCATCAGATCGCATTGAAATCAAAGTCTTTCAAGGCCATGTCATCCTTGTACTCGGACACGTCCTGCTTCTGCCGAATCAGGCGCAGCATGGCCTGAAAACCGCGGGTGTCTCCCTGCAGGATGCATCCGACAAGCCGGTTGTCTTCAAAGACGAACTTTCTGTAAACCCTGTCCTCCTGAAATGTTCTGGATTCGCTGGCGCACTCGGCATCGATATTGCCGGCCGCAGCCAGTTCGATGCCGGCAACCTTCAACTGGTTGGAAGCCGTCGTTCCCTCATACGCCGCATTCACGCCGGCCATATTGGAACCCGCGATTTTACCCTGTTCCATGGCGGCAGGCCAGATTCCGTAAAGAACGCCCTTAAACTCCGCCACATCGCCTGCCGCGTAAATATCCGGAGATGAGGCGCGCATGCCCTCGTCCACCTCGATCCCCTTGTTGCAGCGCAGCTTCAAGGACGCCGCCAGCTCCATGTTCGGACGGACGCCGGCCGAAACAACGACCATGTCCGCGGGAAGCGTTTCCCCGCTTTCCAGCACCACCCCTTTGACCTGATCCGGGCCGACGATCTCTTTGGTTTTCCGGCCAAGATGTAAAGAAAATCCCATTTTTGTCATCGTTCCGGCAAGCAGGCCGGCAGCCGGCACATCCAGCTGCCTCGGCAGCAGGCGTGAAAAGAATTCCACCACGGCGACCTTTTTTCCCAGCCTGCGCAGGGCGTTTCCGGTTTCAAGACCCAGCAGACCGCCGCCGATCATGACCACATGCTGCGCTGAATCCGCAAAAGAGCGAATCGCTTCGGCGTCTTCGATATTTCGAAGCGTAAAAACGCCCTTTTTCTCCACACCGGGAATATTGGGCATGAAGGAATGGGCGCCGGTGGCCAGCAGCAGTCTGTCATAAGAAAAAGCCTCGTTTTGCCCGGTCAGAACCCGCTTGGAAACCGGATCGACCGAAGCGACTCGAACGCCCAGACGCAATTCGATATCGCGATTCGAATACCACTGTCCCTTGTTGATCACCAGGGCCTCTTTGGGAATATCCCCGGCGATGTAATCGATCAGACGAATGCGGGAATAAAACGGAAATGCTTCCTCGGTGATCATGCAGATTTTGGCTTCCGCATCCAGCCGTCTCAGCTGATCCGCCGCGTTCGTTCCCGCAGCCCCGTTTCCCACGATCACATAGTGTTTCATGATCTCCTTTGAAAAGGCCTTAGCAGGCTGTTGAAAAACTGCGCCTGAGGCCGCCATTCAGTGTTGAGCGGCTCTCGCCAATGCTCACATATGCTTGAATATGCCGCGCTTGTCGCATCGCCGCGCGCCTTGCCTGACGGCCTGATTCTTGTTTTTCAACACCCTGTCAGATATGTCCGATCCGTTCAATCACCAGTTTTTCGATATGGTCGCGAACCCGCCGCATCGCATCCAACGACCCGCCCGCAAAGTCCGGAACATTCCAGTTCTCTCGCACCGCTCCGGGAACCGGAGTGCAGGTTTCGCCGGGCCCCATGGCGACCACAGCATCCGGAAGTCCGGCCTGCAAAACCGCATCCAGAGAGCGGGTCCTGCGAAAAGCCATATCCATGCCTTTTTCCGCCATGACCGAAACCATCGCGGGATTGACCTGAGCCGCCGGCCGGATGCCCGCGCTGAGGCAGTCCAGCCTGTCTCCGAAAAGTCTCTGGGCAAATGCCGCGGCCATCTGACTCCGGCTGGCGTTATCCGTGGAGACAAACAGGATCTTTTTGCGCAGCCGGAACGGATGCATCAGTTCCTGGACCGCCTTCTCAATATCCGCTGCCGCGCCTTCCTGTTTTTCCATGTCGCCGCGGTGTTCAATCCCGCGGTAGACGAGCTCTCCAGCAGAGCGGGCCCCAACGGCATCGAAAAAGTATCTGGCAGTCAGCCGGATGCCGTCAAAAAGCTTTTTTCCCCGGGTCGCCCCCAGGGAAAGCAGAAAGCCTTTTCGCCACCTGCTTCCGGCATCTTCCAGCCCGAGCCGGTTCCGGCGGGCCCACAAAGCCTGAGACCGATCGATCAGCGCCTTGAGCTGGGCCGGCACGGAATAAAAAAATACGGGCGCGGCCATGACGACGATATCGGCCTCGCGCAGCAGCGTATAGACCTCGGCGGTCATGTCGTCGTCGATGGGGCAAAAACCGCAGGTTTCGCACACCCTGCATTCCGTGCAGGGAAGGATGTTTTTCTCCCGCACGTCAACCGTCGCGACCGCCGCACCGAGTTTTTCAGCCGCACGCATGAATTCGGAAAGCAGAAAACAGGTGTTGCCTTTTCTCGGACTTCCCTGAAGGCCCAGAACATTCATGCATCTTCCTTATCGGCTGTGACAGCCCTTGCAGGATGTCGGGCCGCTCTTGCTACCTTTGGCAGCCTCCTGCCGGTGGCAGCTTGTGCAGAAATTCATCACCTGTTTGGGTTTCAATTTACCCTCGGCAATCAGAGCTTTGATGGCGCCGGCCTGCTGTCCGAACATGGAATGGCAGGCATCGCAGGATTGTAAGGCATCCTGGTGCAGTTTGTGAGGAAAAGCCACATCGCCCGGTTTGCCTCCCGGAAGGATCATCGCCTCGTCTCCGGCATTCAATTCGGCCAGAGAAAACGATGCCGCCAGCATCAAGCCGCAAAAAACCAGAACCCATTGCTTCTTCATCATCCCTCGCTTGTCGATGTCCCGATTGCAGGCATGTTTTCCGGCATTTGTAAGATGAGACGCCTCGCCCGATTGCCTGCATCGCGGATAAAGCCGTTCTCCTTGTTGAAGAGAGCGGCGTCGGACTTATCAGGCCTTCCACAGTCCATGCAGGTTGCAGTATTCTCTGGCAATGATCTTCTGGGCGCCCTCCACCTTGAAGGTCGCCTCGGGAGCGTCTCCGGGATTCAGGAACTGCCGGCAGGCCTTGCCGTCGGCAATTATTTCGATCCATTCGATATAGTGCTTGTCCAGCATGGGGTGAGCCACTTCTCCGACCTTCACATTCACTCCGCCGGGAACCTTTTCGATCACAGGCACATGTTTTTCGGTCGCCGCATCCGTGGTGTTCTCGGCCAGCAGCTTCATCGGCTTTCCGCAGCATACCAACTCACCGGCGCCGCCATGAAGCACCTCGACGATGTTTCCGCAAAGTTCGCACTTGTAAATCTGGAGTTTCTCAGCCATCTCGGTCTCCTTTCATCGATGATCGCAGTCATTCCCCGCATCAGTCGCAGTTCTTCTCAATTCGTTCAATACAGGCCTGTGGATTCAAAATACAGATGATGCAAACCATGCAGGGACAACTCAAAATCCGGAAAGAAACGTTCGCTTTTGCCCAAAAAGCCGAACACCTCTTCGGGAAAATTTATCCATTATCCCGAAGAGGCATCCGGTTGATACATCCTTTTCAATCAGCTCAGCTGTACGGCTGTTGAGCATGGAATGCACTCAGACTGATTCAAAGATCAATCCACAGGTCCGCTTCGTTGCCGCAGGTTGTGCACACGCCCGTACCATGGATTTTTTCATGTTTTTTCTTCTTCTCCGCGACCTCGACTTCTTCCAGGGAGCAGGTAATGGTCATTTCACCCTCGTTGCCGCATTTTTCACACGTACAGACTTTTTTCAGCACTGTTTTGGCCATCGGAAATCCCTCCTATTGTTGTTAATGTCAACTCAAAACAGGAAAAAACGAATCAGAAAAATGAAGTTATTGTTGAAGTAATTAAAATATGAATACGATTCGCCGAAAAGTCAAGAAATAAAGTGATTAAAAGTTTCTATCTATTTGAATATACGTTTGTTTTTATGATAATTATTCACATGCCGTCTTTTCCGCGGGCCGCCGCTCAGGAACATATGAATGAGGAATTTTTCCATCATTCCACTCTCTGGAAACATACAGGTTGCAATAGCAGCTGCCGTACTCCCTGACATCCGGTTCGCGATAGACGCAGGGGCAGATGATATCCCTGTCCTTTTGCCGGTCGCCCGACGCCAGCCGGCAGGGGCAGCACATGTAGCCATAACGCTGTTTGTTGATGATCAGGGCTTCAAGAAGATCGAATACGAACCGGCGGTCGGCGCTGAAATAGTANNGCTTTTCTTTCTTCGCCCTGAAGCAGGTCGACATCGACAAAATCGTATTTGACAACGCAATCGGACAGGAGCTGTTTGGTTGCCTTGCAGTGACTGCAGGTGCTTAATGAATAAATTTTTACCGGCAGGGATGTCATTTTCTTCTCCTTTTCGCGTGTGAAAACGAGCGTGTTAATCAAACTTCACGACGATCTGGTTCAAGTCACTTGGGCGCGGACAGGATTTCGACCGGGCGAAAACATCCGGCCGCCGGAAAAATCCGCCGGCAGTTTATCATCCGGCCTGCCGAAACCCGATACAAACGACGCCCCCAAAAGTCTTTTTCGTTCACTCAAAACCGTCAGGGCGTCTGGTTCATTTTTTCAAGTTCCGTGACAATTACCTGCATGGGAGGCCTGACATTGATGTCCGAAACATGGGCGTGACGCAGAATGCCTTTCTTGTCGATGAACAGCAGGGCGCGTTCCGTCACCCCGTCGGAACGCAGGAGTCCGTAGGCATCCGCAACGGCGCCATGGGGCCAGAAATCGGAAAGCACGGGAAACCACAGCTGGCCCATCTCCCGGACCCATGAATACAGCGTCGGAATGTTGTCCACCGTGATGCCGAGCAGAACGGCATCGTTTTGATCGAATATATCTTTGACGATGTTGTATCCCGGCCACTGATCGGAGCACACCGGCGTCCAGGCCGCCGGGACAAAAGAGAGAACCACATTTTTATTGTCTCGAAAAGAACTCAGGGTAATCTTCTCTCCGGACAGCGAGGGCAGCGTAAAATCCGGCGCCGGTTCGCCGACCTTGACCTTGAGCTGGCTGTCTATGGGTTTGAGCTGGCCCGGATTGTAAACGCTGTCTTTAAAGGCCTCCGACAATCCATACGTCAGGGGCGTTGCAATCAAAAAGAGCGCAACCGTCATAACGGCGACAAAGGTTTTTTTCATCATCACACCTCCTCACTATAGTCCGGAAAGTTGCCGGATTGTCTTCAGAAAGCTGTCCGCATTCTTGATGCCCCCAAGTTTGGAGTAAAACACGATCCAGGCGCCCTCCGAATTTTTCTTGGCGGCAATGAAATACGGGGTTCTGACCTCGCCGACCTGTTTGTGAATCACGAATCTTTCGTCCTCAAACAGCGGAAAAGATACCTTGTATTTCTGACGGAAGATGTCCACCTCAAGATTGGAATTTCCTGCGCCAACTCCCAGAAGCTTGATTTTTTCTCTGATTTGAGAAGAATTCTGAATCTTCTTGTACAGTTCATTTACAAAGGGCGCATCAGCCTGACAATGGGGGCAGTACATGCTGAAAATCTGAATAATCACCACCTCGCCCTGTATATCGTTCACCGAAAAAGGTCCGCTTCCGCTCACTCCGAGATACTTTTGCACACCGGCATCCTCGATCGCCGGAAGCAGCATCTCCGGCAGAGACTCTCCCTCCTTGGGAGGCGCCACATCGACGGCAAAGGCAAACGTACAACTGAAGAACAGCAAAATCAGGGTAGACATTAATTTCAACATGGCGTGCATCTCCTTTGTTAAAGGGTTCTTTTGCGTCGAGACCAGGTTGCCGAAACACTGTTTCAATGAATTGAGAAACCGAAACAGGGAGTAAAGCCGGGGTCTCGCGATTTGCCCGTTAGATGATATTTACATTAATTACCAATATGACGATTTCAATAGATGCCGACGACCGGAATGAATATTTCTTATTTACCAGAAACCCGACCGGTTCTCAAGCAGATTGAATAGATGCCTTGCTTTAAAGCGCTCGCGCATCGGTCTGTTGAAGATTTATCGGAAGCGGATTGTTCAAAACAATTCCATTCGAATCAAATCTCACATCATACACAAGGATTTCCAGCCCCCGGGCAACCGCCGCCCTGAGCTGCCTTCCATAAACCGGATCCACATCGTCGGCGGGCTTGAAAATTTCGGCGTCCGTCCGTTGAACGAGGAAAAGCAGAACGCATCGAAACCCGTCGGACAACAGCCGCTGCATATGGACAAGATGTTTGGCGCCGCGGACGGTGACGGCATCGGGAAAACCGGCCACCTGATTTTCGACCAGAGTGCAGCTCTTGACCTCCAGAAAGCAGGATTTTTCCGCGCCTTCCAGCAGAAAATCCAGCCGGACCCCTCGCCCTGCGGGGACCTCGGCATGAATCGCATCGTAACCCGCAAGCGAAGGAATGCGCCCGGCGCAAAGACTCTGATGCACGATCCGGTTGGCCATCACCGGATTTACGCCGACCATGGAACCGGGCATTTGAATCAGCTCCCACGTATATCGATATTTTCGACGGATCGAATCATGAAGGGACAAATAGACCCGGCTGCCCGGATCAGAGCAGGTCGACATGCGACCGGGGTTGGGACAATGGACCGTGACGACCTTGCCGGATTGCAGCCGGACATCGGCCAGAAACCGTTTGTAACGACGGATCAGAATCCCTGGAATCAGGTTTGAAAAACCTGTACCCCGGCCCTCAGCGAAACCCGGATGGTTCATGCATGCACCCTTACGGATATGATCAGCTCAAATATCCTGTCATTTTAAGGAGGTATTGCGGAAATCGTCTTCCGCGTCATCGGCATGGTTCATAAACGAACCGATAAGCGCTTAAAATTTATGCAATTTATCCTTGACAAACCTTCAGAGCGGAATAATATCGACTTTCTTGGCGGCACACCGTCAGGACAGTCGATCGTGAAGCTATTTGCATATTTTGTTGAATGCCGCAACCCGGACCAGCGGCCGAGTCTTCCGTCGGATGAGCGCTGCGGCATGAAAAAATTGATGCATTAAACTCGAATGCGCATGCGTGTTCGACAAATCTTGCAATCGTTTCAGGGGGATGTCATGAAAGTTTTAATCAGCGACAAACTCGGGGATATCGGGGTCAGGATGTTCAAGGAAGCCGAAGGAATTTCGGTGGACGTCAAAACCGGCATGAGCCCCGAAGAACTTAAATCAGTTATCGGCGACTATGATGCACTGGTCATTCGAAGCGCCACCAAGGTGACGGAAGAAATCCTGGACGCCGCCAAAAAGTTGAAAGTGGTCGGGCGCGCCGGCATCGGGCTGGACAACGTGGATATTCCCGCCGCCACGAAACGCGGCGTGATCGTCATGAACACACCGGGCGGAAATGTCGTTACGACCGGCGAACACGCCATTGCCATGCTCATGGCCCTGACCCGCAACATTCCCTCCGGCACCGCATCTCTCAAAGCCGGAAAATGGGATAAAAAAAGCCTTCAGGGCCGGGAAATCTTCAATAAAACGCTGGGCGTTATCGGTTTCGGAAAAGTCGGCGCCATCGTCGCCGACCGCGCCAGGGGCCTGAGAATGAATGTAATTGTTTTTGACCCCTATGTAACGCCCGCACTCATCGAAAAGGCCGGATTTGAAAGCGTGCCCTTCGACGAACTGCTTCAGCGATCGGATTACATCACCGTCCATGTACCGAAGCTGAAAAACACCATCAGCCTGATCAACAAGGCGGCCTTTGAAAAAATGAAACCCGGCGTGATGATTATCAACTGCGCGCGCGGCGGCATCGTCAACGAACAGGATCTTTACGATGCGCTCAAGTCCGGAAAGGTCGGAGGCGCGGCTCTGGATGTCTTTGAAAACGAGCCTCCGGGTTCATCACCGCTTCTTGAATTCAGCAACCTGATCTGCACCCCGCACCTGGGCGCATCCACCGAAGAGGCGCAAACCAATGTAGCCGTTGCCGTGGCGGATCAGATCATCGACTACCTGCAGAACGGAACCATTCGAAACGCCGTCAACGTCCCCTCGGTAACCGGCGAACTGCTCAAGAAGATGTCGCCCTATCTGACCCTGGCGGAAAGCATGGGACGACTCCAGGCCCAGCTTTTCAAAGGACCTTTAAAAGAGGTTGTTGTGGAATATACCGGGGATTTCCAGGGCATGGATATGGCCCCTGTAACAACCGCTGCCATCAAAGGCATCCTGGCGCCGATCCTTCAAGATGACGTGAATTTCGTCAACGCGCACATCATCGCCCAGGAAAGAGGCATCAAGGTCACCGAAACCAACAGCGCCGAATCCGAGGATTTCGCCAACCTGGTCACCATTCAGGCCAAAACAAACAAAATGACCAGCACGGTATCGGGCACCATTTTCGGCAAGAAAGATCCCCGGGTGGTCCGAATCAACAGATTCAGGGTCGAGATGAGCCCAAGAGGGCACCTTGCCCTGATCAACAATCTGGATAAACCCGGCGCCATCGGCAGCATCGGCACGACCCTGGGCAAACACAACATCAATATCGCCCGCATGCAGGTCGGCCAGGAAGAAGAAGGCAATCATAATATTGTTTTCCTTCGCACCGATACGCCGATTCCCGAAAACGTCCTTGAGGAATTGCGTCACCTTCCGATGATCAAGAGCGTGATTCCTCTGGAGCTCTGAGCCCGAGCTCCCACGGCAGGAAATCAATATTTCACGGGACCGGATCGAGTTGACCGAAGCCGGTCCCGTGCTTAATATACATGAACAAAAAAGATTTTCCGCCGAATTTGCAGGCGTCAAAACATCGGCCTGTTTGGGTGGATTTTTAAAATCAGGAGCGTCTTATGAGCAAACAGGAACAGGAAGATAAAGGTTTTACCGTAAAGGATCGAAGAAGGTTTGCCCAGGAAACTGAAGGTGTTCCGGAAGAAACAGGCAACGAAAAGCCAGCGCCCGAGGCCTCTGATAAAAACTCTAAAAAGACATCCTTCGAAAAAAGAACCTCTGAGCCCGGAAGCCTGCCGCAAATCAATTTTTCGACTTTTGTGTTTTCCTTAAACTCTTCGGCGCTGGTTCACCTGGGCGTCCTGGAAGACCCGGCCACCGGAAAACCGGCCAAGGATCTGCCCCTGGCCAAACAGACCATTGATATTATCGGAATGCTGGAGAAAAAAACCCGGGGCAATCTGACCAATGACGAGGCCAGGCTGCTGGAGAATATTCTCCACGAATTAAGGCTGATGTATGTAAAGCTTTCTTAGGCGACCGGCGGCCTGGAACGGTCGGATGCGGTTTTTTACGCCAAACCTTGCCGCGGCGCCCTGAATCTGCAAGAGCTGGCGGGCATCCCGGCGGACCGAGCCATCAACAGGGTGTTAAAAAACAAGAATCAGGCCGTCAGGCAAGGCGCGCGGCGATACGACAAGCGCAGCATATTCAAGCATATGTGAGCATTGGCGAGAGCCGCGCAACGCTGAATGGCGGCCTCAGGCGCAGTTTTTCAACAGCCTGTTAAAGACATGTAAAAGATGCATCAGGAGCCAGATCAGACCATTCACATTCTCTCGCCGGCCAAGATCAATCTATTCCTGCGGGTGATCGGCAAAAGGCCGGACGGATATCATGAGCTGGAAACGCTGATGTGCCGCATCAGCCTTTACGACCAAATTACTATGCGGTTCACCGGTGAACGCATTTCCGTACAGTGCAACCTTCCCGAAGTGCCTGAGAATGAAACCAACCTTGCTTATAAGGCGGCCCGCCTTTTTATGGAAGAATGCAATGCATCCGCAGGGGTTGTGATCTCAATTGATAAAAAGATTCCCGTAGGCGCCGGTCTCGGAGGCGGCAGTTCCAATGCCGCCGCGGTTTTATCGGTTCTCAACCGCCATTTCAAATATCCGTTTTCAGAAAAACAACTCATGATCCTGGGCGGTCGTCTCGGAGCGGATGTTCCCTTTTTTATTTTCCGGAAACCCGCCGTCGCCACCGGCATCGGTGAAAAGCTGAGGCCTTTTTCCGGACTGTTCCCCTACCATGTTCTTCTGATTGATCCTCAGATCCATGTCTCAACCGCCGAGGTGTATAATAATCTGAATTTGGGATTGACAAAATCGGAAAAAAAACTTAAAGATTCCGCGGCTAACAAAGACGAATTCGATGTTGCCCGCCACCTGAAAAATGATCTGGAAACGGTAACGGAGCGCTGGCATTCCGATATCGGAGCCGCCAAACAAGCCTTGCTGAACCAGGGGGCAAAAGGGGCGCTTATGTCGGGAAGCGGTTCTGCGGTTTTCGGCCTGTTTTCCGGCGAAAAGGATCTTCAACGCGCACATGATCATCTTTCCGGTAACAAAAGGTGGCGTTTTTTTATTGCCAAACTGATCGTCTGAGAAGCAGGCGCGACCTCATTGTGGAGGTTGATTTGTTTATTTAACCCTGCTGGGGCGTCGTCAAGCGGTAAGACACAGGATTTTGGTTCCTGCATCCGGAGGTTCGAATCCTCCCGCCCCAGCCACTTTTATTCACAGTCAAAAAGCGCGACGACAGAGACATGAAATAGGTATAAATATGAATGAGTTATGTATTTTTACGGGCAACTCCAATCCGATTCTTGCAAAAAAAATCTGCACCTACCTGAACATTGCGCTGGGCAGCGCCAAGGTAAACACCTTCAGCGACGGCGAGATTCAGATCGAAATTCATGACAATGTCCGTTCCAAGGATATCTTCATTATTCAGTCCCTGTGCTCGCCGGTCAACGACAATCTGGTCGAACTGCTTCTGATGATCGACGCGGTCAAACGATCTTCAGCCGCCCGCATTACCGCCTGCATGCCATACTACGGATATGCCCGCCAGGACAAAAAGGTTGCGCCGCGGGTTCCTATCAGCGCCAAACTCGTTGCCGATTTACTGACAACGGCCGGCGCAAACCGGATCATCACCATGGACCTGCATGCCGGTCAGATCCAGGGCTTTTTCAACATTCCCGTCGACAATATCTATGCGGCGCCGGTGCTGCTCCAGCACATCAAAAACCATTTCGATCACAGCGAGATCATGATCATATCCCCGGACGCCGGCGGCGTGGAACGCGCCAGAGCTTTTGCCAAACGGCTGAATGCAGGACTGGCCATTATCGATAAACGCCGGGAAGCTCCGAACAAGGCCAAGGCCATGGCCGTCATCGGAGACGTTACCGACAAGATCGCCATTATATTCGACGACATGACCGACACCGCCGGAACACTGACCGAAGCGGCAACGGCCATTATGGCCAGCGGCGCAAAAGAGGTTCATGCCTGCTGCGCCCATCCGGTGCTCTCCGGTCCGGCGGTGGATCGGCTTAATGCCTCACCCATCAAGAGTCTCACGGTCACGGACACCATTCCTTTAAAAGCAAACGCCGCCGCCTGTAATAAAATCAAGACGCTTTCAATCGCCGAACTGGTCGGCGAAGCGATCATTCGTAGCCATAAAGGACTTTCTTTGTCCACTTTGTTTGTTTAAATTATAGATTTTTTTAGGAGGTATTCTTGGAACAGTTCGAACTCAAATCAACCTTACGATCCTCTGCGGGCAAGGGCCCGGCGCGGAGGTTGCGAAGCAATGGCATGATTCCCGCCGTCTTATACGGAGCCGATACGGATTCGGTCTTACTATCGGTTTCGGCGAAGGATCTGGAAAATTGTCTGAAAAATACGAATCGGGGGCATTCTCTGATCGCGCTGTCAACCGATGAGAAAAAGCGCATGGCCATGATCAAATCCATGCAGATCCATCCGGTCACAGGCCAATTTCAGCATATCGACTTTTATGAAGTCGACATGAATCGAAAAGTGCACGCCAAAGTTGCGGTCGTCCTGAAAGGCAAGGCCAAGGGCGTTGAATTTGGAGGAATGCTGCAGCAGATTCGCCGGGAGATAGAAGTGCTTTGTCTGCCCTCGGAAATCCCGGAAGTCATCGAAATCGACGTTGCCTCCCTGGACATTGGAGACGCCGTCCATGTCAAAGACATTCAAATGCCCCCTGGAGCGGAATTGCCGGACGACGCAAATTTCACGGTAGCGACGGTTCTTGGCAAGAAAAGCACCGGCCCTGAAGAAGCAGGCGAAAAACCAGCGGCCGAATCTGCTGAATCCTGATCCTGTTATCGGTTCAATCTTGTTCTGTGAAAATTTTCTGAGGCATCATGCTGAATCGGGACGAGCTCTGAAACAAGCAATTTATGAGGGAACCGAATCTCTATTTGGTGGTTGGATTAGGCAATCCGGGGGAACGATATCAATTTACCCGTCATAATGCCGGATTTCTTGTGGCGGACAAAATTGCCTGTAGTTTTTCCATACCTTTTTGCTTTTCGAATTTTGGGGCAATCTATGGGCGGGGTTCCGTTGCGTCTGTTCCGACAATTCTTGCGAAACCCATGGAATACATGAACCGCAGCGGTCCCCCGGTTGACGCCCTGCTGCGCCACTTCGACATACAGGTCCAGCGGTTGCTGGTTATTCATGATGATATCGATCTTGAACTGGGGAGACTGAAGATCAAGGATCACGGCGGACACGGCGGACACAAAGGCATACAATCCGTGCTGGAAACGCTTGGAAAAGATTGCTTTATCCGGCTTCGCGTCGGCGTCGGGCGCCCTGAAACCGACACGAGTGTATCGGATCATGTGCTGGGCGCATTTTCCCCCGCCGAGCAATCCATTTTCGAACAGGTTATCGTCCAGGCATGCAATACCGTACAATTGATCCTTTGCGATGGAGCAAAGACGGCAATGAATACCTATAACGTAAAAAACCCTCATCCAGGCAGCAAGGATTCAACAGAAAGGAGGCAGTGTTGAGCAATTTACCACTGTACTGTACGCTGATCGGACTATCGGCTGTTGTGTATTCGGTCATCGTGGCCAGAATGATTCAAAAAGCCCCTGCCGGCAGCGAACGAATGCAGGAAATCTCCGGCGCGATTAAAGAAGGCGCCATTGCCTATCTGAACCGTCAGCTTAAAAGCATGTCCATTGCCGGCGGCGTTATTTTCATCATCATGCTCCCCACCCTGGGATTCAGAAACGCAATCGGCTTTCTGGTGGGCGCAACCGCATCGTTTATTGCCGGCTACGTCGGGATGCGGGTATCCGTCATCGCCAATGTACGCACAGCCGAAGCCGCCAAACAAGGGCTGGCCGCAGGCTTGAACATGGCCTTCAAGGGCGGTTCGGTCACCGGCATGATGGTGGCGGGTCTTGCGTTGACCTCGGTGGCCGGCTTCTACGCCCTGACGCACGATGTCATCGCTCTGGTGGCCTTGGGTTTTGGCGGAAGCCTGATTTCGATTTTTGCTCGTCTCGGCGGCGGCATTTTCACCAAGGGCGCGGATGTCGGCGCAGACCTGGTCGGAAAGGTTGAAGCGGGCATTCCCGAAGATGATCCGAGAAATCCGGCCGTTATCGCAGACAACGTCGGGGACAATGTCGGAGACTGCGCCGGCATGGCCGCCGACCTTTTTGAAACCTATGCCATCACCGCTGTGGCCGCCATGCTTCTGGGCCACCTGCTTTATCCCGGCAATCTCATCGCCACGGAATTTCCCCTGGTGCTGGGCGCCATTTCCATCATCGCTTCGATGATCGCCGTGTTTTTTGTCCGGCTGGGCAAAAATCAGTATATCATGGGCGCGCTCTACAAAGGCATGTTCGGTGCCGCCATACTGGCGGCCATCGCCTTCGGGGCATTCACCATGTCAATGATGAAAGGGATCGAGGGAATTTCAGCCTCGGGAATCTACATGTCGACCCTGGTCGGTCTCGTACTCACCGTCGGCATTGTCATCATTACCGAATACTATACCGGCAAATATGGACCTGTAAAATCCATCGCGCAGGCGTCCACCACAGGCCATGCAACCAACATCATCTCAGGGCTTGCGGTCAGTCTTGAGGCAACGGCGGCGCCGGTCGTTCTGATCTGCATGGGGATACTCTCCGCCCACGCCTTTGCCGGTCTTTACGGAATTGCCATGGCAGCCATTTCCATGCTCTCCATGACCGGCATGGTCATTGCCATTGATGCGTACGGTCCGATAACCGACAATGCCGGCGGCATTGCGGAAATGGCGGAAATGGATGAAAGCGTCCGTGCCGTGACCGACCCTCTGGATGCGGTCGGCAACACCACCAAGGCGGTGACCAAGGGATATGCGATCGGTTCGGCCGGTCTGGCGGCCCTGGTGCTTTTTGCATCCTATGTTCAGGAGTTCAATATCCGCGGTGGCTCTGGGGCCATTCAGTTTGACCTGAGCAACGTCAAGGTGATCGTGGGCCTGTTCATCGGCGGACTTCTGCCCTATCTGTTCGCCTCCATTGCCATGCGTGCCGTGGGTAAAGCCGGCAGCGCCGTGGTTGAAGAGGTTCGCCGCCAGTTCCGGACCATTCCCGGAATTATGGAAGGCACCGCAAAACCGGATTACAGCAACTGCGTGGACATTGTCACCAAGTTCGCCCTGAAGGAAATGATCATTCCGGCCCTTCTTCCGGTCGCAGTCCCGATCCTGGTAGGTCTTCTGCTCGGGAAGATCGCGCTGGGCGGACTTCTGATCGGAAGCATCGTCACAGGCCTTTTTGTCGCGCTTTCCATGACCACCGGCGGCGCGGCCTGGGACAATGCAAAGAAATACATCGAAGACGGCCACCTGGGCGGCAAGGGAAGCGATGCGCATAAAGCGGCGGTCACAGGAGATACGGTCGGCGATCCATACAAGGATACGGCGGGTCCCGCGATCAATCCCATGATCAAGATTCTCAATGTGGTTGCACTCCTGATGGTGCCATTTCTTCTGTAAACAAAAGAATATGCTTCGGTCTACAAAAAGGGTCGGCAAATATGCCGACCCTTTTTTCATTGATTGTTTCAATCAAGAATGGTATATGGTTAAAATAATAAATAATTTTATCGGTGCTAAACAATGGTAGAAAAAATGAGCGAAGCGAGCATTCTGGTCAGCAGCAAGGCGCGGCAATTTCAGGTCGGCGACATGGCAGTGTACCCTGCTCACGGAGTGGGTCGTATTGTGGCAATTGAAAGCCGGGACATCAACGGGAAAAAACACGATTTCTACATCATGAAAGTCCTTGAAAACGACATGGTCATCATGATTCCGACGCGCAACGTGACCTCGGTAGGGCTCCGGGATCTGATTCAGAAAAAAGACGTCGAAAAAGTGTATGACATCATGAAAAATCATGAAGACAGCATGTGCGACAACCAGACCTGGAATCGACGGTACCGCGAATACATGGATAAGATTAAAACCGGGTCCCTGTACGAAGTCGCTGAAGTCTTTCGAGATCTCTATGTGCTCAAGTTTTCCAAGGATCTTTCCTTTGGAGAACGAAAACTTTACGATACGGCGCAGGCGTTGCTGGTCAAAGAAATTTCCACTGCCAAAAGCGCGGATGAAGACGCCATCATTGAAGAGATCGAGTCCCTGTTCAGCAACCTCCAACCATAAGTTCCAGCTTCCTTCCGCATGGCATGCCAGCAAGAACCGGTCATTGCATTTGTAGATGATTCAACCGCAGGGCTTCGGCTGGATCAGTGCGTTCTGGGCATAACGGCGTCTCTGTCGCGCTCCGGCATCTCCAGGCTGATCCGCACCGGGCACATACGGGTCAATGGCGACACCAAAAAACCGGGATATGCGGTCCACACGGGAGATAAAATCGAAATTGAAATCCCGGCGCCGGAACAGCCACGGTTTTCACCGGAACCGATTCCCCTGTCCATTCTGTACCAGGACGCCCACCTGATCGCGATCAACAAGCCTTCGGGACTGGTGGTGCATCCGGCGCCGGGCAATTTCTCCGGAACCCTGGTCAACGCCCTGCTGTATCACTGCCCGGACCTTGAAGGCATCGGCGGCATGATCCGGCCCGGCATTGTGCACCGCCTGGACAAGGACACCAGCGGCGTAATCGTGGTCGCCAAGACGCAGGCGGCCCTGCTGAGCCTGACCGGCCAGTTTAAAGACCGGACCATTCACAAACGGTATCTGGCCCTGGTGCACGGAAATCCCAGAGCGGACGCGGGCCGGATCGAGCTTTCCATCGGGCGGCATCCGGTGCATCGGAAAAAGATGTCCACCCTGAGCCGGTCGGGCCGGACCGCCATTTCCGTCTGGAAAGTCGCCGAACGTTTCCAGAATGCCTGTCTGATCGAGGTGGAGCTGGTGACCGGCCGCACCCACCAGATTCGGGTCCACTGCGCGGCCATTCATCACCCGGTCATGGGAGATCCGGTCTACGGCAACCGGAAACTGGACAAGGAACTGCCGGAAAACATCCGCCGCCAGATGCTGCACGCCCGCAGGCTTGAAATTTTCCATCCGGATACCGGAAATCGCCTTGGTTTTGAAGCGCCGGTTCCCGAGGACATGGCTGGATTGATTGAGAAGCTTCGAAGCGTTTCTTGACCGGGAAATGACCCCTGTTCAAAACAGCCCCGCTTTCGGAAAAACAAGCTGCAATGCTAGGCTGCGGGCAACGAAATCACGATCGTGCATCCGGGACCGGCATTGTTTTCCGCGCCCACCCTTCCGCCCATGGCGGCGACGAACTTTTTGACCAGCGCCAGCCCGATTCCGGTTCCGCCCGTATTTCTGGCCGCCGCATCATCGCCCCGGTAAAAATCCTCAAAAACCTTTTTCAGGGCATGCCTGGCAATGCCGGGGCCCGTGTCGGACACCGATATCAGAACCGGATCCGAACTTCTGTCCACCTTCAGCGTGATCCGCCGAACCGCGGCATGCCTTCCGAACTTGACGCTGTTTTCAATCAGGTTGATCAGCACCTGAATCATCACTTCCTTATCATAGGCAAATCGGCGTTCCCCGATCTGAATCGCCTCAAATTCAAAACCCCCCTGCCGCAGGGTTTCGGCCATCAGAAGTGAAAGATCGGCGACGCCTTCCGAAAAATTCCCGGTCGTCCAGTTAAAGGTACGCTGTTTTTTCTCCAGTTTGGCCAGATCCAGCACATTTCCGATCAGACGGGTGAGCCGTGCGCTTTCGGATTCCAGAATCCGGAAATACGCCTGTTCCCGTTCCACCGTGGGGGCCATTCCCTGGGAAAGCATCTCGATATACATGCGGATATTGGTCAGCGGCGTTTTGAGTTCGTGGGTGACGCTGGAGACAAACCGGGACCGGCGTTCGGAAAGCGAGACCACGGCCCGAACGCTTTGATAAATGGCCACAAAACCCACCGCCAACACGGCGGTCAGAACCACGACGATCAGATTCAGAGTCTTCCGGCTTTCCGCGGCCGGAATCCGGTCGCAGGAAAGCGAAGCGCTTAAAAATGAAAAGGGTCTGGGAAAGGTGCGGGCCAGCTCAAACCTCGGCTCTTTCGCAGGGGCGCCGTTCTGAACCCAGACAACCGAATCTTTGTTATCGGCCGCGCTGAGACGGATATTGGCAAACCGGGCCATGGGCTGGTTCGCAAAGTTCAGACCGATCAGATAATCTAGAAAATCCCGAACCCTGAGCACCGCGCCCTGCCGATAGATCCTGCCGTTGACGATGATCCGCCGGAAAACAAACAGGCGCTCGGCATCGATGAAAACCGACTGCATGGGGGCCATCTCCACCTGGTAGGTTTTCAGACCCGCTTCGGCAGGCGTCTCAGGAACATCCTGTCTCGCCTCCTGCCGCTCCAGGCCAGGTTCGCCTTCATTTTGAGGCATCGCCGCATCCGTTGCAGTCAACTCATCCTTGAAGTCCATCTTCGAATCGCCCTTTGCGACCGGAACTTGCGCGATATTCAAGGCCTGGCTGGCGGTGATTTCCTCGACCCGTTTTTCCTTTCTGCCCAGATACGATTTCTGCTCCTGGGATTTTGCCAGGAACCGGTCTACAAAACCCGGCGCCGGTTCCTTCCTGATCTCGACGGACCGCCGGGCCGTATAATCGGGGGGCTCGGAAAACCGCTTCCGGTTAAAGATTTCGTTGACCGACTTCAGCTGGACCAGAATCGCGCTCTGCCCGCCCATATCCGCCAGCGGGGTTTGAAACGAGCCGTCCGGGTTGTTTTGAAGATATCCCAGAATAAAGGATTGATCCGGAGGACCGGCAATCGGCGAAAGGCGTTTTTCGCTCTGCCCGCCGGGAACATACCAGGTGTTGTACTCATCCACGGCCCGGCCTTCTTCAGTCTGCACGAACCGGGCCAGTTCCTGCTCCATGGAATCAAACAGGGCGTCGGCAAAATAGCGCAGGGTGGCCCTCTCCTCGCGGGCCAGCCCCTGGTAGGTGCGCACAATCACCCAGGCCAGAGGCGCGGACAGGGCCAGAAAAAAGACAACAATCAGAATATTGATGCGTTTCAAGATGTTGTCTCCAGACGATACCCTTCGCCTCGAATTGTCTGAACAAACGGCAGATCCGGGGCGATCGAGGCGATCTTTTTGCGAAGTTTGAGCATGTGAATATCCACGGTGCGGGTCTCGATATCCGCATCCGCATAATGCCATACCTGGGTCAGGAGCTCCTTTTTGGAAACGATCCGGTCCTGATGCCGGTGCAGATAGGAAACAATATCCATCTCCCGGCGCGTCAGCTCGCAGGTCCGGCCCTGAAAACCGGCGGTCAGGTTGCACCCGTCAAAAAAAATCTCCCTGAACTCGACGGTTTCATTCGACGTATTTTTTCCGGTTCTTCGCAGCACGGCCTCCACACGGACCATGAGCTCGCGCAGGGAAAACGGTTTGCTGATATAGTCGTCGGCGCCGGCCTTGAAACCGGCGACCATATCGTCTTCAGAGCCCCTGGCCGTCAGCATGACAACGGCCTGGGAAGGTTTTTTCTCCCGCAGCTTCCGGCAGATGGAAAATCCGTCCAGACCGGGCAGCATGACATCCAGAAGAATCAGATCCCATGTCTGATTCGAAGAGGCTTCAAGCCCCTCGACGCCGTCCGGGACCCCGAAGGCCTCATACCCGTTAAACACCAGCACATCGCAAAGCCCCTGCAATATGGCCGGATCATCTTCCACGATCAGTATTCTGGCTTTGGAGGTCTTCATGATCTTCTCGTTTCATCGCCGCATTTAAAATCCGGGTTTTCAGCGCTTTTCGCCGATGGTTCCGTTAATAACGCGGTTTTATCCTACACCAAGCCCTTCGGGATTCAAAGTAAAACTTATGTAAAATATCCCATCGATTTATTTACATTTCTTTGAATTGCAATCCTCCGGGCTTCCGCCTAGCATCAGGACAAAGCACACGAACGTTCACCCACAACCTGAACAAAGGAGGCATGTATGAAACCCGGAATTCGTCTTTTACTCATTATCTCCCTGATCACCCTGACCGGCGCAGCCATGACGGCCGCCGCCCGTTTCAGCGGTTTGACGACAACCCTTGCCGGCGCTTCCGACCGGCTTTCGGTTTCCGGAAAACTAGTTCAGGACAAGGTACTGGTCGGCTCCAATCAACCGGTCTCGCTTTCCCTGACCCTGAACGCCGCCGATATTCTCGGGCCTGAATCCGATTCGCCGGCAAACTCCGTGGACCTGGTGATGGTTCTGGATCGAAGCGGTTCCATGAACGGAGATAAGATCCGGTACGCCCGCCAGGCGGTTCTGAATCTTCTGGAACAGCTCGGCGCCGAAGACCGTTTTGCCCTGGTCTCCTACTCGGATGAGGTACGGCTTGAAAGTTCGCTGGTTCCGGTGACTCCGGCCAATATGGCCCGGCTTCAAAAAACGGTCAACCGCATCGAGCCTGCCGGGTGCACCAATCTGGGAGCCGGGCTTCAGGAAGGATTGAACCTGATTCTGGCGGACAGAGACCGGAAAAATGCCGCCCGGCTGATCCTGATTTCAGACGGGCTTGCCAACCGGGGCGTCACCGATGTGAAAACCCTGAGCAACATGGCCTCCGCTGCGGTTGAGAGAGAATTTTCCGTCAGCACGGTGGGCGTCGGCGCGGATTTTAATGAATACCTGATGACGTCTCTGGCCGACCGCGGCGCAGGCCGGTATTATTTTTTGAACAACCCGGCGGCCTTTGCCCAGACCTTTGAAAATGAATGCCGGCAGACCCGCCTGGTGGCCGTCAGCGGAATCTCGGTTCACGTGCCGGCATCCGGCGGCGTACGGCTGTCTCATGCCGCCGGTTATCCCATTGAATACAAAGACGGCGAAGCCGTTTTTTATCCGGGAACCCTGGGATCCGGCCAGAGCCGGAACCTGTTTTTAAGCTTTCAGGTGCCCACCGATTCCGCGGCCACTTACCGACTCGGCCCCATTGCCGTGAGCTATGTGGCGGACGGGGCTCGACACAGAATCGTTCTGAACCCGGCCTTTGAGATCGCCTGCATTCCGGATGCCGAAAAGGTGGCCGCCTCCATTCAGAAGGACGCCTGGGAGAAAAAGGTCCTTCAGGACGACTATGGCCGGCTCAAGGAGCAGGTCGCATCCGACATCAAATCCGGAGACCGCGAAAAAGCCATGGACCGCATCGATGCATACCGGAACCGTCAGAGCGAGCTCAACGCAAGGGTGGGTTCTGCCGCCGTGAACGAAAACCTGAATCAGGCCCTGCCCCAGCTTTCCAGAGTGGTCGAGGAAACCTTCAAGGGAGAGGCCGAAGCGGTCCGCCGGAAACAGGCGGTACAGTCCAAGGCCCTTCAGTACGAAGGCTACAAATCCACCCGAAGTCAGGAATAAAACGACTTTTCAAAATATTGCTTCCCCGCCCTGTTCCGGAATCTTCGGGGACAGGGCGGGGAAACAGAACTCTCATCTAAAAAGGAGGAACACCATGGGAATTTTGACCCGCATTCTTCGGCTGTTCAAAGCCGACATGCACGGCGTCATGGACCAGATCGAGGACCCGGCCCTGCTGCTTCGCCAGCATCTGAGGGAAATGGAAAAAGCGCTGGATGAAAAGGCGCTGGAACTCAAAAGAATTCGGGCCCAACGCGAAGCGCTGTGCCGCGATCACGCCCGGAACGTTCAAACCTGCGACAACCTGGAAAAGGACCTTGCCGTGGCGATTGAAAAGGAAAAAGACGAGATCGCCCGGATTCTGATCAAAAAACTCAAACCCCATCAGGCCTTGAAAGACGAGCTCAGCCGTCGGATTCAAGACCTTGACCATCAGACCCGGGAGCTTTCCGAATGCCTGGAGCGCCGGCGCGGCGAGTTTGAACACCTTCAACTGCGGGCATCGGCCTTCATGCAGAAAACGGACGCCGAACCATGGACCGCCTCTCTGAAGGCGTCTCCCATCGAGTCGTTTTTCCAGGAACCATGCGCCGAGGAAGTTGAGCTGGAACTGATCAAACGCAAAGAAGCCATGAAAGGAGAAACCGCATGAGACCCTTTCGAACCACCCTTGCATTGGGCGTTTTATCCGCCGGGGCAACCTTCCTCATGCATGCCGCAACCGGGGGCTTCTTTTATCGCAGCCTTTACCACTCGCTTTTGATATGGGCGATGACAGCCGTCTACGGGTTGCTGCTCTGCCGATGGGCCGGGAAAAACCCGGTATCGCTTTTCTTTCCTCTGCTGGCGCTTCTGCTTCCCGTGTTTGTCCTGCCCTGCCAGCCGGCCTTCTGGATCATGTGCCTGACGGTGTTCGGCTGGATTCGAAGCGGGATCTGTTTTCCCGGCAACCTGTTTAAAACATTGGCAGCCGAATTGATGCTCACCCTGGGAGGCGGCGCCCTGATCGCCGTCTTCTCGCCCCGAACCCCGCTGAGTTGGGCGCTGGGCGTGTGGATGTTCTTTTTGATCCAGTCGCTTTACTTTGTTTTCTTTCAATTCATTGAAGCGCCGGCCGCATTCAAAATCGCCGCCGACCCGTTTGAAAGCGCGCGGACGGAAGCTGAAAAAATCATCGCATCCAACCCTTACGGCAAATGACGCCCCCCCCTTTCGCCGCCCCAGGTTTTCCTTTTTTTCGGGGCGGCGAAGGACCATACAAAAATATTGACTCCGCCGAAGGCCATCGCCTATCCTTTGATATAAACTTTCCCGGGTCTTACTGTTTTTTTAATTTTTTAAAATTCTCAAGCACCCATGCCATCCTGCTGTCTGACGCGCTAAAATGCGCTGTGCAATTGAGTTTGCATCGTCGTTAAAAAGTAAAAGTTTCTTTCCCCAACAACCATTCAAATTACGGAGGAGGACGCTATGAAAAAGATTGCCATTGCGATATCGATCCTGGCGGTTTTCAGCATGACCGCATGGTCCCAGATGGAAGGCGGCAGGATGGGCGGGCCGCCGGTGTATTCACAACCCTATTCGCCGGAACAAGATGCCTATTTAAATGAGCTGATACGCATCAGCCGGGGAGGACAACTTTATGACAACTGGTGGAAGGTTGCGATGGATGCGGATAAACCCGAGAAAAGCCACCCGCTGTGGATGGAGCAAAGCACGAACCAGCGCAGTGGATATGACACCTATCGGTGCAAGGAATGCCACGGCTGGGATTATCTCGGCAAAGACGGCGCCTATGGCAAGGGATCCCACTTCACCGGCTTCAAGGGAGTGTATGAGGCCGGCCAGAAAATGTCCATCGAGGAACTTCAGTCCGTGCTCGGCAAAAAAGCCGCGGCCAAAAAACACGACTTTTCAGGGCACATCAGTACGGATGACATTGCGGATCTTGCGCTTTTTATCAAAAAAGGCCTGATCGATACCAGCCGGTTTGTCACAACTGAAGGCATCCCTGTAGGGGGCAACGAAAGGACAGGAAGCTATCTTTTCAGGAGAAACTGCGCTCATATGTGCCACGGAATGGCCGGCGCCGCAATCAACTTTGGAGACGCCGAAAAGCCGGAGTTTGTAGGAACGATCGCCAGCGATAATCCGTGGGAATTTATTCACAAGGTCAGAGCGGGACAACCCGGCACGAGAATGCCCTCGGCAATCATCAATGAATGGAGCGAAAAGGAGCTCCTCGACCTTTTGTCCTTTGCGCGTACCTTGCCCAGGGATGTATCGGAAATCGGTTCCTGGAGCCGGTTCCGGGGAGGCATGGGCCATCGCGGGATGATGCATGGAGATTACAGCCCTGGCAGTGGAAGAGGCTTCGGCCCAAGCATGGAGTGATTGTATTAAATAAGGCCGAAAGAGTCACCGCATCGCTCTTGTAATGAAAACAAACTCCTCGTCTCCTCCGGTTTTGACGGTCTCTTAACAAATTGTTGAAAAACAAGAATCAGGCCGTCAGGCAAGGCGCGCGGCAATACGACAAGCGCAGCTCAATCATATGTGAGCATTGGCGAGCGCCGCGAAACGCTGCATGGCGGCCTTGGCGGGGGTTTTCAACGGCCTGATACAGAAGGCCCGGGCATTGCCCGGGCCTCGAATTTGGAACGGAAGCTGTTTCCACGCGTCTCGACGGCCGCGCGAAGCACCGTGCATGCTGTTCACTTGCGGCCGGATGGTCGCTCGTCATGGACGCATACAATCCATCATTGAAGCCGGCGACTTCGTGAAGCACAACAAAATACCGCTCTTGAACCGCCGGAGACCGGCGCTTCTGTTTCAACTCCCGTATGCTTTACAGGAAGTAGCGGACCCGGCCGGCCAAAGCAGGATTCTCAAAGGTCCGCTGCACCATGTACGGCTGTACAACCCCTCTGGCGTTGTTTTCAGCAATTCGGGAAACCGCCATTCTCTCAAACGACATGCCGGGCATTTCCGTAAATGCCGGAAGGGGAGCGGACTCGGGCTGCGCATCGGGACTTTTGATCTGCCGCGTCAGCCACCCGGACCTATGCATTGTAAACAATGCATAGGGCGAAATCCACGACAGACTCAAAAACCAGTAGATTCCGTACACATAGGCCACCAGACACTCGGAGTTCCGGCATTTCAGCGCGTAGAGAGCCGCTGGAAACGTGGAACTGATCACGATTCCAAACAAAATATTGATTCCAAACACCGTTGGTTGCATCGCCAAACAAACCAGCGTCGACACCAGCAGCGCCTGACACACGGTCATGGAAAGCAGCAGCAGCACCAGGTTGATCCGCGCACCGAGCATCGAACTCTCCCGGAATCGGCGGAACGCAAACCGGGCCATCACGATCGATTCTCGAACGTTACTTCGCGCCCATCTCAAAAACATCTTGCACAGGTTCTTGTAACGCACCGGAACATTGGTGTAAACCACCGCATTGCGTTGAAACCGGACAAAATATCCATCCCGGAGAATCAGGTTTGTCATCGCACGGTCTTCTCCGATATTGGCCGGCTTTCCAAAGAACGTCTGTACGAGCCATTCATCCAGAACCTTCATCACAACCGGACGACGATAGGCCGACAGCGCCCCCGGCGTGCACATCACCGTTTCCACCTCGCTCTGGCTGGCCCGCATGAAATCAAAGCCGAACATAAACGACACGTCCAGCATTCGCGGAATAATCCCCTCCTTGAGGTTGAGCACCCGCACGTTTCCGGCCACAGCGCCCACGCGGGAGTCCTGCAAAAACGGACTGACCAGGTTCCTCAACGTCTGGGGTTCGACCACCGAATCGCTGTCCACGGTCACAAGAACATCCCCCTTGCTTTTCTGAAACCCGGCGTAAAGCGCGTGACGCTTGCCGCGGTTTTCAGGAAGCCGGATCGTCGAAATGCGCCCGGAAAGTTCCCTTTCGGCAACTTGAATCCAGTGCCACGTGTCGTCCACGCTTCCATCATCCACCGCGATGATCTTGAGCTTGTGAGCAGGATAATCGCTCGCCGCCAGACTTCTCAGAGTCGACAGCACCAGTTTCCCCTCGTTGTAAGCCGGAACCACGACCGTGCATATCGGAAGTCTACGATCGTTGCATGGCGGCGCCGGATGATAGCCCAGAACCAGAAACAGTCGCCAGATAAAGGCCAACAGGTTGACCCCGACAAAAATCTCGCCCATCAGAAGAAACCAGCTTCCCCAGGCGCTGCGGCTGAGCGCCTCCCGCGATGTCTCAATCCGATCCAGATTCATGACGGCCGAAATAATCACAATCCCGACGGCGGCGCAGACTGCGAACTTGACCAGAGAATCCAATTGCGACAGGTTCGAATCAAGTTGGTTGTCGCAAACCCTTACTCCCGTTTTATTTTTCCTCTCCGGAAAAACGGATGCCAGGAAACGCAACGTGTCTTTCAGTATAATTGCCATATGTTTGTTACCCTTAAATTAATTTCTTTCTTTTAATATCAATGCATTGCATTAAATATGCTAGTTTTTTTCAACCCCTTCGTATTTTACGGCATATTCTTTTAATGCCGACGCGCATTAAAGTCAACAGGGAAAAAAATAGATGCAATCAACAATTTAATTCAACAATTTAAAATAGTTATAATAAATATTGCGAATAAATTAAACGTACGGGGATGCCGCAAGTGTCACATATTGACACACTCGACGCCTGATGATCAATGCTTTTGTTCCAATGCGAACGGTTTCGTCAAAACTCAAGACTGTGACGGCAACGCACGCCGCGGAAACGGGATTTCTTACGACCCCGTCAACGGGCCGCATTTCAAACATACCTTATTAATAAGAGCAGCCTGAAAATTCGAACCGGAACCCGCCGCTGGATCGTTGAGCCGGTTACTTTTTGCCTTTCAGCAGGGATTCAAGAGCGGCAAAGGGGCTGTCGATGGGTGTCGACGGCCCTTCCCGCCGGGAAGAGCTTGAATCAGACCACTGAGAATTCATCAGCCGGGAGTGTTCATTTTCGTGGCAGTACAGGCACAGCAATTCCCAGTTGCTGCCGTCCGGTGGATTATGGTCATGATTATGGTCCCTGTGATGGACCGTGAGTTCACGCAGCCTTTTACCTGAGAATTCTCTCCCGCACCGTCCGCAGACGTTCGGGAAGAGCTTGAGCGCCTGCTCCCGATAAGTCTTCTCCCTGCGTTCCCGGTCTCGCCGCGCCTCCTCAAGAATCTGATTCAGCCCATCTTTTTCTGTTTGTCGCCTGTTTTCCGACATCTGCTTTATTACCCTCCTCCAGAACGCCCAAAAAGCCTGACGCAATCTCTCTTTGACCTGCCCGGCAGCGCCATCCGCGGGCAGGCCTTTAAAACGTGGTTGATCCCATGCGATCTTCTTTCACCGAATCCGATAATTCAGTCTTGCATGATACGCAAGCGCTTTGTCGGCCCTCCCCACTTTTTCCGCCGTCGCGCAGAATCCTGTTCTCAGAACTCAAAAAAATAAAAAGCGCCCGGTCGAATTATTTGCTTGTATTATTTCAAAAACATGGTACTGTTTCTCAACATCAATAAAGGCCCGTCCTTGATTGGCGGGCCGGTTTCTTTCTGCAGGAAGCTTTTTTTTGTCCAAGTGACAACCTGAAGTTTGGAACCTTGAGAAAAATTTAAGGAAGGAGGGTGTCACTATGGCTAATGGAGTTGTCAAATGGTTTAATGATTCCAAAGGTTTTGGCTTTATTGAGCAGGAAAACGGCAAAGATGTGTTTGTTCATCATTCCGCCATCAATGCAACCGGCTTTAAAAGCCTCAAGGAAGGCGATCGCGTTTCCTTTGATATTCAACAGGGTCAAAAAGGACCTGCTGCTGTCAATGTAACCGTTATCTAATTCGGCCTTTTCGAGTTTAAAGGGGCGTTGCGTCTATTTTTGATGCAACGCCCCTTCCATTTTCAATCATCTGATATTGGATATTCAGCATTCCCCCGGGCGATCCGATTCCAGAATCGTCTATTCAAAAACACTTTCCTTTGCGCATTTTCCCGGAAACCGGAACGTATCGATCCGCAAATCAGCCTGGAATCGCAATGATTTTGCCGGTCAGGATACGACTTTCAGAATTTTCGGAAGATTCCTTGCCGGCACGGGCGGAACCGTTTCCGGATATCCGAGAATGACCGGCGCCACGATGGCCGAAGAATCCGGCAATCCGATCGCATCGATCAGAATCGGATCCGATATATAAGCGCCGAGACCGATCCAGCAGGTTCCAAGGCCCCTTTCGGCGGCCGAAAGCATGAAATAACATGCCGCCAGAGCGCAATCGACCTCAAGAGAATGCAGATCCCTGGGGCCGGCGATCAAAACCAGACAGGGCGCGTTGTAAAACACATTAAAATCCGCATCCCGCAGGATCGACTCATATTTTACCGCCGGACAATCCGGGTTTTTTTCAATCTCCGCAATCAGGTTGGCCTTGCTTTCATCGGAGAGCCGTTTGATCAGCGGCCTGTTCCGAATGACGATAAACTCCCAGGGCTGACCGTTCACCGCGCTGGGCGCCATGCAGGCATCCTGAATGATTTCCATGACCAGTTCCAGCGAAACGTCTTTGTCCAGAAACCTTCGAATGGATCGTCTTTTTTCGAGAAGTTGCGAAAAGTCCATCATCAGAGCCTCCTTTATTAAAAGGTCCGCCGAAAACAGAGGACCGGTTGTATGTTCCGGATTCATTCTTCGCCTGAATGGAAAATGAAATCAACTCTTTCTTAAAAAATTCCCAGGCAGGCAAGGCAATTTGTCCGTATTTTCCGTTCCAATTCCGCCGGGTGGCGCAATTCATCAAAAAGCGCTGAATCGGCGCGTTTGATTTGTTGACAAACCCGCGGCATTCATTATAAATTCGGTCAATTTATTCGAGAACGACAGTTCGAAGAGAGGGACGCAACGATGCTTAACGCCATACTGCAGAAACTCGACTACCAGGAGACGGATGTCCTTCAGTATTCGGACAAACCCTGGCTTTCCCATTATCAGAAGGGCGTTCCGGAATCCAAAATCTACGACGAGATCTGTCTTCCGGAAGTTTTGAAAAACAGAGCCGAGTCCCATCCGGATCGAATGGCCCTCGTTTTCGAAGGATTCCGGCTGAGCTATGGCCGGCTCAACGAGATGGTCGACCGCATGGCCGCCTGCCTTTGGAATCTGGGCATCCGCAAGGGCGACCGGGTGGCGCTGCTGCTTCCCAACTGCATTCCATGCATCGCCGGATATTATGCCATCCTGAAGATCGGCGGCATCGCCGTCATGAACAATCCGCTTTATTCGGACCGGGAGCTGCTGTACCAGTTCAACGATTCCGGCGCGAAGCTGCTCATCACTCTGGACCTTCTGGCAAACCGGATGATCGATCTGAGACCGAAAACCGCCATTCAGGACATCATCTACACCAGTCTGGGCGATTACCTGCCCTTTCCCAAAAATCATCTTTTCAAGCTCGTGGCCAAACGCCGGAAGCTGGCGGCCGACGTCAAGCCCGCAAGCCGGGTTCACCGGTGGAAGGATCTGCTCAAGAACAGCCCCGTTCCCGGGCCCCGGGTGAAGGTTCGACCCGACGACATCGCCATGTATCAGTACACCGGAGGGACCACGGGCATTTCCAAAGGCGTGCTGCTCAGCCACCGGAATCTGAGCGTACAGGTTCAGCAGATCTCCGCCTGGTGCCCGGAACTGCATTGCGATGACGGGGTCATGCTGGGCGCCCTGCCCTTTTTCCATGTGTTCGGTCTTTCCACCACCATGAACTTTGCCATTTACATGGGATGGGGCAACATTTTGCTTCCCAGGCCCACGCCGGAGACGCTCCTCAAGGCGATTCGAAAATTCCGGCCCAGCTTCGCGCCCCTGGTGCCCACCATGTTCATCGGCATTCTCGAACATCCGGACATTGAAAAAACCGACCTGACCTCGCTTCGGGGATGCTTTTCCGGAAGCGCCCCGCTTCCCGTGGAGGTCATCCGCAAGTTCGAACAAAAGACCGGCGCGGTGATCGTGGAAGGATACGGTCTGACCGAAGCCTCGCCCGTCACCCACGTCAATCCCTTTACCGAAGGCAAACGCAAGGTGGGCAGCATCGGCGTGCCGATCAGCGACACCCTGTGCCGGATTGTGGATCTGGAAGACGGGAAAACCGAGGTGCCGGTGGGAAAACCCGGAGAACTTCTCATTCAGGGCCCTCAGGTGATGCAGGGATACTGGAACATGCCCGGCGAAACCGAAAACGTCATGGAGGACGGATGGCTCCGCACCGGAGACGTCGCGGTCATGGACGCGGACGGCTATTTTTACATCGTGGACCGCAAGAAGGACATGATCATATCGAGCGGCTACAACGTTTATCCCCGGGAAATCGAAGAGGTTCTCCACGAACATCCCAAGGTGCAGGAGGTCTGCGCCGTGGGCATTCCCCACAGCTACCGGGGCGAAGCGGTCAAGGCGTATGTCATATTGAAAGAAAGCCAGACCGCCACCTGCGAGGAACTCATTGAGTTCTGCAAGCCCCGGCTGGCCAGGTACAAGCTTCCCGAAGAGATCGAATTCCGCTCCACTCTGCCCAAATCCATTGTCGGAAAGGTGTTGAGAAAGGATCTGAAGAAAGAACTGCTTCAGACGATCCGGCCGGTATGAAATTCCGATGCCTGTTCTGCTGATCTATCCGCCGGTAGCCAAACCCTGCGAGCCGCCGCCCGGAATCGCCAGGCTGATGGAGGCTTTGAACCGGCACGGGGTTGAAGCAACTGCGATCGACGCCAATCTCGAAGCCCTGATCTTTGCCGCCGCTTCCGTATCAAGCGCCAACGACACCTGGACCCGCAGGGCGATCCGCGGCCTTGATGCCAATCTGGCGTTCCTGCGTGATCAGGCCGCCTGCCGGAATCCGGACCGCTACAAACGGGCGGTGCACGATATTCAACGCCTGCTCGGGCAGGCCGGTTCCGGCCGAAACCAGCGCATCGGGCTGGCCGAATATCAGGACCGATCCCTTTCCCCGGTTCGAAGCGCCGATCTGATTCGTGCCGCCGACACCTATCGGCAGAATCCGTTTTATTCGTATTTCAGGCAGCGTTTATCGCCGGTTGTGGAGCGAATCGCTCCTTCGGTAATCGGTCTGTCCATCAACTATCTCGATCAGGCCCTGTGCGCCTTTGCCATGATCGGGTTCTTCCGGAAGCTGTATCCGCGGGTTCGCATCATCCTCGGCGGCGGTCTGATCACCGCATGGCTCAAACGGCCGGACTTCAAATCCCCCTTCACGGGCCTGGTGGATGAGATGGCGGCCGGACCCGGCGAGGCGGCCCTGCTGGAATTTGTCGGAAAAACGGTGCAAATCGAAACAACCTGCCCGGATTATGCGCCTTTTGCACAAACGCCCTACCTGTCTCCGGGCTTTGTCCTGCCGTACAGCGCGTCCTCGGGCTGCTACTGGAACCGCTGCGCCTTCTGCCCGGAAAAGGTGCATGCCCCCGAATACCGGCCCGTTGCGCCGGCCCGGGTCAAAGGCGACCTGGACATCCTGTTCGAAAGATTCCACCCTTCCCTGATTCACTTTCTCGATAACGCCCTGCATCCGGCGACGCTCAAATTTCTGGCGCAAAATCCGCTGCGGATTCCATGGTATGGATTTGCCAGAAT
>DDYB01000028.1 GCA_002347265.1 Desulfobacteraceae bacterium UBA2245 | reverse complement strand
ATTAAACTATCCGCACCGTTTGGCGTGGCGGATGAATGGATCAATGATTACCTTAAAAGCAAAATTAAATGGTTTGAAAAATCTTTGAATTACTTCAAAGATGCACAGGCCAATGAGTTAGAAACAAGAATTCACAGCGGGGTATCCACCCGCATTTTAGGCAGGCAAATTAGAATCATGGTCAAGGAAGCGAAAATATACAAGATAGAACAAAAGGAAGACTATGTCTATATACAGTCCCCCGTCACCGGGGATAAACAAGCTCTACAAAAGCAATTTGAGCGCTGGTGGCAAAAACAAAGCAAAGCGTATTTTTTGTTAGTTATTGATGGGTTATATCCGGTTATTGCCAAGCATGGTATTGATAAACCGGCACTTCGAGTTAGAAAAATGAGAACCCTTTGGGGTAGCTGTTCTAGAAAGCACAGCAAAATCAATCTGAATTACTATTTGTACAAAGCTCCGCCGCCCTGTATTGATTATGTTGTTTTACATGAGCTGACGCACTTTCTTTATCCCAAACATAATAAGGACTTTTATGAATTTTTGACCGTGTATATGCCGGATTGGAAGGAGCGTAAAAGAATTCTTGACCACAAGATTGTAAATGGGCTGGTGTATTGATTGATGTTAAAAAGTAGCCCACCCTTAGTGTTGCACCAATGAACCTTTTAAGATAACAGGCGGAACAAGTAGGGTCTGGTGGACTTATATCTATATTTTGCCAGGCAAGTCAAGAACCGTTTCTACTTGCTACTACTTGCGACTACTTGCTACTGGCAATGTATGGTTTTATCGCGATATTACGGAGCGCAAGCAGGCGGAGGAAGCCCTGCGCGGCCTTTTGCCATTCCGGAGCTAAATAATAATTTCAAATGGGGGGGGGATATTTAGATGTTAAAAAATCTCAGCGTGAAAAAAAGGTTAGCTCTCTTAAGCGTTATCTTTATAGTTGGTATGTGCCTATTGTTTTTCTTGAGCATTTGGGGGATGAGTTGCTTATCGGCGATGAGGGCTTACGTTGGAGCTGAGAGTCTTTGGTCAAAAGGGCAGAAGGATAGCGTTTATTATCTAAATAAATATATCTTATCTCATAATGAAACCCATTATCAAAAGTATTTGCAAAGTGTCAACATACCCATGAGCATGAAAAAAAGCCGGATAGAGTTAATAAAGGAGAAAGATTTCAATCGAGATATTGCCCGTCAAGGGTTTACAGATGGTAAAATCCGGCCGGTGGATATTAAGGGAATGATATCTCTGGTTAGAAATTTTAAGGGAAAGGTAAGCTATGTTGATGAAATTTTAGATATCTGGGCAAAGGGTGATAAACGTGTTGAGGAAATTGTAAGGTTGGGTGATGAGGTTCATCAGGATATACAGACAGGTAAGCTTTCACCGGAAAGGACGCTACAGATATCTTCTCAGATAGATAATGTTAATGAGGAATTACTGGAGCTTGAAAATAAATTTTCTGATACTCTGGGAGAGGCTTCCTTATGGTTAGCAAGTTTACTATTTAACATTATGCTGGGGACAGGTATAGTGTTTGCAGGAACAGGGATGATTATCTTTTTCCTTATTACAAGAAACCTTGTTGCAGGAATTGACAGTCTGTGCGTTGCCGCAATGAGAGTTGCACAGGGGGATCTCGTGGCTCGTACCGGATTAGACTACAAAGAAGGCGAACTGGGTCAACTCGCACAGGCCTTTGACGAGATGGCAGAAACCTTGGAGCGCAACAAAACCGAACGGGAACAGGCAGAAGAGGCGCTCAAAAGAAGCGAACAGCTTCTGCGGAACGTGATTGATGGCTTGGGATCGTATATGTTTGTGGGCATGCTGAAGAGCGATGGCACGTTAATCGAAACGAATCAGCCGGCGCTGATGATTGCCGGTCTGAAGCCGGAAGACGTCTTCGGCAAACCGTTTGAGGAAGGCTACTGGTGGTCGTATTCTGAACCGGTTAAACGGCAATTGCGTGCCGCCATCGAACGCGCAGCCCGTGGTGAACCATCCCGTTATGATGTTCAGATACGTGTCGGCGAGGGCCAATTTATTGATCTCGATTTCTGCATACAACCGTTGCAGGACGAGACAGGCGAGATCGTTTTTCTCATCCCTTCCGCAGTCGACATCACCGAACGCAAGCAGGCCGAGGAGGAGTTACACCGGGCCAAAGAAGAGGCAGAGAGACTGAGCGAATATTCAGAACAACAAACCGTATTCGCCAAGAAGATGGCCGCCCAGGCGGAATTGGCCAATGCCGCCAAGAGCGAGTTCCTGGCCAACATGAGCCACGAGATCCGCACGCCCATGAACGGGGTCATCGGCATGACCGGCCTGCTGCTGGATACCCATTTAAATGAAGAGCAGCGGCGCTACGCCGAGATCGTGCGGATCAGCGCCGAGTCGCTGCTCGGGCTGATCAACGACATTCTCGACTTCTCCAAGATCGAGGCAAAGAAGCTCGACCTGGAGGTCCTGGACTTCGATCTCTCGATCCTGATGGAAGATTTCACCGCGGTTCTAGCCATGCGCGCACACGAAAAGGGCCTCGAACTGTTCTGCAGCATCGATTCCGACGTACCGACCCTGCTGCGCGGAGATCCGGGCCGCCTGCGACAGGTTCTCACCAACCTGGGGGCCAATGCCCTCAAGTTCACCCACAGGGGCGAGGTCTCGATCCGCGTCTCGGCGGCGGATGAAAAAAACCGAACGCATGACAACGATGTTCTGCTGCGTTTCTCGGTTCGGGATACGGGCATCGGCATTCCAGAAGACAGGATCGGCACCCTGTTTGACAAGTTCGTCCAGGTGGACGCCTCGACCACACGGAAGTACGGCGGCACCGGCCTGGGGCTGGCCATTGCCAAACAACTGGCCGAACTGATGGGCGGCCGGATCGGCGTGGAAAGCAAAAAAGATCATGGTTCCGAGTTCTGGTTCACCGCCCGCTTCGGCAGGCAGGCCGAGGGAATCCGCAGGCAAAGCATTCCGCCCGCCGACCTGAACGGCGTGCGCGTGCTGATCGTGGACGACAACGCCACGAGCCGGGAAATTCTGGACAAGCATCTGACCGCCTGGGGCATGCGCCCGTCAGAGGCAAAGGACGGCCCGGAAGCCTTACATGCCCTCAATCAGGCCGTAGACGCGCATGATCCCTTCCGCGTCGCCCTGATCGACATGCAGATGCCGGGCATGGACGGAGCAGCCCTGGGCCGCGCCATTCAGCAAGACGAACGTCTGGCCGGCGCACGAATGGTGATGCTCACATCCCTGGGAACGCGAGGCGACGCCCGGAAATTTGAGGAGATCGGTTTTGCGGCCTATGCCACCAAGCCCGTACGGCATGATGAACTCAGGACCGTTCTGTCCCTCGCCCTGAGGGATCGGGTCGACGCAGGGGAAGCGGTTCAAGCCATCGCCACCCGCCATACGGCCCGCGAGATACTGAACCGGTTCAAGGACCGCAAGGTTCGCATCCTTCTGGCCGAGGACAACATCACCAACCAGCAGGTGGCCCTGGGCATTCTGAAAAAACTGGGTCTGAGCGCGGACGCGGTGGCCAACGGCGCGGAAGCCGTCAGGGCCGTCGAATCCATTCCCTACGACCTGGTATTGATGGACGTGCAGATGCCCGAGATGGACGGTCTGGAAGCCACCCGGATCATTCGGAATTCAAAACCCGAATCCGGCGTCCATCCGGTTGCCGGTTCCGGGATTCCGGTTTCGCGGATTCCCATTATCGCCATGACGGCTCATGCCATGCAGGGCGACCGGGAACGCTGTCTGGAAGCGGGAATGAACGACTATATATCCAAGCCGGTGGCGCCGCTGGCCCTGGCCGAGGTTCTGGAAAAATGGCTGCCGCAAGACGATGATCCGCCGGGGATGATAAAGGATGAGAGCGTGAAAAAAGCCGATGCATCCCCGTCTCATTCATCACCGGTCTTCGACCGGGCCGGAATGATGGCCCGTCTGATGGATGATGAGGATCTGGCGCGCACGGTGATTCAAGGCTTCCTACAGGACATTCCGCTCCAGATCAAGGCCCTGCGGAGTTATCTGGATGCCGGTGACGGCGAAAAGGCGCAGCGTCAGGCTCACACCATCAAGGGCGCGTCGGCCAACGTCGGCGGCGAGGCCCTGCGCGCGGCGGCATTCGAGATGGAAAAGGCGGCAAAAGCCGGAAACCTGAATGCCGTCAGGGCCGGCATGGACGATCTGGAAGTGCAGTTCGAGCGGTTGAAGGTTGCAATGGAAAAACAGAATTGATAATGCAAAACGTGCAAAAATAGAAAACACGTGTTTTCCGGGGTATTACAACAACCCTTTTCGGGCGCCCGGCGCCCTGGGTTGAACAGGAGTTTTTACATGCGGATTCTGATTGCGGATGACGATGCCACAACCCGCTTCATGCTTCAGGCGGTTATTGGCAAGTGGGGCTTCGACGCAAGCACGGCCTGCGACGGCAGGGAAGCCTGGGAGGTGATGCAGAAACCGGATGCGCCGGAGCTGGTTCTGCTGGACTGGATGATGCCGGAAATGGACGGGCTGGAGGTCGTGCGCCACATCCGGACCCTGCAGACCGACCGGCCGCCCTATATTATCATGCTGACCGCCAGGGGCGAAAAGGAAGACATCATCGCCGGACTGGACGCCGGCGCCAGCGACTATCTGTCCAAGCCCTTTGATCCCGGCGAGCTGCGCGCCCGCATCGAGGTCGGCCGCCGCATGGTCGAGTTGCAGGACGCCCTGATCGAAAGCAGGGAAATCATGGCGCACCAGGCCACCCACGATGCGCTGACCGGTCTGCTGAACCGGCGGGCCATTCTCGACCGGCTGAAAGAGGAGCTCGCGCGCGCCGGCCGCCAGGGTGATGTTCTGGCCGTCGGAATGTGCGACATCGACCACTTCAAGCAGGTCAACGACGCATACGGGCACCATGCCGGGGACGATGCGCTGCGCGGGCTTGCTAAAATCCTGGGCGAGAGTCTAAGGGCGTACGATTCGGTCGGCCGTGTGGGAGGAGAGGAATTCCTGGTCATTGCGCCGATCAAAGCAGGGATGGATTGCATAGCCATATTCAACCGGTTGTGCGCAAGAGTAGCGGAAAACCGGGTGGAGACAGGGTCCGGCCCCCTGTCTGTTACGGTGAGCATCGGCGTGGCCTGCGCGGACGACAAAAACACGGTGGACGACATATTGGCGGCGGCCGATGCGGCTCTGTACCGGGCCAAGAACGAGGGCCGCAATCGCGTGGTTCAAGAAGGGATGTGTCTTGAAGATGGTTGTCCGTGCGCGCCCTGACTGCCGGGAACGATCTTTTTGCGCAACCTGGAAACTGGAATTTTTACGAAGCCATCAAGGATGGAGATGAAGCAGAATGAGCGATAAACCCGAACTACGAAGCAGTTCGAAGGCGCAAGGCGTTTCGCGGCTTGAATGCGGTCCTTTGGCGTTTTCAGCGGTTGAAACAGACGGGAGACAGTCATGAATGACGGTTCCGGACCATTTGAGCCATTTGCGGTAGTGGTCAACGACAACTCCACTCAACTCAGCATTCTCTCCGGGCTGGTGCGCAAGGCGGGCCTGGAACCTTGCGCCTTTACCAGTGCCGAAGCCGCCCTGGCGGATATGTCCGCCCGGGCCGGAACCTGTCTGCCCGCCCTGGTCGTCACTGACATCTACATGCCGGGCATCGACGGCTGGCGCTTCTGCCGCCTGCTGCGTTCGCCCGATTACGCGATCCTCAACCAGATTCCCATTCTGGTGGTTTCGGCCATCTTTGCCGGCGAAGAGCCCGACCGCATCGCCGCCGATCTCGGGGCCGAAGCTTTTTTCACCTGCCCGGTGGACGGCAGACGATTCGTAGAAAAGGTACGGGGGATTCTTCAAGGGGACCGGCGGCGGATCCCTCCTCGCGTTTTGATCGTCAAAGAAAATAGAACACGGGCCGACGCCCTCAGGAAGGCCTTTGAAGACCGGGGTTACCGGGCGGACGCGGTTCTTACGGCCCGGGAGGCCGCTGAAGCGTTCGACCGGATTGCCTACGACGTGGCCGTACTCAATTACCCGCTTTCCGACGGCGCTGGAGACGACCTGCTGGATGTCTTCAACGCGCAGCGGCCCGACTGCGTCTGCCTGATGACGACCGCCAGCGCGGGTCCCGAGCAGGCGCTGGACTGGATGAAGCGTGGGGCGGCCGCATGTCTGTACAAGCCCTTTGACCCGGAATACCTTATCGATCTGTGCACCCGGACCCGGCGGGAGCATTCTCTTCTGCGCGTTCAGGATCTGCTTGAAACGCGCACCCGCGAACTGCGGGAAAGCGAGGAACGCTACCGGCGGCTGTCCGAGGACATGCCTTCATTCATCTCGGTTTTTCTTCCCGACGGCACGCTGACCTACGTCAACGCAGCGCTGGCAAAATGGCGGGCCGCCTCCCCCGCCGACCTCATCGGAAAAAAGTTCTTCGATTTCCTGCTTCCCGATGACCGGGAAATGGTCAGGGCGAGGCTGGACGCGGTCAAGCCGGAAAAGCCCACCGAAACCCATGTGGAACGCTGTCCGATGCCGGACGGAAGCATGGCCTGGCTCGAATGGACCAACCGGGCCTTTTTCGACGAGACGGGCCGGATCTCTTACTTTCAGGCCACCGGCACGGACATCACAAAGCGCAAACGCATGGAGGAGGCACTCAAGGAAAGCGAAGAGAAGTACCGAAACTTCTTCATTACCTCATGCGATGCCGTGTTCATCACAACGCACGACGGGCGTTGGATCGATTGCAATGACAGCGCGGTGAAGTTGTTCGGGTATGACAGCATCGAAGAGCTTTCCGGCGTGCCGGTCCCTCAACTCTACGTGGATGCCGAAGAACGCAGGACGCTGCTTGCGCTCCTCCAGCGGCATGGATTCGTGAAAGAGCATCCCGTAAAGTTGAAGCGGAAAAACGGAGCGTTTTTTGACGCGCTGATAACCATGAGCTGCCTGCCAAATGCGGATGGTTCGGCGAGGGAATGTACGGGGACCATCCGCGATATCACCGACCGCAGGCAGGCCGAGGAGGCCCTGCGGAAAAGCGAGCAGCTTCTGAACGCAGCCCAGCGCCAGGCCAGGATCGGCGGCTGGGAATGGGATGTGGCAACTCAGACCATGACCTGGACGGATGAGCGCTATCGTATTCTCGATCTGGCGCCGGAAGATTTCGTACCGGGCTCGGCGGACCTTTTCGCCGCGAGTCTGACCTGTTACGCGCCCGAGGACCGTCCGACGGTCCTGAAGGCCTTCCAGCGCTGCATGGAACAGGGCCAGCCCTACGACCTTGAGTTGCCCCTCACCACCCCCAAAGGCCGCCGGCTCTGGATCCGTACCGCGGCCGAGGCGGTGCAGGCGGACGGCCGGGTCATCAGGGTCGTCGGCAATATCATGGACATCACCGAACGCAAGCGATCGGAAGAGGCGCTGCGGAGAAGCGAGGAAAGATACCGGAATATTTTCAACAATTCCGTCGAAGGTATTTATCAGGCAACGCTGGAAGGCCGGTACCGGATCGTCAACCAGGCCTTTGCCCGCATGCATGGATACGATTCGCCCGAGGAAATGACCGCCGCCGTGACCGATATCGGCAAACAGCTCTATGTCGATCCGGAACAACGGAAGAAGCTGATCGCCCTGCTCAGCGCGTCAGAAGAAAAAACGATCCGGAATTACGAGCTGCGGTTAAGGCGCAAGGATGGATCGATGCTCTGGGTTTCGCTCAACGCCCGTCTGGTGAGCTATCGCGATGAAGAGGACGGCCTCTGCATCGAAGGCACCTGCATGGACATCACCCAACGTAAACAGGCAGAGGAGGCCCTGATTTACCGCCTTGCCTGCGAACACTGCACCGCCGAGTGCATCGGCATTCTCGCCGAGTCCGGCGACATACAGGACCGTCTCGTCCGGATCCTTGAAAAATTGCGATCCGTCGCAAATGTCGGACGCGCCTATATCTTCGAAAATGAATACGATTCGGATGACGGACTCTGCATGACCCAGATTGCGGAATCATGCGCCAAAGGCGTGAAATCCCACTTCGGAAACCCCAACTCGCGACGTCTGCCATACAAAGGCAATTTTTCGTCGCTCCTGTCCGCCCTTCAGTCCCGGAAGCCCTACGCCGGCATCGTCTCCGATTTAACCGTTTCGGAGCGCGAAATACTGGAGCCCCAGGGAATCGTTTCCATCCTGATTCTGCCCGTTTTTGCCGGGAATGCCCTGTGGGGCTTCATCGGCTTTGACGACTGCGAAGCCCCCCGGCAATGGCGCAGGGAAGACATCCGGATTCTCGCGACCGTGGCCGATGCCGCCGGCGCCGCCATTCTGCGACACCAGGCGATTGCGGCCCTGCGGGAGAGCGAGGAAAGACACCGCACCCTGGTAAACGGACTGCCGGACTTCGTGATCCGCTATGACCGCGACGGACGCCATCTGTTCGTGTCCGAAAACGTCTGCCGGCTGGCCGGCATCGAAGCCGATCAGTACATCGGCAGAACCCGCCGCGATCTGGGCTTTCCCGAAGCGCACTGTCAATTCCTGGAAGAGCGCATTCGGCAGGTTTTCGATACAGGTACGCCCCTGGAGACGGAGTTCACCTTCGAAGGCGAACAGGAGCCAATGCTTTTCAACTGGCGGCTTCTGCCCGAGTTCGACGCAAAGGGTGCGGTCAAATCCCTCCTCTCGATCAGCCGGGACATCACCGAACACCGGCGAATGGAGCATGAATATCGGATTCTGTTCCGCGAGATGCTGGACGGATTTGCCCTGCAAGATGTCATCCGGGATGAGGCGGGGAACCCGGTTGACTACCGTTTCCGGGCACTCAACCCGGCCTTCGAGCGCATGATCGGCTTACGGGCGGCAGACATTACGGGCAGGACCGTCCTGGAGGTCCTCCCGGACATCGATCGATACTGGATCGATACTTTTGGAAAGGTGGCGCTGACCGGCGAACCGGCCTTCTTCGAAAGATTTTCAAAAATAATGGGCAAGCACGTCGAGACGACGGTTTTCCGGCCCGCTCCCGGCCAAATTGCCGCCATCTCTGTCGATGTCACCGAACGCAAGCGGGCCGAAGAAGCCCTGCGCCAGTTCAAGACCGTCTTTGACGCCGCCAACTTCGGCATGGCGATTTCGGACCTGAACGGCGTGCTGATTTATATCAACGACTGCTTTGCCAGGGCTCACGGCCATGAGGCCGGAGACCTGGTCGGACAGCCGCTGATGCGGCTTCACAACGAGGAACAGCGGGAGCAGGTGGAAGGGCTGATCCGCCGGATAGTCAGCGAGAACGTTTTCGAGGCCCAGGAAGTCTGGCATTGCCGCCGGGACGGAACCCCGTTCCCCATGCTCATGACCGGCACCCTGATCAGGGATGCCGACGGAGCCCCGAAATACTTCGCCGCCACGGCCATCGATCTTGCCGAACGCAAAAACCTCGAAGCCCAGCTTGCGCAGGCCCAGAAGATGGAGTCGGTGGGACGGCTGGCCGGCGGCGTGGCCCATGATTTCAACAACATGCTCAGCGTGATCCTCGGATACGCCGATATGGCCCTGAACCGGGCGGATACAACGCACCCGCTGTACCATGCATTGACGCAAATCCGCAATTCCGCCGTGCGCTCCGCCGACCTGACGCGGCAGCTCCTGGCCTTTGCCCGCCGTCAGACCATTTCCCCCAGGACGCTGGACATCAACGAAACCGTGGAGGGAATGCTCAAAATGATACAGCGGCTTATCGGCGAGGATATCGACCTCGCCTGGCGCCCGAAGCCGGAGGTATGGCCCGTTCTCATGGATCCGTCTCAGTTGGACCAGATCCTCGCCAACCTGTGCGTCAACGCCCGCGACGCCATTGCAGGCGTCGGCAGAATCACCATCGAAACGGAAAACATCGTCCTGGACGAGGCATATTGCTCGGATCACGAGGGCTTTGTGCCCGGGAATTACGTGATGATTGCCGTCAGCGACGACGGCCAGGGCATGGACAGGGAAACCATGTCGCACCTCTTCGAACCGTTCTTTACGACCAAAAAAGCCGGCAAAGGAACCGGCCTGGGGTTGTCCACGATCTACGGCGCGGTCAAGCAGAACAAGGGCTTCATCAATGTTTACAGTGAACCGGGCAAAGGCTCCACCTTCAGAATCTACCTGCCGCGGCATACCGGCGAGAAGGAGCGGAAGCAGGCGGAAGAAGCCGAAATACCGACCTTGAAGGGCCGGGAGACCATCCTGCTGGTGGAGGATGAACCGATGATCCTGGAGCTGGCTGCGACGATACTCGAAACGCAGGACTACACCGTGCTGCAGGCAAGCACCCCTGGAGAGGCCATCCGGCTGGCCAGGGAACACGCCGGAAAGATTCACCTGCTTCTGACCGACGTGATCATGCCCGAGATGAACGGCCGGGAACTGGCAAAAAGTCTTCTGTCCCTCTATCCCGACATGAAACGCCTGTTCATGTCGGGATATACGGCCGACGTCATCGCCCACCACGGCGTGCTGGACGAGGGCGTCCGCTTTATTTCGAAACCCTTTTCGATGAAGGACCTGATCGCCAAGGTCAGGGAAGCCCTGGATGACGCAAAGGAAAAAAAATCCTGAGGTCCCGCGGACGGAAACCGTCTCAAGCAGAGAAACTCTGCGCACAAATTAACCGGAAACATGGTCCGTTTATTTCATCTGAAGTCATCAGCACAACGGTTTGCGGGCAAGCTCCTGACTGAAAAAGCAGCCCGATCTTACGACTGAATTCTCGCGGCGCTGCTGAAACGCCCCTGGGTTTTGAGGCAGATCCGGACCAGCATCAGCATGATCGGCACCTCGATCAGCACCCCGACCACCGTGGCCAGCGCGGCGCCGCTCGACAGGCCGAAGAGCATGGTCGCCGTGGCGATTGCGACCTCAAAGTGATTGGACGCGCCAATCATGGCTGCGGGAGCGGCGTCTTCATAATTGAAGTTGAGCCGATGCGCCAGCCAGTAGCCAAGACCGAAAATCAGCATGGTCTGAATGAACAGCGGTATGGCAATCCAGACGATGGTCAGGGGGTTCGACGCGATCACCTCGCCTTTGAAGCTGAACAGCAGCACCAGCGTGGTCAGCAGGGCGACAATCGTGATGGGCGTGAGCACATGGAGGAACTTTTCCCTGAACCACAGTTCTCCTTTTGCCGCTATAATCCATTTTCGGGACAGGAATCCCGCAACCAGGGGAAGCGCGACATAGACGCCGATGGACAGAAGCAGCGCCTCCCAGGGCACGGGAAGCTTGCCCACGCCAAGCAGAAAGCCCCCCAGCAGGCCGTAGAGCACCAGCATGGTCAGCGAATTGATGGCCACCATGACTAGCGTCAATCCGTCGTTGCCCCGCGACAGGAATCCCCATACCAGCACCATGGCCGTGCAGGGTGCGATGCCGAGCAGAATGCATCCGGCCAGATAGCTTCGCCACAGCGGAATTTCGAGCATCTTGATCCCGTCGGCCAGTACGACGGTTCCCGCGCCATGCGACGCGCCAACCGGCAGGCCCAGACCGAAAGGCATTTTCACCAGATCGGTCGCTTCCGCGCCGATGAACCCGAGAAAGAGCGTTCCCAGAAACAGCGTGGAGATGCCGTACATCGTGAAGGGTTTGACGCACCAGTTGATAAACAGGGTCAGAAAGACCGGTTTCCCGCTTCTGCCCGCCTTGACGACCGAAGCAAAATCGATCTTCACCATGATCGGATACATCATGAAAAAGAGACAGATGGCAATGGGTATGGACACCACCGGCGCGTCATTTACGAATATGGACATGCCGTCAAGAGTCTTCGCCAGTCCCGGCGCGATCTTGCCCAGCACGATGCCTCCGATGATGCACAGCACCACCCACAGGGTCAGATAGCGCTCAAAGATGCTGGTCATCTTCCTTTCGCTCTTTACCGGTTGTGTATTCATTGAGTCTTCCTTTGTCCTGCGTTTTATGATGTGAAAAATATATAATCCCGCTATGACCGGAACCGCTTAGACGACATCAAGAATCGAGGCCATGCTTTTCGTTTCAGCCTGTTTCAGGTTGGGCACGACGCCTTTTCCATACGCCCTGTGTCGGCCGCAACGGTCCTGTGATTCTGCAGACAGTCCCTGAAGCATTCCTGCAGGCACTCCTGCAGGCGATTTTTGGGAGCAGAGAGCTTGTAGTACATCCAGGTGCCATCCCGCCTGGCTTCCACCATGCCGGCGGCCCGCATGATTCCCAGATGTCGGGAAATCTTGAATTGCGGTTCGTCAAGAGCATCCGCCAGTTGGCATACGCAGATTTCACCATGCATGGAGAGCAGAATCGACAACCTGAGTCGAATCGGATCTCCCAGGACTTTGAACATCGCTGCTTCGTCTTTCATCTTTGTCTCCCGCATCTATATGCATATATGTGCATTTGTGCATATACTTGCTTCTCGAAAGACAAATGTCAAGTTTTAATTTGAATCTGCTGGCATGGAGATACAGATCGAGAATAAAAGCGAAATTGTTTGAATCAAATGGTTGACAGCGTCAACCATACAGGTTATATCATGCCTCGGCAGTTGGCTTAACGCTCTCATCGCCATGGGCGGAACGAAAGGGCAAAAAATGAACAAAAGAAAAATTTCCGATCTCAGCCGGGCCTTGATCGAAATTGTCCGGCATTTTGGTCCCAAGGGTCCGAATGGCGAATGCTGCGAAAATCTGTCGATGCCGGAATTTCTTGCTCTGGACAAGATTGCGAACACCGAGGATTGCCCGGTTCAGAATATCGGTCAACTGCTCGGATTCACGAAAAGCGGGGCGACCAGAATCGTGAACCGCCTGGAAAAGAAAGGGTATGTTCAGAAAATTAAATCTTTCGAAGACGGACGGGTTTGCTGCGTTGTGATAACCCCCCAGGGGGAAAACGTTCTGGCCTCCACGGACGAGCGATATTCAAAAGAGATCGAACACCTCCTGGCCAGAATGCCTGATAAAAATGCACCCCATATGAAAGCACTGCTCAAAGACATGGCCAGGGCTTTAAGGGATTAATTTTTTTGCCCTGGTAGTTGATGGCGTCAACCAAAAAGGAGAATGGATTTGGATGCCTTGATCAAAACCCTGGAATATTTTCTATTGATTACCGCCGAGTTAACCGCCCTGTTTCTCGGAATCAGCGCCCTTGTCGCGCTGGTCCTGATGTATGTTCCCCAGGAAAAAATGAGAGCGTGGCTTTCGAAGCGAGGACTTTGGGGGAATTTCCTGGGCGCCGTCGTGGGTTCCCTGACTCCGTTTTGCGCCTGTTCGACCATTCCGATGACGCTCGGCATGCTGAATGCCGGCGCCCCTTTTGGGCCGGTCATGTCTTTTGTGATCGCCTCGCCCCTTTTGAACCCGATCATTATCAGCATGGTCGCAACGCTCATGGGTTTGAAAGCCTGCCTGCTGTATTTCGGCGTCACGTTTTCAGGTTCGGTGATTTTTGGGGTGATTCTGGAAAAAACCGGAGGCGCTCGATTCGTCCGAAATGTCAGGATAAAATCCGCTTGCTGCGGAAATGCGGCGCCCGTTATTCCTTCTGATTTTCCCGGAAAGCTTAAATCGGCGTTTGCGACCGCATGGGGTGATTTCAGGGCGGTTCTGGTTTATCTTCTCATCGGCGTTGGCATCGGCGCGGGGATTTACGGGTATATTCCCCAGGAATTCGTAGCTCGAATTGCCGGACCCCACAATCCATTTGCCATTCCCGTTGCCGCGATTGTCGGCGTTCCTCTGTATATCCGGGCGGAAACCGCAATCCCGATCGGCTTGGCCCTGGCCCAGAAAGGAATGAGCATGGGAGCGGTAATCGCCCTGATCATCGGCGGCGCGGGAATGGCAATTCCGGAAATGGCAATGCTGGCAAGCATATTTAAAAAGCGCCTGGTCGCATCGATTATCGCCGTCATCTGGGCAACGGCGGTCATCGGCGGTTATGCATTCAACATGATCAACTGACTATTAACGGTCCGATAAGGAGGCAAATCGTGGCGGACACAAAAACCGAACCGGGTTTTTTCAAGAAATTGTTTGGAAAAAAATCGAACTGCTGTTCGTTTCAGGTCGAGGAGATTCAAAATGAACCGGCGGAAAGCGTCGAACAAGAGATCGAAACATCTTGCAACACGTGCTGTTCGACCTGCGGCCTGAACGAAGACAAGTCTTCAGATTGAACTGCCGGAAATCTTGTATGCCTCCACCCCGACATGAAACACCTGTCCGTGTCGGGATAGAAATGTATATCTCTTCGCCCGCCGCAGCGGGCAGGACGAGGGCGTCCGCTTTATTTCGAAACCCTTTTCGATGAAGGACCTGATCGCCAAGGTCAGGGAAGCCCTGGATGACGGAAAGAAAAAGAAATCCTGAGTTCCCGCGGACGGAGAATCGCTTCGAACAGCGGGGTTCCGCGTTGAGAATTGCTGAATTCAGGTGGATGGATTACGGACAATTTCCGCCCTGTTTCTGACCGGAACGAAAGAAAAAAACGACCAGGGTCAGATAAATGGATACGGCCAGAAAAATCAGGTCCCGGACCACGGTCCACAGGTCGGCCGGTCCTTCGACGTTTTGCGTGGCAAAACAGCCGCAGCTGATATCCAGTCCTCGCATCCGGTTGAACGCCAGCGAGCCGATGAATATCATCAGCAGGCCGGTGCTGATCATCGTCGCTCCGGGCAGCCAGAATCCGGCCGCGAGGCACAACCCCAGAATGAGTTCCAGCCAGGGCAGAACCAGGGCCGTGAGGTTAACCAGCGCATCCGGCAGAATCCGGTAGTTGTAAACGGCCTGGGCAAAGGCCTGAGGATGCAGGATCTTGTCATAGCTGGCATAGATAAAAACAGCGCCCAGAAACAGGCGCAGCACGATGAAGACCCGAGATGGGGTTCTCGAAATATCTGTAGGACAGCAGGCATATGATGTCATCATCTCAGTTCCCGGTTTCGATCGGCAGGCCGGCCTCCCGCCATACGGTCAGGCCGTTGACCAGCACGCGAACGTTTTCAAATCCCATGTCCTTCAGGAAAAGAGCCAGTTCATGGCTCAGATCGCAGTCTTCCCCGTCGCAGTAAGCAACGATCGTCTTCCGGCTCTCCAGGCGACCGGCTGTTTCCGCTAAATAGCGGTCGGCGTCCTGCCAGGGAAGGCTCAGAGCGCCGGAAATATGCTCCTGGGCATACTCACTTTGCGGCCTTGCATCCACGAACAGAACTCCGCCGTCCTCCTCGAACAGGCGACGTGCCTGCGCCAGCTCAATAATCAAACTCTCTCCGGCGGCATCCGAAAAGCGGGCTTCCATGGACCAGTCGCCGACAAGGGGTATGCCGTCGGACCGCCAGTGATTGACGCCCAGGGCAATGATAACGGCCAGCGCGATGAGCGCGGGAATCTGTCGCAGGGATTGTTGAACCGATATGGAAAACAATCTATTCATGCGCCCATACCTCCAGCCCTCAAATGCCCGCGAAAAACGGATTGACGATGAAATAAGCCCCCAGCAAAGCAATCACGATGCCGGCGCAACGCCGGAACCACAGCCCGGCGCCCTGCCAGGCGCTGCTTTCCGTGAGTTTGCGAACCATGGCCGTGGAACTGCCGGCCGCGACAATCGGCAGGCAGTGGCCCAAAGCAAAAAGGATCATCATGACCGAACCGGCGAAGATTTTCTGCTGCACGGTGACAATGGCCAGAATCGGCGCGATAAAGCCGAATGTGCATGATCCGGACAGAATTCCATAGGCCAGTCCCAGCCCGAACGCGCCGTGAATGCCGCGCAGTTTGAGCCGGTAGAGCATGGACCCGGAAACGGAGCAGGCCTGAACACCCAGCATTCCCAGGGCCACCCAGACGAGCACGGCGCCGACCAGAACCTGCCACCAGACGCCCACATCGCCCAGCATGCGGCCCAGCATGGCGCATACAATGCCTACGACCGAGATGGTGACAAACAGCCCCAGCGAAAAAGCCCCGGCATACCAGCCTGCCGTACGGGGATGAACGGCGGTCTTCTGGCCGCCCACATAGGCCACGATCAATGGAATGGAAGCCAGGTGACAGGGAGAAAACAGAACGCTGACCATTCCCCATAGAAATGCGCCCGCAGCCGCCATCGCCAGCCCGCCGGTCATCCACTTGTTGACGGTGATGAAAAACGGATCGAACATGTATCTGATTCAGCTCCTTATCAGGAAACCCCCAGCCTGGACAGGATGTCCACAATCCGTTTTTTATCCATGAATCCGGTATTGCGGTAGACCTCCCTGCCCTCGGCGTTGAAGAAAATCTGCGTAGGGATGGCCCGTATTCCGTATTTTTTGGCTTGATCCGGATCTTTCCACACATCGATGAAGATGATTTCGGCTCTGCCCGCATACTCCTTTTTCAGTTCCTCGAGAATGGGGGCCATCATCTTGCAGGGAACGCACTCGTTGGCGCCCAGATCGAGCATGACGACTCTGTCAGGAAAGGGGGATGTCAGCGCGGCCATATTTTCAGTTGATCCGGAGTCGAAGAGTGATCCGCGAACGCCGTAAACAATCGCCAGGGCGGCCGCGGCCAGGGCGAGAATGATCCAGATACGCTTGTTTTGCTTCATTTGGAGACTCCCATTCCGGCAAGTTGCTTGAGGACCTCGGCTTCGGGGAAAAAACCGACGTGCCGGAAAACCTCTTTGCCCGCTGAATCGAAAAACGCCTGAACCGGAATGGACCGGATGCCATAACGGGCGGACAGGACCTGTTCCTCCCGTACAGGGACGAACACCACATTCAATTTATCTGAATAATTCTTCCTCAAATTATCCACAATGGGTTGCATCATATCGCAGGGCGCGCACCCCGCTGCGCCGAATTCCACCATGGTCGGCCTTCCGGAACGTCGGGCCTTGTCCACCGGATTGTCCAGCGCGAGACGGCTCTGGGTTTCCACCCAGCCCTTATCGACGCGAAGATGAACCGCATCCGACAACCCGGCAATGTAGGCGTTGATGGCCTGATTCCTTCGGGCCTGAAGCAGATATTGCCGAATGCTGTCTTTGACCTGTTCAAAGGTGGCTGTGCCGATCATCTCGCGATTTTCCCGATAAAAGGTCTCGAGTTCATCTTCGGATACGGATACATCGGCGGCCTTGCGCTCGAACAACTGCTGAATGGTCTGGTTTTCATCCCCGCCGCCGTTCGAAATGCCGGCTTTCTCAGCTTCAGATATCAGCACCCGCCGGGCAGCCTCCTGTTCCATGACGAAAAACAGGTTTTTTTCAAGTTGCCCGCGCAGCTTCGGCTCTTCCTGGTCGATGGACTTCATCAGTTCCGCCCGGGTGATTCGGATGCCGTCCCCGACCAGCAAAACGCCTTCATCCAGGGGTTCAAGCCGGGCCGAACTGAGAATTCCCGAAGCAAGCCCGGCGTACTTTTCATTCACTGTCGGCGCCTGGGCTCCATGAGCGATTCCGGTTGAAAACACCAGAAGGGCGAACAGTAAGAACTGGAAGCCATGGCGCCCTGCATGACGATTTCTTTTGATGGATTCAAACAAAAGCATGATTTTTCCTTGTCGCACTTTAAATGGATTGACAGGTCGGAATCATTATATCATTTCCACCCGCGCAGCATGTTTCCGCCATTGTATTCTCCCTGATCTATTTTGTCAGCCAGGATTTGACCTCTTCTTTGCTGGGAACCTTGCCCACCGATTTGACCTCGCCGTCGACCACCACGGCCGGCGTGCCGAACACGCCGTAACCGGCGATTTTCATCAGGTCGGTGACCTTTTCCACATTGGCGGCCACGCCCGCCTCGGCCAGTGCATCCATGACCACTTTTTCCGTCTGCCGGCATTTCGGGCATCCGGGGCCCAGGATTTTGATTTCCATGATGACACTCCTTTATCTGTTCTGTTGATGAATCAGATGATATGCCGCCTCCCGGATCAACGAGACCGGTATCCTCTCGTAGGTTCGGCCCTCACGTTCAATTGTCCGGCATATGGCGGTCCCGCCGATCAGTTCTCCGCAAGAGACGCAGCAGTTTTCCGACTTGCGCGCGTCCGGCAGGAGTCCCTCGACAGGAATCCCGTTTATCAGAATGCTGTTGGATTGTGAAATCTCATCCCCGGTCAACAGCGTCTCTTTCAGAACCACTTCCCATCCCCGGGGTTGCAGTTCATCGGCCAGGGTCTCGCAAGCGACGCGGACCTCCTCTCCGGTATCCGCGCACCGGTCGCAGGTTCTGCCTTCCTTGTCCAGATGACGCCACTCGATCTCAAGCCGTTTCATATTCGTCCTTCTTAAAAGAGTCAAGCAACCAGCATGCCGTAGAGCATTCCGGCAATGGTGCTCAGGATCACGATGATGCCGCAGAAGGTCGCGGTTTTTTTCACGCCCATGACGCTGCCGATCACCAGCATGTTGGGAAGCGACAGGGCAGGACCCGCCAGCAGCAGGGCCAGCGCCGGACCCTTGCCCATACCGGACCCGATCAGCCCCTGTAGAATAGGCACCTCGGTCAGGGTGGCAAAATACATCAGAGCGCCGGCCACCGAGGCGATCAGGTTGGCCCCGAAGGAGTTGCCGCCCAGAAGGGACTGGACCCACTGTTCGGGAATCAGGGCCGGATGGCCGGGGCGACCCAGCAGAAAACCCGCCACCAGGACTCCGCCGGCCAGCAGCGGAAAAATCTGCTTCATGAAACACCAGGTGGATTCCACCCAGTCTTTGCACTCGTCACGGGTGAACCAGGCCTTGAGCATGATGCCCAGCACGATCAGCAGAATGATGGTAATATACCATTTGGCGGCGAAGATGGCCGGCCACAGACCGGTCGATCCGGCGGCAGGTCTGGCAAAAGCGGCAAAGACCAGGATCAGCACCATGGTCAGAATGTACAGGGAGTCCTGCATCAGGGTGCGCTCCTTGGCCACGGCATCGGGCAGATAGATCTGTCCCGCGGTGCGGGCCGCATCGTCCTTCCGGAAAATCAGAGCCATCAGCAGGCCGGTAACAATGGCGAAAACCACCGCGCCCACGGCTCGCGCCAAACCCAGCTGCCAGCCGAGAATCTTGGCTGTCAGCGTGATGGCCAGCACGTTGATGGCCGGGCCGGAATAGAGAAAGGCCGTGGCCGGGCCGATCCCGGCCCCCCGGTTGTAAATGCCGGCAAAAAGGGGCAGCACCGTGCAAGAGCACACGGCCAGAATGGTGCCCGAAACCGAGGCCACTGAATAAGCCAGAATCTTGCTGGCCTGGGCCCCGAAGTATTTGAGCACCGAGGCCTGAGAGACAAACACGGCAATGGCGCCGGCGATGAAAAATGCGGGAATCAGGCAGGTCAGTACGTGCTCTCTGGCATATTCCTGAAGCATCATGAAGGCTTCGAGCCCGGACTGCCGGATAACCGGATGGCTCCATGGGACGTAATAGGCGGCTGCGAAAACGCCGATGATCAGCAACAGCTTGGTGCGCTCTTTCATACCTCATTCTCCTTTGCGACGGCCTCAGAGCGAGGGGTGTAGCAGAATGTTCGCGTCGTCCGGCCGCCATGGATTGAGAATCGATTCATACTTCGTCATATATCGATATATGGACCGTGATTCAGCTTCCGCGGATGGTTTCCCGGCGGATCTCCGGCAATCCCGCCACAAACATCGCCACCTCGGCATCCTCATCCAGCCAATGGCGGAGGTTTCCCAGCAGATTGGCCGCATAAGGGCTCTGCTCGCCGTCCGCCAGTCGGTAATTGACCCACAGGCCGTCCTTGGAAGAGGTGATCAGACCTGCATCCTCCAATATCTTAAGGTGCTTGCTGGCGGTGGACTGAGACAGCCCCAGAGCCTTCTGGATCTCGCATACGCACAGCACTCTGCGCTGAAACAGCTTGACCATCTTAACACGGTTGGGATCGGACAGGGATTTCATGACCTTGATGAACTCTCTCACGATACCTCCATATTTTGTTTTTGGAATATAGTGGTTCGAAACCAACCTGTCAAGCTTGAATATCCATGGCGAGCTGTTACCGGCGAAGCATCACTTCTCAAAAGAACAGGGCGCATCCTGTCGGACCGTCAAACCGGGAAGATCGTTTTCAATTTAAGATGGGAAATAAGGAGCGGTCCTGAACCGATCGAATGATTATCTTGAATCTGTTTTCAGCAGGCAACTGAACTTCCGGCTGTTTTTCTCCATCAGCATCCGGGTCGAAGGGGCTTTTCGGGCTCTGGCGCTCCAAAAAATATGATCCGCGTCCATCACCGGATCTCCGGTTTCGAAAGTCTCCGCATACCAGAGCATCTTTCCGTTTGCCGCATCATAGACCGCCATTTCTTCATCCACCTGCGACGATTGGAGCATTCCGCCCTCGAGAAAACTCAGCACCCTGCCCCGAATGATCAAATCATAGCCTTTATCCCTGGCCACCCGGAGCTGATCCTCCAGCGACAGCGAGCCTTCTCCTGAAAACTCCGTGTAAAGTTCCTGAAAAGCCCGATCTTTGAGCAGCTGTTTATAGAGCAGATCCGCGGCCATTTCGCCGGCCCGCGGCGCGTCGATAACCGAGTCAAACCGGAATATTCCCACCCGCGCCGACTGATATTTGCCGGCCGTTCTCAGATGAATATTTTCCGGCAGGCTGGTATCGCTGAAATTGCTGAAAATGGCGCACCCGGCCGCCAAAGCCATCATGAACCCGACAACGGCAGAGGCTGTCCATATTTTGAATATTTTACTCGGCATTTTGCAATTATCCTGCAAAGATATCCGGAAAGCCGGAACCGGGCGTACGAAATTTTGATCGCCCCACCCCTCGAAACACTTTACATTTAGCAGATATGATTTATTATGCAAAATTATATTTTACACTCAGGAGAACGGTATGTTCAAAGAATTAAACATTCCCGAGGAGCTTATTGGATCCTTCAGGCGAATTCAGCGCTCGCTTCCGGAATATTTGAAAAACGACGCCGAATTTCTGGAAAGAATTCTGGCATATCTTAAGCTTGGCGGGGACAAATTCGCCAGGCAACGTATTGAGATGATGCAGAAACAATTTGATCAGGATTTTTTACTGATCAAAAGACGCTTCAGCGAAGAGCCATCCGAAGAGGAAGAGGGAGTAGAAGAATCTGAAGAATCCGAAGAGGAGGATACCGATCTTGATTAAACCGGCATTCGCCCTGTGCCGGATCATGTTCATTCCGACGGTAACGGCGGATTTATCATTTAGCAGGGTGTTGAAAAACAAGAATCAGGCCGTCAGGCAAGGCGCGCGGCGATACGACAAGCGCAGCATATTCAAGCATATGTGAGCATTGGCGAGCGCCGCGCAACGCTGAATGGCGGCCTCAGGCGCAGTTTTTCAACAGCCTGTTAGAGGCAAAAATCGAAACAGGCAAGACCTTATAGCCTTACACCAACTCTCACACCAAAAAAAAGAGGCTGCAGTTAAATAACTGCAGCCTCTTGATTTTCCTGGCGCGCCCGGAGGGATTCGAACCCCCGGCCTACGGATTCGAAGTCCGGCGCTCTATCCAGCTGAGCTACGGGCGCCAAAAAAATGGGGTGAGTGAAGGGGCTTGAACCCTCGACAACCGGGGCCACAACCCGGTGCTCTGCCAACTGAGCTACACCCACCATATCGTCCATATCGGGAAATTTTCTCTATCAGATTGCAGGACCCTTTTCAAGGCATTTTCATGGAACCCCCAAAATAATTACCCGCCGATGATCCGCCCACGGATACAGGAAATAGCTTGCATCCGACAATCCATGATCCGCGCGCCCGGAATGCTGGACAATCCCGCCGGAATACGTAATCAATTGCTCTGACGGCATTCAAAGTTGTTGTTGACCGTGTTTTTCTTCTAATATATGATCATTATTTAATTTGAACCGTCCTGGCGGAAGCTGAAATCCGTGCAGGCGAACAAGGAATAACGGCGTATGAGCGGCTTGAATGTTTTCGCGATTCGATTGGTTCTGGCGGTTTTTTTTGCCGTGATATTGTCGCGGTTTTTCTTTCCGCAAGGAAATATATTTTATGTCATCGGACTTGCGATTTTCCTGATGGGCATGGCGTATGTTTTCGAATACTGGAAATACTGGAGAAGTCGAAAACGCTAACCGGACGGGAGCCTTCATCCTTGAAACAGATCATCCTGGGAACAGCCGGACACATCGATCACGGAAAGACCTCTCTGGTCAGGGCTGTGACCGGCATCGACACCGACCGTCTCAAGGAAGAAAAACTGCGGGGCATTACCATCGAACTGGGGTTTGCCTCTCTGGATCTTCCCGAAGGCCGGCATGTGGGCATCGTCGATGTTCCCGGGCATGAAAAATTCGTCAAGCACATGGTGGCCGGCGCAACCGGAATCGACATCGTTGTCATGGTCATCGCCGCGGACGAGGGCATCATGCCCCAGACCCGGGAGCACATGGAAATCTGTTCGCTTCTGGGAATCCAGCATGGTTTTGTAGCCCTGACAAAAATCGACATGGTCGAGCCGGACTGGCTGGATCTGGTCACGGAAGAAGTCCGTGACTTCACTCAGGGCACTTTTCTCGAAGGCGCGCCCATCGTACCGGTGTCCTCGATCACCGGCGAGGGGATACCCGATTTCATCAAGACGCTGGACGCGCTTTGCCGGAAGGTTCCCGATCGCTCCAACTCCGGCATCTTTCGGCTTCCCGTCGACCGGGTATTCACCATGCGCGGATTCGGCACGGTGATCACCGGCACCCTGATATCCGGTTGTATTCGGACCGGAGATCCCGTTATGATCTATCCGTCGAAAATCACATCAAAGGTTCGCGGCATTCAAGCCCACAATCAGACCGTTGAGCAGGCGGCTGCCGGCATGCGCACAGCCATCAATTTTCAGGGGCTTGAAAAAGCCGTAATCAATCGGGGAGATGTTCTGTCCACCCCCGAATCCCTGTTTCCCAGCTTCATGGTCGACATCCTGCTCGAGTATCTTCCCGGCAACCCAAAAGTTCTGAAAAATCGCACCCGGGTGAGGTTTCACAGCGGAACCAGCGAAATTCTCGGCAACGTCATTCTACTGAATGCGGATGAGATGCAGCCCGGCCAGAGCGCTCCGGCTCAGATTCGACTCGATGCGCCGATAACGGTTGTAAAAGACGACCGTTTTGTGATACGAAGCTATTCGCCGGTTCGAACCATCGGCGGCGGCCGGGTGATAAATCCGATCCCCGCAAAGCACAAGCGGTTTCAGCCCGACGTCGTTGAGGGATTGAAACACCTGCTCGAAGCCGATTTCGAGTCCGTGGTCGCTTATCAGACCGAGACCTGCGGCGTCAAAGGGGTAAGCTTCAACGAGCTGAGAATCATGACCAATCTGCCGGAAAAACGTCTTCAGCAAATGCTGCACGGACTGCTGTCGAGGCAAACGCTGATCCAGGTGGAAAAAGACCCGCCGACTTATATTCATCGGCGCGCCTATGATCAGCTCAAGCAGGACGCCCTGGGGTGTCTTGAAGCCTACCACGAGGCCAACCCCCTGAAAGCAGGAATGTCAAAGGAAGAACTCAAATCGAAACTTCCTCCTTTTCTGGGGCCGAAACTGTACAACCTTCTGCTCGGCCAGACCTCAAAAGAAGGAGCTATCGTTGCGGAAGAGGACCTGATCCGTCTGGCCGCTCACCGCATTTCCCTGGAAGAAGACCAGGCCGACATTCGGAACCGGATTCTCGATGCATACCGGAAAAGCGGGCTTCAACCGCCCTATTTCAATGACCTGTGCGACCAGATGAACATTTCCGAAAACCGTGCCAAGGAAGTGCTCATGCTGCTGGTGAACGAAGGAACCATCGTCAAGATCAAGGAAGACCTTTATTTTGAAGCCGGGGCCGTAGATGCTTTAAAAGAAAGACTGGTGAGCTTTCTGACCGAAAACGGAGAGATCGCCACGCCGCAATTTAAGGAAATGACAGGGGTTTCCCGGAAATTCGTGATCCCCCTGATCGAATATTTTGATTCCAAAAATGTGACCATCCGGATCGGCGATATCCGGAAACTGAGGAATCGATAGAGTTATAACAACCCTGTTTGTCCAAATAAGGTGTACATTTTTATGGCGCCGATTAAGGGAGATGTTATGAAAGAATACAAAATGTTTGCCGCTGGCCGCGTCATCGCAGCCGTCGTCGTATCGCTCGCCATCATATGGGTGTTCAACGCCTTTCTGGAAATTCTTTCCAAGCCGCCGCGGGCCGAAGCGATTCAGAGCATTGCCGCGGGAAAGTCCAAACCCGGAGTTGCTCTGGCAAAAGCGGCCATTCAGACTCTGGACTTTGAAGTCAACGGCCGGTTCTGGGGATGGCGTCCCAATGATATTCTGAACTTCACCGACAACATGAACAACTACCAGCTCGGCGTTCTGGAAGTGACGCGGAAAACGGCGAAGGTGTTCATGGAAACTCTCACACCCAAGAGCCGGGAGGCGGATTATGAACCGCTGCTGGCAAAAGCCAGCACCGCCCTGATGGTCTCCCCGGAACGATACTGGTTTCCCTCTCCGGAATCGAAATACAATCAGGCTTTTAACGCCATGGATGCATATGCCAGGAATCTGGAGGAAGGAAAGGCGCCGTTTTTCAATCGCGCCAACAACCTGATCGTTCTGCTCAACACCTATCTGGAACTGGTTGAGGATTGCGATGACAAGCTCGTATCCGCCGAAGAGGCCGGGAAGGTGCCGGTTCGTCGCACCCAGGCCGACAACCTCGTATACTATGCCAAGGGGATAGCGACCGCGCTGGTTCCGATTCTGGAAGCCGTTGAAAAAGACTTTGACAACGTCATCGCGCTGCGCAAGGACAAGTCGGCTCTGGGCAAGGCCATTGTAGCCTGCCGCCGGGCCGCGGAGATCGATCCGATCGTGGTGACCGAATCAAGTCTGAGCGGTGTTTTCGCCAATCACCGGGCCAATATGGCGGCGCCTTTCACCCATTTGCGGCTTTATCTGGCAACCCTGATCAAAGAAGTATCTTCTTAAAACCTCACGGGGCGGAAGTTCATTCCGCCCCTTTTCACAGTCATTTTTGAATCAGAATTCCATCCGTGCAAACATGGCGGCGATGCCGTCGTGAAACAGCATGCCCTCTTCGTTCAACCAGCATCGCCGTCCGGAAATCTTCAGCAGTCCACGGACCGTAAGGCACGAGACCGGATCCTGAAAAACCTCGGTAAAAGAAATTCCGAATTTCCGGTCAAACGCATCCATATCAATTCCCTGACCGGTTCGAAGCCGCAGAAAGATTTCTTCGATGATGCGCTGCTGACGGGTGAGCAGCTCATTTCCCGCACGGGGCAGTTTCTCGTTCGAGATGTCGGCGATGTAGTCTTCCACGCTCCGGTGATTCCAGTACCGCACCGGATCGATGAAGGAGTGGGCCGAAACCCCCAGCCCGATGTAAGGCGCCGAAACCCAGTATTTCGAATTGTGCCGGGACTGTTTGGCCGGACATCTCGCAAAGTTGGATATTTCATAGCGATCGTAACCCCGTTCAGATAGAAACCGCCCGGTCGCACGGAAAAGCGCCCCCAGGTTTTGATCGTCCATGGGCTTGAACCGGGCCCGAAGACGGTCGTTGTCCAGCGGGGTGCCGGGCTCACAGGTGAGCATGTAGCACGAGATATGATCCGGAGAATAGCTCAGAGCCGTCTCCAGATCCCGAATCCAGGAGTCCTCGGTCTGGCCGGGAATTCCGTAGATCAGATCCAGGCAGATGTTGTCGAACCCGGCGGTTCCGGCCGCCTCGACGGCATCACGCGCCTCGTCTGCCGTATGAATCCGGCCGAGAAACCTCAGCCGATCATTCGAAAAGGACTGCACGCCGACGGACACCCGATTGACGCCGGCCGCCCGATAGGCCTTGAAACGATTCGAATCCACTGTGCCGGGGTTGGTTTCCAGAGTGATTTCAACATCGTCTGAAAAATTGAAATGAGAAAACGCTTTTCCGCACAGCGAGGCCACCTGATCCGGGGAAAGAACGGAAGGCGTTCCGCCTCCGAAGTACAGGCTGTTGAATTGAAGCGGAACCTTTTCAGCCAGGGCCATTTCCTGGTGCAGCGCATCGAGATAGGCAGGAATCCGGGAAAAATCGGTTATCGAATAAAAATCGCAATACGGACATTTGCGGACGCAGAAAGGAATGTGAATATAAATGCCGGCGGCTTCGCTGATATCGGGCATAATAAAATACAGTCGGGAATCAAGGAGGTGAATCCGATGCGCAACTATTGAAGCGCATTTTTTTATAGCATACTTTATGCTTTTTCAAAATAATTCCGAATAATTCCAAAGAAATATTCTGCAAAACAACAAAATATATTTTTCACGCGGCGTGAAGACGAGACCCCTCCATCTTCCTAACCGGCATGTTTTTACGGCAATGCTCCGTTTTTTATTGACACCGATTGGTGTGTTTCTCTAAGTTAGAAAGCTTATTTGCCGCCCATAACACTTTAGGGCCAATATTGATTTGAATGACGCAAAGGATCAGGCTTGTGGAAGCAAAAGAACCGAAAAAACAGTTTCAGGTCAAAGTCTACCGCGACTGGTGCAAGCGGTGCGGAATCTGCGCGGCGTTCTGCCCAAAATCCGTGCTGGTTCTGGATGAAAAGAAATTTCCTCATGTGCTGCATCCGGAAGCCTGCATCGGATGCAGGCTTTGTGAAATCCATTGCCCGGATTTTGCGATCGAAATCAGGGAAAGTTCTATAAAAAGTCAAAATTGCGACGGCGCATCAGAAGTTCAGAATGTCGAAAATTTTGAAGAACGCTGCGTAACGCGGAAATCGACCCTTTTACAAAGCCAGCAGGGATAAGGAGCGACGCATTTGGCCAAGCACAGAACCCTCAAGGTCGTCCGCCCGCCGGCGCTGATCCATGGAAATGCGGCGATCGCCCGCGGAGCCATTGCCGCCGGCTGCCGGTTTTTTGCCGGCTATCCCATTACCCCGGCAACGGAAATCGCCGAAATCATGTCCAGAGAAATTCCCCGGCACGGCGGAACCTTTATCCAGATGGAAGATGAAATCGCCAGCATGGGGGCGATCGTGGGCGCATCTCTGGCCGGAGTCAAAGCCATGACCGCCACCAGCGGACCCGGATTCTGCCTTATGCAGGAGATTCTGGGATTCGCCTATGCCACGGAGACGCCCTGCGTCGTTGTCAATGTCATGCGCGGAGGCCCCAGCACCGGACTTCCCACCCGCCCTTCCCAGTCCGACGTCATGCTTTCCCGATGGGGAGCTCACGGCAATCATGCCAGCATCGTTCTGGCGGTTTCCTCGGTCGAAGACTGTTTTCATGTGACGCTCAAGGCATTTAACTTTTCGGAAAAATTCCGCACGCCGGTCATCCTGCTGTCCGATGAGGTCGTGGCGCATACCCGGGCAATCTTTTCACCCCCTGAGGATGACGGCCTTTCCGTCATCAACCGGGTCCGGCCCTCAGTACCCCCGGAATGGTACATTCCCTATGAAAACACGGCCCGGGGTGTGCCGCCCATGGCCATATTGGGAGACGGCTACCGGCACAACGTCACAGGTCTGGTTCACGACGTGCGCGGGTTTCCCACGGAGCAGAAAGAAGAGGTCCGGACCTTTTATGAAAGGATTCATCGCAAGATCGATCTTAACCGTGAGGAGATAGAAATATTCGAGTCCGTTTTCCTCGATGATGCCGATATCTGTTTGATCGCCTACGGATCAGCCTCCATGGCGGCTCTGGAAGCGGTGCATCTGGCCCGGAAAGTCAACCTGAAAGTCGGTCTGCTCAAGCTCACCACCCTGTTCCCCTTTCCTTCCAAACCCGTGGAGGAGGTATTGAACCGGTCCAGAGTCGTCATCGTTCCGGAGATGAATTTCGGGCAGATCGTTCAGGAGGTGAAAAACCTCGGGGTCTGCCAGACCCGGATCATTCCAATGAACCGCTACGACGGCCATATGTTCGCTCCATCGGAAATTCTGCAAAAAATCCGGGAGGTTTACTGATGCAGGAATCTACCCATCTAATCCACCAATATCTGCGCCACGACAAGAAATTCCCGCATCTGTGGTGCCCGGGATGCGGAAACGGCATCGTTCTGGGCGCGTTGATCCGGGCCATTCATCACCTGGGCTGTTCGAAGAATGAAATCGCACTGGTTTCGGGAATCGGGTGTTCCAGCCGCATGCCGACTTATGTGGACTTCAACACCCTGCATACCGTGCATGGAAGAGCCCTGACCTTTGCAACCGGCATCAAGCTGGCCAAACCCGGACTGAAGGTCATTTCGATCATGGGAGACGGAGACGCCATGGCCATCGGCGGCAATCATTTTATTCATGCGGCCCGGCGCAACATCGACATAACCGCCCTGATCATGAACAACAGCATCTACGGAATGACCGGAGGCCAGTCCTCGCCGACCACCCCTTTTGGATCGGTTTCCGCGACGGCGCCTTACACTCAGATCGAACGACCCTTTCAAATCGCCGAAATGGCCATCGCCTCCGGTGCATCCTATGTGGCCCGCGGTACCGTGTATCATGCCCGGAAGCTCATCGGCCTGATCGAACAGGCCATTCGAAAGCCCGGATTTTCAGTGGTCGAAATTATCACCCACTGCCATGTTCAGTTCGGAAAGTACAATCAGATGGGCTCCCATATCGATATGCTCAAATGGCAAAAATCCCATGCGATTCCCGTCGAAAAGGCCGGATCACTTTCCGACGAGGCACTCAAAGACAAGTTTACCATCGGCGTGCTGGCGAACAGAGACTTTCCGATTTTTGATCAGGAATATGAAAAAATCAGACAGGCCGCCATGCAGGCTCAACCCTGAACATCCATACCGGATTATGGAGTTTTGCCCTATGTCTCAACGTTATGAAATAAGACTGTCGGGTTCAGGCGGCCAGGGGCTGATTCTGGCCGCCATCATTCTGGCTGAAGCCGCGGGTATCCATGAAGGCAAATATGTAACACAGACCCAGAGTTACGGCCCAGAGGCCCGTGGAGGACGCAGCAGGGCCGAGGTTGTGATCAGCGACCGCCCGATTCATTTTCCGCAGCCCATGGGGCTGGATCTTCTCGTAGCCATGACCCAGTTTGCCTGCGATGCCTATTTTATCGATCTGAAACCCTCGGGGACACTGATCGCCGACCCTGCGGCGGTCCGGGAATCCCCGCTGCCCGGAACTATTTTTATCCCGTTTACCGATATCGCCCGGCATCAGATCGGCCTCGAACAGACAGCCAATATGGTGGCCCTTGGAAGCATGGCGGAGATCACCCAAATCGTTTCCCTCGCCTCTCTGAAAAAGGCTGTGGCGGCCAGCTCTCCCGAGGGCACCGCGGAAATAAACCTCAAAGCCCTTTCGGAAGGCGTGCTGGCCGCGAGAGACCTTCAAAAAGAGAATAACCTTATGGGCGCCGAACAATCCTCCCGAGAACCTGACGCCTCAGTCCGATGGCTGCACCGCGTGTCTTCGGGCAGGAAAAACGAATCGTGAACAAAGGCATTCTCTGGATCTGCTTTGCGCTGATTCTGGCGATTTTGAGCGCCGGGGTATTGGTTCTGGGCCTGTCCAGGCATCTGGAACAGCCCCGGAATTTTGAGCAGACGGAAATCACCATCTCTCCCGGCCAGAGCTTCAGCTCGGTTCTGACCGGGCTTCACCGGCAGGGGCTGATTTCCTCGGTCTGGAAACTCAAACTCTACGCCCGATTCAAAGGGTGCGACAAAAAGCTCAGGGCCGGTGAATATCTGATTCCGGCCGGCGCTTCCCCTGAAAAAGTTCTGAATATTCTGGTGCAGGGAAAGGTCGTGCTTCACCGCATCACGGTTCCGGAAGGATACAGTCTCAGGCAGATTGCCGAAACCGTCGACCGTGCCGGCCTCGTTCCGGAGGCGGAGTTTCTGGCTGCGGCGGATGACCCGCAGCTGATAAATGAATTCAAGATTTCCGGCAGCAGCTTTGAAGGCTACCTGTTTCCGGATACCTATCTTTTCTCCAGGCAGACATCGGCCAGGGAGATCATCGAAGTCATGGTCCATCGGTTTAATGAGGTTTTTTCCAACGACTGGAAAGAACGGGCGGCAAGGCTGGGTTTAAGCATCCACGAGGTGGTTGTCCTGGCCTCGATCGTCGAAAAGGAAACCGGCGTGGATGCCGAACGACCCGTCATCGCCTCGGTGTTCCGCAACCGGCTCAACCTGGGCATGCGGCTTGAAAGCGATCCAACGGTCATCTACGGCATTGAAAATTTCGACGGCAATCTCACCCGGACGCATCTCAGAACGCCGACGCCGTACAACACCTACACCCAGCAGGGGCTTCCCCCCGGACCGATCGCCAGCCCGGGCCGAAAATCCCTGGAAGCGGTCCTGTATCCTGCAGACACTCCGTATCTTTTCTTCGTGGCCAGAAAAGACCGCACCCATCAGTTTTCAGCCACCCTGACCGAGCACCGGAAGGCCGTAAGCGCGCATCAGCTTTCACCCTGATACATTGAAATCAGAAAGGATTACGCATGAAAGCCCATCAGCTATCGGACCGGCAGCTCGCCGGCCAGCGCCTCATGGCGGGGTTCGACGGCATCGACCTGAATTCGGATCTCAAGGCGCTGATCGAAGATTTTAAAGTCGGAGGCCTGATTCTTTTTTCAAGAAACCTGGTGGATCCGAAACAGATTCGAACGCTTTGCCGGTCCGCTCAGAAATACGCGGCCGCCTGCAACCAGCCGCCGCTTCTGATCGCCATCGACCAGGAAGGCGGTCAGGTGGCCCGTCTCAAGGATCCCTTCACTCAGTTTGCCGGCAATCCATCGATGAAATCCGTCCGGGACGCCGAAAATTTTGCCCGGATCACGGCCGAGGAGCTCTCCGGCGTGGGCATCAACATGAACCTGGCGCCGGTCCTGGATATCGTGCCCGATGGGTTTGACGGCATCATGGCGCAGCGGTCGTTCGGTGGTGATCCGGCATGGGTGGCAAAACTCGGGACAGTCGTCATCGAAACGCTCCAGCAAAACGGCGTCATGGCGGTGGCCAAGCATTTTCCGGGGATCGGCCGCACCATTCTGGACTCTCATCTGGACCTTCCCGATCTGAATGTCGATATCGCGGATCTGGAAGGCTTTGACCTGATTCCGTTTCAAGCGGCCATCGCGCATCAGGTCGCCGGCATCATGCTGTCCCATATCCGCTACACGGGCGTGGACCCAGTTTATCCGGCCGGTTTTTCACCGGAAATCACCCGCCTTCTGCTTCGCGGCCGCATGGGGTATGAGGGACTCGTCATGACCGACGATCTGGACATGGGTGCGGTGACCAGACATTTTGACATTCACGCCGTGGTGGACCAGCTTTTGCGCTGCGAGGTTGACATCGTTCTGATCTGCCACAAGGGGCCGAATATCGAAACCGCTTACAACCGGATACTGGAAGGCATTGAAGGCTCAACGGAAATTCGGAAATCCGGCATCCGCTCGGTTCAAAGAATTCTTCAGGCCAAGGCGGCCTATCTGACCCAAAAATAATGACACCACATAAACGAAGCGCTCCGGGTGAACAATTTCCGCAGGCGATCATCAACGGGTTATATTCGTGCACGGGAATATACGTCACTGTCAAGCCCGGCCCGGTCCCCCCGAATCAAAAGATGATAGCCGGCTGCGGCAATCATCGCGGCGTTGTCTCCACAGAATTTCAACGCCGGAATATGGCATGAAATCCCCTTTTCAGCGGCATCATGGGCGAGTTTTTCCCGCAGACGGCTGTTGGCCGCCACCCCCCCGACCAGAGACAGATGCCGGCAGCCCTTTTCCAGCGCCGCATGAACGGCTTTATAACAAAGCACCTCCACCACCGCCTCCTGAAATCCCGCCGCAATATCGGAGACCTGATGACCGGAGCAGGCATCATGGTCAGCATCAATATAGCGTTTGACCGCAGTCTTGATGCCGCTGAAGCTGAAATCAAAGGCGTTTTTGTCAAGAAACGGACGCGGAAAGACAATCCGGGACCCATCGCCCCGGCCGGAAAGCCTGTCGATGACGCCGCCGCCCGGATATCCCAGATTGAGCATTTTGGCTACCTTGTCGTAGGCCTCTCCGGCGGCGTCATCGCGGGTCTGTCCCATCAGTGCGGCCTCAACAGGTGATGTCACCCAGTAAATGCTGGTATGCCCGCCGGAGGCCAGCAGGGCGACAAAGGGAAACGGCGGCGGATTGGATTCCAGAAAAACCGCATGAATATGTCCCAGCAGATGGTTGACTCCCACCCAGGGAATATTGCGGCTCCAGGCAAGGGCCTTTGCAAAGGAAAATCCAACCAGAAGCGAGCCGATCAGCCCGGGACCCTGGGTGACGGCCAGGGCATCGACCTGATCCAGCCTCAGGCCGGCCTTTTCCAGAGCCTCGGTAAGAACCGGAACAATGGCCTCGATGTGCTTGCGCGAGGCAAGCTCGGGTACGACCCCGCCGTAGGGACGATGAGCGGCAACCTGGGAGGACACAACGGAAGAAAGTGTGCGATGTCCGTCCTCGACCACGGCTGCGGCCGTCTCGTCGCAGGATGTTTCAATGCCGAGAATAATCATGGTTCGTGACACCATAAAAAAGGCCGAAGCAAAACGTTCGGCCTTGATCAAGCTTTAAAGGATTATGTTTTTCTTTGTCCCGGCCCCCGCCGCGGCGCGCCCTGTACTCAGCACCGGCACGGGTCTTTTTTCTGAGCCCTGGAGATCCGCTCCATCAGCCGCCAGAAACAGTTACAGAATGACTTCCACACCGCTCAAGCCCATTCGATCTGGGAGCTGGAATCTTTTCTTTCAATGATCTCTCCGATCACCCAGCCCGTTTCATTCATGGCCTTGAGTCGAAGCAGCATGTCCGGCACCAGTTCCTCCGGAACCACGGCGATCATTCCGATGCCGTTGTTGAAGGTGCGCATCATCTCAAACTCTTCCAGGTTTCCACCCTTTTGCAGGAATTCGAAAACCGGCGGCACAGGCCAGCTGCCCTTTCGGATCAGCGCGCTGCACGCCTTGGGAAGAACCCGGACGAGATTGTCGGAAATGCCGCCGCCGGTGATATGGGCCAGACCCAGAAGCGGTCCCGCCTTCATAAGGCTCTGCACGGTTTCGGAATATATTATTGTCGGCGTCAGCAGTTCTTCGCCCAGGGTTTTGCCGAATTCAGGAATATAATCCTCCACCTTATGATGGAGAATGTCAAAACAGATCTTGCGCACCATGGAATACCCGTTGCTGTGAACCCCGCTGGAACCGATTCCGATAAGCTGGTTTCCCACTCTGATCTCGGAGCCGTCGATGATCTTTGCGTTATCCACGATGCCCACGGAAAAACCGGCCAGATCGTATTCGTTCGGCTGATAAAAACCGGGCATCTCGGCCGTCTCCCCGCCGATCAGCGAGCATCCGGCCCTTCGGCACCCCTCGGCGATCCCTTCGACAATGGCCACGGCCACCTCGGTATTCAGAACGCCCATGGCAACATAGTCCAGAAAAAACAGGGGTTTTGCGCCCTGAACCGCCACATCGTTCACACACATGGCCACCAGGTCGATGCCCACGGTATCGTGCTTGTTCATCATGAAGGCAATTTTCAGCTTGGTGCCGACTCCGTCCGTTGAGCTGACCAGAACCGGTTTTTCGTAGTCCTCTGTTTTTAAAGAAAACAGACCGCCGAATCCTCCGATTTCCCCCATAACGCCGGAACGCGGCGTCTGAGCGGCAATTTTTTTAATGATGCCAACAAAAGCGTTGGCCTTGTCGACGTCAACACCGGCATCGGCATACGTCAAGGATCTACCCATATTCAGCTCCTAGCGAATCTCAAGTATTCAAAAATGTGTAGGAAAATTAAACTGATTCGGACGAAAAGTCAAAAGAATTTTTTTTGACATAACCCCCGCCGTGTTGTACAGAGACTGGGTAAAATTGAATGTTGATCCCATCAAGAGGCTGGAAGCATGACGAAATTTGCAAGACTGGACCGGCTGCCCCCCTATGTTTTTGCGACGGTCAACCAGATCAAAATGGAGGCCCGGCACGCCGGAAAAGATATCATCGACCTTGGAATGGGCAATCCGGACCTGCCCGCGCCCGAGCATATCGTGGAAAAACTGGTGGAGGCATCCCGCAAGCCCCACAATCACCGGTACTCGGCTTCCATGGGAATCACCCGGCTCAGGCGGGCGATTGTCGACTGGTACAAGCGGCGTTTCGATGTGGATCTGGATCCGGACCAGGAGGCCATTGTCACCATGGGGGTCAAGGAGGGCCTGTCTCACCTGATTCTGGTCACCATCCGCCCCGGAGACGTGGTGTTCACCCCCACGCCGACATATCCGATTCATCCTTATTCGGCCATCATCGCCGGCGGCGACGTCCGGGGCATTCCGCTCGGGCCGGATCAGGATTTCTTTGAAAACCTGATCAGCGCCACGCGCCAGACCTGGCCCAAGCCCAAGATTCTGATCATCAGTTATCCGCACAATCCGACCACCGAGGTGGTGGAACTGGATTTTTTCGAAAAGATCGTGGACTATGCCAAGGCTCACGATATCATGGTGATTCACGATTTTGCCTATGCGGACCTGGCCTTTGACGGTTACCGTGCGCCGAGCTTCCTTCAGGCCAAAGGCGCCAAGGGCGTGGGTGTGGAGTTTTTTTCACTTTCAAAGAGCTACAGCATGGCCGGCTGGCGCGTGGGCTTTTGCGTCGGCAATCCGGAAATGGTCGCCGCCTTGCGCAGAATCAAGAGTTATCTGGACTACGGAGCGTTTCAGCCCATTCAAATAGCCTCCATCATCGCCCTGAACGGTCCTCAGGATTGCGTCGCGCAGATACGGGACACCTACCAGACCCGACGCGACGCCCTCATCTCCGGGCTCAACCGCATCGGCTGGGAGGTTCCCAGCCCCCGGGGAACCATGTTCGTCTGGGCCAAAATTCCCGAACCCTTTATCCGGATGGGATCGGTGGAGTTTGCCAAGCTGCTGATCCGGGAAGGAGAAGTGGCCGTCTCGCCGGGTCTGGGTTTCGGAGAATACGGAGACGAATATGTCCGGTTCGCCCTTATCGAAAATCCCATGCGGATCAATCAGGCCGTCCGGGGCATTCGAAAGATCATGCCGTAACAGAACAAGGAGTCTGCATCTATGAAGCAAGTCAACGTCGGTCTGCTGGGTTGCGGAACCGTCGGGTCCGGAGTGGCCAGGATACTGATCCACAACCGGGAGCTGATTCAATCCCGCCTGGGCGCCGTTCTGAATCTGAAATATGTGGCGGATTCGGATCCCCGGGCCGGCCGGAGCATCGCATTCGGCAAGGGCGTCTTTATTCCGGATGCCTTTCAGGTGGTCGATGATCCGGATATCGATATCGTCGTGGAAATGATCGGAGGCCAGGGCATTGCCCGGAAACTGATTCTTCGGGCCATCGAAAACGGCAAGCAGGTGGTCACGGCCAATAAGGCCCTGCTGGCCCATCACGGCAACGCCCTGTTCGAAGCGGCCATGAAAAAAGGCGTGGATCTTGCTTATGAAGCCAGCGTGGGCGGATGCATGCCGATCATCAAGACATTGCGGGAATCTCTGGTCGGCAATCGCATTCATTCCATGATCGGCATTCTCAACGGCACCTGCAATTACATCCTGTCCAAGATCACCCGTGAAGGCACGGATTTCAAGTCGGCCCTGGCCGACGCCCAGGCCAGGGGCTACGCCGAAGCCGATCCCACCCTGGATATCGAAGGCATGGATACGGCTCACAAGCTGGCCATCATCGTCAGCCTGGCCTACGGCATCAAAATCAACTATGACGATATATACATCGAAGGCATCTCCCGCATCACACCGATGGACATCGCCTTTGCACGGGAGTTCGGCTATACAATCAAACTTCTGGCCATCGGAAAGAAAAAAGGGGACCGGATAGAAGCCCGGGTTCATCCGACGATGATTCCCAGCGGCAACCTTCTTTCAAACGTCAACGGCTCGCTCAATGCCGTCACGGTTTCCGGAGACGCTGTGGGAAACATTCTGCTTTACGGCCACGGGGCCGGCATGATGCCCACGGGAAGCGCCGTGGTCGGTGACATCGTGGACATCGCCCGGAATCTCATTCACGGCTCCATCGGCAGAATTCCCCTGCTTTGCTGTCAGCCGGATCAGATCCGACAAATCCCGATCATGCCCATCGACGAGCTCGAAACGAATTATTACTTCCGGTTCGCCGCCATGGACAGCCCGGGGGTTCTGTCCAAAATCGCCGGCATTCTGGGCGGCCAGGGCATCAGCATTCAGTCGGTGCATCAGAAGGGCCGGAAATCCAACGGCTCGGTTCCCATCGTCATGCTGACGCATCAGGCCAGGGAATCCGGCGTGCGTCAGGCCATGGCCGAAATTCAAAGGCTGGACGTGGTCACCGACGAGCCCATGCTGATTCGAATCGAGGAAACCAACTCAGAAGCGTGATGCTTCTTTCGCCGTGAAGAAAAAGTTTGAAGCTGTATCGTCTTTGATGCTCTTAAGATCTTCATGGCCAATTTTTATCGATCATTTCGAGGAATCTTATGCATATTGTCTGTTCGGACCTGGAAGGCGTCTTTGTACCGGAAATATGGATCAATGTGGCCGAACGCACGGGCATCAAGGAGCTCCGGCTGACCACCCGGGACATTTCGGATTATGATGTTCTGATGAAGCGCCGGCTGGCCATTCTGAAGGAAAACGGCCTCAAAATAGACGATATCACAGACGTGATCGCCGGCATGGAACCCCTGGAAGGAGCCAGGGAGTTTCTCGACTGGCTTCGGTCGATCACACAGCTGATTGTCGTTTCGGATACCTTTGTGCAGTTTGCCGGCCCGCTGATGAAAAAACTCGGTTGGCCCACTCTGTTCTGCCATGAGCTGATCATCGGCCAGGACCGCTCCGTTGCCGGGTACCGTCTTCGTCAGGCCGACAGCAAGCGCCACACCGTGATCGCTCTCAAGGGCCTGAACTACAAGGTCATTGCCATGGGAGATTCCTACAACGACACCAACATGCTTCAGGCTGCCGACACGGGCATCCTGTTCCGGCCACCGGAAAACGTGATCAGGGAATTTCCGCAGTTTCCGGTCGTCCACGATTATCAGGAACTTCGACCGCTGGTCGAGCAGGCGCTCGGCTGCTGAGGCGACTCATGAAAATCCACCGCACCACATACCGGGTTATTTACGGAGATACCGACGCCATGGGCGTGGTTTACAATTCCAATTATCTGCGGTTGTTTGAAATCGGGCGCAACGAATTTTTCCGCGACCTGGGACTTCCCTACCGTGGAATCGAAGGCCGGGGACTTCACCTTCCGGTGTCCGAGACCTTCTGCAAGTTTGTCTCCCCGGCCCGCTACGATGACCTGCTGGAAATTGACACCCGGATTGATCCGAAAATCCGGGCGGGACTCAAGTTCGACTATCAGATATTCAAAGAAGACGGCAATGTGCTGATCGCCAAGGGATACACTAAACACGCCTTTGTCAATTCCGAGGGCAGAGTGGTCCGCCCGCCGGATTATGTGGCCTGGCTGATTGGATCATGAAAACCGGAAATCACCCATCAGATCCGAAATCGCCGGCAACAGCCCCGGCCATGATCGGCGTTCAGCAGACTTCCGAAGGCCTTTGCTTCAAGGTGTTCGTCCAGCCCCGATCCTCCAGGAACATGATCTCCGGACTCCATCAGGACGCCCTGAAGGTCAAGCTCAAGGCCCCGCCCGTGGATGGCGCCGCCAACAAGATGTGCATCGAATACCTGGCCAAGCTCCTCGGGGTTGCCAAATCCAGCCTGGAAATCACAGCCGGCCTGACCGGAAGAAACAAGACCCTTTTCGTGCGGACCGAAACCCAGGCGCAAAGGGACGAACTTTGCCGTCGCATTCGGAGCCTGCCGGCTTCAGAACAAAGCCCTTGACAACCCCGGCGTTATCTTCTATAGATGGCATCACGTTGATGCGGGGTGGAGCAGCACGGTAGCTCGTCGGGCTCATAACCCGAAGGTCACAGGTTCAAATCCTGTCCCCGCTACCACTCATAAAATCAAGGGCCTGGATGTAAAAATCCAAGCCCTTTTTTATCGGATAAAAATTGTGAAGTCCAACTGCATCCCCAACGGCTAAAAATGGTCATTTGGCTCTCCAATGGTCCGCCGTTCGGGATGCCCGGAATGGCGCTTCCTGAGAACCTCAAAACGCACGGATAGATCTGGCTTTTTTCAAATCAACTTTTTCTGTTTGCTTTCATCTTGGTTGCATATTTCACCCGCTGTTTGGCGTTGGCCTGATCGCGGTGTCTTCAAGATGCCGTTTTTGCGTGGCAACGTCTGTCCCCTTTTTTCTTCCCCTGTCATTTTGTCCAAGGCAGAATAGAGCTTCCGGACGAATCATTGCTGACATCATGGACCTCAGCAATGTTCTTGAATGACCACCGGGCAAGAAACCTTTTAATAAAAACTGAAGTCCGATTGCGGTCCGCCTCATAATGTCGAAAAGGGTTCTCGACCTCGGTGATAGGGGGTAAACACATTGACAATTGTACGGGTTATCTATAAAATTTTTTTATAGATCTTATAATCCTTCCAGCGCTTTTCAGACACGTTTGCACCGATATCCGATTTCGGAGAAGCCAGTCGTGAAAATTTTTCCGGGCAATCCTTATCCTCTCGGCGCCGTTTATGACGGCTACGGTACCAATTTTTCCATCTTCTCGGAAATCGCCGAAGGCGTAGAGCTCTGTCTGTTCGATGAAAACGGAAACCAGACACGTATTGCCATGCCCGAGGTGACCGGCTACTGCTGGCATGCTTACCTGCCCAAGGTCGAACCAGGCCAGCGTTACGGGTATCGCGTTCATGGCCCATGGGACCCGTCCAAAGGCCACAGATGCAACCCCGCCAAGCTGCTGATCGATCCCTACACCAAGGCTATCGAGGGGCAGATCGAATGGGATGAAGGGGTTTTTCCCTACCGTTTTGGCGAAAATCCCGATACGCGCAACGACACCGACAGCGCACCCTTCGTGCCGCGTTGCGTAGTTCACCAGCCCTATTTTGACTGGGATGGAGACCGTCGACTGCAAGTTCCCTGGCATGAAACGATTATTTACGAAACCCATGTCAAAGGATTCACGGCCCGGGACCCGGACATTCCGCCTGAAATCCGCGGCACCTATGCTGGCCTGGCCCACCCCGTAGCCGTTGACTATCTCAAGCAACTGGGTATCACGGCTGTGGAGCTTATGCCGGTGCACCATTTTATCCACGATCAGCATTTGGTGGTCAGGGGGTTGCGCAACTACTGGGGGTACAACTCCATCGGATATTTCACTCCCCACAACGAATACGCCTTTGACAAACGCCCCGGCGCTGTCGTGGCGGAATTCAAACAGATGATCAAGACCCTGCACCAAGCCGACATCGAGGTGATCCTGGATGTAGTATATAACCATACCGGTGAAGGCAACCACCTCGGACCGATGCTCTGCTTCAAGGGCATCGACAACGCCTGCTATTACCGGTTGGCCGATGACCCCCGGTACTACATGGATTATACCGGTTGCGGCAACAGCCTGAACATGCGCCATCCGCACGTATTGCAACTGCTGATGGACTCGTTGCGCTACTGGGTGTTGGAGATGCACGTGGACGGTTTTCGCTTTGACCTTGCGTCGACCCTGGCGCGGGAACTGCATGATGTGAATCGCCTGTCGGCCTTTTTCGATCTGATTCAGCAGGACCCGGTGATCAGTCAAGTCAAACTGATCGCCGAACCGTGGGACATAGCCAAGGGCGGCTATCAGGTCGGCAATTTTCCACCCCTGTGGACCGAATGGAACGGAAAATACCGCGACTGCATACGCGATTTCTGGCGTGGTCAGCAACAAACCCTGGGAGAGTTCGCCTTCCGCTTCACCGGCAGTTCCGATCTTTACGAAAACACCTCCCGGCTGCCTTATGCAAGCATTAACTTCATTACCGCTCACGACGGATTCACCCTCAAGGATCTGGTTTCCTACAACGAAAAACACAACGCGGCCAACGGTGAAGATGGCCGGGACGGCGAAAGCCACAACCGTTCCTGGAACTGCGGCGTCGAAGGCCCTACAGACGATCCGGACATTACTGCGCTGCGCCTTCGCCAGCAAAGAAATTTCCTTGCCACCCTTTTTCTTTCCCAGGGAGTTCCCATGCTGCTGGGTGGCGACGAAATCGGCCGCACCCAGCATGGCAACAACAACGCGTACTGTCAGGATAACGAAATCAGCTGGTACGACTGGGAAAATGTCGATGAGGCGCTGCTTGGCTTTTGCCGGAAACTGATCCAAATGCGGGCGGAACACCCTGTATTGCGGCGGCGGGGATGGTTTCAGGGCAAGGGCATTCACGGCAGCGAGGTCAAGGATATCGCCTGGTTCGGTTCGGATGGCGCTCAAATGGCCGAGGAAGCTTGGGGCAATGGCTTAATCAATACTATAGGCATTTTTCTCAACGGCCAGACCATTCCCAACCCTTATCCTCGACGAGATCCGGTTACCGATGACAGCTTTTTCATCCTTTTCAACGCCCACCATGAACCGCGGTCCTTCATCCTGCCGGGAAGCGAGTGGGGAGCCTGTTGGATAATGGTTATAGACACCGGCCAGAACGGGTTTTTGGAGAACACCCGGACCTACGCGCCAGAAGAAACATTGGAAGTGGCGGCGATGTCCGTAACTGTGCTGCAGTGTTGCGACACCCAAAAACGGACTTTCATGATGGGATCATCCGCAACGGCCAACGAATTGGGAAACAATTAACAAGCGTTGACACCATTCGCTGAAGGCAAAACATGCATCCTGAAAGCGTGGCAACTTACCGCATTCAAATGCGCTCCGGCTTTGATTTCAAACAGGCTGCTGCCGTGGCGCCCTATCTGGCAGCGCTGGGCATCAGTCATTTTTATGCATCCCCCTACCTGCAGGCCGCCGAGGGAAGCACCCACGGCTATGACATTGTCGACCCCACTCGGGTCGATGCATCTCTCGGAGGGGAAGAAGCGCACCGCCATTTTTGCCGTGCACTGCAATCGTGCGGACTCTTTCAAATGATCGACCTGGTGCCCAACCATATGGCAATTACCGGCCGTTGGAACCCGTGGTGGTGGGATGTACTCGAAAACGGACCCGCAAGCCGCTATGCAGTCTTTTTCGATGTAAATTGGCAACCTCGCGGCGAATGCCTGCCCGACAAAGTCTTACTGCCAGTTCTGTTCAACCACTACGGGCGGGTCCTTGAAAACGGAGAATTGAGTCTTTGCCACAGCCGGGGAAATTTTGAAATACAGTGCCATGACCAGCAATTTCCTGTGAACATGAACAGCCTGTACGAGATTCTGGCCCGAGCGGCCAAATCCAGCGGCTCGGCGCTGCTCGCCTTTCTGGCGGAGTGTTGTGCCGCAACGCCGGCATCAATGGAAACCAGATCCAGACAGGATAGAAGCCGTTCCTATTCTGTACTGAAACAGCTTTTGGCCCGTCTGTGTCTTGATGAGCCTGAAACGGCAGGCGCTATAGACCAAGAGGTGAGGCGTATTAATTCCGACCCGGATGCTCTCGATGCGCTGATCTCCCGTCAGAACTACCGCCTGTCTTTTTGGCGCAGCGCCGCCAGTAATCTTGGATATCGACGATTTTTCGATATCAACGACCTGATCGGCGTACGGGTCGAAGCGGCAGAGGTGTTCGCCGCCACTCACAGCCTGGCCATCGGCTGGGTGCGCGATGGCTGGGTACACGGGCTGCGCATCGACCATCCCGACGGCCTCTGGGATCCAACCGCTTATTTTCAGAGGCTTCGGGAGGCATGCCCCGACACCTGGATCGTGGCTGAAAAGATTCTCGAGCCTGGTGAATCACTGCCGCCTCAATGGTCGATTGACGGAACGACGGGCTATGACTTTCTCAACCGCGCCGCCGGACTGTTCGTCAATCCCCAGGGTCTGACCAAGCTCACCGATATTTACGAACATTACACCGGGCAGCCGACCGATTATCAGGCTCTGGTTCGTCACTGCAAAGGCTTGGTGCTCGACGAACTGTTCAGTAGCGAATTGGACCGGCTATCCACCCTTTTAGCCGATATTTGCCGGCAGCATCGGCGGTACCAGGATTATACGCGCCGCGAATTACGTGATGCGTTGTACGAAATCGCGGTTTGCTTTCCCGTCTATCGTACTTATGTTCGGGCGGACCGGGGCATCGCCACAGAAGCGGACAAACACTATGTGGCACAAGCCGTTGCGCAGGCCATCAAGAGCCGTCCCAACCTGGACTCACAGCTGATGCATTTTCTGGAAGCGCTGCTGCTGTTGCATATTACCGGTCCGATGGAGGGGGAATTGGCCATGCGCTTTCAGCAATTGACGGGGTCGGTTATGGCCAAGGGCGTCGAAGATACGACATTTTACCGTTTCAACCGACTGATCTGCTGCAATGAGGTGGGGGCCGATCCTGACCATTATCCTTTAACACCGGAACAGTTTCACCGGGACTGCGACGAAACGCTTGCGCATCACCCTTACACCTTGCTTGCCACCTCAACCCATGACACCAAACGCAGCGAAGACGTTCGTGCCCGTATCGCTTTGCTCTCCGAAATACCGGAAAATTGGGCCGCTGCGCTCGGTCGCTGGACCGAAAGCAACCAGCGTCATCTTCGCGGCGGCGCTCCGGACCCCAACACCGCATATCTTTTCTATCAGACCCTGGTAGGAGCGTGGCCCATTAATATCTCGCGATTGACGGCCTACATGCGAAAGGCCGTTCGCGAGGCCAAGGCATACACATCCTGGACACAGCCCGACACGGCTTACGAGAACGCATTGCATGATTACATCGAGGCGGTCATGGCTGACGCCAACTTTTGCGCCGATGTCGAAGAATTTGTAGCCCCTCTGGTGTTGCCCGGCCGGATCAACGGCCTCGCCCAGACACTGCTCAAGCTTACGGTCCCCGGAGTTCCGGACATTTACCAGGGTACGGAGCTTTGGGCCCTGAGCCTGGTTGACCCGGACAATCGACAGCCGGTGGACTACACGCTGCGGGAGCGTTTACTGGCCGAAATAAATTCCCTCAGCATTGAAGAAATTATGTCTCGCATGGATGAAGGCCTTCCCAAACTTTGGCTTATCCGGCAGGCTTTGCACCTGCGCTGGCGGCGGCCGGAGCTGTTCGGGCCTCAAGGGACATATCGGCCCGTCTTCGCTCGTGGATCCAAGGCCGAGCACGTGGTAGCTTATCTTCGAGGAAAACATGCGATGACCGTTGTGTCGCGTTTGATCCTGGGACTTAACGGCGAATGGGCAGGAACGACCATCTCTCTGCCTTCGGGCCGGTGGCGCAACATTCTAACCGGTGAGGCGATGCCGGGCGACAGAACCGCGTTGGATGTACTTTTGTTCCGTTTTCCGGTCGCGCTGCTGATCAAAGAGGAATAAAAAGCCATGGCGGATATCCGGGTCTGGGCGCCGCATGCCCGCACGGTAGCGTTAAGCAGCAAAGGGCGCCTGTATGAAATGACCAGGCGCGAAATGGGGTGGTGGTCGCTGGCCGCGCCTTGGATGGCACACGGCTGCGATTACGCATTCCACCTTGATGGCCAGGGCCCCGTACCGGATCCTTGCTCTGCCTGGCAGCCCCAAGGCGTGCATGGCCCCTCTCGCTGGCTGGATCATGGGAAATTTGTTTGGAATGACGGCGGCTGGCAGCAGCGGCCGCTGGGTTCGGCCGTGATTTACGAGATGCATATCGGCACCTTCACCCCCGAAGGCACCTTCGATGGCGCCATCAGTCAACTTGACGGACTGGTCGACTTGGGCATCACGCATATAGAACTGATGCCGGTAGCGGCATTTTCCGGGTCCCGGGGTTGGGGCTATGATGGCGTGGCCCTGTACGCCCCCCACCAGGCCTATGGTGGACCGGATGGGCTCAAGCGTCTGGCGGACGCCTGTCACCAGCGGGGCCTGGCCATACTGCTGGACGTAGTATACAACCATCTGGGTCCCTCCGGCAATTACCTGGGCCGCTATGGCCCCTATTTTACCGAGCGCCATACCACGCCATGGGGTATGGCGGTTAATCTGGATGGAGCGCAAAGCGACCCGGTGCGGCGCTTTTTCATCGAAAACGCACTGATGTGGCTTCGCGATTACCACATCGACGGACTGCGCATCGATGCCATACACGCCTTCGCGGACATGTCGGCCATACACTTTCTGGAACAACTGGCCGCCGAAGTACGGCAATTGGAAGCCCGCCTGGGACGCCACCTTGTGCTGATCGCCGAAAGCGACCTGAACGACCCGCGGGCAGTGCTTCCCCCGCAGGCCGGCGGCTACGGCATCGACGCTCAATGGAATGAAGATTTTCACCACGCACTGCACGCCGTTCTAACCGGTGAACGCCAAGGCTACTACCGCGATTTCGGACGATTGGCCGACCTGGCCAAGGTTCTGACCCAGGGATGGGTCTATGATGGCGCCTATTCAGTGTACCGGCGCCGCACCCACGGCCGCCCGGCTATCGGTTTATCGGGCCACCGCTTCGTTGGCTGCCTGCAGAACCACGATCAGATAGGCAACCGCGCCCAAGGAGAACGCACAAGCCGTCTAATGCCTTTGGGCCGGCTCAAAATCGGCGCGGCCCTGCTGCTGACTGCGCCGTTTGTGCCAATGATCTTCCAGGGTGAGGAGTGGGGCGCCATGACGCCCTTTCTTTACTTCACCAATCATGAAGATCCAGAACTGGGAGAAGCCGTACGTCATGGCCGGCGCAAGGAATTCGCCGCCTTTGGCTGGGATCCCGGGCAAATCCCCGACCCTCAGGACGAGACAAGTTTTTTGAGTTCAAAGCTGGATTGGAACGAAGCAGTCCGGTCGCCGCACAGCGACATTCTAGAATGGCATCGGGAACTGATCCGGCTGCGCCGCCGCTTTTCAGAACTTACCGACGGCCGCCTGGATGGCACTATCGTACAGTTCGATGAAATGGCCGGCTGGCTGGTCTTGTCCCGCGGTCGCGTTGTGGTGACCTGCAACCTGGCCGATACCCTTCAAAACCTGCCTTTTTCCGGGTTTGCGGAAAAGATGCCCTTATTATTATCCGATACCGGCATAATCGCGCAAGACGACAGGATTGTACTGCCGGGCAACACGGTTGCCATATGGGCGGACAAAGAAACCTGCGCCCTTTCAAGACATAACACTATCGATTAAAGGAGAATGAATCATGAGTACATACAAAAAACGTGTGACATTTAAGCTTAAGGCCCCGAACGCCCAGCAGGTTTTCCTGGCGGGCAGTTTCAACGATTGGTCGCTGGATGGAGATGCCATGAAACAAAGCCAATCCGGAATTTGGAAAAAGGAAAAGAAATTGGCCTTGGGAATCCACGAGTATAAATTTATCGTGGATGGCATGTGGGTCCTTGATCCCGAGTGCCCTGTCACCGTGCCCAACCAACACGGCACCGCCAACAACGTCCTGGAAGTCAAAAGCGAAAGCAAGGCGTCCAAGAAAGAGGCCTATGTCGCCAATATAAAGGTGAAACTGGACAAGTGGCAAATGGAGATCGACAAACTTGAAACCAAAGCCGCCCAGGCCAGGAATTCCACCAAAGCAAAATATCTCAAGCAAATCGAATTGTTGCGCTCCATGCGCAAGGAATTTGAGTTAAAGCTGGAGGAGTTGCGGCAGACCGGCGGGCAGGCTTGGGAAGGGATGAAAGACGGCGTTGAAAACGCGTGGAAGGCCCTTTACGAGAGCATCAAGTCAGCAGCCTCCAAGTTCAAGTAAAACTCCTTGAATGAAAGCTTTAAACCTCTCTGCGTTCAGGAATGCCTTGTGTGAGGTTGGCTGTCGGATTTTTCGATACCTGCCTCGTATATCCAGATTGGTGGAGTCCCAGCCATGACAACGATTGAGCGTTCTTCCGGCATTCTGCTGCACATTACCTCACTGCCATCACGGTTTGGTATCGGCGATCTGGGCCCGGAAGCTTACCGCTTCGCGAATTTCCTTCATCGCGCCAAACAGAGATTGTGGCAAACACTTCCCCTGAATCCCATCCACCATGAAGGCAATTATTCGCCTTATTCGAGCTGGTCCGCCTTTGCCGGCAACACCCTGTTAATCAGTCCGGAAATGATGGTGCAAGATGGATTTCTCTCCACAAAAGATCTTGAGCCAATCCCCGGCTTCAAACCGGGTCGTACCGATTTTCTACTGGCTGAAAAATACAAAACACGGCTTTTCGATATTGCCTTTGATCGCTTTAAATCCAAACCCCGACGCCAGATGCATAATGCCTTTCGTCAATTCTGTTTTGCCAACCAGGCCTGGCTTCACGACGCCGTTCGTTTCACAGTACTGAAAAGCCATTTTAAAAACACTTCCTGGCGCCAATGGCCGGATGAAATTAAATGGCGTCGTTCCAAAGCCTTGAAGAAAGCGGACCGGAAATTCAAAGAGGCCCTGATCAAGGAAAAATTTTTGCAGTTTTTATTTGACATGCAATGGCAGGCGCTTCGTAACTATTGCAACAATGAGCAGATTCAGCTGTTCGGTGATATTCCCATCTATGTGATATACAACAGCGCCGATGTCTGGTCTCAGCCCGATTTGTTCAAGTTGGATGATCAATTGCGGCCAGATGGTGTTTCGGGCGTACCGCCGGATTATTTCAGCGCTACGGGCCAATTGTGGGGTCATCCGGTCTACCGCTGGGATCGGTTGAAATCCACCGGTTACGAGTGGTGGCTGCAACGCATCGGACACAACCTGGCCTACTTTGACTGGATCCGCATCGACCATTTTCGCGGCCTGGTGGCTTTCTGGGAAGTGCCCGCCGACCACACATCGGCAATCAAGGGAAAATGGGTGAAGGCCGACGCGGACGATTTCCTGGCCTGCCTTTTCCGCCGTTTTCCGCTGCTTCCTTTGGTGGCCGAGGACTTGGGAGCGATCACCGCCGACGTGCGTGAAACCATAAGGCGCTTTGAAATCCTGGGCATGCGAGTAGCGCTCTTTGCATTCGGTCAAGACTTTCCCCAAAGCCCCTATTTGCCCCACAACATGGAACGTCACTGCGTATTTCTTACCGGTTCCCACGATACCAACACCGTCAAGGGGTGGTTTCAATCAGAAGCCACGGTGGAGGAAAAACAGCGCCTGTACCGTTACCTGGGATATAAGGTTCCGGTCGACCAGGTGCATTGGGTCATGATCCGCCTGGTCATGCAATCCACCGCGCGGATCGCCCTGATCCCTCTGCAAGATATTTTCGGGCTGGGTAAAACCGCCCGAATGAACCGGCCGGGAAAAGCTCTCGGCAACTGGCGATGGCGGTTTTCCAGCAGGCGCCTGAGAGGGGCGCTGGCGGACCAACTGGCGGAACTGACGGAGACTTTCGGCAGGAGGTGATGGACCGAACTCATGCCGGCATAAAGCGTCCGTCATCTATCTGCCTGAGGAAGACCAGATGAACATACCCGGTGTTCGGCAAAAAACCGTCCAGCATGGAATTTAAAATGACGCAACAATTAAAATACATGATACCGGCTGAATCTTTTGAAGCGATCATTTTCGATCTGGATGGAGTGATCACCGATACGGCCTCAATACATGCCCAGGCTTGGAAACGGATGTTCGACAACTTTCTGCTGAGACATAGCAAACGTAAAGGCATTCCCTTTAAACCCTTTGAAATCGAAACGGATTATCGCCTCTACGTGGATGGGAAACCACGACTCGACGGTCTGAAAAGTTTTCTCGCATCACGGGAAATCACTCTGCCGGAGGGTGGGCCGCAAGACCCGCCCGGCATGGATACGATCCTAAACCTTGGCAAGCGCAAGCATTCGGATTTCCTGAAACAGATCCGGGAAAAGGGGGTAAAGGCATACAGGTCCGCCGTAGACCTGATCCACAACGCAAAAAAACATGGCCTGAAAACCGCCATTATTTCATCGAGCAAAAGCTGCGCGATGATTTTGGATTCAGTGAATCTTTCGGATTTTTTTGAAGTGCGGATAGACGGGGTAGATTCGGAAATCCTGAAAATTCCCGGCAAACCGGCCCCGGACATCTTCCTCGAAGCCGCCCGTCGACTGGGGGTGAAACCGGAACGGACAGTGGTGATCGAAGACGCGGTTTCCGGTGTTCAGGCCGGCCAAGCCGGAAAATTCGGACTGGTCATCGGAATCGCCAGGGCCGGCGGAAAAGAAGATCTTCAGAACCATGGCGCCGATACAGTGGTAAAAGATCTCTCGGAAATCTGTATTGCCGGCGATCCTGAAACGTCAAAACCGCTCCCCTCGGCTTTGGACGATTTTGAAAGCATTTCCCGGCAGGCTGAGGGAAAACGCATCGCGGTCTTTCTGGATTATGACGGAACGCTTTCCCCTATCGTCGAAACTCCCGATTTAGCGATCATGCCGGAAGACATGCGTAAGACGGTAATCGAACTCTCCCGGCATTGTCCAGTGGGAATCATCAGCGGCCGAGACCTCAAGGACGTGCGGGACAAAGTGCGAATTGACTCCATCGTTTATGCCGGAAGCCATGGCTTTGATATAGCCGGACCCAGGGGGTTGCATGTCGAACATACGGTCGGGGAGGAGTTTCTTCCCTCGCTCGATACGGCGGAAAAAGCGCTTTCACGGAATCTCGACTCCATTCAGGGAGTGCTCGTTGAGCGAAAAAAATTCGCCATCGCCATCCATTACCGGCGCGTGGCTCCTGAAAACGTGGAAAAAATTGAAACCATTGTAGATGAAACCGCAACCAGACATCCAACTCTTAGAAAGGCCTACGGAAAAAAGGTTTTCGAACTTCAGCCCCAAATAGACTGGCATAAGGGCAAAGCGCTTTTCTCTTTGCTTCAAACCTTGAATCTTGAAGGAGATGCTGTGCTGCCTTTCTACATCGGGGATGATGTAACCGATGAGGACGCATTCCGGGCGCTGAAAAACCGGGGAATCGGAATTGTGGTCCGGGATCAGCCCTATGAGACCGCAGCCGCTTACAGCCTGAACAATCCCGATGAAGTCCGAGAATTTCTGCTTCGACTGATTTCTTTCCGCAGGAGGTGGGCATGAGTCCCTGGGCCCTGGTTTACGATGAATTCGATCCGAAAACGGAAAGCCTTCGCGAGTCTCTCTGCACCCTTGGAAACGGTTATTTCGCCACTCGCGGTGCGGCGCCTGAATCCGAAGCGGACGCGATTCATTACCCGGGCACATATCTTGCCGGGGGATACAATCGCCTGAAAACCGAGATCGCCGGACGCGTTATCGAAAACGAGGACTTGGTCAATATGCCCAACTGGCTGGTCACTAAATTCCGGCCTGAGGGGGGCGACTGGTTCAATCTTCAGTCCGTTGACATCCTTTTCTACCGCCAGGAATTGAACCTGAAAAATGGACTGCTGTCCAGGACCGTGAAAATCCGAGACAAACAGAACCGGAAAACCTTCATCATTCAACGCCGCTTCGTGCATATGGATCACATGCACCTTGCGGCGCTGGAAACCACGATTATCCCGGAAAACTGGGCGGGCCGCATCCAGGTGCTTTCCAGCATTGACGGAAGTGTTATCAATGCCGGAGTGGAACGTTATAAACAACTGAACAGCAAGCATCTGGAGCCTGTCCGGAGCCAGGAGCTCGATAACGAAACGATCTGTCTGCTGGTGGAGACCAATCAATCCAGGCTGCGGGTTGCCGAGGCCGCCAGAACCCGCATCTATTACGAAGAGCGAGCAATCGAGGTTGAGCGAAAACTTGTCGAACAACAAGGATACATCGGCCAGGAATTTTTTATTGAGATCAAGGAGAAAAAACCCCTAAAAATCGAAAAGATCGTCTCCTTGTTCACCTCCAGAGACTTCGCTGTTTGCGAACCCGCTCTGGATGCTGTGGAGGCCGTCGGCCATGCGGGGGGCTTTGACGAACTTTTTCAAAGCCACGTGTTGCAATGGGATCATATGTGGCATCGAAGCGATATCCGGATTGAAGGCAATGACCGCGACCAGATGATTTTGAGATTGCACATTTTTCATCTGCTTCAGACCATTTCGAGAAACTCAATCGATCTGGATGTGGGGGTCCCGGCCAGAGGGTGGCACGGTGAGGCTTACCGGGGGCATATCTTTTGGGACGAGCTTTTCATCTTTCCCTATCTCAACCTGAGAATACCATATCTCACCCGATCTTTGATTTTGTACCGATACAGGCGACTGAATCGAGCCAGGTTTGCCGCTCGGACACAAGAATGCAGCGGTGCGCTTTATCCATGGCAGAGCGGAAGCAACGGGCGCGAAGAAACCCAACGTTTCCACCTGAATCCAAAATCGGGCCGGTGGCTTCAGGACAATACCCATCTACAGCGTCATGTCAACAATGCCATTGTCTACAATATCTGGCAATATTACAAGACCACCGGAGACCAGGAGTTCCTATCCACATACGGCGCGGAGATGATTCTGGAAATCGCCCGATATCTTTCCGGAATCACAACCTTCAATCATGATATCGACCGCTACGAAATTCTTGGCGTCATGGGACCCGACGAATATCACGACGGATATGCGGATTCGGAAGCCCCCGGCTTGAACAACAACGCCTACACGAATGTTATGACCGTCTACGCTCTGCAAACCGCACTTAAAGCGATCGGGGCCCTCCCTCCCAACAGAAGGCATGATCTGCTGGAAAACATAGGACTGGAACAGGCGGAACTCTACCACTGGCAGGATATTATCCGTAAAATGCGCGTCGTATTCCATGGGGATAAAATCATCAGCCAGTTCGAAGGGTACGATCAACTGCTGGAGTTTGACTGGAATGCATACCGAAAAAAATACGGCGATATCCAGCGTTTGGACCGAATTCTCGAGGCGGAAGGAGACACTCCCAACCGATATAAGGTTTCGAAACAGGCCGATGTGCTGATGCTCTTCTACCTTTTCTCGGCAGAAAAAATTCAGGAGCTCTTCTCCTTGATGGGGTATTCCTTTGACCCCGAAAGCATCCCAAAAAATATCGAATATTACCTGAAACGAAGCTCTCACGGCTCCACCCTGAGCAACATCGTGCATTCCTGGGTTTTATCCCGGTCGGATCGCTCGCGCTCCCGGGAAATTTTATGCAAAGCCCTGGAGAGCGACATTTCCGATATCCAGGGCGGCACAACCCACGAAGGCATTCATCTCGGAGCCATGGCCGGAACCGTGGACATTTTGCAGCGCTGCTATACAGGACTTGAGTTTCATGACGATATTCTCTTTATCAACCCGAGTATTCCTCAGGGGTTGACAAAACTCTCCATGAAAATCAAATACAGGGGAAACTGGTTTGACATCGCAGCCACGCCGGAATCCATGACCGTTTCCTCAAGTGAATGCGAGTTGGAGGTGACAAAGATCTCGTTTCAAAATAAAATTTATAAACTTGCGCCGGGGGCAACGCTGACGTTTGATCTGAACCAAAAAATTGAGAAACGAGGCGCCCCTTAAACCTTCTCCAAAGTAGTGGACTCACAGAAGAACCAAAAAGCGGCCTGCCATGCCGCCAATATCCACCCAATCCGAAAAAACGGCAAAGGAAACCAATAATGCACATTCTGATGGTTGCTGCGGAAAATGGTGCATTGAATGGCGCCAAGGTAGGCGGCATCGGTGATGTGGTGCGGGAAATCCCCATGGCTCTGGCCGAGCAGGGGTGCCGGGTCTCCATAATCACACCGGCCTACGGCTTTTTGCATCACAAGGCCATCAATGATCCGCCGGCGCAACTGGTCGTCCGTTTCGGTGGGGAACACCAGACAGCCCGCTGCCATGAGGTACAACCGGATCACCATCATTCGAACGTAGCCCATTATGTAATCGACAGCCCGCGTTTTAACAACTTCGACCCGGGCCGCAACAGCCACCGCATCTACATCGATGATCCCCCCGATCAACCGTTCGCCAGCGATGCCACAAAGTTCGCCTTTTTTTGCATGACCGTGGCCGAAGCCTTGGAAAAAGGGCTTTTCCCGCAGGTGACCCATCTTCACCTGCATGACTGGCATGCGGCGCTGCTGCTGCTGCTGCGAGCTTACCACCCCGCGTACCGGTCACTTCAGAAGCTGCCCACCATCTACACCATTCACAACATAGGCCTGCAAGGCATCCGACCCTTCAACGGCCACGTCTCCTCTCTCCATGCCTGGTTTCCAGGCATGGCTTATGACCGGCAGGTGGTGGCCGACCCCCGCTGGAATGCCGTCAACCCAATGGCCATAGGCATACGCTTGGCAGACCGCGTACATACGGTATCTCCGAGCTATGCCGAAGAAATTCTCAAACCCAGCGACACCCCCCATTTTTACGGCGGAGAAGGACTCGAAAAGGACCTGCGCCTGGCTCATGATCAGGGTCGGTTATATGGCATTCTCAATGGCTGCACCTACCCGAACGATGGGCCGGCGCCGAAGCCCGACTTTGGAACGCTCCTGGCCCGGTTGATGCCAATCGTGGTGGGCTGGTCAGGCATGACCGATACGGTGCGCGCATCCCATTTCGCCGCGTATGCACGAATCACGGCCCTGGCCAAACGCCCGGAACCGCCCCCGGTACTCTGCACCTGCATCGGCCGACTGCAACCGCAAAAAACACTGCTGTTCCAAAAGACCGGAACCGGCCCCGGCACCGGTCTGGAGCGGCTTCTCGACACCCTGGCCGATAACGGCCTGCTGATTGTATTGGGCGCCGGGGATGCCGCCTATGAGCGGTGTTTTACCCGGATGGCCGCCAGGCGGGAAAACCTTCTCTTTCTCAACGGCTATTCAGATGCCTGCGCCGAGGCTCTCTATGCCGCCGGCGATCTTTTCGTGATGCCCAGTTCCTATGAGCCATGCGGCATCAGCCAACTGCTGGCCATGCGCGCGGGCCAACCGTGCCTGGTCCACGCTGTGGGCGGTTTGCGCGACACCGTCACCCACGGCCACAACGGCTTTTCCTTCGAAGGCAGGAGCCTGGCCGACCAGGTTGACCGAATGGCGCTCACTTTCAAGGAGGCCCTCGATTGCATCATCCGGGAACCGGGCAAGTGGCAAACCATGCGCCGAAATGCCGCCGCCACCCGGTTTCCGTGGACGCTAAGCGCTCAAATGTATATCAAAAGACTGTATGTAACCTTTTCTCGAAAAAGGAGACACGGTTAAAAGCGAGCGGTTGATTTCATAGCCTGGATACGCTGATCAGGAGTTTGATAGCCATGTGTCGAATATTTCCGTTCAGTTTTTTTGCTTGACAAGCAAGCAGCCTTTCGCCCTATGTTAAATATAATAAACCGTTATTTCTTTTTCCTCACCAAGATTGCCTTAAAGTGTGGTTAGGCAAATTTTCATCGCTCTTTTCTGTTTTCTCCGCAGGTGGATGTAGCCTTGAACCGGCGCCATGCAAAACACCAGCGGAACAAGTAGAACGAAACGAGAGGAGGCGAAGATGGAATCGTTTAAAATAATTGACTGCGCTTTGAATGTGATCGCGACCGGGGAAAAAGCTTACAACCTGCGGGATCTGCATGACCGGCTTCAACGGGTGGACGATCAATCCATTATGTTTTTTCATTTTTGGGATGGCCTCTTGCGTCCCGATTTCATCGATCCGGAGTACCAAAACGATTTTGCCTCCTGGGCCTATCATGACCTTCACGACCGGCGCCTAGCCGAACAGCTTTCGATTCTCAACCCCAGCAAATTCAGCACCATGCGCGAGTTAAGAGAGCGTGTGATCCAGATCCTCGAAGACCACATGGACGAAGTTGGATTCGATTCACGCATCGATGCCGAAAATCCGTTTTTTCTCATGCGCTCGCAGATAGTGATCTTCGACACCCAGAAATGGTTGGAAACCCCGGAGGAGTTGGGCCGCTTCATTCCCCACATGTCTCTGGGCAGCGTTTTTTACCATTTCATCGATGCCTGCCGTCGGACCCGGTCCGGGCACAACGATTTTTCAGAATGGTTGTGGACCTGGAATGAACACCATCGCCAGTTGGGCAATGCCATCGCCGCTATGGATCCTTACTTCAAGAGTTTGTTAGAAATACGCGAACAGCTCAGCGGGGTTTTCGCCAAATATCTTGGCCCGGCTGTCGGCTCTGACAATAAACTGAAATCAAGAAAATAGATGGCATTATGACCAAAAAACTCGAAAAATACGCCGAGGTGGTGGGAGAGAACATTATCGGCCAGTTGCACCAACTGGCCGAACCCTTACGCGGCATGCGTGTGGTGCACATCAATTCCACGCGTGAAGGCGGCGGTGTGGCGGAAATTCTGCACCGCATGATTCCACTGAAAAAAGAGCTGGGCCTGAACGCCACTTGGGAAGTGATCACCGGCGATGCCGATTTTTATCGATGCACCAAGAAAATGCACAATGCCCTGCAGGGAGACCCCGAGGACATCAGCGAGAAACTGTATGCTCACTATGAGCGGATCAATGCCCAGAACCACGAACGCCTATCACCGATATTGTCCCAGGCCGACTTTGTGATGATTCATGATCCCCAGCCTGCGGCCTTGTTGCAGCACTACCCGGAACGAAAAGGCAAATGGGTCTGGCGTTGTCATGTCGATGCCAGCCGTCCGCATCGTCCGGTCTGGCGCTATCTGCAAAAGCATGTAAACGGCTATGATGCGGCTGTTTACTCCTTGCCGGCCTTTGCCCAACCCATGCGGAACCCTTTATATATCATTCCGCCAAGTATCGATCCGCTCAGCGAAAAAAACGTGCCCCTGCCGGCCGAGGAAATCGACACGGTGAGAAATACATATGACATTGATCCAGAACGGCCGGTTATTTGCCAGATATCGCGGTTCGATCGCTTCAAGGATCCGATGGGCGTCATCAAAGCCTACCAGATAGCGAAAGCCTTCGGGCCGCCACTCCAACTGATCCTGGCCGGCGGCGGTGCTGCCGATGATCCCGAGGGAGAGACGGTCTTCAAAGAGGTGCAGGCCGCGGCCGCTCATGATCCAGACATTCATCTGCTCATGCTGCCGCCGGACGCCCACCGCACGATCAACGCCCTGCAGCGCATTGCCGACATCGTGGTTCAAAAGTCACTCAAGGAAGGTTTCGGTCTGACGGTAACGGAAGCGCTTTGGAAGGGCAAGCCGGTAATCGGAGGCAATGTGGGCGGCATCCGCATTCAGGTGGTCAACCACACCAATGGCTTTCTTGTTAACTCTCCCGAAGGCGCAGCGCTGCGCATTCGATATTTGCTCAGCCATGCCGACCGGATGGTCGCGATGGGGAAAAACGCCAAGGCTTTTGTCATCGAAAACTACCTGCTGACCCGACATTTGCGCGAATACCTTACGCTGATGTTGGCCGTTTTGAAAGGGTCACGCGACCGCATTGAGTTGTCGAGCGGATTCTGACAATAAAGTTCGACAGCAAGTTTTCGGGTCTCGAACGGAATCGGTTTTGATGATCTGCGGAAAGCGTCAAGTAGCCCCCCGAAAGGAAGCAGCGGCTTGGATCCGCAATCCAGGTGCCAACGCAGGAGGTATTTGAAATTGTTCCCTTGATTGTACCCTGTTTTTGATTTCTATAATTTCTTCAGATACGCCAGAAAAAAGAACGGCCGGCATCAAGCCGGCCGTTCCTGTCAATATCGTCGTAGCGCGTATCGGTTATTCATCTTCGAGTTTGTCGCCGAAAAGCTTGTTGACAACCTCCGCATTCAGCTCCAATCGATTTTTTAAGCCTTCCGTCATAATCCATCGGCAAAGGTATTCCTCCCCAGGTTCAGCACATTGCAGCTTGGCTTCACCTTTGGGATCTCTGATCCAATCACCGCTTGCCGTTTTTACAAATGCCGGGTTGTATTCAATCGGATCAGCATAAAACAGCCTTTCATTTCCACTGCACACATCAGGAAGACGGATCGTTTTTTTCATCCCTTTATCCTCCTTGGTTTGGTTAACACTGCACTTTACTAATTATTAATTCATCTTCGTAGAGTCAAGAACTTTTTTTCGAAACGGATGGTTTTGTTTTTCCGCATGAATTTCACTGATAATTTGCAGGCGCCGGGCGGGAGAGCCGGTCCAGGAAAACTGGACAGGTGCATAAGTGTTAAAACTGCTCTATAATGAACGCAAAAGAAGCGATTATAAGCAGGATGCCGAGAAAAAATCATGCACCGGCATGCAAGGCCAAACCGGCGAGAAGGAGGAAAATTATGCGCTGGAAGGATGGACGACGAAGCGTCAATGTGGAAGACCGGCGGGGGACAGCGCCGCGACGGGCGATCGGCGGGGGGATCGGGATTCTTGTGATTGTGGTGATTGCGATGCTGTTTGGAGTCGACCCCAGCAGCGTGCTCAACATACTCAACGAAGGCGGCGTTCAGGAGAACAGCCGGTCGGTTCAGCAGACGGAACTCACCGCCGAAGAGATAGAATTGGGCGAGTTTGTATCGGTCGTGCTGGCGGATACAGAAGACACCTGGAATGTTCTGTTTTCCCAGATGGGCAAAACCTACCGGGAACCGAAACTGGTGTTGTTTTCAGACGCGGTGGACTCCGCGTGCGGCTTTGCGCAGGCGGCCATGGGACCATTTTATTGCCCGGCGGATTATAAGGTGTATATTGATTTGAGTTTCTATCGCGATCTGCAGGAACGCTTCAAGGTGCCGGGGGATTTTGCGCAAGCCTATGTCATCGCCCATGAAGTGGGGCACCATGTGCAGAATCTGTTGGGAATTTTGCCCCAGGTTCACCAGTTGCAGCGTCAAAGCAGTCGGACGCAGGCCAATCAGCTCTCCGTGCGTCTGGAATTACAGGCCGATTGTCTGGCCGGGGTGTGGGCGAACCATACCGATAAAGCCCGGCACATTCTTGAACGCGGCGACGTCGAGGAAGCCCTGAATGCCGCCAGCAGCATCGGGGATGACCGGATTCAAAAGCAAAGCCGGGGGTATGTGACGCCGGATTCATTTACGCATGGTTCGTCGGAACAACGGGTCAGATGGTTTTCGACCGGGCTGAAAAAAGGCCAGATTGGCGCCTGCGACACATTTAACGCAAATTCATTATAATAAAAAAGTTGATCTATCCCGGCCGCCTGCTATCGTGCTGTTTCGAGGACCACGAGATGGCATTGCTCCGAGAGGATTTATCGGAGGAGCGGCATGGACGGAGGGGAGCGGTCTACAGAACTCGTGAGATTACCGAGGAGGAACGATGTTGATATCGAAACCATGGAGACTTCTGATTGCCTTTCCTGCGCTCCTGTTGATGATGGCGATCTTGATTTCCGGCTGTAAGATCCAGTATGAAGATTTGAATCTGACCATGTATCAATACCGTGATACGAAAAATTTAGTCAAGTTTGTCTATGATGCTTCTCTGATACTGAAAAAAGACGGCCTGAAAAGTCTGGATTATTTCCGCAATAACCGTGCACGATTCAGGACACCGGAATATTATCTCTATATTTACGACATCAAGGGAACCAATATTTTTCATGCCGGCATGGAGCATCTGGAGGGCAAAAATCTCTGGGATGTAACCGACAAAAACGGCAAAAAAGCGGTGCAATTTATTGTAGCGGCACTGGAAGATCGCAACAATCCTCACGCGTGGGTGCACTATTCGTGGTGGGAACCCGGCAAATTCTATCCGGTTCCAAAATCATCCTGTCATTTCAAGGTCAGAACGCCAGAAGGAGAAGAACTGTTTGTTGGCGGCGGAATTGACTATCCCCATGAAGAGAAGGAATTCATCAGAATCATTGTAGATGATGCCGCTCAATTAATCGAACGAAAAGGATGGAAAGTGCTTGACGATATATCGAATCCGGTTTCGAAATACAATTATCGGGATGTTCGCGTGTTTGCTTTTCGTCAAGACGGCGAGCTCTTGATTTCCCCCGCTGTCGCCGACACGATTTTTCAGACAAACCTTCTGGATTGTACCGATGAGGTGGGGCACAAACCTTTTGCAAAGGCGATCAAGGAACTTGAGTGGGAGTATTCAAAATTCTGTGTCACGGCTTTTGATTGTCAATCCACCACCCAATCGAGCGGAAGCGGAAGACAGCTCCGAGAATGGGCCAATTAAAAAGCTCGTCGGAGGAGCTGTCTTTTGCTGGAGCGGTTTGTAAGAGCAAATCTATCAAAGTTTCAACTCCTTATCCAGTCTTCCCTCAAAAAATATCGCCAACTGAGAAATGGTCAGTGACCAGTTTTGGATCGGCATCGTCCATTTCTTGCTGGCATTCTGAATTCCCATATACAGTAGTTTCAACAGGCTGTCTTGATTCGGAAAAGCGCCTTTGGTCTTGGTCAGTTTCCGAAACTGACGGTGTACCGCCTCAATGGTATTGGTTGTATAGATAATCCTTCGAATATCTTCAGGATATTTGAAATACTGACTGAGTCGTTCCCAATTATTCCGCCAGGATGTGATGACAATGGGATACTTCTCGTTCCACTTTCCTGCCAAAATATCAAGCTCGGATGCGGCTAAATCTTTTGTGCCGGCCTTGTATACACGTTTCAGGTCGGCCATGAATTCTTTCTGGTTCTTTGAGCCAACGTACTTCAGAGAATTCCGGATCTGGTGGACAACGCAGAGCTGAATCTCGGTATTCGGGAAAATAGCCTCAATGGCCTCGGGGAAACCTTTAAGGCCGTCAACACACGCGATCAGGACATCCTTCACGCCCCGATTCGAAAGATCTGTCAGCACCTGAAGCCAGAAATTGGCCCCTTCATGCTCGGAAATATACAGACCCAGAACTTCCTTCCGCCCCTCAAGGTTGACGCCGAGGATTGTGTACACTGCCTTGCCGACAACCTTGCCGTTTTCACGGATCTTATAATGGATGGCATCGAGCCAGACAATCGGATAGATCGATGCCAGGGGCCGGGCTTGCCATTCTTTGACCGTATGGATAATTTTATCGGTAATGACGCTCAAGGTACCGGTAGACACCTCAAGACCGTATATCTCCTGAAGATGGGCCGAGATATCCTGGTAGCTCATACCCAGGCCATATAGGGCAATTATTTTCTGCTCAATCTCGTCATTCAGGCTGGTCTGATGCTTCTTGACCAATTGGGGAGAAAAGGTCCCGTCACGGTCCCGAGGGGTACGCAACTCAAAATTGCCATTCAAGGATTTGATGGTCTTCCGGCTTTTCCCATTGCGGCGGTTGGCGGTGATTTCCTGGCCCAGATGCGAATCCAGTTCGCCTTCAAGGGCTGCTTCGGTGAGATTTTTGATTAACGGCGTGAGAATGCCTTCCCTGCCCAGAAGCGGCTTGCCTTCCTGGATGGCTTTCAGGGCTGTTGAAAAATCGAATTCATGGTCTTGTTGATTCATGTCAGTTCTCCTTGTTTCGCTGACTATATCAGCTTTCAGTTAACTGACACAGAATTCTGAACACCCTCACTTGAGTCTCAAGACAGGGTGTGGGAGGTGTTTATCGCTAAAAACAGGTATAAAAGAGAACCGATCAAAAAATCCCTGTACATTCGCAAAACAATGATCGATGGAAGCGAAATCTATTTTGCGGCGATTACGGATCTTCCGGAACCACCTTATTGAAACAGGAGCACCTCATGGCAAAAGACGGCAAGCATTACGAGTATTCAGTAAACCAGGTTCCGCCCGTGGGGCACCTGCTGGTGTTATCTTTTCAACACGTCCTTTTGTTGTTTGTATCTCTCGCTTTTCCGATTCTCTTCGCCGCTCAACTGAACGAATCGACTGAATTTGCCGCAACCCTGCTCGCTTTTTCAATGATTGCGGCAGGTTTCGGCTCCATCATCCAGGCGCTTCGATTGCCGTTTATCGGCTCCGGTTATCTGTGCCCGAATGTGGTGGGTCCCTCCTACTTCAGTTTGTCGTTGTCGGCTGCATGGGCCGGGGGGATTCCACTCATGCGGGGAATGATCATTGTTGCCGGACTGGCCGAAATGGCACTTGCCCCTGTCATTGAAAAACTCAAAAGACTTTTCCCCACATATATTGTCGGACTGGTCATGCTCATGATCGGCATCAGCATCATCAAACCGGCGATTGCCTCATTTTTCGGGCTGGCGTTTCGTGATGATGCAATCAAGGGCATCGATATCTTCGTGGGTACGTTTTCTCTCTTCGTGATGGTCCTGGCCAATGTCTGGGGCAAGGGATTTGTCAAAATGTACTGCCTGCTGATCGGCATGCTGGCAGGGTGGATTCTGGCGCTGATCATCCTGCCTGAATACTGGCACTCTCTTGCGGTTGTGAAAGATTATCCTCTGTTTGCCCTGCCCGTTATCGGACCACAATTCAGCGGAATCAAATTTGATTTTGGAATGATCTTAACCGTTTCCATCGTTGCCATAATTGGTTCGCTTAAATCCTTCGGCAATCTCCTGGTTGCTCAGAAAATATCGGAACCGGAATTAAAAGAAACGAATTTCGTCCCGATTCGAAACGGTCTGATGGCGGATGGTTTTTCAACCTTGCTGGCCGGATTGATGGGAGGAATGGCGGTGGACACCTCGTCCAGCAATATCGGCGTGGCAGGAGCCACGAAAGTCGTCAGCCGGTGGATCTGCGTCTGCGCGGGAGTTATTTTTCTTGCTCTGGCTTTCTTTCCAAAAGTCTTAACGGTTTTGACGATGATACCCAAACCGGTTCTGGGAGGCGCGCTGATCTTTGCCGGAAGTTTCATGGTATGCAGCGGCCTTGAGGAAATGTTCAGCGAAGCATGGAATTCACGCAAGACCTTTGTTGTCGGGATATCCCTCTTTTTCGGGTTGAGCACCGGGTTTCTGCCGGGCCTCTATGCGCGTACTCCTGACTTCATTCAAACACTTTTTACGGACCCGCTGTCAACGACTACCATTATCGCAATTATCCTGAATCAGATTTTCAATTTTGATATCATGATAGAAAATCTGAAGAACAAGGCCGGCTTGGCTCGGGCCAGGACAGGTATCTGATACAGGAGAACGAACAGCGCCGAGGTGCTCGCTGGAAAACGGTGAAAGCATTTTATGCAATGCATGCTTGTGGCGCTCAAATATTCAGAATTAAAGATTTATTTTGCGTCTGAATGAGATTCTCCTTTACAGCCATCAACGGACCTGTTAAGGTTGCATCAATATAACCGTTGTTCCTGCATGAAAGCGAAAGCATCGTACAGCCCCGGGTTATCCCGGGGCTTTCTTTTTTTGGGGAACACAGAAAGAAGGAATTTATGAATTTTCAACTATTTAATCTGCATCCCGGCGTTTTGGCCGGGGTTTCAGGGGCGGGTTTTGTCACGCCGACCCCCATTCAGACCCAGGCAATTCCGCCGGTCATGCTGGGAAGCGACGTGATCGGACTGGCTCAAACCGGAACCGGAAAGACGGCCGCCTTTGCGCTGCCGATCCTTCACAGGCTGATGCAGGGGGAGCGGGGCCGCATCCGCGCATTGATCGTCGCCCCCACCCGCGAACTGACCGAACAGATTCACAAGGCAATCGAGTTACTCGCAGGTCGGACCGGTCTGCGAAGCGTCACTGTCTATGGCGGCGTGAACATCAACGCCCAGATTCAGAAATTAAAGAAGGGCGCCGAGATCGTGGTCGCCTGCCCGGGGCGGCTGCTTGATCATATTGACCGGAAAACCGTTGATCTTTCGGGAGTGGAGATGCTGGTCCTGGACGAGGCGGACCATATGTTCGACATGGGATTTTTGCCCGACATTCGAAGGATTTTGCAGCGCCTGCCGGCAAAGCGCCAGACCCTTCTGTTTTCAGCGACCATGCCCGCCGAAATCCGGCATCTGGCCAAGGATATTCTGCGAAACCCGGTCTCCGTCCAGGTTGGCATCACGGCGCCGGCGGACACCGTCAGCCACGCCCTTTACCCGGTGGCTTCGCATTTAAAAACCGCCCTGCTGATCAATCTCCTGCGCCAGACCCGAAGCGGATCGGTGCTGGTTTTCACCCGCACCAAGCAGCGGGCAAAGCGTCTGGGAGAACAGCTTGTCAGGGCCGGTTACCGTTCTGCATCGCTGCAGGGAAATCTTTCCCAGGCAAAACGCCAGGCCGCGCTGGATGGGTTTCGCGCCGGAACATTTCAGATTCTGGTGGCCACCGACATCGCCGCTCGCGGCATAGACGTTTCCCGTGTCTCGCATGTCATCAATTACGATATTCCGAATACGCCGGATGCCTATATCCACCGCATCGGCCGAACCGGCCGGGCCGAACGCAGGGGAGAGGCCCTCACCCTGATCACCGGCGAAGACGCCAATATGGTGCGCGCCATCGACCGGGTCCTCGGTGCCAAGGTCGAACGCCGCACCCTGGCCGACTTTGACTACGGTGCCGCTGAACCGCAAAAGCCGGCCACCGGCTTTCGTCCGTCTCAGCCGGCATTGCACCCCGGATCCAAAAGCCGGACGCACACGTCGGCATTTTACGCACCAAAAGCAAAACCTTTCGAGAACGGAAAGCAGCGGGCCGGTCGGTCAGCAACCTGTGCCGCAGGTCCGCGCCGTACTCGCTGAAAAAACACAGCGGACCGCATTTCAAAAAATACGGTAGACGGAGGGCGTACGCCCTTCGTCCGCCCACATGCCCACGGCTGGCGGGTAGATTCCGGCTTCCCCGAAAAAACTTCGAATTCTTTTTTTGTCCGCAGATTTCGGTATTTTGTTTTTCTGTTTTTTCTTCTGCGTAATCTGACAGTCTGCTGAAAAAGAAGAAACAGGCCTTCAGGCAAAGCTTGCTGAGATGCGGCAAGCGAAGCATTTATCAAAACATATGTGGTGAGTTATTGGCGGGATCTGCTGACGCCGGCAGGCGTGCTTAGGCGCAGGTAAACCGCCCGCTGCGAACTTTCATCGCCGTGTGAAGGCGCCCTGCCGCTCGCACCCATAAAAAAAGGCGCGCCCGGTGGCGCGCCTTTTTTTATTTCATGTCAAACCGACCCAGCGGTGATCGGCTTTGCAATCATATGACGAGAGCCGGAAATTACCAGCCGCGGGTCAGATACTCGTGCATGGAGTTGGCAGCGCTTCTTCCGGCGCCCATGGCCAGAATAACGGTCGCCGCACCGGTAACGATATCGCCGCCGGCCCAGACACCCTTCTTGGAGGTCTTTCCGTCTTTCTCATCCGCAATAATATAGCCCCACTTGTTGAGTTTCAGGCCTTCGGTGCTCTGGGTCAGCAGCGGGTTGGCGCCGGTGCCCACAGCAATGATGACCAGGTCGGTCTCCATCGTGAACTCGGAGCCCGGAATCGGAACCGGACGGCGGCGTCCGGAAGCATCCGGCTCGCCAAGCTCCATCTTCAGGCCTTCCATAGCCACAACGCGGCCCTCGGCATTGCCGATGAATTTCACCGGAGCGGTGAGGAAATGGAATTCAACGCCTTCTTGCTCGGCATGATGCACTTCGGCACCTCTTGCGGGAACTTCTGCTCTGGACCGACGATAGACGATCTTGGAGCTGTCAGCGCCCAGACGCAGAGCGGTACGGGCCGAATCCATGGCCACGTTGCCGGCGCCCAGGGTGATGACGTTTTTGCCGAGAATGATCGGTGTGTCGTATTCGGGGAACTTGTAAGCCTTCATCAGGTTGGAACGGGTCAGATATTCATTGGCCGACATGATGCCGATCATGTTCTCGCCCGGCACATTGAGGAAGGTGGGAAGACCGGCGCCCACGCCGAGGAAAATCGCATCGTATCCCTGCGCGAACAGCTCGTCCAGGCTGACGATCCGGCCGATCACCGCGTTGCATTCCAGTTTTACGCCGAGTTTCTCAAGACCTTCGACTTCGGAAAACACGATTTCTTTGGGCAGACGGAATTCGGGAATTCCGTAAACAAGCACGCCGCCGGGTTTGTGAAAGGCCTCAAACAGCGTGACGTCGTGGCCCTTGAGGATCATGTCGCCAGCAACGGTCAGGCCCGAGGGACCGGAACCGACCACTGCCACCTTCTTGCCCGTGGGAGCTGCCTTGGTCGGCATGGGGGCCTTGCGGTTCCTGCGCTCATAGTCGGCCACAAACCGCTCGAGATTTCCAATGGCAACCGGCTCATCTTTTTTGCCGACGATGCACTTGCCCTCGCACTGGATTTCCTGGGGACATACACGGCCGCAAACCGCGGGAAGTCCGTTTTTCTCCCAGATCAGGCTGATGGCTTCGGTGAACTTGCCTTCTTTGACCAGGCCTACGAATCCGGGGATGTCCACGCTGACCGGGCATCCATCCACGCAGGAAGGATTCTTGCACTGCAGGCATCGTTCGGCTTCTTTGATCGCGGCTTCGGGACTGAGGCCAAAAGGAACCTCTTCAAAATTTCTCTTGCGAACCTCCGGTTTTTGTTCCGGCATGGGCTGTCTGGATATTTTTTCTTTCTTAACTGGTTTTTCCACCATAGCATCCTCCGATAAACATGTAGTTTGACCTTCGAGGTCAACTTATTAATGTTCCTTTTAAATCCCAATCCTCAATTACTTGGCGTCGTGCAGCTTGCAGAATTCATCCATGCACCGCTTCTCATCTTCGCGGTAGGAAGCCAGACGCTTCATCAGTTCATCATAGTCCACCTGATGGCCGTCGAATTCCGGACCGTCCACGCAGGCAAACTTGGTTTTTCCGCCCACGCTCACACGGCAGCCGCCGCACATGCCGGTTCCGTCCACCATAATCGGGTTGAGGCTGACGATGGTCGGCACGTTGTATTTCTTGGTCAGCTGGGAGAGAAACTTCATCATGGGAACCGGACCGATGGCCACGCACAGCTTGATGTTCTTGTTTTTCTGAAGCACATCCTCGAGCTGAACGGTAACAAAGCCCGGGAATCCGTAAGAACCGTCGTCGGTGCATACGCGAAGTTCATGGGAAGCGGCCTTCATTCTGTCTTCAAGGATGATCAGTTCCTTGGTCTTGGCGCCGATAATACAGATCACGTGGTTGCCGGCAGCCTTCAGACCCTTGGTGATGGGATGCATAACCGCAACGCCGGTTCCGCCGCCCACGCAAACCACATCTCCGAGTTTTTCCAGATGGGTGGCTTTGCCCAGAGGACCGATGACATCCAGGTAGCTGTCGCCCACTTTCAGGGTCTTGAAAAGGGCGGTGGATTTTCCGACGATCATGTAAATGATGGTGATGGTTCCCTTTTCAGGGTCGGTGTCGGCCATGGTCAGGGGAATCCGTTCGCCGGTTTCGTTGGCCTTCAGAATAACGAATTGGCCGGGTTTGGCTTTTTTGGCAATCAAAGGAGCTTCAATTTCATTTAGAACGATAGTTCCTCTTGCCATCTCTTCTCTTGCAACAATTTTAAACATGACAAACCTCCAGAGCGTAATGTGTTAAAACCGGAAGGAGAATAACTCCCTACTCTATCTATATGGATCAAAGGGTGCGAATACCAAGCATTTACGATTAAGTCAACCCAAAAATATTGATACCGTCCTTTTTTGATGTTAAAGGCCGTTCTGAACGACCCACTCGAACCAGGAGTCAGTCATGAAACTTTTTGACAGCCACTGTCATATCTACGGGGCCGAATACGACGACGACCGAGACGCCGCACTTCAAAGAGCGCGCGAGGCCGGCGTCGTTGCCTGCATGATCGCCGGCATCAATGCGGAAAGCGCTTTCAAGGCCGTTTCCCTGGCCGATTCCAGCGACATGCTTTATGCGTCGGTCGGTATTCATCCTCATGATGCGGCGAACTGCACGGACATGGTGCTTGAGTATCTGACGGAACTGGCCATTCATCCCAGGGTCTGCGCCTGGGGGGAGATCGGGCTGGACTTCAACCGGATGCATTCGCCGAAACCGGTTCAGGAATACTGGATGGCGCGGCAGCTCGACCTCGCCCTGGAACTGAAACTGCCTCTGATCTTTCATGAAAGGGACACCGAAGGGCGGATGCTGGAAATTCTTCGGTCTCATGCTCCCGGAACCATTCAGGGGGTGGTGCATTGCTTCACCGGATCGGAAGACGACCTGTCCGCCTATCTGGACCTGGGGCTTTGCATCGGCATCACCGGAATCATTACCATGGAAAAGCGCGGAGCCCCTCTGCGCCGGCTGATTTCCAGGATTCCGATGGAAAGAATGCTGATCGAAACCGACGCGCCCTATCTGACGCCGTCGCCGGAACGCAACCGCTTCAAACGAAACGAGCCGGCCTTTGTGCGCTCCGTTTTTCTGAAGCTTATGAATCTGCTTGGAATGGATGCCGAAATTCTGGCCGAAACCCTGTGGAAAAACACCTGCCGGGCCTTTGGCATCGATCCGGCAACGGGCAATCGAACCCGGATTTCACTGCGCAGCGCATAAACTTCCGCCGCCTGAAAAATCGCCGGAATCGCGCCCAGTTAAAGCATTGACACCCGCTATGCCCGGTGTTATAGAGAAATTCTCTTATAAAAGATCTGACCGCGTTTTCGGGCCGGTCGCAGGTGCGCACACGGCCCTGTACGCAAAGGAGGAACAACCATGTTTGGAATCGGAATGCCCGAACTGATCATCATACTGGTCATCATACTGATCATTTTCGGCGCCGGGAAACTGCCTGAAATCGGCGCCGGCATCGGCAAGGGGATCAAGAATTTCAAGAAAGCCACCACCGAGGTGGAAGAAAAAGACAAAGAAGAAAAAGTCGAAAAGTTAGAAGACAAATCCGACAAAACCTGAAACGAAAACCGGCGGCCGACCCTATATCCATCGGCCGCCGGTTTTTTGTCTTGCCTGCATCCGGCCATCGGACCTTATACTCCGGCAACCCGTCAAATTAATATCTGCAACCGTTTCGACCTGAAGACGGCCGTCTTTTCATCATCGCTTCAGGCGCCGGAAAGGATGCGCTTTGCTGTGGGACGCTACCGGCGGCTTGATCCGCCCAGTATGCCGCCCAGTATGCCGCCCAGTATGCCGCGTAATATCTGTCGACCGATCTGGCTTCCTACGGTGCGGGCGGTCTGTTTGGCCATGGTTTCAACCATACCCTGCCGGCGTTTGGTGCCCCAGAGCCACTCGCCGATCTTTCCCCCGGCTTCGGACGGTTTCTCCGCCTCAGCATCCCTGGGCTGAGCCGCACTTTTCGTTTCCGCCCGCCGGTTCAGAATCTCGTAGGCCGACTCCCGGTTCACCGGGGTGTCGTACTTGCCGCCAACCGGGCTGCGCATCCGCACGGCCGTTCGCTCTTCGTCCGTTACCGCGCCGATCCTGCAGCGCGGAGGAGAGATCACCGTGCGTTCTACCGGCATCGGTACGCCCTTCTCCTGAAGCGTGGAAACCAGGGCTTCACCCACACCCAGCTGTGATATGACCCCGGCGACGTCCAGTTTCGGATTCGGAACAAAGGTTTGCGCAGCGGTTTTCACCGCCTTCTGGTCACGCGGCGTGTAAGCCCTCAGTGCATGCTGAATCCGGTTCCCGAGCTGTCCCAGGATTTCGTTCGGCACGTCGTCAGGGAATTGCGAGCAGAAATACACCCCGACGCCCTTGGACCGGATAATGCGAACTGCCTGCTCCACCCGCTGGCGCAGCGCCGGGGGGGCGTCGTCAAAAAGCAGGTGGGCCTCGTCAAAGAAAAACACCAGCCTGGGCTTGTCGAGATCGCCCACCTCGGGCAGGTTCTCGAACAATTCCGAGAGCAGCCACAGCAGTAGGCTCGAATACAATCGCGGCTTCAGAATGAGCCGGTCTGCGGCCAGTATGCTGATGATGCCGCGGCCGCCGAGGTCGGTACGCATCAGATCGTTCAACTCCAGGGCGGGCTCGCCGAACAGAGATTCCCCGCCTTGCCGCTCCAGCGACAGCAGGGCGCGCTGAATGGCGGCCACGGACTGGGCGCCTACAAGGCCGTATTGCGTCGAGATTTCCTTGCGGTTCTCGGCAACAAAACCAAGCAGGGCGCGCAGATCGTCGAGGTCGAGCAGCAGCAGACCCTGGTCGTCGGCCAGCTTGAAGGCGATCTCAAGCACCCCGGCCTGGGTATCGTTGATCTCGAGAATGCGCCCGGTCAGACTCGGACCCATTTCGCTGATCGTGGTGCGCACCGGGTGACCCGCCTTGCCGAAAACGTCCCAGAACAGCACGGGGTTCGCCTCGTGGGTGTAGCCCTCGATACCGATCTGAGCCACGCGCTGCCGGATCTTTTCGCTGTCGCTGCCGGACATCGCCAGACCGGCCACATCGCCTTTCACGTCGGCCATGAACACCGGAACGCCCATCCGGGAAAAGCCCTCGGCCAGCACCATCAGCGAAACAGTCTTGCCGGTGCCGGTGGCGCCCGCGATCAGGCCATGACGGTTGCCGTACCTGGCGAGCAATTGAACGGGCCGCTCGCCCCTGCCGATCAGTATCTGGTCCATACATGCCCTCCTCTATGGTGCGAATCCGTTCTGCCGGCACAATGCGGAACCGGCCGGCCAAAATCCGGGCAAATCGCGATACAGGACAGAATCGGCCCGGAGTTCATGAGTTGAAGACCATGACGATCTCCGAATGCCCCGTGTATTTGTCGACCCGTTCTCCTACAGACTTGAATCCGCAACGCTTATAAAAATCAACGCTCTTTTGAGTTTCTTTGTATACCGTCAGATTCAAATTCTGACGAACATTCTTCGACTTTTCAACCAGTTTTTGACCGATCCCCCTGCCCTGAGCGCATGGTGAAACAAAAAGAGCGGCCAGCGTTTCGTCGACCAGGCATACAAAACCCCTGATGCAACCCGCTTCTTCGTATACATAGGTTTCTGATGCCGGAATATAAACTTTGCGCATATCGATGACCTTGGATTGCCAGAAATTGCCGGCCACAAAATCATGCGCCCTGATCGAGGCATCCAGCCAGATTTCGATGACGGCATCCATGTCGGACGGGTGAAAACCGCGAATCATACTTTTCAAAATTCCATCTGAATCATTTTCCGGAAAATCCGGTTCTCCTGAATCCGGCGCCGCCGGGTGAAACGGGCAGGCGCCATAGATGAAAACCGCAGGGCCCCACAGGCTACCCAGGCCGCCCGCGTAAAGATGCAACGGTTTCATCATCGACGGTAAAAATATCCGGGTAGTTCCGCGCAATTATGTCTGAAACTCGGTTCCAGAAACCACAGGCACTTGTCCCAATCCACGACTCAACCTGTTGAGGGCAGGGTGATTCACTTGATTCAGTTAAACGCAAGCTTTTTCCGCTCGTATTCTCTTCTTGTCCAGCCGTTGATTGATTCGCCTGTCTTTTAGCGGCTGTTGAAAAAACAAGAATCAGGTTGCCGGACAAGGCGCGCGGCGATGCGACAAGCGCAGCATATTCAAGCATATATGAGCATTGGCGAGAGCCGCGCCATGCTGCATGGCAGCCTTGGGCGCACTTTTTCAGCAGTCTGTCAGAATGGAATATCGTCTTCCGGAATACCGGGAGGATATCCCTCGGAACCTCGCGCTCCGGCGTCGGGCGGTCCGCCGGACGGCCGCCCGACATCGGAAGCGTCCCGGCCGCCGAGCATCTGAAGCCGGTCGGCCACGATTTCGGTGGTGTAGCGGGTCACGCCGTCCTTTTCCCAGGAACGCGTCTGGAGTTTGCCTTCCAGATATACCTGCTTGCCCTTGCTCAGATATTCCCCGCAGATCTCGGCGAGTTTTCTAAAAGCCACGATTCGATGCCACTCGGTCTTTACTTTTTTCTCGCCGGTATTCTTGTCCTTCCACTCTTCCGAAGTGGCGATGCTGAAATTCACCACGGCCGTGCCGTCCGAAAAATAACGAACCTCCGGATCTTTTCCCAGATTCCCGACGAGTATCACCTTGTTAATCCCTGCCATGAACCGTCTCCTTTGATCGATGAGTGTGTAACTTTCCGCTTATGCGCCGTGCCGTCAACCTGTCTTTCGAAATACCCGAATCATCCGGCAAAGTCAATCCGGGGCCGGCCGCGCGCTCAAATCAGACCACGATGCCGTACGTCCAGGAAACCTCGATCACCCCTTTCAGAGCGGCAAGCTGATTATAGATCTCCTGCCACTGCCGCTCGCCGATGGAAAGGATGCGGAAATCGTACACGGCAATATTCTGAGCGAAATTGTTCCGGTAGCTTCTTCTTTCAACCGTGATCGAACCGTCACGGTTAAAAACAGCCTCCACGGACGGCCAGTCGCATATGCCCGGAGTGGCGACAACGGTAATGCTGGCCCGTTTCTCCCGTTGAAGCCGGCCCTTGAAGCGCCGCAGTCCATAGAGAACCATGGCCGCGATCAAAACGGTCATAACCGCCGGAAGGTAGAAACCCGCTCCCACGGCCAACCCCACACCGGTAAGCATCCACAGCCCCGCTGCCGTGGTCAGCCCGCGAACCGAACCGGATCCCTTGATAATCGCGCCGCCTCCCAGAAATCCCATGCCCGCAACCGCGTAGGAGGCGATCCGGCCCGGATCCAGACGCACCGCGGCATTGGTGTCCAGATGACGGAAAAGGGTCTCCATATTCAGCGACACCTGCATCATCAGGCATGCGCTCATGCAGATCATGATGTTGGTGCGAAACCCGGCGCTTTCGCCGTGCATTTCCCTCTCCAGGCCGATCAGCCCTCCGAGGAAGGCCGCCGTCAGCAGTTGGCAGACCAGCCGGCCGCTGTCGGAAAATTCAATCAAACTCATGTGACGACCCTACCTTTTCCCTTGCTTGAAACATCACACGGCCGGTTGCGCTTCAGCCCGGATGTTCAAGATCTGAAAATCCATTTACAAAACCGTCTTCACCTGTTAAAAATTTCTGTTCAATCCGGCCTCTTATCACAGTCCGGAAAAGAATTCACCGGATTATTCGATTCGCGTTTTGCCGGTGATCAGACAAATCCGCTGATCTGCAATTGAATTCAACAACGCCGAAGAATCTTATGCCAGGCCTTCAAAATCAAACCCAATCCATCAATGACCGGCTGAAAAAACGCATCAGACGGCGGGTGACGGGCCGCATTCACGAATTTTTCATCGTTGTTGCTCCGGGCTTTGAAAATATCGTTGCAGATGAACTCAAAAAAGAGCCGCTCCGCCAAATCCAGGCCGAAATCAGCCCGGGGGGAATCGCCTTCAGCGGCCGGCTTGAAGATCTGTACTCGGCCGTTCTGCATCTCCGGTGCGCGAGCCGCATTCTGATGCGACTGACGCGTTTCCGCGCAACGAATTTCCGCAGACTCGAGGAAAAGATAAACGCCTTTAACTGGGAACTTTTTCTCCCGGCCCGCAGTGCTCCACGGATACATGTGATCTCCGCGCACTCCAGACTCTACCACCAGCGCGCCGTTTCCGAACGGATCATGCAGATCATCGCCGATAAGCTCGATGCCTCCGAAGGCTTATCGGATCAGCGTCTGTTTGTCCGTATCGCCGATGACGCCGTCACTGTTTCCCTGGATGCCTGCGGCGACCTGCTCTACAAAAGGGGCATCAAACGCCATGCGCACCGGGCCCCGATCCGGGAAACCCTGGCGGCCGGCGCCCTGATGACGGCCGGATACACGGGCTCCGTTCCCCTGATCGACCCCATGTGCGGGTCCGGCGCCTTTTCCCTCGAAGCCGCGCTGATCGCCGGCAACGTGCCTCCGGGCTGGTTCCGGGAATTCTCCTTCATGAGTTGGCCCGCGTTTCAGCCCGCCCGGTGGAATTTCATCAAAAAAGCGGCGCAGAAAGGATTTGCGGTTCGCAGAACAGCGGCCATTTTTGCATCGGATATCGATGCCGGCGCCTGCACGCGGCTCCAGGAATGCGTTGCCGCGCATGGGTTTTCGAATGTGGTTTCCGTGGAGAAGCGGGATTTCTTTTCGCTTTGTCCATCGGACCTGACAAAGGGAAAGGGGGTTGTGGCCATCAATCCCCCTTACGGGCTGCGCCTCGAAAATCCTGAAACCAGCCGCCGTCTCTTTCGGGAAATCTGCGCAAAACTGAAAACCGACTACCGGGGCTGGACCGCAGTCCTGATCGTTCCTGAGTTCGACTGGGCATCCAGAGTTCCGTTCCAGTTCGCATCGATGCGTTTTCCTCACGGCGGCCTGAGGCCCGCCCTGCTGTGGGGCCGCATCGAATAAAAAACGGCAGGGATTTTAAAACCCCTGCCGCATGAAATGTTCGTATCCGTTCGCGCGACGAACCCCGCAACGGATTTCAGTTCATCAATGCCCTCCCCCGGCCATGGCGTCCATCGCCCTTTTGGGATCGGCTTCCACTTTCCTGAGAATCTCAAGCGTCTTGCTCGCCGGCAGCCAGGAAACCTTTCCCGTGCTCACGTCATACATGGCGCCCATGACCTTGACTTTGGCGCTCTTGACGAGTTCGCGACTGGCGGGGCTTGCCATGAACAGATCTTCGATTCCCTGCCAGATGTTCTCTTCGGTGGCAAACGGTATCACCTCATCGCCGTGGGCGTCCGGGTGCATCGCCATGGCGCGTTCAACCGCCGGTTTGATGTTGTCCACCAGGGGCGGAATATTTCTTTCCAGGGCGTGACCCGTACCGTGAATGGCGTGGGTGACCGCTGTGACCGCGCCGCACTGGGTGTGGCCCAGAACCACCAGAACCGGGGTGTTGACATGGGCCAGTCCGTACTCGATGGATCCGATCTCATCCACATCGCAGACATTTCCGGCCACCCGGACCACGAAAATATCCATCACGCCGGCATCAAAAATCAACTCCACCGGCACCCGTGAGTCGGAGCAGGAGATGACCGTGGCATAGGCATGATTTCCCTGATTCTCGGTTCCGGCCAGCCGCAGCCGGGCGGCATCCTGGTTGGGATAAGCGGCCTTGCCGGAAACAAAGCGGGCGTTTCCTGCCTTGAGCATTTCAATGACCTGGTCCGGATCGGGTTTTTGGGCGGCTTCATGACCGCCGGCAAAACAGACGCCGGCTGCAAATACCACGGCCACAACCCAGCAGACCGCCAACATCAGACTGACTCTCTCTTTCATGTTTCTTTCTCCTTGGTTTTTAAGAAAAATCATTTTAGCCTTCCTGAGTTCAAGTTTCTTTGAAACTCCGCATGCTGCAATACATCGGTTTTCTTTCTGATGCGTTCAAGCAGAAGGCGGAACAACAAGTTTGCTCTGCACTGAATCGATTTTCCGGCACATCCGAACTTTCCCAGCTTTACGCCAGTCGATCTTCAGGGTCAGATAAACCCGGTTGCAGTCCTTTTCAAACGCCCTGAAGCACCGGGTCACCACATCCATCACCTCTTCCCATTGGCCCTCGATGCAGGTTCCCATGGGCGTCATGGTATGAGCCAGCCCGCTTTTTTTGATGATTTCCACGGCCCGGACCACATAGGCGCTCAGGCTCTCTCCCTTGTCCAGAGGAAATATGGCCAAATCGGCAATCACGCTCATTTTATCCTCCTGTTTGAATTCTCAAATCCATCATCAAGGACATAACATATCACATGCGCCCGTGGCGTGAACATAAAAAAATCGTTTCCATCCCGGTAATCCGGATGATACTATCCGCGCACTATGAACGAAAAATTCATCGAATACGAACCGGTCCGGGATGTGGTGCTGGTCCTTGGCGCCGGCGCCTCCTACGCCGACGGCGCGCCTTTGAAAAAAGGCCTTCTGCCCTACATTCTCGGCGGCTCTGATCCGGCCCTGGCCGCATCGGAAATCGCGCAGGGCGTAAGCCGTTTCATTCTGGAAAATTTCAGAATCGAGTCCGGCGCCTATCCGAGCCTGGAGTCGGTATTCGGCTATCTGGATTATTTCATCGAGCATCAGGAGAGCCTCGGCGGCATTTACAGCACCTCCCGGATTCAGGAAATCAAGGAATCCCTGATCAAGCTCATTCATTACGCCATCGGTCACAAACCCAGAGCTTATGCAGGCGTTTATCACCAGTTCTGGGAAACCGTCCGGCAGTCCAACCGGAACATTTCCATACTCACCCTGAATTACGACACCCTGCTCGATGAGGCTTTCAATTTTCTGTATCCGGATTTCGCTTACATCGACTACTGCGTCCACCTGATGAATTTCGACTACACCGACGAAATCGGATGGGCCAACTGGTGGCGGGACGTCCGCAAACCCGTTCCGGTCAAACCCGGCGCCGATCCCAGACCGGTGAAGATCATAAAGCTTCACGGAAGCCTGAACTGGAAATTCTGCAACTGCTGCAATCAGGTGCTGCTGACCCCGTGGAATACGGATATCGACCTGAAAACCGGCGGATTTCTGCGTTATGAAAATTCCGACAGCAACCCGGACCGATCCAGGGTGTATGAATACCTCTGCCCGCTGGACAAAACCCGGTTTCAGACCCTGATCGTGCCGCCGACCCATCTGAAAAACACCCGTCATCCGGTAATCGTCCAGTTGATGGAGGAGGCGGCCCGGGAAATCCGAAAATGCCGAAAGGTGGTTTTCATCGGATATTCTTTTTCCGATGCCGACGTTCATATCAAGGCCCTGTTCAAGAAAAATCTCCGGCCCGGCACGCCGCTGATAGTGGTCAATTCGCAGGATGATCCGGCCCTGAAACAGGCCTACGCCTCCCTGGGAAAAATCGAGTATATTCCCCTGGCTTTTGAAGAAGTCGTCACCGATGCCGGTCTGATGCGCCGTCTGTGCCGCCATGAATGAAACCGCCATTGAACTGGCCCGGCGGCTCAACCAACCCCTGAACATCGGCGGCAAACAATTAGCCGGCCGGCTTTTTCTGGCCCCCATGGCCAAGCTGAGCAATCCGGCCCTGCGCGGGCTGATTCTATCCTACGGAGGGTGCGGGCTTCTGTTTTCCGGAATGTGCAGCGCCCGAAGCGTCCGCCACGGGGCTGGAAACAACATTCATGGATTCATGTGGACTCCGGAGGAGCTCGAATTCCTCGTATGCCAGATCTTTGGAAACGATCCGAGAATGATGGCCGAGGCCGCAGTCCAGGTGGAGGCCAGGGGGTTTTTCGGCGTGGACATCAATTTCGGGTGCAGCGCGAAGGTCATCTGCCGGCAGCAATGCGGCGCCGAGGTGCTGAAGGATCCGGTCCTGGCCGAAAGCATCGTCAGGGCGGTCAGAAAAGCGGTGCGCATTCCCCTTTTCGTCAAATTCCGCACCGGCTGGAAAGATGACTCAGAATACGCCGTATCCCTGGCCAGACGGTTTGAAGATGCCGGCGCCGACGCCCTGACCTTTCACCCCCGGACGGCGCCGGATCGCCGGACCCGGCCCCCCAGATGGGAACATATCGCCAGGGTCAAGCAGGCCGTCTCGATACCGGTATCCGGAAACGGCGATGTATTCAGCCCCGAGGACTGCCTTCGCATGCTGACACAGACCGGATGCGATGCCGTGTCGCTTGGCCGCATCGCCGCGGCAAAGCCCTGGATATTTGCGCAGTGGACAGGACTGCGCGATTTCGGCCCGGAAATTTACCTTCAATGCGCCTGCCGGCTTCTCGAACGCCTGGCCCACCATTTCGGACCGGATACGGCCCTGAGACGCTTTCACAAATTTTCCGGGTATTTTTCCGCCAATTTCACCTACGGGCACCACCTTCATGCCCTGATGTCCCGATGCAGATCCGTGGCAGAAACCGAACAGGCCCTGAATGACTTCTTCAAGACCGGCCCAGAGATCGTCTCCGCGCCCTGCTTCAGCCGCCTGTTCTGAAACCGAAAAATAAAATTTTTTCTGTAACCTGTTACGACATGGTACGTTAAAAGAACGAAAGACCCCCTCTCTACGGCAGCGTTCGCTCATCGGCGCTGCCGTTTCCTTTTTTTCCACTCCCGTCTGACCCAATATTCTGAAAGCGGCCCCCGGAAAAGCGAAAGGCCGGCACTGCCTGTTATCAGGGATCATGCGGGCCTCTATGCGTCTGAAAGTCGGGCAACGCGTCCGGCAGATGATCAAGCTCTTTTCTTCGGAAAACCGATCCGGTTCAGCGCCTCCTCGATTTCGTGCAGCGTGCTCGGGTCATCGATGGTGGCCGGAATTTTGTATTCCTTGTTGTCGGCGATCTTCTGAATGGTGCCCCGCAGAATCTTGCCCGAACGGGTCTTGGGAAGCCGCTGGACCACCGTGGCGGTCTTGAAGGCGGCTACCGGACCGATGCGGTCCCGGACCATCTGAATCACTTCTCTGACGATCTCTTCGGGATCACGGTTCACTCCGGCCTTGAGAACCAGAAAGCCGATGGGCTCCTGTCCCTTGAGCGAGTCTTCGACCCCGAGCACGGCGCACTCGGCCACATCCGGATGATCGGCCAGTACCTCTTCCATGGCCCCTGTGGAAAGCCGGTGGCCTGCCACGTTGATGATGTCGTCGGTCCGGGACATCACGTAGACATACCCGTCCTGGTCGATATAGCCGGCGTCCGCCGTCTTGAAGTAACCCGGAAACTCGGACAGGTAGGACGAAACGTACCGTTCATCGTTGTTCCAAAGACTCGGCAGCGTTCCCGGAGGAAGCGGCAACCTGACCACCAGCGCCCCGGTCTGACCGGTTTCCACGGGATTGCAATCCGCATCCACCACCCGGATATCCCACCCCGGCGCCGGCTTTGTGGGAGATCCGGTCTTGACCGGGAGGGGATGAAGCCCCATGCAGTTGGCGCAGATGGCCCATCCGGTTTCGGTCTGCCACCAGTGGTCGATCACCGGAATCTTCAGGCATTTTTCCGCCCACTGCAGGGTGTCCGGATCAAGCCGCTCGCCGGCCAGAAAAAGCGTCTTGAGACACGACAAATCGTAGTTTTTCATCAGAAAGGCATTCGGATCCTCCCGCTTGATGGCTCTGAAGGCCGTGGGTGCGGTAAACATGCATTTTATCTTATGCTCCGAAATCACGCGCCAGAAACCTCCGGCATCCGGAGTCCCGACGGGCTTTCCCTCGAACAGGACGGTGGTGCATCCCCCCAGCAGCGGCCCGTAGACGATATAGGAATGGCCCACCACCCATCCGACATCCGAGGCGGCCCAGAAGACATCGCCGGGATCGACGTTGTAGATGGCCTTCATGGACCACTTCAGGGACACCATATGACCGCCGTTGTCCCGGATCACCCCCTTGGGATCACCCGTGGTGCCCGAGGTGTAAAGAATATACAGTGGATCAGTGGCGGCCACCGGCACGCAGTCCTGAGGAACGGCCGCCGCCATGGCGGTGTTCCAGTCGATGTCCCGGCCCGTGATCATCGGCGCCTTTTCCATGGGTCGCTGGTAGATGATGCATTTTTCAGGTTTGAATTCAGCCAGGCGGATCGCCTCATCCAGAAGCGGCTTGTAGGGGATGATCCGCTTGATCTCTATTCCGCAGGAGGCCGATACGATCGCTCTGGGCTTTGCGTCATTGATCCGCGTGGCCAGCTCATTGGCGGCAAAACCGCCGAAAACCACGGAATGAACAGCGCCGATCCGTGCGCAGGCCAGCATGGCGATGGCGGCTTCGGGAATCATCGGCATATAGATGATGACCCGGTCTCCCCTGCCGATGCCCTGGTTGGTCAGAACGCCCGCGAACAGGGCCACCTCGTCGCGAAGCCCGGCATAGGTGTATTTGCGAACGGCACCGGTTACGGGACTGTCGTAGATCAGGGCGGGCTGATTTCCTCGTCCGTTTTCGATGTGATAGTCAAGAGCGTTGTAGCAGGTGTTGACCTGACCGCCGGCAAACCACCGGTAAAACGGCTTGTTTGAATCGTCCAGCACCCTGTCCCATTTTTTGTACCAGTGGCAGTTCTGCGCCGGTTCAGCCCAGAAACCTTCAGGGTCGTTTATGGATCTTTCAAATGCCGATTCATATGCATTGGTCATTCAGAGCCTCCATCAGGTGTCAGGTTGACTAGAATTTGAACAGGTTCAGTTCTAGTAGATTTTTTATCTAAAAAAATCGGAATGTAATTGTCAAGAACTTATATCTTCCCAAAATCCGCGATTGATTTTGA
>DDYB01000011.1 GCA_002347265.1 Desulfobacteraceae bacterium UBA2245 | reverse complement strand
GCCTCGGCCCATCTTTCACTGCCGCCGGCAACGGCCGCCGGCATCATCGACCGGCTGGCCCAGGCCGTGACCGAGACCCGGGCGCTGATTCCCGGCTATATTGCCGACCACCCGGAGTTTCGCGCAATCGGTGAACGCATGATAGCGGCCTGGAATGAAGGGGTCAATGCATTAACAGGCTATTGAAAAACTGCGCCTGAGGCCGCCATTCAGCGTTGCGCGACGCTCGCCAATGCTCACATATGCTTGAATATGCCGCGCTTGTCGCATCGCCGCGCGCCTTGCCTGACGGCCTGATTCTTGTTTTTCAACACCCTGATAAAGCATTACTTTGAAAGTTTCTTTGATGCAGAAGCAACGACCGTTTTGATCAGAAATCATATTGGAGCATTTGATGACTTCATCGTACCTGGATTGCAATCAATTCATTTCGCTAACATAAAACATGGTCTTAGTGAAGTAAAATTTGTACGCATTCACGGAGGTTAAGCAGCAATCCCAACTTCATGAAATCGCATGGCAAATTCCGGGAGCACATCGCCGGGAACCTTTCATCGAAAGAATTGAACGGCAGCAGGGCAGGGAATTCAAACGGCAAAGGGCAATAATTGGGATGTCCCTATTTTCCCCCGCATTTGCGAGGGTCATTTTGCAGGCTGCATTCCCTGGTTGGACATTTTATCCTTTCTGGCTTCCTGACATTGCTTCTTGATAATATTCATCTCTTCGGCATCGATGAGGCTCGCGATAGCGGCCATAATCTCAGGATATTGAGATTCCACGCCTTTAGCCACGTCGGTCATGATAATTGGCTTGAGATCAAAAACGATGCGGTGCTTTTGGTTGTAAAATGGACAATTGCGGGCCCTGTAAGAAAATTTAAATTCCTCAAATGGAACGCTTTTGGCCCACATCAGCACCAAGGTGGAGATCTCCCTTAACTCAACCGTCACCTTTCCGCTCACTTCGACATTGCCGGTCAGAATATCGACAGGAGGCGCCGCCCAGATATTCTCTACTTCCGATTTCTGGTCCTTTATTTTGATGTGGAGCTCTACCTGAGGGACTACAAGCATATCAATGTTTTTCTTATCGGAATACGGTATCAGGTCGTAGGAACCAAAAGGTCCGCGGACGCTGAATCCCTTGGCAATAAGGATATCGCCAAGATCGCTCTTTATGCCCTTTTCCAGATCGGCAAATTGCGGATAAGTGAACCAGAGCATATCTTTGCTGTTGGTCTTATAACTGCCGTTTGAGACCGTAAAGGCCACCCCTGAGGAGTCGGGGGCGGCTTGAGTATCCGGGGTATAATCAAATTTCGCGATATACGGTTCCGCTTCCATTTTCTGCTCAGGCGGCGTCACTGCGCAGCCGACGAGCATCAAACACGAGAGTAAGATAATAAAGTTTTTCATTATTTCCTGTTTCTCCTATTGTTTCATGAGTCTACAGTTTATATGCGTCCAACGCCCGGGCTGAGAGGTGCGCGGATGCATTTTCTGTTGACTTCATAATGCCTGGATTCCAACCAATCAGTTCCGCTAACACAAAACATGGTTTTAGAGAAGTAAAATCTGTACGCATTCAAGAAGGTTAAGCAGCAATCCCAACTTCATGAAATCGCATGGCAAATTCCGGGAGCACATCGCCGGGAACCTTTCATCGAAAGAATTGAACGGCAGCAGGGCAGGGAATTCAAACGCCAGAAACCAAGACCCGAAAAGAAGAATAAAACAGATCGGAAATTATCGGCCTACTGCCGTTAAAAAGATTAAAATTATAGACATTAACCGATTATCCGATTTCAATATTATCCCAATTGACCGGATCATCATGAACGAAACCTGTGACGCTCCTGGCGTTGAATAATGTCCATAAACTGCGAGATGATGCTGGCGGTGATGTGTTTGGGATTTGAATGCTGCATCGATCGAGCAAACGTTTCGGCTTCTTCGGCCGGGATTCCTACAACCCTGTGCAATTCGGCGACAAGCTCGAGACCCCACAGCAACGGAACGCCTTCCTGTTTGCAGAATTTCCGCAGGTTCTTGTCGTTGGTTACGCATGTGAAACCCTGTCTTTTGGCTGTAAGAAGGCATAGCCAGTCCTCGAACGATAACGGCCCGGATCGGCTGCCGGCGGCATATGCGTCTTCGATTTCAGGCTCGACGATAACCAGCCCGAGTTCGACCAGTTCGTTTTCGTCATCGATTGCGTTCACCTCGTCGACTACCGGACTGATCACGTGAAGCGGTCCCACATGTTTCACCACAAGTTCCAGCATGGCCCTTTCCGCCTTGATGTAATCGATCAACACGCATGCGTCCATGATCATCAACCTGCGGCGGACTGGGCGGCGTTTCACAGAATGACCTCCCAATTCCGCAGGAGATCATGCATTTCCTCAATGCCGATTCGAAGCATTTCTGCGCCGCGGCCAAGCGATATCTTGTCTTTTTCCACCGCCTCCCTGGTCAGTCGACTGAAACGGTCTTCGAAGAAATCGAATCGCCGCATTCCGAACGGTTCGGTGGGATCGAATCCCATCGGTTCCTGCTTGAAGGGGAGTTTCCTGTTGAAGCGCTGCTGGTATGAGCTGTTGAATTTTGCCCATATGGAACTGTCCACGACCTCGTCTTCCAAAAGGCGGTAAAGCACGGTCTTGTAACTGACGCGGAAAATGCGTTTGACCTTGAAGACTCTATCCACGAAGTGCAATCCCGCCGCTTCATTCCATTCCTTGCGGAAACCGTCGTTTGGCATCAGAAAGTGCCCGGCGAAACAATCGGCCTCGTGCTCTTCCTCTTTGCTTTCTTCGATCCGGCTGACATCGTAGGCGTGGAGATGCAACATGAGATGGCCAAGTTCGTGGGCGGCGCTGAAAATCTGCCTTTCCACGGGAATCCGCTCCCACGCGTTCACGACCACCGCCGGGCCGCCGCTCTCCTCTCCCACCGACATACCGAAAAATCCGTCGGATGCCATGGGAACCGGAAAGACTTTCACGCCCGCACTTTCGAGAATCCCGCAGATGTCATGGATGGGTTCGGTCGGTTTCAGCCCCAGTTTTTTCCGACAGAGTAAGGCGGCCTCAGGTAGACGGTTTCTGGAGCATTGCGCCCGGACCGGCTTGAGGCCGAAGGTCATCTGTTTGTTCAGAACCTTTTCAAGATAGCTGAAATCGTCGAGCCATCTTGCCACTTCGGCCAGAACATTCTCGCGGTTCTGCATCCGCCTTACCGAACGAAACCGGACGGCGCGCAATTCCCGGACCGGCAGGAAAAGCTCCTGAAGCTTCACTCCGAGGGCCTTGGCAATAGCCTGTACGGTCCTCATTCGCGGTTCGTTCTTTGCGAGTTCGAGATTCTTAATCGCCGGCAAGGAGAGACCCGCGGCATCCGCCAGCGCGCTTTGGCTCAAGCGCTTCGCAGTTCTCAGCCGTCTTATATTTTGGGCGAGTATCTGCAGGTTCATGATCGTCTCCTTTTCTATGCTTTTATTAAAAAATACCATACATAATTAAATTGTCAAATAGTATATTTTAGAACGGAAGATTCAAGGTCCAAAAAAACATTGTAATCGAACCGCAACGCGGTATCATGCGGCATATACACCGGACGGGCTCAAGCGAAAGCCGAAGGAATTATGGAATACGATCTGATCTTATTTGATCTGGACGGCACGATAAGCGACTCGCTCACGGGCATCGCCAGGTCGATCAACTACGCGTTGATCGAATTCGGATATCCGCAAGTTCCTGAGTCTTCTCTGGCAAGGTTCATCGGACCGCCGATTGACGATATATTCGCACTTCTGGCCGGAACCGGATCCAGGGAAATTATAGAGCAACTCGTGGCCAAATTCAGAGAAAGGTTCTCCGATATCGGGTACACTGAGAATCGTGTGTACCCTGGGGTTACAGAAGTCTTGGAGGATCTGCATGCGAACCATGTTTCCATGGCCGTTTGCACATCGAAACGCCTTGACTACGCTGAGAAGATATTGCGCATGTTTGAATTGGATCACCTTTTCCTGTTTGTGAATGGCGGCGACGTGGGCATTTACAAGGAGCAGCAGATCGCCCGGATGGTGTCTAACGGCAGGGCATCGAAAGACACGCTGATGATCGGAGACAGGGGCGTGGACCTGAAGGCGGCCCACGCGAACGGAATTTCCTCCGCGGGAGTGCTTTGGGGATACGGGTCGCAGGCTGAACTGGAGAGTGAAAACCCGGCGCATCTGTTTTCGACCCCTCAGGAATGGGGGATACTGAAAAGGCTCACCCGGCGCTTTGGATTCCGGGAACGCCTTACATAATCTCCGGAAAGTCCGGCCGGGTGTTTTATTTTCATGCTGCACCGGAGCCCTTTGATTGAAAGCATTGAACGGCAAAACGCCGGGGAATTCAAGGGCCAAAAAACTGGATAAAAAGCGGAATAAGTGAGATGTCTCCGGAATTCCATTTCGAGGCCCAAATATCCTTGTCTTTGAGGAAGGATTGCTGAAATCTGTTGAACGAAGATCAGCTCCCGTGTACAATTCCCCCCGCGCCTTTCCTTGATTTTTGGAGGAATCCAACTGTTTTCAATTGCAAGGCTTTTTACGATCGGGGCAGCGTTTTGCAAGGAGTGAAGAAATGAACAAGCTTTACGGCGAAAGCTTGAGCATGCGAATGACCCGGACAAGTCTGGGCGCGCGACCGCTCATTCAAATTGCATTCATGATTTTTTTCCCGGTTTTTCTATTTCTGTTTTCGTCCTGCCAGCATACTCCGCAGAAGGCGGAAGTTCCCGGCGGCGGCCAGGCGAGTTCGGGACCCGCCCAGCCGGCTGGAGGAAATGTCCAGCAGTTTTTTGCCACCGATTTCGAGCGATTGATGCAGGCGGGAAGGGAATCTATGAATAACGGAAACTTTGATGCCGCGCTCCAGTCCTTTCGATCCGCTGCGGCATTGGAGCCAAACAATTATGCGGCGCCGCATTGGGCGGGGCATGCGTTGATCAACATGGGACGATTTGAGGAATCCATTGCCGCTTTCCAGCAGTCCAACGCATTGCGGGAAGTGGCGGCAAACCACGACATGATCGGACGGATTCTTGTTGAGCACCTGCACAGGCCGACCGAGGGATTGCAAAGCATCAAGCGGGCTTATGCACTCGACCCGAATGATCCCATCATCCTGTACGATCTCGCTGCCGCATACCTGCGTATCGGTTCCTGGGACCCGGCACTGCAGGCGGCGCGTACGGGACTTGAAAAAAATCCGTCCGATGAAGTGAAAAAGCTGCTTCAGGAGTGCATTGTCGATGTGCATCTCGGTCGCGGGGAATATGCAGAGGCTTGCGCATTGCTCGGTCAGGAAGCCCTCATTCGATTGCGATTCGGTCAGGATCCTGCAGGCATGAAGGTTTTCTTTGCCTCGAAAGGGGGGCCTGCCGATTTGGCCGGTATCCAGGCGAACGACCTCATCGTGTCCCTGAACGGAAAGTCCCTGGCCGGGACCGATATGGATTTCTTTGTCGCAGCCGTGGATGAAATCGGGTTCGGCTCGGTGGCGCGCCTCAAGGTGTTCCGGGACGGGTCGTTCATGGATTTCAATGTCCCGGTCGGAGTCACGCCCGACCTGCCCGAGCGGGTCAGACAGGCACGGCATAACGCCGGCGCGCAGTCCGCAGCCACTGCCGTTCCTCCATCCATCCGGATCGACCGGCTCGGTCTCGTCCCGCCTGTCGTCAAGGCCGGTTCAAAGTTCGACCTGCGCATTGAATTCACCGTCAACGATTCCCGAACGGGCGGTGAAAAGATCCGGGCATCGGCAGCCTACGAGATCGCGGAACAGGGAAAGACGCTTTTCGAACAGCGGCCTGTTGAGGTGGAGGCCCTGAACGGGCGGAAGACGTTGCGGGTGGAACATATCACGGCAGGGGCAAAGGGGTATTACGTGATCAAGGTGTCGATCCGGTCGGGTCAGGCCGCAACGGAGAAGAACCTGCCCCTGGTAATCGAGTAGCGCCGGTCCGCATTGAGTCGCGGCGACTGTCATGGAAAAGCGGATGCTGAGAGGTGGATATGGAAGGACGAAGGACATGGTTTTTGATGTGGATCGCTGCGTTGTGTCTGGTTCTCGCGGTTCCATGCGTTGAGGCCGAAGATCAGGGCATTACGGTTCAGACCGCTCCGTCTTCCGGTGCCAGGCGGCCACTCACGGTAGATCCGAGCATACGGTCCGCGGAGACCCAGCCGGTTCCGGTTCAGACCGTTCCGTCTTCGACCCCGCCTTCCGGTGCCAAGCGGCCTCTGGTATCTCCGAACCTGTCGGGCGACACCCAGCCTGTGCCGGTGCAATCGACTTCTCCTTCCGGCGCCAGGCGGCCACTCACGGTAGATCCGAGCATACGGTCCGCGGAGACTCAGCCGGTTCCGGTTCAGACCGCTCCGTCTTCAACCCCGACTTCCGGGGCCAGGCGGCCTCTGGTATCTCCGAACCTGTCGGGCGACACCCAGCCTGTGCCGGTGCAATCGACGCCTGCTTCCAGGGTCAGGCGGCCACTCACAGGTCCCGACGCCAACGCGGAGACTCAGAGGGTGCAGACCGGAGGAACACCCGCCCAGACGCCCGGCGAGCAACCCGGTTTCACGGAGCGTCACGGGGCCGCGGTGCTTACCGTCCTCCTGACGACAGAGCAGATCATTCGCTGCAAGAATGAGGGCCTTTCCTCCGGAGATTGCGCCTGCCGTCTTCTGGAACAGGCGGCGGTCGGTACGGGCATAACTGTCGGGGCGATGCTGACCGGCACGGCGCCGGTATTGGTCGCCGTGGGCGCTGCCACCATGACCGTGAAGGGATTCGAGGATTCCGTTGAATTCATGTATGAAGGAGGCAGCCTGGTTGAGGCCCTGATCGAGGAGGAACGGATCGAGAGGGAACGTGAACGGCAGCAGGAGATAAACCGTCCGCGCCTGGCGGAGATGCTCGATAAGGAGCGAATCAGAACGCTGAATCTGCTGGAGGGCCACGCAACCTCCCTGGCGGGAATCTGCAGCGGCCTGGAGGGCATTGCGAGCGATGCCGAAAGGGATGCACACCTTGCTCAGGAGGAGTTGGCAGCCATGGCCGGGCCCGCCCTTGCCGTCCGGATTGAAGAGACGGCGCGAAGCTGTTCGAGTATTGCGGCATCCAGCGCCCGTGTCGCGTCGATCAGGGACCGCGTTACAGGATACGCCTCTCAGATCCGGGAGGCCCTGGAGCGATTGAGCGGGCAGTGCCGATCCTGCGCCACCCGGGAGGAGGCGGAAAGGATACGGGAAGGGTACGACGCCTGCGCCGGTCTGATGCGGGGTATTCGGCAATTAAACGCCGAAGCGCTGCAAAAAGCAGAGGAGATCCGGGGAATTCAGAGCAACGCGGCACAGGTGCGCTCCTTCGTCGATACGGCCCGGACATCAAAAGACCGCATCGCCGTTCTCGCAGGACAGGCCGTGGGGCGCTCCGGCGTTTTTGAGACGGATGTTCAGCGTGCCATGGACGGCGCGAACGGCCTCGCGAGCGCCTGTGCGGCATCGGACCGGAATATGGCAAACCTGCGGGAGGCTTTCGGCGAACTCGGCCCGGAGGAGACGGCGCGGTTCGAAGAGTTGAAAGAACTGGTGGCGCGTTATAGAGGCAAGGCGTGCAGCCATGAGGCATTCAAAAGCCGTTACGACAATGCTGAGGACAAGGCGGTATACGCAAAACTTCATTCCGAAAATCTGATGCGGTCCCTGGAGGAATCCGCCGCAGCCCTCGGTGCGTGCGAATCGGTCTCGGTAGATGATTTATTGACGGACATTGCAGCGGCCGACCAGGATGCCGCCGTCGCCGTTGCAGCCCATGGTGATCTGGCCGCAATGGCGAACGAATGCGCAAGACGTTCCGGCGCGGAAGAAATGGCTTCAGACGGAGGCGAAAACAGCGGCGGCTTCAGCAGCGAGGGAGGAGAGACGCATCAGGCGGCAACCGTTGACGGAGACGGTTCGCCTGTGCCCGGCGGCTTCAGCAGCGCCGGAGGAGAAACAGTTGCATCGGCCGAAAAGCCCGAACCGGTCGCTCCGCCCCGGCAAAAGCCCCCTTCGCAAATCCCGTCCTCCCAGGACCCGATTCGGTCGTTTTTCGAGTCTCCTTCCGGATTTGCTCCAGGCGCCGCCCCGGGTTGGCAGAACCCACAGCCCGAAACGGTTGCCGATAACTATGCGGCAGAGGAGGCGCGCCGCCAAGCGGAGGCAGCCCAGCGAGCCGATCAGGAGCGGCAGCAGGCGGCCGTCGGGCTGCTGGGGGCGATGGCAACCATGCAGCAGAACCTGAACGATATAAGAAATTCCGGCCGGACGCCTGTTCAGAATCCTCCGTCCTCCGTCTTGCCGAATATTACGGGGTTTTCCCCATCGCAACAACGCCTGGTCGATCAAGGCAGACCCGCGCCATCCAGCGGCAACAACGCCCCCCGACCGAATCTTTCCCAAAATCAAATCTCTCCGGGCGTTCACGCGGGTTCTCCGCCTTTATCGGGAACGAGCCGGCCCAATTCATGCGACCCCTCCATTGATAACATTTTCAGGTTCAGAGACTGGGAATTAATCGCAAACCGGGCTCAGCCAGGAGGGCCCTGGCTGCCGCCCGGCGGCCGACCAAGCGTTCTGGGAAAATACCGCGAGGTGTCCTGCGGCGCGAAAGAGGCGAAATACAAATTCCGCTGTATATATAATGGCGAGATCCGCTGCCTGGATTGATCTCGTTTACCAAAGGGGCTGAATTTTGAAAGAAGCGGCCATGCCGAACCCTGTAAAATGACTCAATGCATCCATTATTAAACCCTACGGCATTTTTTGAGTGCTTCTCCTCTTTTGGCGGCAAACCCGAAGGCCAAAACGGTCATTCCGGGCTTCCGGGCAAGTTTGTTCAGGGATCAGCACGGCCCGCTTCAAAGCCGGCAATCAAAAAGATTCCAAAACCAACGGGGACATCTGTGCCCTGCCTTGGGCGCGATGACTTGATTTCCGATCGTAAAAGACGCATAATAAAACACTAATGCCTGATTCCGACTCCAGCGATGTCGGGTGTTGTGGAGATCGCCCTGACGGTCAGGTCCCGCAGAAAAAGTTCGTGATATTCCTGTGAAACGTCTTACTCCGGCTGAAGCGGATCATTCGATCCAAACAGATGCAAAGAGAAAGGAGGAAATTCGAATGAAACGGAAAACCGATGACGGTGGATGGAGTCCCTATCTTGCAGGCGCCCTGGTAGGGCTGCTGGCGATTGTTTCAGCCTATGCCACCACCCAGTGGATGGGGAAAACCAATTATTTGGGCGCATCGACAACCTTTGTGCGTGCCGCGGGCATTTTCGAGCAAAAGGTTGCCTCGGAACATGTGGCCGAAAACGAATACTTTACCAAAACCAAGATCAAGATTGACTGGCAGTTCATGCTGGTAGCCGGCATTTTTCTGGGAGCGTTGATTTCATCAGCCACGGATAAGAGCTTTAAAGCCGAAGGCGTTCCGCCGATATGGAAGGAAAGATTCGGTCCATCCATCGGGAAACGGGCCGTCGGATCATTCTTCGGCGGAATCGTCGCCATGGTGGGCGCCCGCCTGGCGGACGGCTGCCCCAGCGGACACGGCCTGAGCGGCATGATGCAGTTGTCGGTCAGCTCCGTGATCGCGCTGGCCATGTTTTTTATCTTCGGCGTCCTTGTTGCCAATCTGGTTTACCAAAGGAGGTCCTGATGAGCACAGAACAGTGGGTGGGCCTTGTTACCGGCATTCTTTTCGGATTTCTGCTGCAAAAGGGCAGGGTGCTCCGTTTCGAAAAACAGGTCGGCGCCCTGTTGATAGAGGATATGACGATCGTCAAATTCATGTTTTCGGCCATACTGGTCGGCATGGTCGGAATCTTCCTTCTGTCCGACCTTGAAATGATCAAGCTGAGCCACAAGCCGATGAATGCCGGAGGTATCCTCGTCGGCGGGGCGCTTTTCGGCGCCGGATGGGCGATCATGGGTTTCTGCCCCGGCACCTCGGTCGGCGCGCTGGGCGAAGGACGCTGGCATGCCCTCTTCGCCATACTGGGCATGATTGCCGGGGCCGCGGTATTTGCGGAACTGTATCCGTTTTTCAAATCAACCGTTCTCGCATGGAAGGATTTCGGCAAGGTGGGGCTTTCCGATGTGCTCGGAATCTCGCACTGGGTGATTGTCTCTGTTTTCTGGGTTCTGGTCATGCTGCTTTTCGCCTGGTTTGAAAAAAAGAAACTTTGATTTTTTATGAGCGAGAACAATTTGCCGCACCGGAGGAATCCTGATGCTGATATAAAAAGCCTCTCTTCGGTGCATGAGAAACAGCAAAGGAGAAGCCGATGAAGCCCAGAAAAATATGCGACGGCGTGCAATGGGTGGGGGCTGTCGACTGGAACCGGCGGCTGTTCGACTCGCTGATCCCCCTGCCGGACGGCACCAGCTACAATGCCTATCTTGTCCAGGGATCGGAAAAAACCGCGCTTCTGGATGCGGTCGATCCGGCCATGGAAGGCGTCCTCTCGCGCCATCTGGAGAATGTGGATCGCATTGATTTTGTTGTTTCGCATCATGCCGAGCAGGATCATTCCGGAGCCATTCCTTTTGTTCTGAGCAAATACGATCAGGCCAAGGTCGTCTGTACGCCGAAAGCCAAGCCGCTGCTGATCGATCATCTCGGCATCGCGGCCGAACGCATTCAGACCGTTGAGGACGGCGAGACGCTTCCGCTCGGCGGCAAGACCCTTCGGTTTTTCCACACTCCGTGGGTTCACTGGCCGGAGACCATGGTCACGCATCTTCCCGAGGATCGCATTCTGTTTTCGTGCGATTTTCTGGGTTCCCATCTCGCCACCTCGGATCTGTACGCGGGCGAGGACCCGTATGTCCTCGAGGCGGCCAAGCGGTACTACGCCGAGATCATGATGCCTTTCCGCAAAAGCATTCAAAACAACCTGAAGAAATTGCGAGAAATAGAGTTCGACCTGATTGCGCCCAGCCACGGCCCGATCCACGATCATCCCGGCCGAATTCTCTCGGCCTATGAAGACTGGGTCTCGGACCGGGTATCGAATCTGGCGGTGATTCCGTACATTTCGATGCACGGAAGCACCGAGGCCATGGTCGATCATCTTGCCGCCGCGTTGACGGAAAGGGGCGTCAAGGTTCAGAAGTTCGAGCTGTCGACCACCGACATCGGAAAGCTGGCGATGGCCCTGGTTGATGCGGCGACGATCGTGATCGGAACGCCCACGGTGCATGCCGGGCCCCATCCGAGCGTTTTTTCAGCCGTCCACCTGGCAAACGTCCTGCGTCCGAAGCTGAGGTATGCGGCGATCATCGGTTCCTACGGGTGGGGCACCCGAGCCGTAGAGCAGATTTCCGGCCTGATTCCGAATCTGAAGGTCGAGGTTCTCGGAACGGTCCTGTGCAAGGGCTTCCCTCGGGACGAAACATTCACGGCTCTGGATGAGCTCGCTGCCAAAATCGAAGACAGGCACGCAACGATATAACAGGCTGTTGAAAAACCGCGCCTGAGGCCGCATTCTCAAGGCTGTCAGGACATCTTTTTTGATGCCGGCAGGTATAATTGATTCGGATTTTCGAACCAAAGATTGTATATATAATTTTAAATCGGCACGCTGTATAAAACTCAAGATGCAGGGACTTATGCGCGCAGACGAAAACCTGACCATCACCTGGATTCAGTGCAATCTTTTCTGGGAAGACATTTTTGCCAATCTCTCCAATTTTGAAAAATGGTTTGACAGAATAGATCAACCCACGGATCTGATCGTGCTTCCCGAGATGTTCACCACCGGCTTTACCATGAATGCCGCATCCGTGGCCCAGGAAATGGACGGCGATGCGGTGGCGTGGATGAGAACCCAGGCCCGGAAACTGGGGACCGACATTGCGGGCAGCATGGTCATTCGGGAAAAGGGCAGGTTTTTCAACCGCCTGGTCTGGGCCGGCGCGAATGGCGCTCTTTATACCTACGACAAGCGGCATCTGTTTCGCATGGCCGGAGAAGAAAAAGTGTACAGCGCGGGTCGGGAGCGCCTGACCGTGGATCTCCGGGGCTGGAAGATCCGGCCGTTTATCTGTTACGACCTGCGGTTTCCCGTGTGGATGAGAAACCTGGAAAATGCCTATGATGTGGCCGTCTGCACGGCCAACTGGCCGGCCGGCCGTTCGGCCCACTGGAAGATTCTGCTGCAGGCAAGGGCGGTGGAAAATCAGTGCTATATGATCGGCGTCAACCGGGTGGGAACCGACGGCAAAGGACTGCGCTACAGCGGAGATTCGGCCGTGATCGATCCGATGGGAAACGTATTGTTTCAGCAGGCGGACGAAGCGTGCGTGCATACCCGGCAGCTGAGTTTTTCGGCTTTACAGAAATGGCGGAAAGAGTTTCCGGTGTGGATGGATGCGCAAAGCCTTCCGTCGGAAATTTAGAACCGCACCTCAAGTTCCCGCGATGGTTCGGGCGATGTCGCGCATCGTCTTCAAGAGGGCGTCCACGTCCAGGGTCAGCAGCCTGCGGTTTTCCATCACAATCCTGCCGTTGATCAGCACGGTTTGCACATCGGCCCCGTTGACAGCATAGACCAGATGAGAGATCGGATCATACATGGGCGTCAGGTGGGGCTTGGCCGTGTCGATGATGATCAGGTCCGCCAGTTTTCCGGGTTCAAGGGAACCGATTTTTTTGTCCAGCCCCAGGCAGCGGGCGCCGTCGATCGTGGCCATTCGAAGCGCGGCAGGGGCGCTCATCACCGTAGGGTCCAGAGCCGCCACCTTGTGGAGCTTGGCGGCGGTGTCCATTTCCAGAAACATGTCCAGGTTGTTGTTGCTGGCGCAGCCGTCGGTGCCAAGACCCACGCAGATTCCTTTTCGCATCAGCCCGGGGACCGGGGCAATGCCTGAGGCCAGCTTCATGTTGCTTTCCGGGTTATGGGAAACCTTGACGTCGTGGCGCCGGATCAGCTCGATGTCCGCATCGGAGAGCACCACGCAGTGACAGGCGACCAGGCCGGGGGAAAGCACGCCCAGGTCGGCGAGATGGGCCACGGGGCTCTTGCCGTAGCGCTGCTGAATGGTTTCGAGCTCGCTTTGCGTTTCAGACAGGTGGATCACCAGCGGCGCATGCCGACGCAGGGCCAGATCCGCGGCTTTTTGCAGAAGCGCCGGGGCGCACAGATATGTGGAATGAGGCTCCACGGCAATGGTGATCAGCGGATCATTTTGGTGCGCATCCATCAGGGCCTCGGTGTATTCAAAGCCTTTTTCAAGCGGTCCGTAACCGGGCGAGGGAAAATCGTAGAGCACCTCGCCGACGACGGCGCGGATCTTTGCCTCCTTTGCCGCGCGGGCCGCCTGCGCTTCGAACAGGTACATGTCGCAAAAACAGGTGGTTCCGGACAGTATCATTTCCGCGCAGGCCAGAAGCGTTCCGGCATAAACCATTTCGGGGGTGAGTCTGGTTTCGGCCGGAAAAATGTGATCATTGAGCCATGTCATCAGGGGCAGGTCGTCGGCAAGCCCCCGGAAACAGGTCATGGCCGCATGGGTATGGGTGTTGACCAGGCCGGGCAGAATGATGCCGCCTTGAGCGTCGATGGTTCGCGATGCCCGGCAGACGGCAAAATCCTTCATCGGGCCGACGGCGGCGATGCGATCGCCCTTGATGGCGACCGCCGCGTTTGGAATGATATCCCCGGCCGCATTCAGGGTCAGAACCGTTCCGTTTGAAACCAGAATGTCCACGACGGATTCAATCATGGAGCGCCTCCACAACATTTCGCAGAAGAAGGCCCAGTGTTTTTGAGGATTTTTCCGCTGTTGCGATGATTTCTTCCAGGACGGCCGGCGCCGGGTTCTCCGGATCATGCACGTTGGTGATAATGGAGACGCCCAGTATGCGCATGCCGGCATGCACCCCGACAATGACCTCGTGAACGGTTGAAAGCCCGACCGCATCGGCCCCGATGGTCCGCAGGAAACGAATTTCAGCCGGCGTTTCCAGGCTGGGACCGAGCAGGGCGGCATAAACGCCTTTTTGCAATGGGATTCGGCAATTTCGTCCGGCCTGTTCCGCCAGCTTCAGCAGATCCGGGGCATAGGCGAAGGCCATGTGAGGAAACCGCACTCCCCAGCTTTCTTCATTGGGGCCGACCAGGGGGTTGAATCCGGTCAGATTGAGATGATCCGCGATGAGCATGAGATCTCCCGGCCTGTATGCGGGGTTCAGCCCTCCGGCCGCATTGGTGACAATCAGTGTTTGAATTCCCATCTCCTGCATGACGCGAATCGGAAAACTGACCTGAAGCGGATCGTATCCTTCATATAGATGAAAGCGTCCCTGCATCGCGACTACGGGCTGATCCGCCAGGCGGCCGAAGACCAGCCTGCCGGGGTGGCTTTGAACCGTTGATGCCGGGAAATGGGGGATCTGCACGTAGGCAATGGTTTCGGAAACCTGCAGATCGGAGATGGATTCGCTGAGGCCGGTTCCGGCAAGCAATCCGATGCGAGGTTGCGTCCGAACCCGGTTTTTTAAAAAAGCCGTTGCTTCGACAGCTTTGAATTTCTCTTTTCTCATATCGTGCATGGTTTTTGCGCTTTCATTTCTGCCATCATGCCCGGAGCGATAAGACCGGGGCGTATTGGATCAGCTGTTTTTCAAAAGCCTGTAAAGCCGGAAAACATCATAATTCAGGGCGCCTGATCCGTCAAGACGCTATATGGACCCCGGAGTGGCGGTGCGTCATCGGCGGGCGATTCAAATTGAAAGAAATTTTTCTGTTGTAGTGATTTATCAAGAATTGAATAATATTTTTTACTTGAATGTGAATCATAATCAGTATAAAGTCTTATTTATCGTTCATTAACAAGAGAAAAAATTGCATTTCTCAAGGCGGCGTTGACTTTTTGCCGTTATTGTGAGATAGGTCCCCAGCATGTAATCCCTGCACCGTGCCCGGATGGTCCAGGTGAGGTTCTCTGGGTCGCTTGCGCCCTGTTCGGAACCGTCAGGGGGACTTCAAATCATTCCTGCGCCTTTGCCTTTTTAAAAGGCGGTTCGTCGGGGCAACCAAAATAAGGAGCGATGGCGTTTGCTATGAAGGTGTCGGAAATCAAAGATATTTTAAAGGCAACCCTTCTGTCGGGAGAGGGACAGCTTGACAGAAAAATCATTTCAGGCGGCGCCGCGGATCGCATGGAGGAAATTCTTTCCGGAGTGGCGGAAGGTTCGGTGCTTTTGACAGGGCTTACAACCATCGATGTGATCCGGACAGCCAAGATCTCCGGTGTGGGTGCGGTGGTGATCGTCCGGGGGAAAAAGCCTCCGGAGGAAGTGGTGACCCTGGCAAAATCCTATGATTTGCCGCTGCTGCTGACCTCCTATACCTTGTTCGCATCGGTGGGCAGACTTTACATGAACGGATTGAGAAGCTATGATGGCTCCTGGTAAATATGCCTGAAACGGCAGCGCTTCCGCTGAATGGAAGCCCTGCGCGCTTCTTGCCATGAATTCGGGAGCAGGGAGGATTTGAATTTGGCCACCGAACAAGGGGTTGTCACAAAGATCGGAATCGGAACCGCATGGATTAAAACCACCAAGAGCGATGCCTGCAAAGGATGCTCCGCGCGCAACTCCTGTCATGCGATGGGAGGAGACGATGTGGAAGTCGAAGTCGAGGTCGTCAACGCGGTGAACGCCCAGCCGGGAGATCGAGTGGTCATCAGCTTTGAAACCAGTTCTCTGCTTAAGGCCACCTTTCTGATTTACACGTTTCCGATCCTGTGCCTTCTGGCCGGAGCGCTGGCCGGCCGGGAACTGGCGCCCCTGCTGGCCTGGGAGGAATCCACGGCTGCGGGGATTATCGGCTTTTCGGTTTTTTTCGTTTCGATGCTGTTTGTGCACTATAAGGCAAACCGGATGGGCAAGAAAGATCAATACCGCCCCCATATTCTTCGAATTATGAGGCCTCAAGTTCCCGAATCGGAATGCACTTCCGCCGGGTAGCGATACGTCCGCCCCTGATAATTTTCCACGATGATTCCGCCGCAGGACATGGCTTTGACGTATTCGGGAAGCAGAGGAATCTTTCCGCCTCCTCCGGGCAGATCGATCATGTACTGCGGAACGCACATTCCAGACAGATGCCCCCGAAGCGACCTCATTATATCAAGCCCTTTTTCAATGGATGTCCGGAAATGACCGGTGCCTCTGACCGGGTCGGCGTGGTGCAGGTAATACGGTTTGACCCGGATTCTCAGAAGCGCGCGCATCAGGCGTCCCATGGTCTGTGGATCGTCATTGACCCCTTTTAATAAAACGCTCTGGCCGCCCAGCGCAATGCCGGCGTCGGCCAGCAGCGCGCAGGCTTGTGCGGCCCGCGGCGTGATTTCATCCGGATGATTAAAATGAATATTGATGTAAACCGGGTGAAACGCTTTGAGCATTTCCGCCAGGGGCCTTTCTATGCGCTGGGGCAGGGTGCAGGGCGCCCGGGTGTGGATTCTGATCACTTCCACGTGAGATATTCTTCGAAGCATGGTCAGAATGCGCTTCAGAGCATCATTTTCGAGCAGCAGCGGATCTCCGCCGGAGAGCACGACCTCGCGGATTTTTGCATGGTCGTGAATATAGCCGAAGGCCCTGTCCATGACGGCTTCGCTGACCGTATCCGCCGTGCCGATTCTTCTTTTGCGCATGCAGAAACGGCAATGCATGGCGCACCGGTTTGAAACCCAGAAAAGCACTCTGTCCGGATACCGGTGAACCAGGCAGGGAACCGGCGTCTGCTCGTCTTCAGCCAGGGGGTCTTCGTGGCATATTTTGTCCGTCAATTCCGCGATCGACGGGATGGCCTGTCTGCCCAGCGGATCATCCGGGCTGCGAATCAGGGACAGATAATACGAAGGGATGCGCATGGGATAGCGGGCGATGATTTTATCGATGGTCTGCGCCTGAACAGGAAGGTATTCTGCCAGCTCATTTCCTGTGGAAACGCAGCGGGAAAGTATTTCGTGCCAGTCGGGACCATGATTGACCTGCATTTGAAGATGAGGGATCATGTATTGAGGTTTCCGTGATATGGGTTCATTATTTTAAATCAGCATGGCAGTATCACGAAATTCGTGGATTGTGAATGAAAACTCACACCGGGTCAGACAACCAGAGGATTCGGAAACGATGATGAAGAGATGTCCCTGGGCAACACAGGATCCGTTGTATATGCGATATCATGACTGCGAGTGGGGAACCCCCCTTCATGACGATCTGAAATTGTTTGAATTGTTGATTCTGGAAGGGGCGCAGGCCGGATTGAGCTGGATCACGGTATTGCGAAAGCGTGAGCATTACCGCAACGCCCTGGATGGTTTTGACCCGGTAAAAATAGCCGCTTACGATTCAACAAAGATCGAACAGCTGATGGGCGATTCCGGCATCATTCGAAACAGAAGGAAGCTGGAGGCGGCGGTGCAAAATGCCCGTGCTTTTTTGCGGGTTCAGGATCGATTCGGCGGATTGGATGCCTACGTATGGCGGTTTGTCGAGGGAAAACCGGTTGTCAATTCATGGACTCGCCTGGCCGAAATTCCCGCTCAAACCCCGCAGTCCGCGGCAATGAGTCGCGCCATGAAGCAGGACGGGTTCCGATTCGTCGGGCCGACCATATGCTATGCCTTCATGCAGGCCGCCGGTCTGGTAAATGATCATCTGATCAGTTGTTTTCGGTATCTTCCGCTCGCAGGATGCGGCTCATTCAGGGCGCGGAAGGAAACGGGCTTCGAACCCCGGAGCGGCGGAACTTAAACTATTCAAGATTCCAACGGGCTTGATCATGAAGCGAGGCGACGATGCCTGAAGGTTTTTCAGCGTTGCATCCGGTTTGTCAGGCGCTTGCGGCCACCAGCTTTACCTGGGCTGTAACAGCACTGGGGGCCGCGTCCGTCTTTTTGATTAAAACCGTCCGGCAGAAGGTTCTCGACGGGATGATGGGCTTTGCCGCCGGCGTGATGATCGCCGCAAGCTTCTGGTCTTTACTGGCCCCTGCCATTGAAATGTCGCGGAACGGCCCTGTTCCGGAATGGCTTCCGGCGGTTGCCGGTTTTCTTGCCGGCGGCGCTTTCCTCGCCTTTCTGGACAGAATTCTTCCCCATCTTCATTCGGGACTTCCTCTGGAGGCAGCGGAAGGAATTCCCACCCGCTGGAAGCGAAGCGTGCTGCTGGTTCTGGCGGTTACGCTTCACAATATCCCCGAAGGCCTGGCCGTGGGAGTCGCTTTCGGAGCGGCGGCTTCCGGCTTGCCCGGAGCCACCTTTGCATCGGCCTGCGCCCTTGCGCTTGGCATCGGCATTCAGAATTTTCCAGAGGGCCTGGCCGTGTCCATGCCGCTGAGGCGGGACGGGATGACGGCAGGCAGAAGTTTCTGGTACGGGCAGCTGTCCGGCATGGTCGAACCCATGGCCGGGGTGGTCGGCGCCTGGGTGGTTTTGAGGACGCAGGCGATTCTGCCTTATGCGCTTTCCTTTGCTGCGGGTGCGATGATTTTTGTGGTGGTTGAAGAACTGATTCCCGAATCCCAGCAAAGCGGCCATGCGGATCTTGCCACCGTTTGGACGCTGCTCGGCTTTTCAGCGATGATGTTTCTGGATGTGGCGCTGGGATAGCATTTGGAGGCCACGGGTCCAATCTGGTCCGCGGCCGGGATGTTTCGGCCTCATTTGACGCCCGGAATCACGGCGGCGCATATTTTTTCGGACCTCGGTTCAAGGAAGGGTGTTTTGAACGGTCCTGACCGTCTTATCGCCTAATTCTGCCAGATATATCTGTTCCTGTTCGTCGAGGATGCTTTTCAATATTTCGATGTGGGTCATCGGATTCATGATCACGCTTCTCAAAACCACGATTTCGTCTTCATACTTTTCAAGTTTCAAGGTGGTCCGTGAGACGAAGCTTTTCCCGGTTTCCCGCTGAAGGCGTTGAATCTTGTGATTGATCAGATTGAGCTTTTTGTTGGCATGCCGGCGCCGGGACAGGTCGGCGGAGGTCAGGTCCGGCCTGAGTTCCTGCGGGCAGAACCGGTATGTCAGAATGTTGAGTTCCGGATGGGTGGTCAGTTCAAAGTTTGGCCGGCGCTCAATTTCTTCTGCAAACTGCCGGGCCGTGTCAATGCCGTGGTTGATCAGCAGGGCGTAGCCGTTGATTCCCATGATCCTCAGTGCGCTGTAAAGAATCAGGGAGTTTGCCTCCCGGGAGCCTGAAATCGATTTGATGCCCAGATCCACCGATCCGGGCCGGTTGACGTATCGGGAATGGTATGCAATGGCATCCATGTGGGCCGGGTTCTTGAAATACACCATACCGCAGGTCATGGGCAGATAAAATTGCTTGTGCGCATCGATGGTCACCGAGTCGGCCCGTTCGATGCCCCGCAGCCGGCTGCGGTATTTTTCAGACAACAGCGTCGGGCCGCCCCAGGCGGCATCCACATGAAAATGAATGCCGTGCTCTGCGGCAATATCGGCCAGTCGCCCAAGCGGGTCAATGGAACCGGTTTCCGTGGTGCCGGCGATTCCGATCATCGCGAGGATCCGCGTTTTCACGGGATCATTCTTGATCGCCTGGATTGTTTTTTCAAGAACGGATGCATTGATCCGGTTTTTTGCGTCCACCTCGATGGGAATGACGTTCTGGTGGCCGATGCCCAGAATTCCTCCGGCCTTTTTCAAAGAATAATGTCCCATGCGGGAAACCAGCACGACGGCCCGCTGAATGTCATGGGCCTGGTATGCGGCGGAAAGGCCCTCCGCCTCAATGCCCTGAAATTCGTTTCGGGGGGCAAAAGCCGTATTGCGTGCCACCCACAGGGCGGTAATATTGGCCAGGGTTCCGTCTTCCACAAAAGCGCCGAGGCTGGCGTCTCTGCTCTGAACATGAAGGCGGTAAAATTCGTCGCTCTGCTCGAAGATCAGCCGGTGAATCTTGGCCAGGACCTGTCTTTCGATGACCGAAACCACCTTTGAGGTTTCCAGTTTGACCACGTTCTGATTGAGCGCTGCAACAATCGTTTTCAGATGAACCATGAAAAACGGAATCGCCGAGGTCATATGGCCGATGAAAAAGGGAGAGGCTACATTGACCGCATGCGGGCCGATATCCTCGATCAGCTCCGTGATCACATTCGCCAGCTTGTCTACCGGGTCTTTGTTGATCGTGGTGTCGGAAAATTTCAGGCTCAGGTCGTTCAGGCTGACCGCTTCGGTGATGCCGACGTGTGTTCTGAGAAAATCATGAAGCCCGAATAAAATCTGCTCCATGTATTTGACAAGGGTTTCCCGGGAAGCATCGTTTTCAGGAAGTATAAAGGTGCGCTTGAGATGCTTCCAATCGGCCACGAGGAGCTTGGCCGATCTATCCAGTAATTTTTCAGGTGTCATCGCAGCTTGTCGGAACCTTTTCGGTATGAGTCAGGTTCGGTTTTTTTTATAGGGACTCACGAGTTTATCGCCGCAGCTTCAGTCCCCTTGTTTTTGACAGCCCGGCCTCGAAGTTGAGAAATTTAGCATCATAGAATGGGAATTCCAAGCAATAATTTTTCCGACAAAGGCTTTTTGAGAATGGGCTGCGGTTTTACCGGCCGGAAATAAATCGGAAGCGCTGCGGCGTCCTATCGTCCGGGCTTGAATTCGGGCGGGGCTGGAATGACTTGAATGCCGGATTCCCGCCGTTTCGCTTAAACTTCCTGCCCGATCTGCAGACCCGGGGCCGGAGCGGTTCGACGGCGCCTTGCATCGATGCGGCTGATGGCTGAAATTGTCAAAACCATTGGGTATGCGAGGTATGCCGGCGATGAGCGTTGAAAAGAGGCTGACGTTTGTTGACGCCGCCGCGACGCTCATCCTGTCGGGGTCCAGGGAACGCATCAGACCGAGGGCGGATCAGAAACTGCCAATAAAAAAATCCATGGAACGGAACCGGTTTAAAAGGATGTTTGGAAATTTCAGACACCGGATGGCTTCAATCCACCCGGCAGGATTTATGCGTATATATCCGTCAAAAACAAGGAAAAAGGCTCAAAAAAGTTGCCTTGCGGAAAATATAAACCGGAAATAACATATATGAACGCCATCGAAAAACGATTCAGGCGAATCCGTTGATGACAAAACAGCGCAATCCCGGTCGGGCAGGCATGTCGCGGTCATTCATTCGCTGTTTCAGAAATTCATTCCTTGACTTTTGCCGGGGATTTGGATTTTATACTTTAAATTTAAAACAGTTAGCGGAGGCATTCGCAAGGCTGAACCGAAAAAGCCGGCTTGAAAATCTTGTATAAGGCTTGCGTTTCAATGGTTTTCCTGAATCCAAAATTCAATTCGATGGGTTTTTACCGTCTGGCATTCGCTTTGCTGTGTTTCTGGTTCTGCATGGGAGGCCGGGCTTCCGGGCAGGATCTGGAAAACCTGGTGGGTTCGGAAGATGCCGGCCCATGGAACATCGCGGCGGACCGGATCACCTATGATGATCCCGGCAAGGTGTACATCGCGGAGGGAAACGTGGTGATCACCCGGGCGGACCGCAGGCTGACCGCCGACAGGGTGAGGTTTGATCACCAGCAGATGAAGGCCTCGGCCGACGGGCACGTGATGCTGATTGCCGGGAAGGATGTGCTGACCGGCGAGGGGGTCGATATCGATCTGAACTCGGAAACCGGAACCATTTACGGCGGCAGCATCTTTATTCAGGAAAACCATTTTTACATTCAGGGCGATACGATTCAGAAAACCGCTAAAAGCACATACACCATTGACCGGGGCAGTTTTTCGTCCTGTGACGGAAAGAAGCCGGACTGGAAGATCACCGGCCGCAACCTGAATGTGACCGTGGAAGGCTATGGCACGGTGCAGCATGCGGCCCTGTGGGTCAAAGACGTGCCGGTGTTTTATCTGCCCTATCTGTTCTTTCCGGTCAAGCTCAAGCGCCAGTCCGGTCTGCTGACGCCGGAATTCAGCCATTCGGACCGCAAGGGGTTTCAGTACGTTCAGCCGTTTTTCTGGGCGATCAACGACAGTTCGGATGCAACCCTTTACGCCGACGTCATGGAAAAGCGCGGCGTCAAGATGGGAATGGAATACCGGTATATCCTGGACAAGAAATCAAAGGGCGCGCTGATGCTCGATGGATTCAATGACCGTAAAATCGACGATGGCGTCTCCGCCGACTCGCAAGACTGGGGGTATGCCGGCGACGGGGCTTTCCGGCCCAATTCGGATCGCTACTGGTTTCGAATGAAGCAGGATCAGACTCTGCCTTTCGGGTTCACCGGGCGCATGGATCTGGACATTGTCAGCGATCAGGATTACCTGCACGAATTTAAAAACGGCTATTCCGGATTTGATGAAACCGACAGATATTTTTCAGAAACCTTTGGAAGAGATCTTGACGATTATAACGACCGGATTCGTACCAACTGGATCAACCTGCTCAAGACCGGCAACGCCTACAGCCTGAACCTGGAAGGCCGGTGGTATGATGATGTTGTCAAGCGCCGGAGCGATGCGCCCGACGATACCCTGCAGCAGCTTCCCTTTGCAGGGCTGTCTCTGGCCAAGCAGGGGTGGGAGGGCACTCCTTTGTTCTGGAATGGAGAGGCCTCCTATACGAATTTTTACAGGGAGTCCGGAACCAGCGGGCAACGCATGGACCTGCATCCCCGCGTGTATCTGCCGTATCATTATGGAAATTATTTTTTCTTCGAACCATCGATCGGCTTGCGCCAGACTTCATGGCTGGTGGACCAGTGGGATGAAGCCGGCGCCGACGACAACCGCGATCTTTCCAGGACTCTGTATGACCTGAACCTGGAATTCTCCACCGAAATTTCCAGGATTTATTCGAAGGACGGTTCTGATGCGATCCGGCACAGCATTCAACCGAAAATCGCCTATCAATACCTTTCCGACTTCAATGAGGACGATCATCCTTATTTTGATGAAATTGATGCTCTTTCCGAGCAAAATCGCATCGTATATTCTCTGATCAGCAACTGGATTTCCCGCAGCGCGCAGCGGCCGGCGCAAAGCGATGCAAAGGCGTTCCGCGTGCGGCGGCCTGCGCGAAGCAATGCGGAGGCGCTTCGGGATCTGGAAGAAGATTTGAAAAACGAAGAGCGGTTGCGCTACAATCCGTTTTTGCGGATCGAGCTGGAACAAAGCTATGATATCGGGGAAAGCGAGCGGGAAGAGCCGTTTTCACCGGTGTATGGGGAGGTGTGGTGGAACCCAAAGGAATTCATCGCTCTGAAGGCCGATGCAACATGGTCCGTCTATGATGAAGATTTCCAGACCCGGAACGTTCGCATGCTGCTGCGCAATCAGCGATCGGCCCAAGTGAGCGTGGAGCACCGCTACAACCGAAATGTCAGTGAGTCGATCTGGTTGGAAGGGTATACCGAACTGACCGATTCGCTGGCCCTGTTCGGAGATTTTGAACGCAACCTTCACACAGATGAAAACATCTCTTACGGTGCCGGCATCGTTTATCAGACCCAGTGCTGGGCGTTGGAGCTGCGGTTTTCCGAGGAGGACGAAGACCTGCGGTTTGACTTCGGAATCCGCCTGCGCGGTCTGGGAGATATATAGTCCCGGCGGCCGGGTTGTTCCGCTGGTTCAACGATGATTCAGAATTGATGGGAAACGGTTATGGTGATCGTTAACACTCCCCTGAGAATCCGCTTTTCCGGGGGGCGTCCGGCCCGGGTGGCCGATTGGGTAATGGCCGCCGGCATTCATGACCCGCGGAAGGTCGAGGATGATCGCATGATCGCTGTTCATATGATGAAGGCCTTCGCATGTTGCACCATACCGCTTCTTGATTTTGGCATGGCCATCTGCAGCCGGACGATTGCGATATGCCGCTAACCGAACCTCTCCGTTCCTGGTATGCGCTGTATACCCGAAGTCGTTTTGAGAACGTGGTTTTTCAGGGGCTGTGCAAAAAGTCCCTGGAAGCGTTTCTGCCCAGGATCCGGGTCAAGAGCAGGCGACGGGACAGAACGCTGATGATTCAGGTTCCGCTTTTTCCGGGTTACCTCTTTGTCAAAACCGATCTGAACCCGAAGGAATATATCGATATTCTTCGCACAATCGGTGTGGTCCGAATGATGGGCGGCAAGGGCGGGCCGGTTCCTGTCGGGGATTCCGTGATTGAATCTCTGAAAATCATGACGCTTTCCGAAACTCCGATCATTTCCCGTAATTGCATGCAGAAGGGAGACCGGGTTGTGGTGGTCAACGGGGCGTTTGCCGGCGTCGTCGGCGTATTTTTAAGATACCGGGGAAAAGAACGGGTGGCGGTGAATATCGAAGCCCTGGGGCAAAGCGCGATCGTGGACGTTTCCGCTCAGGATGTTGAGATGGTGCCGCCGATTTCGACCTGTCGGGGCGATTCTATTTGAACTCAAAAGTGATTTCGGATCCGGGCAGAAAATCAGCGGAAGATCGATCGACCCTCCTTATGATCCTCTTTGTTAACATAACAGCTTGACTTGCCTTCTTATTTTGTTTAATAGAACCTGACGTTCGATGCGTGGATGAGAAAAACGCAAAAGGAGAGGTTATGAATAAACTGGAATTGATTGCCGCGTTGAAAAGCAAGGCCGGTATATCCAAATCCGAAGCGGCCACGGTGGTTCAAATTCTTTTCGACGATATGGCCGAAGCTCTGGCGCGCGGCGATCGTGTGGAGATTCGGGGGCTGTGCAGCTTTTTTGTCAAAGAGTACAAGAGCTATCTGGGCCGGAACCCCAAAACCGGGGAAAAGGTCGCGATCAAGCCCAAAAGGCTTCCGTTTTTCAAGTCCGGCAAAGAGCTGAAAGACCGGGTGGATCGGTAAGACGATGCCCGGCTTTGAATCCATCATAGACCAGCAGAAACCCATCGGAATTTTGCGGGCGCTTCTCGAACAGTCGGCTGTTGCGCACGCACTGCTTTTTACGGGCATTGACGGCGTCGGAAAGCAGACCACCGGGCGTCTGTTTGCCATGGCGGTGAATTGCGAATCGTATCTTGAGAATACAAATTCCCGGGTCTCCGCCGATTCGGCGCCGTGCGGTCAGTGCGTTTCCTGCCGGAAAATCATCTCCGGAAATCACCCGGACGTACTTCATATTCAGCCCCAGGGAAATCTGATTCGAATCGATCAGATCCGGGCCCTGGGCCGAACGCTCGCCATGAAGCCCTATGAGGCCAGATATCGGGTGGCAATGATTTCAGACGCGCACCGGATGAATCCTGAATCCGCCAACGCGCTTCTCAAGATGCTCGAGGAACCGCCTGAGCAGACCCTGCTGGTGCTGACCGCATCGGAGACTTCGGACCTGCTTCCTACGGTGGTATCCCGATGCCAGCGCGTCCGGTTCAATCCAATATCGATTCCGGGCATCTGTCGTGAGCTGGTCTCGCATTGTAATCTCTCTCCGGACGTTGCCCGGGTGGTGGCGGCGATGGCCGGCGGCAGCATGGGACGGGCCATTGCCATGAGCCGGAGCGATTGGCTGGAGCGCAGAAACTGGCTGGTTCGGGAATTGGCCGGTTTGCGGCAGGCGCCGATCAGCGTGGGCCTGGCCCTTGCTCAGCGGCTGGCTCAGGATAAGGACCGGTTGGCCGAGTCGCTGGAAGTCATGCTGTCCTGGTTTCGAGACCGGCTGGTGAGACTGTACGGCTCCGGAAAAATCATCAATCAGGACTTGATTTCCTTGCCGGATTGGGGTTCACAAAATGAAAATCCTGAAATGCTTCTGACGAAGATTCGGGCGGTCAGGGCGGCGGAAAAAGCCGTTGCGGCCAATGCAAACCTGCGGCTGACAATCGAGGGTCTGATCCTGCGGTTGTCTGAGAATTAAAAGAGGCATATGCAAAAAGTTGTTGGAGTTCGATTCAAGCCGGCCGGAAAAATATATGATTTTGATTGCGGCGCATTTGTCCTGTCCAGTGGAGACCATGTGATTGTGGAGACCGAACAGGGCCTTGGGTTCGGAACTGTGATCGTTGAGCCGGAGTACCGCGAAGACGCGTCTCCGGAAAAAACCCTGAAAAAAGTGTTTCGTCTTGCCACCCAGGAGGATTTGGAACAACTGGCCCAAAACACCGAACTGGAAAAATCCGCCTTTGATTTCTGTATGAAGAGCATTCAGGAACTCGGCCTTTCCATGAATCTGTTTGCCGTGGAAAGCACCTTTGACCAGAATAAACTGACCTTTTTCTTCACCGCGGAAGGCCGGATCGATTTCCGGCAGCTGGTCAAGATCCTTGTCAAAGAGCTTGGCGCGCGGATAGAGATGCGTCAGGTGGGGATACGAAACCAGGCCAAGATGTGCGGCGGCGTCGGCCGGTGCGGGCGTCAGCTGTGCTGTTCTCTGTTTATGGAAAAATTTGATCCCGTCTCCATTCGAATGGCCAAGGAGCAGGGCCTGTCCCTGAATCCCACAAAGATTTCCGGACAATGCGGACGGCTGATGTGTTGCCTGACGTTTGAATATGATACCTACTGCGCCCTGAGGGAAAAATTTCCAAAAATCGGAAAAACAGTCAATGCCAAACGGGGGCAGGGCAAGGTCGTCCGTCAGAATGTGGTCGGCAACCGTGTCGCCGTCCGGTTTGAAGACGGAATAGAAGTTGAAATCGGAATCGAAGAGATTACAGAACAGGGGGAATGATCAAAATGTCGGAACCTTTTTATATAACGACACCCATCTACTATGTAAATGCCAAACCCCACCTCGGGCATGCTTATACAACGATACTCGCTGATGTGGCCGCACGGTTTCATCAGATGCGCGGCCAGGAAACCTTTTTTCTGACCGGCGTTGATGAGCATGGCGACAAGGTGGTCCGTGCCGCGCAGAAGGCCAACATGACGGCCCGTAATTATGTGGATCAGATCAGCGGCCTTTTCCGGAATCTCTGGCCGGAGCTCAACATCCGCAACGACGCCTTTATTCGCACCACGGACCCGGCCCATATGGCTGTGGTCGAGCGGATTTTGCAGAAAATTTACGATGCCGGAGATATCTACTTCAGCGAATACGAGGGGCTTTACTGCTTCGGATGTGAGCGGTTTTACACGGAGCGGGAACTGGTTAACGGAAAATGTCCGGATCATGAAACCGCGCCCGAGGTGATCAAGGAATCCAATTATTTTTTCAAGATGAGTCGTTACCAGGACTGGCTGATCGATCATATTCAGCAGAATCCGGATTTTATCCGGCCCGAACGCTACCGCAACGAGGTGCTGGCTTTTTTGCGCGCCCCTCTGGAGGATCTTTGCATTTCCAGGCCCAAAACCAGGCTGCAATGGGGCATCACTTTGCCTTTCGACAACAACTATGTGACCTATGTCTGGTTCGATGCATTGCTGAACTATATTTCAGCACTGGGCTGGCCCGACGGAGCGCTGTTTGAAAAATTCTGGCCCGCGGTTCAGCACATAACGGCCAAGGATATTCTCAAGCCCCATGGAATTTACTGGCCGATCATGCTCAAGGCCGCGGGGCTTCCCCTGTACCGGCACCTTAATGTCCACGGGTACTGGAACGTGGACCAGAGCAAGATGTCCAAGAGCCTGGGAAATGTCATTGACCCCCTGGAATTGAAGAACGTTTACGGGCTGGACGCCTTCCGGTATTTTTTGATGCGCGAGATGGTCTTCGGGCTGGATGCCGGCTTCAGCGAGGTGGCTCTGGTTCAGCGGATCAATGCCGATCTGGCCAACGATCTGGGCAACCTGTTTTCCAGGGTGCTTTCCATGGCTCACAAATATTTTGCCGGGGCGGTGCCCGAACCCGATCCTCAGGCTGCGGAAGAGTTGAACCTGGATCTTGACCAGAAAACGCAAAGCGCGATTGATGAATATGAAAACGCCATGGAGCAGTTTGCCTTCCACAGAGCCATGGGCGCGGTCTGGGAACTGATCGGCCACATGAACAAATGCATCGACGTAACCGCTCCCTGGGTTCTGGCCAAGAATAAATCCAGTCGAAAACACCTGGAAACCGTGATCTACCATCTGCTGGAAGGGCTTCGGGTCATTTCCGGACTGCTGTATCCGGTGATGCCGGATACCTCGGCCAGAATGCAGGAGCATCTGGGGCTGGATTCCAAAGCCGAGCATTATCGTTTGGAGGAATTGAAAAAAAGCAAGGGCCTGCCTTCGGGGGTGCGGCTTCCCAAAACCATCACCCTGTTTCCGCGTGTGGAGCCGGAAAGAATTCAGGCGCTCAATCAGACCCAGCGGACGCCCGAAACGCCCGTCAAGCCGATCAAACCGGAAATTTCTTACGAGGTTTTCAGCCAGGTGGATCTGCGGGTTGCAACGATCATTGCCGCCGAGCCGGTTGCGAAAGCGAAAAAACTGGTCAAGCTTCAGATTGATTTGGGAGAGACAAGAACCATTGTGGCCGGCATTTCCCAGAGCTACTCCCCGGATCAGCTCATCGGAAAGCAGGTCGTCGTGGTGGCCAACCTGAAGCCCGCAAAACTGATGGGCATTCTTTCAAACGGCATGTTGCTTGCCGCAACCGATGATACGGGCCTTTGCCTGCTGACTCCGGACGGGACCGTTGCGCCGGGGACGCCGATTTCCTGACCCGAACAAACCGGATACATACGCAATCATTTTTATTCCGGCATTCGGGCTTTGCCCGTGGAAAACAGCGAGGGACGCATCGGGAAAGACTTCATGGACGACAAAAACATCAATTATGTCCCGATTTGTGCGAAAAGACCGACGTGGCGCGTTTATCAGGAGAATCTCAAGCGGAAAAGCGCCGGCAGAAACCGTTTGAAATACCTGACTTATTTTACCGTTTTATGCGCGGTTCTGCTCGCCTGGATGGGCGGATCGAGTGTGCGCAGCTGTGGCAAGGCTGCTGAAAAGTCTGATGCCGGATATGGCTTGGGCGGGGTCGGCTGCGCGTCCGGCGGCAGCCTCGAAAAGGCCTCGGTAAAACCGGATGCCGGGCTCGGCAATCGGATGCTGGAAAAAAAGGATCTTCGAATTCTGCTTGAAAATCAGGATCTTCTCAGCCGGACCGAAGATCGATTCAGCATTTCACGCGATGGTCATGCTTTTCGTGTGGAGACCAGCCTCAATACGTCTCTGCAGCGTGTATTAATAGAGAAACTGGATGTCGTCAACTGCCGGTATGTGGGGATCGTGGTCATGGACCCGGACAGTGGACGGATTCTGGCCATGACCGGATTTGACAAGACCGAAGCTTCCTCGAATCCATGCACTTCGGGATTTCCCGCAGCCAGTATTTTCAAGATCGTTACGGCTGCCGCCTGCATTGAAAGCTGCGGATACAATCCTCAGACCGTCTTTGCGTTCAATGGCGGAAAACACACCCTTTACAAACATCAACTGCGGGATCGCGAGGATCGCTATTCGCAAAAGATTACTCTGAAAGATGCGTTTGCCCAATCGGTAAACCCGGTATTCGGAAAAATCGGCGCCCTGCGGCTGGGCCCGATTGTGCTTGAGAAACATGCCGAAGCTTTCGGTTTTAATCATGATATCGATTTTGAACTTCCCCTGAGCCTGAGCCGGGTCGTGTTTTCCGAAGAGCCTTACCGCCTGGCGGAAGTCTCCTGCGGCTTTAACCGCGACACCACGATTTCCCCCCTGCACGGCGCCATCCTTTCCAGCGCGGTTTTCAACCGCGGGCAGCTGATTGCGCCGGGAATTATCGACGCCGTTGTGGATGAGAACGGTAAAACCTTATACCGGCATCAACCGGAGATGATCGGCAGGGCGATATCCCCGGAAACTTCCCGAATGATCGGCTCTCTGATGGAGGAAACGGTGTCATCCGGAACCTGTCGCAAGGCCTTCAGCGGGTATCGAAGCGACAAAACGCTCTCCAGGCTGAACCTGGGGGGCAAAACCGGATCGATCGACAATGCGTCTCGTGATGTGCGGCTGGACTGGTTTGTCGGATTTGCCCGGGATAAAAACGGGCCGGGCAGGTTGGCGGTATCCGTTGTCGTGGGGCATGAACGGTACATCGGAACCCGGGCTTCGCAGTATGCCCGTATCGCCATTCGTGAGTATTTCAGCAATTATTTCAGTCAAATGGCCGGGAAGGCTGAAGACCGCGGTTAGGTCGGGATCCCGGTTCCCGTGAGCGCCTGGCGGATTGAGTCCCTGCGCCGGTGTCGACCGTAACCGTAAAATCATAAGGAGACATGAAATATGCCGGGTTTTGAGTGGTTTGGAGAAGAAGAGCGCAAAGAGGTGAACGAGGTCCTTGAGACAGGCGTTTTATTCCGGTATGGTTTTGACCAGGCGCGCAAAGGCCGCTGGAAGGCGAGAGGCTTTGAGTCCGAGCTGGCCGAACGGCTGAATGTCGGCTACGCGCATCTTTGTTCCAGCGGAACGGCGGCTCTGAATATTGCGCTGGCCTGCTGCGGAATCGGCGCCGGCGATGAGGTTGTGGTTCCGCCGTTCACTTTTGTTGCCACCATCGAATCGGTGCTCAGCGCAGGCGCGATACCGGTGTTCGGGGAAATCGACGAGACGCTGTGCCTGGATCCGGATCGGCTCGAAGATGCGGTCACTTCCCGGACCAGGGCGATTCTGCCGGTGCACATGTGCGGCTCCATGGCCCGGATTGATGAGATTGCTCAGTTTTGCGCCCGAAAGGGCCTGGTGTTGATCGAGGATGCCTGTCAGGCTCTGGGGGCCGTCTATCAGGGCAAAGCCCTCGGCGCTTTCGGACAGATGGGCTGTTTTTCCTTTGACCCGGTAAAAACCATCACCTGCGGAGAGGGGGGCGCCGTGATTACCAACGATGCCGGTTTGTATGAGAAGGCGCATTCCTATGCCGATCACGGCCATGAGCATGTCGGGTCGGATCGCGGTCTCGAAGGGCATCCCATTCTTGGAACCAATCACCGGATCAGCGAATTGAATGCCGCTGTCGGCCTGGCTCAGCTTCGAAAACTGGATCGTATTTTAGAGGTTCAACGCGCCAGTAAAACGGCAATCAAAGAGGCGCTGACAGCAATTCCGGGACTGACTTTCCGCAAGGTTCCAGATGAGAACGGGGATTCGGCGACCTTTCTTTCCTTTTTGCTTTCTTCCGAAGACCGTACGCGCCAGGCGGCTTTGGATCTTGGCCGGGCCGGCGTGGATGGATGCTTTTACTGGTATGACAACAACTGGCACTACCTGAGACGCTGGGAGCACCTCAAAAAAATGGCTTCCGCCTTCAGGTTGCCGCAGACCCTGACAGGGCGTTGCCCGGATTATGAGCGGGTTCATCTGCCGCAGTCCGACAATATTATCAAGAGGCTGATCTCCATGCAGATCAAGCTGTCCTGGACCGAGGCGGACATTGCCCTGCGTATTGAGAAAATGCGTCGGGCGCTGGGCGCTTGAGACCTGCAACGAATTTCTGGTTTTTTCGGGAGGTTGCCGATAACCGGGCATTGATAAAGGAAAACAGAAAGGGAAACAGATATGTTTCGAAATTTTAAAGTGGTCTCTCATGTTGTCTTCGGCAGAGGGGCTTTCAGTCAACTGGACGACATTCTGCGGCCCAAACGGCTGCGTTCCGACGATTTTATGGTGTTCATGGTTGATGATGTATTCAAAGACAGGGCGCTTCGCGAAAGAGTTCCTTTTCAAAGTCAGGATATGCTGCTGTGGGTCAATGCCGATGACGAACCCAAAACCAAATATGTGGATGCGCTGACCCGGCAGGTCAGGGAGTTTTCAGATCGAAAACCTGCCGGTGTGATCGGCATCGGCGGAGGCAGCACCATGGATCTTGCCAAGGCCGTGTCCCTGATGCTGACCAATCCGGGTTCCTCGGCAGAGTATCAGGGGTGGGATCTGATCAAAAACCCGGCTGTGTATCATGTGGGTGTTCCCACGCTTTCCGGAACCGGATCCGAGGTGTCCAGAACCACGGTGCTGACCGGCCCGGAAAAAAAGCTGGGCATTAATTCGGATTTCACTGTTTTTGATCAGATCGTGCTGGATCCGGAGCTCACCGCCGGCGTGCCGAAAGATCAGTGGTTTTACACGGGGATGGACTGCTACGTTCATGATATCGAGTCGCTGAACGGCACCTTTCTCAACGCCTTCAGCAAGGCATACGGGGAAAAATCGCTTCAGCTCTGCGAGGAGGTTTTTTTGCAGGACGGACCGGCCGGCGACGACAAGTTGATGATGGCCTCATATTTTGGCGGCATGAGCATCGCGTATTCCCAGGTCGGCGTCTGCCATGCGCTTTCCTACGGGCTGGCCTTTGTGCTGGGTGTGCATCACGGGATCGGCAACACCATTGTTTTTGACTATCTGGAAGAGTTTTATCCCGAAGGGGTCCGTGTGTTCAGAAAAATGCTGGAAAAGAACGAGATCGATCTTCCCCGGAAAATTACATCCGGAATCAGCGAGTCGCAGTTGGAAAAGATGGTTGATGTTTCCCTGGTTCTTGAACCTTTATGGGAGAACGCTCTGGGCAGGAACTGGAAAGCAGTCATGACGCGCGATCGCATTAAAGAGCTTTACCTGAGAATGTAATCCAACATTAAAACGCCAAAAAAGGTCCCCGAACGGGGACCTTTTTTGCAGAAGCGCATCAGGTTGATGCACCGGGTCGATCATGACTTCCGAGCAAATCCCGGCTATTCCTGATCTTTGGTTGCAGGCGCTTTCAGGGTGGCGGAGATGATGACCGAAACCGCCACCACGATGGCACCGATAATAAACGGCATATAGTAAGTGCCGGTGGTATCTTTGAGATAGCCGCCGACCCAGGGTCCGGCAAATCCGGCAAAACCCCACGCGGTAAACAGCAGACCGTAGTTGGAGCCCTGAGCGGTCGGGCCGAAGTAAGCAAGACAGGCAGCAGGGAACAGGGTGAACATGCCGCCGTAGTTCCAGCCGATGAGGGCTGCGCAGAGCCACAGTGCCCATTGTGAGGATGCGGCCGGGAACAGCAGGAGCATGGCAGCCGTCTGCAGTGCAAACCAGACCACAAAAACCGCCTTGACGCCGATTTTGTCGACAACAATGCCGGTGATGATACGGGTCGCCGCATTGGCAAAGGCCAGCGCGCTGACCGCACCGGCTGCCTGCATCGGCGTTAAACCCCGGTCGATTCCGGTGGCGGCGATATGACCGATGACCATCAGTCCGGCGAATGAACCGGCGAAGTAGCTCAGATACAGCAGCCAGAATTGCGGAGTTCGAATGGATTCTTCATGGGTGAAGTCGCGAGAGGCTTTTTTCCCAGCCGCCGGTGCGGGGGGATTCCATCCAGCCGGTTTCCAGCCCTTTGGGGGGTACTTCAGAGGAAGGCCGGCGATGACCGCCATGATCCCCATGGCCGCTCCGCAGTACCAGAACACGTACCGCCAGCCATAATCCGGACTGTTGATGATCTTTGTGGCCAGCGGACCCATGAGAAAAGACCCAAGACCCAGGCCAACCACGGCAAAACCGGTTGCCAGCGCCCTTCGGTCAGGCCACCATTTGGGCGCCGTGGCGATGGGAGGCAGGTAGATGCACCCGCCGCCGAATCCGGCGATTACGCCATAGGTAATGTACAGCTGGAGTTTGCTTGTAATGAAGCCGGATAAAATAAAGCCGATGCACAGAATGATGCCGCCGCCGACAACGACCAGTCTGGGACCGAATTTATCGCTCAGACGACCGGCCGGGAAGGTCATCAGGCCGAAAATCAGACAGCAGATCGCGAAGGCAAGAGCGATTTCCGAGCGGGACCATCCGAATTCAGCGTTCAGGGGTTTGATAAAAACGCTCCACGCATAGAGAAGCATGCCGCAGGTGGTACTCCCGAGCAGTCCCAGAAGCAGATAAATCCATCTGGGCATTTGGGTTTCTACTTGTTCAGCCGCCATATAATTTCCTCCTTGTAATTAAAAACCTTTAATTGATCCCCCTTGAAATGATTTTTAATTGAGTCGTCGAAGTCTTTTCTTCCCTCCTTTCATCCGTTGTTTTGTTTTTTTAAATCCGAAGCTTTGCTTTCAAGTGCATATTTCTGAAAATCGACATCAGCGCAGGGGGCATAAGGCGCATTCTTTCAGAGCAGCCCTGAAAAATTCTGAATGTTTTGCGTTTTTTGGATCATGATTTCATTTCTGGTGGAACTTTTGGCTTGTAGTGCAAACAGCTATTTTAAAAATAGATGAATTATAATCTAAAAAAATCAAAAACAACTGAATATCATTTATTCATTTTAATAGGTTTATATTATGTTGATATCTTATTGTCAACAATTATCATTTGTCTGAAAGAAATTTATCCAAAAACAGAGATGCAGCACAAGGGGAATGCTGTATAAATACTATAATTCAGGACTGTTAGGTTTTTTGAAAATTTAAATGAAAAAGTTAATATCTCTCCGTACAGTTTGAGAAACGCAGGAAGCGCCATCTTCCGGCCCCATAACAGAGCCGGAAGATGGCGATCGGCTGTCATCTCATCAGTGTTTCACCGATAACATTCCAAAGGAGAATGGGATGACAGTAGAGAAGAAATCATCACCACAAGCCTCGCTCTATTGAGGCGGTTTCTGCGGAGATGGGAGCCCCGGAAGAAAGGCACACTTTTTCCATTCAGGATCCCGGCGGGGCTCGCATTGTTTTCTGATCAACGTTCTTTCAATTTTCCTGGAAGATCTGGTCGAAATAAACCGCAGGCTCTCTGGGGATGAGGTGATCCCCGAATCGGACGGCATCATTCAGGTCTGCCAGTGCATCGACATCCGACCACCAGTACCAGTATGCGCTGTCTTCCCGTCCGAATTTAGACAGCACCGTCGGCGGCGTTCCGAATTTGTTCCAGTACAGCAGACGGGTGTAATTGATATTCCACAAAAGTACGTACGGATAGGCTTCGGCAACGATTCTGTCGATTTCCCGGCAGATGGCGTTTCGTTTTTGAACATCGAAAACCGCCTTCTGGGTTTCAATCAGCGCGTCCACCCTCGGGTTCTTAAACCCGGTGATGTTGTTTCCGCCTTGGCGTTCGGCTTCGCCCGATGACCACATGCCTTCCGGATCCTTGAATACGCCGGAACTCCAGCTCGCCCATGTCATTTCGAAATTGAACTCGTCCATGTCCCTGGCCCAGGCGGCCCAGTCCTTTTTGTCGATGATCAGCTCGATGCCCGCATCTTTGAGATCTTCGGCGTAAATGGCCAGGAAGGTTTCGGAAGAGGCTTCCCGTGTCAGAAAGCGAAACGAAAACCGTTTTCCGCCTTTTTCCAGATATCCTGTTTTCGGATTCACCGACCATCCGGCGGCGTTTAACAGTTCCCGGGCCTTGTGCTTGTCGAGTTCGATTTCCGGATTCTGACAGGGATTCTGGGCCGAATAAAGATCTTCAAAATAAGAGCGGTGCAGAAAGTACTGGTCGTACATCAGGGCGCTGTTCATCTTCCGGCGGTCCAGCAGCAGAGCCATGGCTTTGCGCGTTCGAAGATCGTCAAACGGCGGCCGACGCATGTTCATGGCAAACCCCTGAAATCCGATCGGCGCATGATTGTAAATCTTTTGCTTGACGATCCAGTTCTTCAGAAATTTCTCGCCCTGGGTTTCATGAACCCAGATTCGGGAGGTGTAGATGGGAAAAAGGTCGATTTCTCCTTTTTTGAAGGATTCAAAGGCGTTTTCCCGCTCGGCGAAGAATTTGAATTTCATGGTTTGAAAATTGCCGGTCCCCTGATGGCGCAGCGCGTTTCGCGCCCACCAGTCCGGGCGTCTTTCAATGGAAATTGCCAGACTCTCCTGGATTTTTCCCAGCCGGTAGGGACCGGAAACCACGGGAAATTCAAAATTGATCTTGTTGAAATCCCTGCCCTCGAACGCATGCCTGCACAGAATATGAAATCCGCCGGCAGCGCCCAGATTCTTCCAGTGCACGTCGCGGGCCGTAAATCGGATGGTCCGCTCGTCTATGACCACCGGCGGATCGAAGCGTTCCATGTCGAGTTTGTGCGGTCCGGTCAGGTTTTTCGGATCGACGATGGTCGCGCAGGTCCACTGGACATCCTGGGCGGTGATCGGTGTGCCGTCGCTCCACCGGGCAAGGGGGTTCAGGTAGAAGGTAAAGGTTTTCCGGTCCTCGGAGATGGTCCATTTTTCGGCCAGGCCGGGCTCATACTCAAGCGTAATGGGATTGAGCGCAAGCAGCGTTTCGTAAATAGCCCCGAAAATCTCTGCGGAAAGCACATTGTTGTCCAGGTAATAGTTGAGACTTTTGGGATACTGGCCGGCGAAAATGGAAATTTCACCTCCGGCGACTGCGTTCGGGCTGGCCAGGGGATTGGGACGGTCGGTCCAGCCTGCCGGCGGAAAGGTTTCGTCGCCGAAGGCGGCGTTGCTGATCAGGATGATCAATAAAATAATGAGCTTCTTCATACACGCTCTCCATTTTCAGGGCGGCAACGGAATTAAGCCCGATTCTGTGCGAAAGAATTTTCCGACCGGTCAGGCTTGTTTGAGCACGTCGATCATCGTATAGACACGGCCCTTCAGGCCGCTTTTCGCTTTTTGAAAAAGAAATTCCACGGCATCGAACGTGCCCTGAGCATACACGTCCCTGCCGTTGATGTTGTGGGTGAAGCTGAAAGTAACGGTCCCGTCTTCGGAATGCAGGGTATAGGTATGCCATGCATGACCGGACAGATGGGCCTCGGGAATTTTCCAGACGGATTGCTGAATCCTCGGGTCTCTTTCCTTTATGATCTGATCTTCGCTGAAAGCCACGCCCATTTTGTTAAAATACGACACCATGGCCCGGGCCGTTCCGCTGGTATCCGCCTTGCCCTTCTGGTGGCTTTCCCTGATTTCCAGACAATAGCCTGAGAAAAGGCCGGGGAAATTTTCAGCCGCATACTGCATCATGGCCTGAAATCCGACGATCTGTTTGGCCATATTCGGCGCGATGACCGCCGAGATTCCGGACCGAAGAACGGTCTGCTCAAGCTGACGCCGGTCGCCTCCGGTGGTTCCCATCACGAAATAAAGATTGTTTTTGCAATAAAATTCGGCGTTGCCGTTGACCGCGGTCGGGTGCGTGAAGTCGACGGAGATAAAATCATTCTCCCGGTTTTTGATCTGAACAATGGCCTGATCCCGCTCGTCCGGATGAATCAGAGAAAAGGTTTTGCCGTCAACGATGTGCCGGTCCTGGACGATCTCAGGCCCGGTCAGCGAGGCGTTGATGATTTCAAAACGTTCGTCCTTCATGGCTTGAGCGGCCAGAGCGGCTGCCACGTTGCCCGGCATGCCGTTGATCATGATTTTGATGTGGCTCATGGAGTTTCTCCCGTGGTGTGGGCGCTGATCCGTCCCGTATCCAGACTTTTGATCAGGGATCTGAGGGATTTGATCTCAGCGTCGTCAAAGGTTGCAACCCGCTGCTTCAGGGCGGCCAGGGCCGGTGAAATGTAGGCTTCAAAATGCAGTTTGCCCTTGCTTTTGCTTAAAAATGCAAATGCCCCGAGAATCTGAAGATTCCGGGTGATTGCGCAGAAGCGGTACCCGTGGACAATTTTCCGGGCATTCATTCCGGTTTTTTCTGAAAGTTTTCCGACCGCATAGTCCAGCAGTTCTTCTTGAACATCTTGAGCAAGGCCGACATAGGGATCAATTAAAAGGGATGCCAGATCGTATTGAATGGGGCCGATGCGCGCCGCCTGATAATCGATCAAATAAAACCGGCCGTTTCGGACCATGATGTTCCGGGATTGAAAATCCCGGTGCATCAGCCCTGGAATGGAAAAAGCCAGTGCATTGTCGGCGATAAAGGAAAAATCCGGCAGAAGATTTTCAAAGCTTGCATCGATCTTCAGATATCCCCTTACAAAGGCATCCAGAAAATACCGGCATTCCCTTTCCAGAATCAGGCGCTTGTCATACCGGGGGGTATCAAAGGTCCAGTCCGGGTCAAAGCCCTGAATGCCGGATGAACTGAAATCGATCAGCAGATCGATGACATTGCGGTAGGCTTTTTTTACGGCATCCGGCAAAGCGCTCTTGACGAACTGCTCCAGGTGCTGATCTCCCAGATCCTCCAGAAAGACCAGGCCGGCAAATCGGTCCGCCGAATAAATCTGCGCCACCGGCAGTTTTTTCCGGCAAAGATGGTTGCCGATATCCATAAAGGCATCCACCTCGGCGGTTTTGTCCGGATCATTTCGTATGCCGTGATCCGCCGCGATCAGCGAATGATTGCCGGATGTCATACGGATCCATTTTCGATCTGATCCGTCTCCTTGAAGCACGACGGCTTGAATCGCCGGGCGGGGACGGTGAAATATCCGGTCGAATGCATCCATGGCCATCTGGTCGCAGGCCGCCTGACGGTAGCGCTCCGGAGTGCCGATGTCGTTCCAGTAGGCGCCTTCGGCGATGTACGCCTGAATTTTTCGGCCGTCTGCGATCATTTTCCGGTAGGCCTCGATGCTGGAGGAAAACTGATTTTTGGGAATATAGTCCAGAACCACCGAAGAGAGCGCCTGGATTCCGGTGAAGGTCCAGGCCTTGCGGTCCGGAACCGGTTCGGAATGAAATCGCCTGATCCGGTTCCGGGAGTCGACTTCAACCTGGTTGAACGCAGGATGGTTGCAGAGCACCAGGGTGGCGTCATTTCCGTTGCGGATATGATGCGCATAAACGGCCTTCAGATCGATGTCCGTGACGATGTCCCCGTTGATGACCATAAAGGGGTCGGATTCCCAGAAATCCAATGCATTGCCAATGGCGCCGCCGGTGCCGAGAATGCCGGGTTCAAATTTCAGGAAAACCGGAATCTCGTAACGCTGATGCGATATGAAGTCTTCGATTTTTTCATGAAGATGGTGGGTGTTGATCATCACGGCCCGGCATCCGGCCTCGATCAGACGCCGAATGGCGATATCGAGCAGCCTTCGCCCGCCGATGGAAAACAGGGGCTTGGGCGTGTGCTGAGTGAAGGGAAGCAATCGGGTGCCGAATCCGGCGGCCAGTATCAATGCTTTCATGAGAGCCGGTCTGTTGATTAAATTTCAGGGCAGACGAGACAGATATTCCTGAATCTTGTCAGCGTACATGTTGATTGCCTCGGCATCTTCGGATCCTTTGATGCCGTTGTAGGTGAACAGATCAACGGCATTGGCGTAATTGATTTTGGACAGGGACTCTTTGCGCTGTACCTCGCCGCGCTTGAACATCCGGGCTCCGCGGGACTGAATTTTTTTCAGGCGGTCCTTGCTGCTGATGGCGCTTTTCGAGTACCGCATGAACACTTTCAGGACGATCAGATATGATTCCAAATAGGTTTTCAGAAAACCGGCGAACAAATTGAGCTTCTTGTAGCCGGCGGCCGTCAGATTATAGGTGTCCGGAAGCGTGGGATGCGGGCTGAGAACGGCGTCGTCGATGAATGCCTTGATACATTTTCTGACATTGTATTCAGAGGTGTTGTCCACATCATAGGCGAACTCGTATTTGAAAAGATCCTGCAGAAAGGCATAATCGGCATGCAGATCCACGGAGGAAAACTGAAACGCATCCCTTTTGAGAATCGCCATCGCGGTGTAGGCAGCCGGAATAAAAAAGGAGATCACGTTGTTCTTGTAGTACTCGAGAAGCGTGCGCTTGCTTTCCTGAATCTCAAAAACCGTATCGGTAAAGGGGGCGCTTTTTTCGCCTGAGATCGACTCGATGAATTTTCTTTGAATATAGTTGCTCAGAACCTTTTCGACGGCGTGTTCCGGGTCTACGACCAGCGTGTCGGCCAGGGTCGCCTTGTGGGAGATCAGAAAGGTCATGTAGGTATCCAGGCCTTTCTTGAACTGTTCATAGGAAAATCGTTCTTTCTCAAGATTGAGCAGAACGCCGGCCACCAGGGCATACGGCGTGACCACCGATACCTGGTTGATGGCGTTGATCACCCGGTATCCCAGGTTGCGGATCAGTACGTTTTGATCCTTTGCGTTCATGGTGTGAAGCGAGACGCCCATCTTTTGCTGAAGATCCACGATGCTGATGGGTTCATCGAACTTGACGTAGATTCTTCCGTAACGTTTTTTGAGCAGCTTTCGCGCTTTGAACACCTGCATGATGTTTTCAGGTTTTTTCTGTTCCCCTTCAACCTCGCTCAGGTAGGCATTTTCTTCAAGAACCTGGTCGTATCCGATAAAAATCGGGGCAAAGGACATGTCTTCGCACGCGCCGTTACGATAGGCGCCCAGCAGAATCGAAAGCAGCCCGAGCTTGGGAAGAATGAGTTTGCCTGTGCGGCTTCTCCCGCCTTCGATGAAAAATTCGATGTTAAATCCTTCCTGAAGCAGTTTGTGAATATATTCCGAAAATACCTTGGAATACAGAGCTGCGCCCCTGAAGGTCCGTCGGATGAAAAAAGCGCCGCCGCCTCTGAAAAGCGGCCCAAGCGGCCAGAAGGAAAGATTCTTGCCTGCGGCGACATGGGGGCACGGCAGGTTGCTGTTGTGCAGAAGGAAGGACAGGATCAGGTAATCAAAATGGCTTTTATGGCATGGAATCAGAATCACCGGGCCCTTCTGGGCCATCAGTTTGATGCGGTTCAGCCCCTCTGTATCCACCGTGATGCCTTCGAACATGGCCTTCAAAAACCATTCCACCACGATGCTGCCGATCTTGATGATGGTTCGGTTGTATTTTGCCGCGATTTCATCGATATAGCCGTCCGCCTCGCGCAGTACCTTGTAAATGGGGATGTTGCGGGAGGCGGAATAGTTTTCCATGAACGGACGCAGGCGCTCGTTCATCAGAATGCTTTCCTTCAGTTCCTCAACAGACTTGATGACCGGTCCCGTGATGCTTTGCCGATGGCGGTTGATCTGATGCAGAAGCCGCTGGCGAAGTTCCTGGCTCTGCCGGGCGTCGGTCCGGTTTCGAATATCCGGATGATCCAGGAAATTTTTGAGGTTGACCGGCTGGGAGATTTCAACAAATACCTTTCCCGGATACTTGAACATCCGGATGATCCGGCGAATAATTCCCAGTCGCTCCTCGCTTCCGAATATCATATCCACCGGCAATATTCCCTGGCGGTTGGGGTTTTTGCTGAAAAACATCAGCTGGGGAACGATGTATATGGGCCGGTCAATGGACTTCTGGATTTCGATCAGATGGCTGACCGGATCTGATTTGGATTCGGCGAAACGGCGGTATACACCCCGCTTTTCGATCAGGGAAAAAAGGGCGGTGCGGCCCTGAAGCAGCTGGTCTTTGATAAAACCGTTTTTGTAGGGATTCAGCAGGGTTTTATTGCCGATCCAGTGATCGACGTGAGCGGTCAATATTCGGAAGAGTCTTGAAACCGGCTGCCAGAGAAAAACCCTGAATCCCATGCCGATCCGCGGCGCCGGAACCTTTTCCCGGTGGTACCGGGTGTAATAAAAAAGGTATTCGAAATAGCTCTTATACTGAATGGCGTATACAATGATCGCATCAGACGGGATTTGCGCGAGAACGGCCAGCTGATCCTTTTCCGTTGTAATTCCGGAAAAAAACCGGTTCAGAAAGGACCTGGATAAAAATCCGATGTCTTCAGGCAGTTCGCACAGATAATGATGATGCGTTTTGGCCAGAAAACGGTCTATCCATCGCCGGAATTTGCTTTTTTCGGCTGTTGGATGTTGATGGGCTTGATTTTTCATGGCATTATCTTGTCAACGGCAATTTTAAGCCGGATTTTATTTGGATTTACCTTAAAAAAACGAAAAAATCCATCCTGGGTGTTTTTTTAAGCAATTCAAGCTGTTGGGGCCAAATATTTGAAAGTCCTTCTCTCGCCAACAGGACCGGCCCTCCATGATGGAATCGAAATAAATTAACAGAAACGGATGCCGAATGCAATTAATAATCCCGGAATGTCAGTGGGCCCGGCAGCGGTTCGGACGGATTGAAGGCGGCTGAGATGCCGATGTTTTGCCGAAAATCCTCGAGAAGCGCCTGAAATCAACTTTCAGCTTGCATTCAAAATCCTGCTGTGTTAATTTAAATTTTAATTATCTTTTGGAAATATGGTTGTATTTTCTTGATATGATTGATTTTTTGACGATGTTGCGCGACCTTTTTGTTATCCTAAAGGTTTGCAAATTCAATTTAAGTCAAAGGAGGATGGCCTTTTATGAAAACGTTAATTGGTGGAGCGGTTGCAGCTGTCGTTGGACTCATTTGCCTGATCGTCTGGTTTGGTGAGTTCCTGCAGCTGCTGGCCGGCGCTGTTCCCGTGATGTTGCTGATCGGTGGAGGGTTGGCGATCTATCTGGGTTATGACGAAATCAAAGACACCTGGAAAAAAGACACTTCAACGGATGCCTCAAAAACAGGCGATGTTGAAAAGTTCAAACAGGAAATCGATGATTTGAAAAAGGAAATCGAGACCCTAAAAACCGACAAGCCAGGCGCATAACCAGTTTATTTTGAAGCCGGCCCTTCATCTTTTTTCAGGGATGAAGGGCTTTTTTTTGATGGGCCGCCTTCAGCCGCTTCAGAACCGGGTTCCGCCTCATCCGTAAAGGTAAAATCTGCGGCTTTGATCGAAAAAATCCCTGATTTCCTGCTTCCAGGTTGCGGCGATGCGTTCGGGAGGTTCCAGAGCCTCGATGCGCTGTCGGACGCCGGGCCCCCCCATGATCAAATCGATGGGAAGCAGCTTGAATTCGTACTCGTAGGGCGGGGATTTCCACTTGAATTGGTCCGGATAGTTTTGAAATACGGCTTGAAGCAGTTTCAGGGTGGTTAAAACGGGTTCAAAACTATCCCGGGCTGTGACATGAAGCTGAAATCCCCGGCAGGCTTCGCCCCTCCATTTGCCGACCGCAGGTTCAAATATTACCGGCCGTAGAAAAACCCCCGGTTGTCTGTCGTTGCCCATGGCTTCGAGAATCTTGTCCGGGTCGATAAACGGAGCGCCGAACAGTTCGAACGGCTGAGTGGTGCCGCGCCCTTCCGAAACATTGGTTCCCTCCCAGATGACCTGGCCAGGATAGACCATGGCCGACACCGGGGTCGGAAGGTTGGGGGAGGGGGCGATCCAGGTAAGCCCGGTATCCTGAAAATACATGTCCCGCCGCCAGCCTTCCATGGGAATGACCTCCAGTTCGCATCCGATTCCATAATCCCGGTTGAACATTCGGGCCAGTTCACCGATGGTCATTGCGTGACGCATCGGAATAGGATACCGGCCGACAAATGAGCTCCACTCGGGATCGAGGCGGTTGCCTTCGATGCGTTGTCCGCCGACGGGGTTCGGGCGATCGAGAACAACGACTTTCTTTCCGAACCGCCTGGCAGCCTCCATGCAGTAGGACATGGTGTAAATAAAGGTATAAACGCGGGTTCCTGAATCCTGAAGATCCACCAGAAGTACATCGATGGGATCCAGCATTTTCCGGTCCGGAACCCGGGTTTGTCCGTAAAGGCTGAAGACCGGAATCTTCAGCAGGGGGTCGATGCCGTGATCCGATTCGATCATGTTGTCCTGTTTTTCGGCAAAAAAACCGTGCTGAGGAGAATACAGGGCTTTGAGCTGCCCGGGAAATATTTCCGAAACCAGCAGCCGGGCATGCGACAACTCCCTGTCAACCGAAGCCGGATTGCATAAAAGGCCGATGCGTTTTCCTTTAAGCGATGGCGGCGGATTGGCGATGAGCCGTTCCAGCCCGGTTTGAACGCATGACATAAATGGTATCCTTTTCATTGAGATTGACAACTCCGCTCGAAGGCTACCATATTTCCGAAGCAAACGGAAGGCGAACCACGGCGGGGCAGCTGGTTTCTGATTCACCTGAATCCGAATTGATTCCTTGACATGAATTAAAAAAATTACTAAAAAAACAAGATTTTGGAATTGCCGGCGTTCATTTCACGGACGCGCATGCAGGACAAAGACGGTTTCAATCAGGTGATTACCGGTGAAAATCGATTTGAAAGGCCTCGTTATCCTGGCCGGAAACTACGGCAGCGGAAAGACGGAAGTCTGCATCAACCTGGCCGTTTACGCCAGGGATTCCGGGCAAAGGGTCCGGGTAGCGGACCTGGATCTGGTCAATCCTTATTTTCGAACCCGGGAGGCCCGCAAGGCGCTGGCCGATCTGGGCATTGAACTGGTTCTGCCTCCTGAAAAATATCTCAATGCCGATCTTCCCGTTTTAAGCCCTGTCATTGCGGGAATGATTCGATCTTCCGGCGATCTGACCTTGCTGGATGTGGGCGGCGACGCCGTGGGCGCGCGTGTGCTGGCCTGCCTTTTTGATGCGCTGCAGGGCCGCGGGGCCCGGATGCTCCAGGTGGTGAATCCATACCGCCCTTACGCGGATTCGGTTCAGGGATGCATGCGGATGCGAGCGGAAATCGAAAAAGCCTCGCGAATGCGCTTTGCCGGCATTGTGGGAAACGCCAACATGATCGGCGAGACATCGGCAGACCATATATATGAAGGATATGCGTTCGTCGAGGAACTCAGCCGGAAGACCGGCCTGGAATTGATTTTCATCACGGCGCCGGCCGACCTTCTGCCCGGGATCGATCTCGCACGCTTTTCCTGCCCCGTGCTGCCGATCCGGAGGCAACTGGTTCCGCCATGGAAGCGCCCTGAAATATTTCGGTCGGGTTCAAAATGATGAAAAGCGGTTTTTCCAAACCGGAGAGAGAGGAGATGGCATGTCTTATCAATTTTCCATCGACGCGGAAAGATGCAAAGGATGCGGTCTTTGTCTGACCGTATGCCCCAAGAAAGTCTTGCAGCTTTCTGATACGGTTAATTCCGTCGGATATTATCCCGTATATCGCGCCAGGCCAGAAGATTGCAACTACTGCGGGCTCTGTTGCATCATGTGCCCCGATGTCGCGATCAGTATCACGGAAATCCAAAGCACCAAAGATCAGACGGAGGTGAGTTAAACATGGGCAAGGTTTTAATGAAAGGAAACGAGGCGATTGCAGAGGCGGCCGTGCGGGCCGGATGTCTGAATTATTTTGCCTATCCGATTACGCCTCAGTCCGAGATTGCCGAATATCTGTCCCGGCGCCTTCCGGAGGTTGGCGGCGTATTTCTGCAGGGAGAAAGCGAGGTGGCCGTCGGTTATATGATTTTCGGCGCATCCGGGTGCGGACAGCGGGTGTTCACCTCGACATCCAGTCCCGGGTTCAGTCTGATGAGCGAGGCGGTCAGTTATATCACCGGCGCCGAGTGCCCCGCGGTATTCGTCAACATCGTGCGCGGCGGACCCGGACTGGGCGGCATCCTGCCGTCTCAAGCCGATTATTTTCAGGCGGTCAAGGGCGGCGGGCACGGCGATTACCATCTGCTGGTCATGGCGCCGGACGGCGTTCAGGAGGCCGTGGAAATGATGATGATGGCCTTTCCACTGGCCGAGAAATATCGCAATCCGGTGCTGATTCTCGGGGACGGGCTGATCGGCCAGATGATGGAGCCCGTGGAGTTTCCCGAGAATCTGCGTTCCGAACCCACCAATAAAGACGACTGGGCCAGCAACGGAATGGCAACGAGAAACAGCGATACGCCGAATCTGGTCAAATCTCTGTTTCTGGATCCCAGGGCCCTTAACGACCACAACCTGAAGCTCAAGGCCAAATACGAACGCATGATGCGCGAAGACCTGCGGTACGAAGCCTATAACGCCGACACGGATTATCAGGCGCTGATCGTCAGTTTCGGCACCATGAGCCGGGTGTGCCGGACAGCCATCGATGCCCTGAAGCGGCAGGGGATCGAGGTGGGAATGATCCGTCCCCAGACCCTTTTCCCTTTTCCGGAAAAGGCGATCCATGAGGCGGCGATCCGGCCGAGCTGCAAGGTGGTGCTGAGCATCGAACTGAACATGGGCCAGATGCTTGAGGATGTTCAGCGGGCGGTTTTAGGCGAACGTCCGGTTCACTGGCATGGAAATGCCGGCGGGGATATTCCCTCCCCTGAGGATATTATGGATCTGGTGAAATCCTTTTTATGAAGCGGGCCGAAGCGGGATTTACCCGTTTTGCGCTTGCCGAAATTCGGTCTCGAGACGACAGGTCACGGAATCTGAATCAGAAACCTGCAAGAGACCGGCTGAAACAAGGAGCCGACATTATGGCGAAGACATTTCAAAAACCTGAATCCCTTACGGATCGATATATGCATTATTGCCCGGGATGCACTCACGGCGTAATTCATCGGCTGGTGGCGGAAGCCATCGATGAGCTGGGAATCCGGAAGCGCACCGTGGGGATTGCTCCGGTCGGATGTGCGGTGATGGTGTACGATTATATTGCTTGTGATTTTCAGGAAGCCGCTCACGGGCGGGCGCCCGCCATGGCTACGGGCATCAAGCGCGTGCGGCCGGATCTGATCGTTTTTACCTATCAGGGAGATGGAGATCTGGCCAGCATCGGAATGGGGGAGATCGTTCATGCCGCCAACCGCGGGGAGAAATTCACCACCATTTTTGTGAACAATGCGATTTACGGCATGACCGGCGGCCAGATGGCCCCCACTACCATGCCCGGCCAAAAAACCACAACGAGTCCCATGGGACGAAACGTCGATGAGGTGGGCATGCCGATCCGGATTGCCGAACTGCTGTCATCCCTGGTAACGCCCGGATATATTACGCGCCAGACGGTGATACGTCCCAAGTATATTCTCAAGGCAAAAGAGGCGATCAAAAGGGCCTTTGCCTATCAGGTGGAAGGCAAATGCTTCAGCCTGGTGGAAGTGGTCAGCACCTGTCCGACAAACTGGGGAATGACGCCGGTCGAAGCGGTGGACTGGGCCGAGAAAACCATGCTTCCCTATTACCGATTGGGCGATTTTAAAACCCCCGAGTGAGTGGAGGAGGATTCCATGCAGCGAGAAGTGATGTTTGCCGGATTTGGCGGTCAGGGAATTTTACTCAGCGGAAAGATCCTCGCCGAGGCGGCCATGGCCGAAGGGCTGGAGGTGGCCTGGATTCCGTCCTACGGGCCGGAGATGCGCGGCGGGACGGCCTACTGCCTGGTGGCGATCAGCGATCAGCCTATCGGGTCTCCGATCGTCCGAACGCCCTCGCATCTGGTGGCCATGAACCGCCCCTCACTGGTCAAGTTCGCCCCGACGATCAAGCCCGGCGGCGTAATTGTGATCAACAGCTCCATCATCGATATCGGCTCCAATCGTTCGGATGTCGATGAGCTTCGCGTTCCTGTCACCGATATTGCAAAGGAACTGGGCAATGTGCGGGCGGCCAATATCGTCGCGCTTTCGGCATTTGTGGCCCGAAGCCGGATTGTCGGACTGGAGACCTTTAAAAATACGGTTGATGTCGAGTTCGCCAAGAAGCCGGATCTGCGGTCGATCAATCTCGCGGCGGTTGAGGCCGGAATTTCGGCGGCTTTGAAAGACCGGTAACCGCATGGGTCGGCCGGTAAAAGGATATTTCATGAAAGTATCTGTTCCGGAGTTTATCTTATCGATCAAGCCCTATGTGCCGGGCAAACCCATCGAGGAGCTGGAGCGGGAATACGGAATCGCCGATTCCATCAAGCTGGCCTCCAACGAAAACCCGCTGGGGCCTTCGCCAAAGGCCGTTCAGGCCATCGCCGAAGCGGTGGGAAAACTTCACCGGTACCCGGACGGAAGCGCCCATGGACTGGTACGCAAGATCGCCGAAAAATTTGACCTGTCTCCCGAGAATGTGGTGCCGGGAAACGGGTCCGACGAGATTATCGGCTTGCTGGCCCGGGTCCTGCTCAACCATGGCGATGAAGCGATCCTGCCGTATCCATCCTTTCTGGTGTACGAAATCGCCGTCCGCAGCGTGGGAGGGAGGCCGGTTCCGGTTCCCCTCAAATCGATGAAGATGGACCTGGAGAGAATGCTGGACAGCGTAACCGACAGAACCCGCATGATCTTCATATGCAACCCCAACAACCCGACCGGAACGGTAATAACGAAGCGGGAGTTTGAGGGGTTCATGTCCCGGATTCCATCCCATGTATGGGTGGTTATCGATGAGGCTTATATCGAATTTGTCCGGAATCCGGATTGCCTTCAGGGGGTCGGCTGGGTCGATAATGAGCGGCCGGTGGCGGTGCTTCGCACCTTTTCCAAGGTTTACGGACTGGCCGGTCTTCGCATCGGATACGGTCTGATGCCCTCCGCCCTGACGCAGGTGATTCACCGCATCCGGGCGCCTTTTAACGCCGGCAGTCTGGCTCAGGCCGGGGCGACCGCGGCTCTGGACGATGATTCGTTTCTGAAAAAGACGCTGGCCCAGATCCATACAGGTCTGACGTATCTGTATGACGCGCTGGACCGGCGCGGCATCGAGTACCATCCGACAGAGGCCAACTTTTTTCTGATTCGCGTTCAGGATGCCGAAGTGGTTTTTCATGCGCTTCTGAGGGAAGGGGTTATCGTCCGCTCGATGCGTTCTTACGGGTATGCCGACTGCATTCGCGTCAACGTCGGGCTGGATGAGGAAAACAGGCGATTTATCGATGCCCTGGACCGGGTGCTTGGGAAGAGGTCCTGAACGGTCGCCAGTTCAGCGAACCGGACCGGCACGGACCTGTTCATTTTTGATGTCCTCAGGTGGAATGCCATGGCTGAAAAAAACTTACTGATCACGATCGACGGGCCGGCCGGCGCCGGAAAATCCACGGTCAGCCGCATGCTGGCCGATCGGCTCGAATGCCGGTATTTCGACACCGGCGCCCTGTATCGGGCCGTGGCATATGAGAGCCTGAAGAAAGGGATTTCCGCCGAGGATGATCCGGCTCTGGAAATCCTGTGCCGCGGTCTGCGGCTGGAGCTGGTCCGCGACGGGCTGAAGATGCGCATTCTGTCCGGCGGAGTGGATGTCAGTGATCGGATCAGAACCGCCGATGTGACCATGCAGGCCTCGGCGGTTTCAGCCCGGCCGGTGGTCCGGGCTTATCTGCTGACTTTGCAGCGTGAGCTGGGATTGCGCTACGGCGGTATTTTTGAAGGCCGGGACATGGGCACCGTTGTGTTTCCGGAAGCGGACCTCAAGTTTTATCTGGATGCATCGGTCAGAACCCGTGCGCTTCGCCGGCAAAGGGAATTCGCCCAAACCGAATCGAGATCTCTTGAAGCGGTGGAAAAAGATATTCGCCAGCGGGATCAACAGGACAGCAGTCGTGCGATTGCTCCGCTCAAACCGGCTTCGGACGCCATCATCATCGATTCGACGGATCTTTCCCCCGAGGACGCGGTGGATAAAATGCTTGAAATCATCGGCCGGAAGGATGCCGGTGTCATACGGGCCGATAAACAGCCCGTAAATCAATAATAGTAGTTGAGTTTTGCAAATTCGTCTGATAAAGCTAATTGATTATGCAGCCATTGGAGTTGCAACATAATATAGGCTAAGGGGGACATTTTTTAATGAACAACATGGCAACAAACGATCCAAACGAAAAATTAGATTCAGACGAGTATCTTGCTTCCGCGCAGCCGAAGCAAGACAGTCAAGGCTCTCAGTCCGGTTCCGACGCTTTGATAAAAGAGGGCGCAGGCGATGAGATGGAAGACCTGATGGTCATGTACGAGGAAAGCTTCCAGCGGTTTGCCGAAGGAGAGGTGGTCACGGGCCGGGTGATTTCCATTGATAAGGATTTTGTTCTGGTGGATATCGGTTATAAATCCGAGGGGCAGATCCGGATCCATGAATTCATGGATGAGAACGGCGAAATGACGGCGAAGCTCGGGGACGTGGTCGAGGTCATGGTCGAATGGTGGGACGACGAGGAGGAAGTCGTTGTCCTTTCCAAGGAAAAAGCGGCCAAAATCAAGGTCTGGGAAGAAATCAAGAATGCCTATGATGAGGACGGAATTGTAGAGGGCGTTATTGTTCACCGCGTAAAGGGAGGCTTTTCCGTTGATATCGGCGTTCTGGCATTCCTGCCCGGTTCCCAGGCGGATCTCCGTCCGATTCGCAATCTTGACGAGATGGTCGGAAAGACCTTTGCTTTTAAGATTCTGAAATACAATCGAAAACGGAGCAATATCGTATTGTCCCGGCGCGCCATTCTGGAACAGGAACGCGAGGCGCAGCGGAGCGCCACCCTGAGCGCCATCACCGAAGGCAAGGTCGTTGAAGGCATTGTCAAAAACATCACCGAATACGGGGTGTTTGTGGATCTTGGCGGCGTGGACGGTCTGTTGCATATTACCGATATTTCCTGGGGTCGCGTCAAGCATCCTTCGGAGATGTTCTCCGTGGGTGATCCCATCAAGGTGAAAATCCTGAGCATGGATGTCGAGAAGGAGAGAGTCTCTCTCGGCATGAAACAGTTGACCGAAGACCCCTGGGTGACGGCGTCGAAAAAGTATCCGGTTGGTTCCAAGGTCACCGGAAGGGTTGTCAGCCTGACGGATTACGGCGCTTTTGTGGAACTCGAAGAAGGCATCGAGGGCCTGATCCATGTTTCGGAAATGTCCTGGACCCGCAAGGTGCGCCATCCTTCCAAAGTGGTTTCCGTAGGCGATGAAGTGGCTGCCGTGGTCCTGGATATCAAGCCCGAGAACCGAAGAATTTCTCTGGGCATGAAGCAGGTCGCGCCCAATCCGTGGGATGTGATCAGCGAGAAATATCCGGTTGGCACTACCATCGAGGGAAAGATTAAAAATATCACTGATTTTGGTCTTTTTATCGGCATTGACGAGGGGATTGACGGCTTGGTTCACATATCGGATATTTCCTGGACCAAGCGCATCAAACATCCTTCGGAGGTCTGCAAAAAAGGCGATGTGGTGCGCGCCATCGTGCTGGATATCGAAAAGGACAACGAACGGTTTTCCCTGGGAATCAAGCAGCTTGAGCCGGATCCATGGACCACTGTGGCCCAGCGGTACGAGGTCGGAAAAGAGATTACCGGAACCATCACGAATCTGACCGATTTCGGCATCTTCGTGGAACTGGAAGAAGGCATCGAAGGCTTGGTTCATGTTTCCGAGATCAGCAAGGAGAAGATCAAGACGCCGGTCGGCAAGTTCAATGTCGGGGATATGATCACCGCCCGGGTGATGAATATCAACAGCGATGAACGTCGCATCGGTCTTTCCATCAAACGTCTGGAAGTGGAAGACGAACAGTCGATGCTCAGCGAATATGTGAGCAAGATGGGTCCGGCTACGTCCAGCTTTGGCGAGATTCTTCGAGAAAATCTTCAGGAAAAACTGAACGAAAAGTAAGTTCGTACGGGCAAGACCCGTCCAGTATTCTTGAAATGCAGCACCGGGGCGCTTTGTCGCCCCGGTGCTGCATTTAACCTTATTTCCGAGTCCATTAAATCCAACAGGGTGTTGAAAAACAAGAATCAGGACGTCAGGCAAGGCGCGCGGCGATACGACAAGCGCAGCATATTCAGGCATATGTGAGCAGTGGCGAGAACCGTGCAACGCTGAATGGCGGCCTCAGGCGCAGTTTTTCAACAGCCTGTAAATCGCCGTCCGATCGGACGGCATGACGAGGGCCATTATGTTTTCCCGACGGCACCCTTATCTGTTTTTCATGCTTTGCTCCTTCGGTCTCGGTATTGCGGGCCTTGCCTTCATCGCCATGATGTTCAAGTCGGCCTCGGGTCCGGACAAATTTGAGGCTGGAGAGAAAATCGGCATCGTGGAGGTGATCGGCGTGATCGCCGATTCCAAGAAAATTCTTCAGGACATCAAGCGTTTTCGGGATGATGATGCCATTCGGGCCATCGTGATTCGAATCGATTCGCCTGGCGGTGCGGTCGGGCCTTCCCAGGAAATATACCGCGAGATCAGAAGAACGGTCGGCGTCAAGCACGTGGTTGCATCCCTGGGTTCCGTTGCGGCATCGGGTGGATATTATGTCGCGGCCGGCGCAGAGAAAATCGTGGCCAGTCCCGGCACCCTGACCGGCAGCATCGGCGTTATTCTGGGGTATACGAATTTTGAGAAGGTGCTGGATAAGATCGGGTTGACCCCGGTTGTGATTAAAAGCGGCGCTTACAAGGATATCGGTTCTCCGGTACGGGAAATGTCCGCCGCGGAACGGCGGATACTTCAGGATTTTGCCGACAAGATTCATGCCCAGTTTATCGATGATGTGGCCAAAGGGCGGCAGATGAAGATTGCAGACGTGGCAGCCCTGGCTGACGGCCGGATTTTCACCGGACAGGACGCCGAGGGCTTCAAACTGGTCGACCGGATGGGAAACCTGGAAGATGCGGTGCGGTGGGCTGCCGATCTGGCCGGGGTGAAGGGGAAAACCCAATCAATTTATCCGAGGAAGAAATTCTCCATTGGTGAATTGCTGGAAGCATCCGATGTGGAGGGCGTATTGAACCGCGCGCTTCATCCGGAGATCAAGGCTGAGTACCGGTATCAGCCCGCCGGAGAATGATCTGCGTTCTGAATTTCAGCACATTTTGCTTCGTGCGCCGGGTTCTCGTTTCAAACGTCTGATCCAGCGTATTTTATTCCATGAAGTCGATTTTTCCCAGACCTTCCCGAATGACCTCGGGTTCATCGCTGATCAGTGAAATCACGCTGGATGGCTCTCCGGGAACGGTTCCGCCGTCGATGATCAGGTCAAGCCGTTTGCCGAAGCAGTCTTCGATCAGATAGGGATCGCTTAATATGGCTCCGTCAGGCAAAGTCGCGCTGGTCGTGAGAATGGGAGATCCCAGGGTTTCCACAAGGGCCATGCAGATCGGATGATCGGGCACGCGGATGCCCGCGGTTTTGCGTTTGGTCAGCATGATCTTGGGCACCAGCTTGGATCCTTCCAGAACGAAGGTGTATGGGCCCGGCAGAAGCCGCTTCATGGTTTTGTAGGCGTAGTTGGACACTTTCGCATAATCGCTGATGTTCTTGAGCCCGGAGCAGATGAAGCTGAAGGGCTTGTTCTTGTCCCTGTGCTTGATCAGATAGATCCTCTCAATGGCTTTCTTGTTCATGATGTCGCATCCGATTCCGTAGTAAGTGTCGGTTGGGTAAGCGATGACCCCGCCGCGTTGCAGGATTTCCACTGCTTTTCGGATCAGTCTCATTTGAGGATTCTGATGGTTGATTTGAACGACCATGCCCGGTTTCCGGTTGAATTTATGGGAATATTTAATATTTTTTTAATTTGTATTATGTGTTTCGATTCCTTGTCAAGGTCAATAAATCGTTGCGAAAGCCTATGGCATTTGCTATTCGATACGGATATATTCGGTGTCGGCTGCCCCGAACGGCAGGGTTGCATGCGCCGGCGCCGCATGGCCGGTTGAAATGATGTGTCCCCCATAAAAACGGATAGTTGTCCGGAGGAAGATATGACAAGTTTATTGCTTGAAGAAGCATATTCGTTTGACGATGTACTGCTGCTTCCATGTTTTTCGGCGGTTTTGCCCAAGGACGTGAACGTCAGGACCCAACTGACCAGAAATATTTCATTGCAGATACCGATTGTCAGCGCGGCGATGGATACGGTGACAGAGGCCAGAACCTCCATCAGCATGGCCCGTGCCGGCGGCCTGGGGTTCATTCACCGCAACATGAGCATCGAGGATCAGGCCCGGGAGGTCGATCAGGTCAAGAAGTCCGAGAGCGGCATGATTATCGATCCGGTGACGATTCATCCGGACGAGACGGTTCGTCAGGTCCTGGATCTGATGGCCCGGTACCGCATCTCCGGTGTTCCGGTAACCCGTGGGGACCAGTTGGTCGGAATCGTTACCAACCGGGATCTTCGGTTTGAAACCGATCTGGACAAGAAGGTCTCTGATGTGATGACCAAGGATAACCTGGTGACCGTGTCCGAAGGGATCAACCTGGAGGAGAGCAAGAAACTGCTTCACAAGCACCGGATTGAAAAGCTGCTGGTGGTGGACCAGCAGGGCCGCCTCAGGGGCATGATCACCATCAAGGATATCGAAAAGATTAAAAAATTTCCGGACGCCTCCAAAGACTCCATGGGCCGTTTGCGCGTCGGCGCCGCCGTCGGGGTCGGGCCTGATATGGAATCTCGCGCCGAAGCCCTGCTGCATGCGGGCGCCGACGTGATTCTCATCGATACCTCGCACGGGTATTCCAACAATGTCATGCAAGCTGTCAGAACGCTTAAATCCACCTTTTCCGGAATCGAGCTGATCGCCGGCAACGTGGCCACGTCAGACGGCGCCGAAGCCCTGATCAAAGCGGGTGTGGACGCAGTCAAGGTGGGAATCGGACCCGGTTCGATCTGCACCACCCGGATTGTGGCCGGCGTCGGAGTTCCGCAGCTGACCGCCATCATGAATTGCCGGGAAATTTCACAGAAAACCGGCGTTCCTCTGATCGCCGACGGCGGCATCAAATTTTCCGGGGATATCACCAAGGCGCTGGCCGCCGGCGCTCAAACGGTCATGATCGGCAATCTGCTGGCCGGCTCCGAAGAGAGCCCGGGAGAGATGATTCTTTATCAGGGCCGAAGTTACAAGGTCTATCGAGGCATGGGCTCCCTGGAAGCCATGAAACAGGGCAGCAAGGACCGCTACTATCAGGGAGAGGAACCCGAAGACGACAAACTGGTTCCTGAAGGCATCGTGGGCCGCGTGCCGTACACCGGTTCGATTTCGTTGCATCTGTCCCAGCTGATCGGCGGTCTGAAGGCAGGCATGGGATATCTGGGCTGCGCCAGTCTTCAGGAACTCATGGAGAAGGCGCGGTTTATCAAGATCAGCGCCGCCGGTCTGAGGGAAAGTCATGTTCACGACGTGATCATCACCAAGGAAGCGCCCAATTACCGCCTGGATTAATTCGGATTTCAGCGTTGATCTATGAGTGATTTGATTTCAGGTTTCGTCCATCTTCATGTGCATACGCAGTACAGCCTGCTTGACGGGGCTCTGCGCATTGAATCCATGCTGAAGAGAGCGGCCGAATACGGAATGAAGGCCGTCGCCATTACCGATCACGGCACGATGTTCGGCGTGCTGGAGTTTTACGAGGCAGCCTGTCGGGCCGGAATCAAGCCGGTCATCGGATGCGAATGCTATGTCGCGCCCCGGCGTCTGACGGACAAAACGCCCGCGGATGCCAAGGGGTTGTCACATCTGGTGCTCCTGGCCAGAGATCTGCACGGGTACCGGAATCTATGCAAGCTGGCCTCCGTCGCTCAGAACGAAGGCTTTTATTACCGTCCCAGAATCGACCGTGAGCTCCTTCAGGCTCACAGCGAGGGACTGATCGCCCTGTCCGCCTGCCTTCACGGAGAGATTCCCATGGCCATTCAGGAAGGCAGCCTGGATAAGGCCGGAGATGTCGCTTGTTTTTACTCAAAGCTGTTCGGAGAGGGGAACTTTTATCTGGAACTTCAGAAAAACGGCATTCCGGCTCAGGACGAGGTCAATGAGATTCTGTGCGATATCGGACGGCAGTTCTCCATTCCTCTGGTAGCCACCAATGACTGTCACTATCTGGACAAGGGGGATGTCCGGGCCCACGACGTTCTGCTGTGCATTCAGACCGGAAAAACCATTCACGACACGGATCGGTTTAAATTCCCGACCGATCAGCTGTATTTCAAATCTCCGGAACAGATGATCTCCGAGCTGGGGCGATTTGCCGGCGCGATCGAACACACCGGGGCTATTGCCGATCGATGCGATGTCTCCTTTGATTTTAAAACCTACCATTTCCCGAAATTCGAAGATGACTCCGGTCTGGTTCCCGAGGCGATCTTCGAGAAACAGACAAGAGAAGGATTTGAAAACATATGGCGGCGGATACTGGCGAGGAATCCCCTGGCGGACCGGACGGCTTATGAAGAGCGTCTGAATTATGAGATCGCCATGATCAACCAGATGGGATTTCCCGGCTATTTTCTGATCGTCGCCGACTTTATCCGGTATGCCAAGGAGAACGGCGTTCCGGTCGGACCCGGCCGGGGGTCGGCGGCCGGAAGCCTGGTCGCCTATTGTCTTGGAATCACCGATCTGGATCCGCTGGTTCACGGACTGATTTTTGAACGCTTCCTGAATCCCGCCCGGATCAGCATGCCGGACATTGACGTGGATTTTTGCATCAACGGCCGGGAAAAGGTCTTTAAATACGTGGTCGACCGATACGGCGGCGGCGATTACGTGGCGCAGATCATCACCTTCGGAAAACTCAAGACGCGGCTCGTGATCCGCGATGTCGGCCGGGCTCTGGGAATTCCTCTGGCCCAGGTGGACGCCATCGCCAAAATGGTTCCCGACGTTCTCAACATCGGCCTGGATGCCGCTTTGAAGCAGGAACCCCGCCTGGCTCAGATGGCCGAGGAAAAACCCGAGGTTGCGGATCTGATCAGCATATGCCGCGTCCTGGAAGGGCTCCCCCGTCATGCATCCACCCATGCCGCCGGAGTGGTGATCGCCGACAAGCCGCTGGTGGAATACCTGCCCCTGTATCGCGGCAAAAAAGGCGAGGTGGTGACCCAGTTCGACATGAAGATCGTGGAAAAAATCGGGCTGGTCAAATTCGATTTTCTGGGGTTGAGAAACCTCACCGTGATTGCAGACGCGCTTTCGCTGATATCCGCTCAGGGAAAAACGCCGCCGGATATGGCCGATCTGGATTTCAGCGATCCGGATGTCTACCGGTTGCTGTCGGCCGGGGATACGACGGGCGTATTTCAGCTTGAAAGTTCGGGGATGAAGGATCTCCTGATCCGTCTGAAACCCGAACGATTTGACGAAATTACCGCGCTGGTGGCCTTGTACCGTCCCGGACCGATGGGAAGCGGAATGGTGGATGATTTCGTCGAGCGGAAGCACGGCCGCCGGAAAGTCGAGTATCTTCTGCCCGAACTGGAGCCGATTTTAAAAGAAACTTACGGGGTCATTCTTTACCAGGAGCAGGCGATGAAGATCGCCGGAGCCCTGGCCGGCTTCAGCATGGCCGATGCCGACGGCCTGAGAAAGGCCATGGGGAAAAAACTTGCCGACGTCATGGCGAAGCAGAAAGAGAAATTCGTAACCGGCGCCGAGAAAAACCATATTTCCACGGACAAGGCGGCGACGATTTTTGACCTGATAGAAAAGTTCAGCGGATACGGATTCAACAAATCTCACAGCGCCGCCTACGCCCTGATCGCCTTTCAAACCGCCTATCTCAAGGCCCATTTTCCCGTTGAATTCATGGCCGCCCTGCTGACCAGCGAAATGCATTCCACCGACGGGGTGGTCAAATTCATCGGCGAGTGCCGGGATCATGGAATTCCGGTTCTCCCCCCGGACATCAACGAAAGCGGAAAAACTTTCACCGTTGCCGGATCCGGCATCCGCTTCGGGCTGGTGGCGGTGAAAAACGTGGGGGAAGGGGCCATTGACGCGATTGTCGAAGCGCGCAACCAGGGAAAATTCGGCTCATTATTCGAATTCTGCGAGCGGGTGGACCTGCGCAAGGTCAACCGGCGGGTACTTGAAGGCCTGATTCAATGCGGGGCTTTTGACTCTACCGGAGCCCGGCGTTCACAGCTGATCGCCATTCTGGACGATGCCCTGGACCACGGGCAGAGGGTTCAGAAGGAAAGGATCGATCCCCAGATGGGGTTGTTTGACAATGCGGATCAGGACCTGGCGGCCTTGAATATTCCCCCGCTTCCCGATATCGCCGAATGGGACTCGAATCAGAAACTCGCATTTGAGAAGGAATCCCTGGGGTTTTATATTTCCGGACACCCGCTGGCCAGATTCCGCGATACGCTGGAAAAATTCACCAATGCGGATTCTCTGACGATCCGGGAAAAAGCCGACGGGGAAGCCGTGAGAATCGGGGGCCTTGTGGGACATGTCAAAACCATTCAGACCAAAAAAAAGGAGATCATGGGGTTCGTCACCCTGGAAGATCTGAACGGTTCAATCGAGGCGACCGTTTTCTCATCGGTTTTTGCCGCTGCACGGGACTTGCTGGTGGATGATTCCCCCATATTGATTCAGGGCCGGATTCAAAAAGAGGAAAACAGCGTCAAGCTGCTGGCCGATACCGTGATTTCCATGGACAAGGCCGAAGAGACCTGGACGGCCAGCGTTCATGTGAAGGTGGATGTTTCCCGTGCCGGGCGTGAAATGCTTCTGCGCCTTAAAGAAATATTCTCTAAATATCCGGGAACCTGCGATGTCTATATGCACCTGAAAGACCCCGGCCGGACCGAGACCATTGTGAGTCTGCCGGATGTCTGCCGGCTCAAGGTCGGCGCTGCGCTGCATCGGGAAATCAATGGCCTGCTGGGCTCTGATGCGCTTGAAACCCGATGCCGGCCCGCTGCGGATGCGATTCATTCTGCGGCAAAGGGCGGGAACGCCAACCGAAGGAGGTTTTCAAATGGCGGATGATCAACTGCCGGTTTATGCGGTATTGCTGGCCGGCGGCAGCGGAACCCGTTTATGGCCGGTTTCCAGGGACAGGCAGCCCAAGCAGCTCGTGAAGTTTATCGGCGGGGATTCGCTGGTGCAAAACACGATCAAACGGCTGGCGCCGGTCCTCGAACTCGAGCGGATGAGAGTTGTCTGCGGCCGGGAGCATGCGCACGAGATGGCGCGGCACATGGAGGGGATCGGCATCAGGGCCGAGGGCAGGATCATTTCCGAACCCTGCGGCCGCAATACGGCGCCGGCCGTTTTACTGGCCCTGTTTCACATTCTCAGGCAGGAACCGGATGCGGTGGTATGCATATTCCCGGCCGATCATGTGATAGAGGATGTCAGCGGGTTTCAACAGCGGCTTGCATCGGCTGTTTCTCTGGCGCGGCAGGGACACATTGTCACCTTCGGCATCACGCCGCATTGTCCGGAGACCGGATACGGATATATTGAAACCGGGGCCTGCATTGAAGAAGGGGCTTCGAAGGTCCGGCGGTTTGTCGAAAAACCGGATCGCGACACGGCGCAGGCCTATATAGAGGCGGGTAATTTTTTCTGGAACAGCGGCATGTTCGCTTTTAAAGCCTCGGTGATGATGGATGAGTTTCAGCGCCACTGCCCGGAGCTGCTTGAAAAGATGCGGTCGGCCCTTGAGAATGAAGGGCCGTCGGATAAAGCCTATGCCGATCTTGCGGGTATTTCGATTGACCGTGCGATCATGGAAAAGACCGAAAAGGCCGTGGTCCTGGCTTCGGACTTCGGCTGGAGCGACATCGGATCCTGGAAATCATTGTATGATTTTCTGCCAAAGGATGAGAATCGGAATGTTTTCAGCGGCGATGTGATTTCAAAAGACACCCGGGGATGCCTGATCCGCGGCGATCAACGTTTGATTGCAACCCATCATGTCTCGGACCTGGTGATTGTGGAAACGATGGATTGCGTGTTTGTTTCCGGAATGGAAGAAAGCCGGGATGTCAAAGATATCGTGGCGGCGCTGAAACAAAGAGATCGCAGGGAATACTACGTTCATGTCACCGAGCATACGCCCTGGGGAAGCCGGACCACGGTGAATGAAAGCGAATCCGTCACCATTCTTCGTCTGGCGATTGATCCGGGGGCTTCGATCCGCCTGGAGGCTCAGGCCGCCTCGCTGGTTCATGTGATGGTTGCCGGCGGAACGGTTCAGTTTAAAATCGCCGGCTCCGAGAGGGTGCTCACCAAGGGGCAGAGCGCCAGCTTTGTCGGAACCACCCCGGTTTTTGTTTCCAACCGTCAAAAGAATCCTGCGAGCATCGTTCAGGTGGAGATTCGGTGAGCAGGACTGTGGCGATTAATTTCTTATGAAAGTCAAACATGATGAATGTGCCTTTGTTGGATTTGAAACCGCAGTACCAGCTGCTTAAAGAAGAGATCCTCAGCGTGACCGAGGAGATTTACGAAAGCCAGCAGTTTATTCTGGGACCCTGGGTGCAGCGGCTGGAAACGCGGATTGCATCCTATTGCCAAAGCGCTCATGCGGTAGGCGTTTCCTCGGGCAGCGATGCCCTGCTGCTCTGCCTGATGGCCTGCGGCATCGGACCGGGTCACGGCGTGCTCACCACCCCGTATACGTTTTTTGCCACCGCCGGATCCGTGGTCAGGACCGGAGCTAAGCCTGTATTCGTCGATATCGACCCGCAGACATACAATATCGATCCGGAACAACTGGCGCTTCAAATTGACCGAATGACGGATGCGGAGCGCAGCAGCCTGCGGGCCGTGATTCCGGTCCACCTGTACGGTCAGTGCGCCGAGATGGCGCCGATTGTTCGAATCGCACGGCAGAACCGCCTCGTGGTTATCGAGGATGCGGCTCAGGCCATCGGCGCCGAATATCAGGGACGTCGCGCCGGATCCATCGGGGATTTCGGATGTTTCTCGTTTTTTCCTTCCAAAAATCTGGGTGCTTTCGGGGACGGGGGCATGGTCACCACCCAGGATGCGGAGCGGTTTGAACGACTTTGCACCCTTCGAAACCATGGCGCCCAGCAGAAATACTACCATCAGTTTGTCGGCGGCAATTTCCGGCTCGACGCTCTGCAGGCGGCCGTTGTATCGATCAAGCTCAAGTATCTGGATGCCTGGACCTGGAAGCGGCAGCAAAATGCGGCCCGGTACCGGGAGCTCTTTGAATCCGCCGGGCTGATGGACCGGGTCCGGCTTCCTCTGGAAAATCAAAGCCGGCATATTTACAATCAGTTTGTGATCCGGGTTTCCGAAGGACGGGATGAATTGCGCCGGTTTTTATCCGAAGCGGGTGTTGGAAACGAAATCTATTATCCTGTGCCGCTGCATCTACAGGCGTGCTTTTCAGACCTCGGATACCGGCCCGGAGATTTTCCCGAGTCCGAAAAAGCCGCTCAAAGCACCCTGGCCCTTCCCGTTTATCCGGATCTGACAGAAGACCAGCAGGCCTATGTGGTAGACCGGATAAGGGCATTTTACATGGCCTGAGTTGAGTGATCCGCCAGCGGCCGGGCGGTTTTCGTCCTGAACGACAATAACTCAAATTTGTGGAAAGGCTTTTTGCCGGCTGGTCGGGACGCGGCAGGGCGCAAAGAAACAATCTTTCAGAATTCGGAACGTCATTTTATGCAGGGTTCTCAAACGTTCTGCGGGCCTCGTCTCTCAGGGCGTTTTCATTTCCGGAATAGCGCGGCGAAAAATGGAACACCTCCAGCCGTCTGACGCCGGCTTGGGCCGCGAGCATTCCGGCCTGAGCGGCCGTAAGATGAAATTTCCTCCTCGCCTGCGGCAGGTCCGCTTCCAGAAAGGCGGCCTCGATAAACAGGACGTCCGAATCCCGGGTCAGCGCGATGATTTTTTCGGCATTATCGCTGTGAAAGCCCGCATCAGCCACATAGGAGATCTTCTGCCCCCTGGAGATGATGGCGATTTTTTCGGCAAGTTCTTGGATGCGGAACGGTTCGAATTGTCCGGGAACCTGAATCTCGCCGGCCGTGCTGCCGGCGTAGAGCGCCTGTTTGAATTCCTGAAGCCAGGGACCGGTTGAAAATCCCAGGGAATCCAGGACCTCGCCGCGGATATTGACATGAAAATGTTCTTCCAGGCTGAAGCCGAGACAGGGGATCTGATGATCGAGGATCGCCGCCGACACCGAAAAACCGGTTTCTTTTAAAAGTGTTCCGTGAAAATCCGATCGGACCTCGCCGTCTGCGGCAAAACGCCTGCCGCTGGAATATTTTCGTGTGATCCGGTGCTTTTCATGAATCTCCGCGACATAAAGGTTCAGAATGTTTTCATACCCGTTCACCAGGTTCCATGCGTAGCCGGCGAGCTTTCCTTCCACGTTTTTAAGGAATCCTTCGGGCCCGTAAAGATATAGGTCTTTCCGGCGCCCCAGGCACAGCCTCAGCAACCGGTCAAAGCCGTTGAAATGGTCCATGTGGGCATGGGTGACAAAGACATGGGAGATCTTGAGCGCTTCCCGGGCGGACAGGGCATGAATGTCGCCCAGATCGAACATCAGGGCTCTGCGGTCGAAGAGAAAGGAAATGTAAAGTCCGGGATCATCAAAGGGGCCGTTGACCGGCCGCGGGTGAAACAGCGGGCGCATTATTCGGGGATGAATTTTTTGACCTGTTGATTGATGCAATAATAGATTTCTTCATCGGAACCGTAAATATCCACCACATCCTTGTGGCTGATGAGCTTTTCAACGACAAAAGCCGTCAGATACAAACCGACGACATTCGGATTGGGAACCAGATTTCTGTACGGCGCCATCTGATAATCAATATCAAAATCGTCCGAACGCGTCAGCTTTTCGAGGCAGAAACCGATCTGTTCTTCAATGGCGCCTTTATTGACGGTTTCAATCAATCCGGATTCAATCAGTTTCATGGCCACGGCATTGCTCAGGGTTTCCTGACAATCCCGAACGCTGTTGATGGCTTTCCGGCGCATATGTTCCTTTGAGGATTCAATCTTTGATAAAATACTTGATTCTCGCGTGCTTGGCCGAAAAACCTTCGCCATAAAACAACCCTTTTTGTGTATGTAAAAGATTAAAGAACCGCTGTTTTTTCCGCCGGCATCATAAAGTCCGAAATCGTAAATTGCAAGAAAAATATTCGGCTGGCGCAACTATTGCAATATGTCCGCCCTATGTTTTCTCAAGGATGATCTGGGGAGAACACCGTCCGTTCCACCGGTTGCGTTGGAGTCGAAATACGAGTTGCTCGAAGCCGGCGGGAGCGGGAACGCCCGGATCGATATGGAAATCAACGGCATCGATGACCTGACCGCCGCTGTCCGATGTCTGGAGAAGCGCCATGCGGCGATGGGTTCGGCCGACAATTCGGGAGGACACCACTTTGACGTTTTTTGCCGCAAAGATCGGTTCAGGGTTTTCCGGTCCAAAGGGCTGAAGCTGTTCGAGGTCGTTCAGCAGCCGATCGCAGATGGCCTGGAATTTGAGTTCGCAATCGATTCGGCCGGTCGGCAGGAAGCTGCCGGGAGCGGCGGCCTGCTGGACGGCCCGGTCGAAATGGATTCGAAACCGATCGATCTTGTTGCCGTCAATGGTCAGGCCGGCGGCCTGCCGGTGTCCGCCGAAGGTTGCCAGGTCCTGACGGCACTCGGACAGAATCCGGTGCAGATCGATGCCGGCAACGCTTCGTCCCGAACCTCTGGCCGGTCCGCTTCCCGATACGATCAGCACCACGGGCCTGGTAAAATGCTCCGCCAGTCTGGCGGCAACAATGCCGATGACGCCGGGGTGCCAGTCGGATCCTTCCAGCACCAGGCTGAAGGCGCCCATCAGCGCCGGCTTGTTTTCCAGGCGGCTGAGGATGTCGTCAAAAACCCTTCTTTCGATCTGACGGCGTTCAATGTTGAGGTGTTCCAGAACCGCGGCCGTCATCCGGGCCGCTTGAAGATCCCTGGCTTGAAGCAGTTCGGCCGCCGTTTTCGCATGGGCGATTCGCCCGGCGGCATTGAGCCGGGGGGCCAGGCGAAAGGCGACATCCCCGGCCTCCGGATGCGTTTTGACCGCGCAGGATTCAAGCAGAGCCTGAACTCCGGGGCGGTTTCCCGCGCCGATCACCTCAAGTCCGGCTCGTGTGAGGATGCGGTTTTCCCGGATCATGGGCACGACGTCGGCGATGGTACCCAGGGCCACGAGGTCGCAACCGTCTTTCAGGTTGGGTTCGGCAGCGTTTGCCCAGAAATCTGACTTGCGAAGATAGCTTCGCAGACAGGCCAGAAGATAAAAGGCCACCCCCACGCCGGCCAGATGTTCCAGATTCGACGGATCGTCTCTGCGTTTTGGATTGATGACGGCAAGCGCGTCGGGAAGCGTTTCATCCGGGTCATGATGGTCGGTGATGATCACATCGACGCCCAGGGACCGGGCGGTCTGGACGGCTTCATGACTGGCCGAACCGCAATCCACGGTGATGATCAGGTCGAGCGGATTTTCACCGGCCCACCGAAGCACATGGTCCGATTTAAGTCCGTAGCCTTCTTCGATGCGATGGGGGATATGATAGGATGCCCTGGCGTTGCAGGCCTTAAGAAATTCAAAGAGCAGAACCGCCGCCGATATGCCGTCGACATCGTAGTCTCCGAATACCATGATGGATTCTTGCGCGAAAATGGCGCGGGCGATGCGTTCGACCGCAATATCCATGTCCTTGAGGCAATGCGGTGAGCTCAGCTGACTCAGTGAGGGGTGAAGAAATTCTCCGGCCGTCTCAGCATTCAGCCCCCGGTTATGCAGCAGGGTCGCCAGAACGGGCGAACAGCCCAGTTCCTGAGCCAGCGCATGAATTGTTTTCGGGTCGACCCGGGCGGTTATCCATTGTTTTTTCATCAAAAGCCCTATAGCGCATTCCGGAAATTTGAGCAATACCGGGTCGTATCGGCCGCTGCATGAGATCAGGCCTTCGACCGGAGCATTCCGCCCGCGAAGGGCCGGGAATTTTCTGTTGAACGGCCTTCGCATTGGTGTTAGGTAGAAAAAGGTAGTATCTTCGGGCGGCAGGGAGAAATTGAAAACAGTGAAAACCATTCGAAAATATATGCGTGTCGACAGATCGGGGATTGCGTTTTTGCGGTTTGTGCTGGAAGCCAGTGACGGCGTGGCCACCATGACGACGCTGGATCCGGATCGCGGAATGGTTGTTCTGAATATTGCTCCGGGATGCGAGGCGGAAGTGGAAGGGATTCTGGATGGACTTGAGGAGCGGATTGCCATGGAACGTGCTCAGGCGGGGAGGTAAAAGGTCATGAAGAAGGTCGGCTATGGGGTTGCGGCCCTGGCCATGTGCTGCATGCTGATGGGAATGGGAAGCATCGGCGGCGACTCAGGGGTGGTCAAGCTTATCGAACCCGAAAAAAATTTCAAGGTCAAGCTGGTGGATCAGGAGGATGTCTCCGTCGTCCTTGAACAGTTTTCCTGCCAGGGCCAGGTTTATTTTCCCGGAAAGCGCGGCAAGGCTGAGATATCGATTGCGTTTGAACGGATTGCCCAGGTGGATTTTCTTCTCAAAGACCGGGAGCTTTATGCAAATGTCGCCTTAAAGGACGGCAGCGGGGTCGAGATGACCGTGGATCAGGACCTCCCGTGTCTGGGAAAGGCCGAGTTCGCCAATGTAAAGATCCGCATGGAAGATGTCAAACAGATCGTTTTCCTTCAGCAGGTGATCGATTGAGTCCAATGCAAAAGCGCCTCTATATTCACACCATCGGCTGTCAGATGAACGTTTACGATTCACAGCAGATCGCCCGGCTTCTCAAGCCGTTGGGTTATGAGCTTGTTCCGGCCGAGGAGGATGCGGACCTGATCATCGTCAACACCTGCTCGGTACGGGAAAAGGCCGAACAAAAGGCCTTCAGCCTTCTGGGCCGTCTGGCCGCGCTGAAGCAAAAAAAGCCCGGAATGATCATTGCCGTCGGCGGATGCGTGGCCCAGCAGGAAGGAAGGTCCGTTTTTTCCCGAGCTCCCCATGTGGACCTGGTTTTCGGGACTCAGGCAGTGGACCGCATCGCCGGACTGATCAAAGCGGTTCAGGACGACCGGCGCGCCCGGGTGGACATTTCGTTTCAGGAAGAACCCTGCGGCGGCGCATTGCCCGCGGGAATTCCGGAGGCACCGGCCGGACCCTGCCGGTTTGTCACCATCATGAGAGGGTGCAATAATTTCTGCACCTATTGCATCGTGCCCTATGTGCGGGGAAGGGAAGTGAGCCGAACGCCGGACGAGATTCTATCCGAGATCCGTCGCCTGGTTCGCTGCGGCGCCCGCGAGGTTACGCTGCTGGGTCAGAATGTCAACAGCTACGGGAAAAATCACGGCCTGTGCTCCTTTGCCGATTTACTGGAAGCGGTCAACGGGATCGATGACCTCTGGCGCATCCGGTTCACCACCTCGCATCCCAAGGATCTTTCCGCGGACCTGATGCGTTGTTTCGGCCGTCTGGAAAAGCTCTGCCCCCATATCCATCTTCCGTTCCAGGCCGGATCGGACCGGGTCTTGAAGCGTATGAACCGCAGGTACACGAGGGACCAGTATCTTGAAAAAATCGAACGGCTTCGAGACATCCGTCCGGACATCGCCCTGAGTTCGGATATTATCGTGGGGTTTCCGGGCGAGACCGATGAGGATTTCCAGCAGACTCTGGACCTGATGCGCCGGGTGCGGTACGACAGCGTCTTTGCCTTCAAATATTCGGATCGTCCCGGCGTTCCCGCGGTCGATCTGGACGGAAAGGTGGATGAGGCGGAAAAAGGGGCCCGGCTGACCGAACTTCTGGACCTGCAAAAGAAGATCACCCTCTCCAGACACCAGGCCCTGCTTGGAACCCTTCAGCCCGTGCTGGTCGAAGGTCCGGGAAAAAAACAGGATGCCATGGGAATGCAGTGGACCGGACGAACCCCCTGCAACAAGGTGGTGAACTTTACGGGTCTCGGTTCCTGCGACTATACCGGGGCGATGCCGACCCTTCGAATCGAGAGGGCCTTTGCCCATTCGCTTCGGGGAGAGCTTGCTCAGACCTGCCCGGCCGATGGACGTGAAAGGAGTTTTCAAAAATGTTGCAGCGAATGCGCATAGCCGGACTGACCCTGGACCCGGACTCCAATACGCCGATCGTGATTCTGAAATCCATTGAGGATGATCGCACGCTGAACATCTGGATCGGTCTGATGGAAGCCACCTCGATTGCGGCGGCCCTTCAGAATATCAGTTTCGAAAGACCCATGACGCATGATCTTTTCAAGAATTTTCTGGATCTGCATCATTTCCAGATCGCCATGGTCGAGGTCTGCGATCTTCAGGACAATACCTTCTACTCCAGAATCCACTTTTCCCAGGGCGAAAAACGTTTCAGCATGGATGCGCGTCCGAGCGACGCCATTGCGATGGCCCTGCGGTTTCAAAGCCCGATCTGTGTGGATGACAGCGTGCTGGAAAAGGTGAAATCCGGCACAGAGGGCGAGGCCGCCGACAAAAGCGAGGATGGCGAGAAATGGGCCGAATACCTGAAAAAACTCTCTGCGGATGATTTCGGAAAGTACAAGATCTGAACTGCTTGCGTGCATTCGTTGATTCGAAAAGGCGGCAACGAGTCCTCATCGACGGGCTTTATTGCAGACCGGCTACTGGATGATCTTCAATCCCACAGTATAATGCCCCCTGTATCTTCCTGCGTCGATTTTTGTGATGTGCTTGATTTGCGTTTTAATTTCAACAGCGGGCTCCGGCTTCTGGGCGAGGTATTTCATATTCAGAATGTCGCCCACTTTGATGTGGTTCACGATGTCGGAGCTTTGCTGAACAAGGATGCCCAAGCCTGTCTCGGACAGGTGCCGCAATGAAAACAGATAAATAGAGGAAAGCCCGGCTATCGAAATTTCAACTCTTTTGAATGGATCGGCCGGTACCCTTGGTTCGGATCTGCGTTCCGCTGTAGTGTCTATCGCCATAAGTGCCGAGCTCTCATTGTATGGTTCGAAAACAGGGTGACTCAATCGTTGAGTATTAAAACAGCGCTGCTGTTCATTAAATGCAATTCTTTGAGTGCGGATATCTCCTTTCAGTCCCTGCTTTTATTCAGAAACACCACCGGTTTGCCGACCCGTCCGGCTGCAGGATGGCGGGACCCGGTCTTATTCTTTCACAAAGAGGCCGAGAAAAATCAGTATGCCGCCAAAGACGAGAAGCAGCAGGTACAGGGGCATTGTTACAAGGTAGTTGAATCCGGCTTGAATCTGTTCCAGGGGTATGCTCTGAATCCAGCTCATATTGTCCGCACCCGCCATGTCGGTGATGGAAAGGTCTTCCCAGTTTTCCGTTTTGCCCATCATCATGGATAGCGCCTGAAAACCGATCAGAACGAAACTTCCTAACCATGAGAGAAACCCAAACCCGGTCATCTTGTTCATCTTTACCAGCCTTTGTTGAGATAAAATTATATTCGAAGGCGTCCTGTTATCATGAACTTTTTGTCACTTACCTCTGAATTCTCCGATTTGCAAGTAATTCTTTGAAGCCCGCCGTTGAACTCATTTTCTTCAAACTGTCCTTATGATGCCCTGACGAACTAGTCCGGAGGATGGCCATGTCCCCTGAAACACGATATTAGTGCTTGAAAAGAATGGGAGGATTGTATAAATTAAGGGCGATTTTGAAGATTTATCATGATGCGAAGGCGCCATGCTGACAGGTTTTGAAAAAATTGTCGAAGAAAGAATACGGGACGCGCAGCAACGGGGTGAATTTGAAAATCTCAGCGGCGCGGGCAAGCCTCTGGTTTTGGAAAACGACAGCCTGGTTCCGGAAGAAATACGGCTGGCTTATAAAATATTGAAGAACGCCGACTGCCTTCCGCCGGAAATCGAGCTTAAGAAGCAGATCGTTCAAACCGAGGAACTTCTCGCCGGAATGGAAGATACGGTCGAGAAATACCGCACTCTCAAAAAGCTGAACCTGCTGATATTGAAGTTCAACGCCATGCGGTCGGCTTCCATATCATTTGATATGCCTCAACGTTATGAGCAAAAGCTCGTGGAGCGATTTGGTAAAAAAGACCGCCGCTGACCCGAGGGCGTCATACTGGATTTTTGATATTTTAAATGCGCAGACAACAAATGAACGAAAACTTTAAGAAGGAAGGCAGCGGCCTGTTTAAAAGCGTTTCGATGGCCTTTGTCATATTGATCCTTCATGTAATTCTGATCATCGCGATCGGCTTGCTGGTCCTTTTTTTTCGTGGATTCGTCAATTACATGATCTGGATCTTTCTGGGCGTTTCCGCACTGATCTTGTTGGCAACCTACCTGTTTTATCGCAGGATCAAGTCGGAAGGCCGGTCGATTCGGGATACCTTGAACTCTCCCATGTTCAACGGGCGTCCTGTTGAAGTCAGTTTTCTGGGAGGAGTGGCCTCAATTCGCGTCGGCGCTCCATCGACCCCGCCGGCGCTGGGAACCCAGAACTATTCCCATCCGCTTCAACTGGAGGATCCGACAACGGTTCGCATCAGAGAACTTACCGAACTTTCCCGCCTTTTGGAAAAAGGGCTGATTACGCTGGATGAATTTAATCAGGCAAAAGGAAACTTGTTTCGCGAATGAGGATAATGATGTGATTTGGCTTGAAAGTTGAATTCTATGAAAAAGCTTACCGTGGCAGTGCTCTCCGGCGGAAGATCATCGGAGCGGGAGGTGTCCTTAAAAAGCGGCGACCAGGTGTTTGAAGCGCTGGACAAGCAGCGGTACCGGGTCCTTCGGTATGACCCCAGCACGGATTTAAACCGGCTTGTAGCCGATGCCGGTCAGATCGACGTGGCCCTGATCATTCTCCACGGAATCCGGGGTGAAGACGGCACCGTGCAGGGCCTGCTGGACCTGCTGGATATCCCCTACCAGGGCTCCGGCGTTATCGGCAGCGCCATCGGCATGAATAAACTGGCATCCAAGCAGCTTTACGATCAGATGGGGCTTCCAACGCCCCCTTATATCGTGATCCATCGAAAAGATCGGCCGGATACGGCGTCCATAGGATCGCGGCTGGGATATCCGGTTGTGGTCAAACCCGCCAACGGGGGCTCAAGCATCGGCATGTCCATTGTAAAATCCGAAGCCGATCTGCCGGAAGCGCTTGCAACCGCCGGGCGGTATGATGATGTCGTTTTGATTGAGTCCTTTATCAAGGGCATTGAGCTGACCGGCGGCGTTCTGGGCAATGATGAACTGCGGGCCTTGCCGATCGTGGAAATTCTGCCCGGAGAAGGGTATGAGTTTTTTGATTTCCAGGCCAAATATACGCCCGGCGCCACGCGGGAGATATGTCCGGCGCGTATCGACGAGGCCTTGACCGAAAAGGCGCAGACCTATGCCAAAATGGCGCATCAGGCCCTGTTCTGCAGGGGGTACAGCCGTACCGATATGATTCTGCGCGATCGCGATATCTATGTGCTGGAGACAAACACCATCCCCGGCATGACGCCCACAAGCCTGTTTCCGCTGGCGGCCGGGGCTGCCGGCATCTCGTTTTCCGAACTGCTGGACACGCTGATAGATCTGAGCATTCAGGCCCATAAGGATCGATAAGACATATTTCCAACAGAGACAGCAACTCCCGGCGGTTTTGGTTTCCGGATTGCCGGAAAAGCCCGCCATGGAATGGAGGTCGAATGAAAGTCTTGGTAGTAGGCGGCGGCGGAAGAGAACACGCCCTGGTGTGGAAAATTGCGCAAAGCCCCAAGGTCAGGAAGATATTCTGCGCGCCGGGAAATGCCGGAATTGCCGACCTGGCGGTTTGCGTTCCCATTGCCGCGGAAGATGTGGATGCGCTGTTTGCTTTCGCAAAGAAAAACCGGGTCGATCTGACGGTGGTCGGGCCGGAGGCCCCCCTGGCCTCAGGGATTGTCGATCAGTTTGAGGCCGCCGGTCTGAGGATTTTCGGGTCGATCCGCAGGGCCGCCGAGCTGGAGTCCAGCAAGTCCTTTTCCAAATACATCATGACCCAGTACGGGATTCCGACGGCCCAGGGGCAGACATTTACCAGCTATCGCAAGGCCCAGGCCTGTATTCGAAAGATGGGCGCCCCCATTGTGGTCAAGGCCGACGGGCTTGCGGCCGGAAAGGGTGTGATCGTCTGCGCTTCCGAATCCGAGGCCCTGGACGCCCTCAAAAGCATCATGGTTGATCAGAATTTCGGGGATGCGGGCCATAAGGTGGTGATCGAGGAGTGTCTGACCGGAGAAGAAGCCTCTTTTCTTGCCTTTTCCGACGGAAAAACCGTTTTGCCGCTCCCTTCCTCTCAGGATCACAAGCCCGTTTACGATGATGACAAGGGCCCCAACACCGGCGGAATGGGCGCGTATTCGCCGGCCCCGCTCGTGGACCGCTACATGCACGACCGGGTGATGAATGAGGTGATGATTCCGACCATACGGGCCATGGCGGCCGAAGGAAGACCTTACAAGGGAATTCTGTATGCCGGATTGATGATTTCCGGAGACCGGATCAAGGTGCTCGAATACAATTGCCGCTTTGGAGATCCGGAGGCCCAGCCGCTTCTGATGCGCGTCAAAAACGATATTGTGCCCTTAATGGAAGCCGTGATCGATGAACGGCTGGATCAATGCCGCCTGGAGATTGATGAACGCGCTTCGGTGTGCGTGGTGATGGCCTCGGGCGGGTATCCGGCCGGCTATGCAAAGGGAATTCCGATCTCGGGCCTCAAGGAGGCTCGTAAGATTCGTGATGTCATGGTGTTTCACGCCGGAACCAGGCTTGACGGGGACGCCGTGGTAACCAGCGGCGGCCGGGTGCTCGGCGTCACCGCCTTGGGAGATACGGTTGAAGATGCCATTTCAAAGGCATACGGCGCCGTTTCAAAGATACAATGGGACAGGGCGCATTATCGGCGCGATATCGGTCAAAAAGCGGTGCGCCGCTTGAATCAAAAACCGCTGGCAAGCATCGTCATGGGAAGTGATTCGGATTTCAGCATCATGAGCGAATCCGTGGCAATGCTTCATAAATTCGACATTCCTTTTGAGCTTCATGCGGCGTCGGCCCACCGTACGCCTCACAAGGTCGCGCATCTGGCCGAAACAGCCGGGGATCGGGGGGTTCGAGTCATCATTGCCGGCGCCGGTCATGCGGCGCATCTGGCCGGCGTGCTGGCGGCCCATGCAGCCATTCCCGTGATCGGCGTGCCGATCGATTCCTCGGCCCTCAATGGACTGGATGCGCTGCTTTCGACCGTACAGATGCCCGCGGGCGTTCCGGTGGCCACCGTATCGATCGGAAAAGCCGGGGCGAGAAATGCCGGCATTCTGGCGGCCCAGATTCTTGCCCTGTCCGATCCGGAACTGGCGCAAAAGCTCAAGTACTTTAAAGAAGAACTCGTGAAAAGCGTTGAACGGAAAGACAGAGCACTTAAAGCTTTCTGAGAAGATACGCGCGATCGATCCTGTCAGTCCGCAAACGGATCTGATCCGGCAGGCCGCTGACCGCATTCTTCAGGGGGGCGTGGTGGTTTTTCCGACAACCGGTCTGTACGGACTGGGCGCCGATGCCCTGAATGCGCAGGCAATTTCGAAGATTTTTGCGATCAAGGGCCGGTCAAAGGCCAAACCGATACTCGTGCTGATATCCGGAATGGAGATGCTGGAACTTCTGGTAAGGCATGTGCCGCCCGCGGCGCGCAAAATCATGGACGCCTTCTGGCCCGGAGGCGTGACGATTGTTCTGGAAGCGGTTCCGGGGCTTCCTGCCAACCTGACGGCCGGGACCGGGAAAATCGGTGTGAGGATGCCCGCCCATCCGGTGGCGGCGGCTCTGGTTCGAGCGGCCGGCATTCCCATTACAGGCACCAGCGCCAATATCTCCGGCGCCGGCGGCTGTTCAAGTGTTTCCGGGATCGACCCGGCCCTGGCCGAACGCGTGGACATGATTCTGAATGCCGGCCCTTTGAAGGGCGGTGCAGGCTCCACCGTTGTGGATGTGAGCTCAGGCAAACTCCATGTTCTCAGGGAGGGCGCAGTTCCGGCCGAAGCAATATGTGCGGCGCTTTCCCGATGATGGTTTGTCGGCGGGTGGATCAAACCGTCCGAATGAAAACCAATTGTATTGACAAATCAGCAGGGTTTTGCCTATAAAGCTGAAAAATAACGCCGGAGTGGTGAAACTGGTAGACGCAGAGGACTCAAAATCCTCCGCCCGCAAGGGCATGTCGGTTCGATTCCGACCTCCGGCACCACCACACATTCCGATACCGTCCGGTATCGTTCGGAAAGCCCCGAAATTTCGGGGCTTTTTTTCTCCGCTGTTCCGCCTTGTTGCACCTCAGCTCCTGTGAAAGGTCATGTTGACGGCATTCGCTGTAGTTGCTGTCCAAAAAAATAAGACGAAGCCCGTTTTCTTTTCAAGGAAATTCGCTTTGCTGGTTCTTTTTCCGCACAGTTCGAGATGCGCGCGGCGCCATGGAATATTACTTGACGGACTTGGGCGCAGCATGCGGAACCGGATTGTCCGGATTGATATACATGGGCCTGATGCAGCCGACCCAGGCGTGCAGCTCGCCGCAGGGCAGGTGCCTCAAACGACTCACCTCGGCGGGCGCTTCAGGAATTTTCTGAGAGCACATATGGCTCTCCATCCCCCCTGGATTCAGGCTTAACCAGCCGGGAGCGCTTTCGGGCGCGGCCGGCTGATTTTCGCCCATGCCGTTCCCGCCTGCAAGCAGGCCGCGCGGTTCAACGGCGAGCAACCGCAGCACGGAAAATCCGGTTGCGGAATACTCCGTGACGAGCCCGCTGGTTCGATCCATGCGGATCAATCCTGCCCCGCTTCGGGCGGCGGTCCATTCACCCGCAAGCCAGAAGTCGTTTGAAACCGCCAGGGCGCTGTAGAGGCAGAAGCCCTGAATATCCGGTTTCCAGGATTGCTGGATATCGCCCCTTCGGTTGACAACAGCCAGCCAGGGCCGTTGACCCCCCTCTTTTTCATGCGCTGTGCCCGCAATCAGCCATTGATCTGCATCCATCTTCTTCAGGCATGAAAGCCAGGAGACCTGCGGCAGAATCTGCTGCCGGATCAGTTTTCCCTCTCTGTCCAGCTGAGCGATCCATCCCCTGCTGTGCATATCCGCGCCGGTTTCGACAAGCCCGGCCAGCAGGACGCCGCCATCCTCGATGCCGGATGCTGCCTGTACGGTATTGACCCGATGGGGAGCCAGCGTCTGCTGACCGATCAACTGACCATTGAGGTTTATTTTTCCGATCCAGACCTGGCTTGAAGTTAAAGACCCGCCGCCGGGTGCGGGTACGGAGGGCAGGGGTGTTTCGGCGATCACCCACATGCTCTCAAGGCTCGAGGACAGTCTGGGATACAGCTGGTACCCTGTGGCCGGAAGCCGTTGCTGCCATTGAACCCGGCTCTTCGAATCCAGCAACGCGATCCAGAGCGTCGGGCTGGATCCTTCTTCTGCAATGCGCCCGGCAATCCATATTCCCTGTGGATTGGAAACAACATCCGTGATGACGCTGCCGGGCTCGCCGAAATAGCGCGTCCAGCAATCCGTATCAGCCCCGGAAGCCTGTTGGAACGGGAATAAAAGTCCCGAGCAGAATATCACGAAGCTTGCCGCGAAATACCGTAAACCGGGCCTCATTTGCAAATCTCCCTGCTTGATGCGTTGATGTGCCGTTTTGTTTCAGACGCGTCCGGGCAGGTAGGAAGAAATAAATCTTCGAACCGATTCTTTTCCCCGGAAAACTCCAAAATGACCCTCGCAGAGTATGTCGGCGTTCAGGCTTAAAAGAAATTCGAGCGACCCTGCATAGGCCCGGGCGTCGGATTTCAGATCCCTGTGCAGGGGGCCGTGGACGTCCTGCCCGAAGAGAACCCTGAATCCGTTTAACTCGGCCGTATAAACCAGAGATCCCGGAGAGTGGCCCGGGCAGAAATAAGCCGTGATACGCCCATCTCCCACCGCAAATTCAGCCTCTTCGGCATGGATCTTTTGATCGATCGCAATTTTGTCCTGTACGGCGCCGTACCATTTTGCCGCCGTGGTTAAACCGTCGCCCGCTTCAAGAAAGACCGCATCATGGGCGTGCGCGACAATCCTGCAGCCGTAATGGTTTCGAATGCCCCCCGCGCCTCCGGCATGATCGTAATGGCAGTGGGTCAGGAAAAGGCACTCAATTCCTGTTTCAGGCGGCAGGCATGCGGAGATGTTCCGAACCAGCCGGTCATGGCGCTTTCCCGTTCCCGCATCGATCAGGGCTGCGGATTTTCCGAATCGAATCAGATAGCCCGCCGCATCTTCGGGAGCGGTGAATCCGTCTCCCGCAACCTGCCAGAGATCGTCCATGATTTTCATTTTGAGTGGAACCATTCGGCATAAAACTCCCATAGGAAATTATCAGGGTCATATTTTAAAACGTTTGGCCGGCTGATGCAACGATGTTCGATGAACCGGTTTGAATGCGGCTCGAAAATTTCTCATAGGAATTTGAATCCGATTTTCATTTTTGAGATTTTTCCCCCTATAGAGTCACGCTTCATGGGATTTTCCCCTATATAAATTGAGCACCTTCCCCTATATACAATCGCTTTTAAATAGTGCTAAAAGAAATTCAACAACCTCGGATAAAAAATAAACGCCTTTGAAGTCATTTATTGAATCCCTTAGAGAATGGAGGATGCCCATGATAGCTTCTCCCTGCAAAAGATGCTCGATGAGAAATCAATCAAAGGATCGATGCTTTAAAGATTGCCGTATGCTGCAGGCCGTTCAGGAGCTTTACCTGTCTTTTAAAGAGGGGGGGGAATCGGAAATTTCTTCCGCGATCGATTACTCCGACGAGGGACGATTCAGCATTAACAGCCGGGCCGCGGTATAGTCGGAATGGCCGGCGTTCCGATCCATCCTTCCGGTTTGTTCTGCGCGGGGAATGTTTTTCTTTGTTTAAAGGCGCCCGGCTCTCTAAGGCCTGTCCCGGCCCGAGCAGAGATTGTAAAAGAAAAAAACTTTCCTGCCTTCAATGCACGCTCAATGCAGCAAAGCTCAGCTCGTTGTTCTTCCCCCTATCCATACAATCGGGCATTCTGATCCGTCGCGGATGCAGGGGCGTCATTCGTTCGATGCCGCCCGCGAAAGTCTGAGGTTGGATTGAGTCTCTGATCGTCTTCATCTGATTTGCCGCCGGAATCCTCCGGATGAAAGTGTATCGTCGACGCCCTGTCTTCCGGCAGCGCGCCGTCCACCGTAAGGCGCTTATCGCCGCATCTGCTCCGGAACATGATCGACCCTTGTTTCGATTTCACGCAACGGATGGTTTTCGAAAATGCGCCGCTCCAGTGACGCGCGACTGAACGATCAACGCCCTGTTCGTGTTGATTATAGTTCTAACAGGGTGTTGAAAAACAAGAATCAGGCCGTCAGGCAAGGCGCGCGGCGATACGACAAGCGCAGCATATTCAAGCATATGTGAGCATTGGCGGAAGCCGCGCAACGCTGAACGGCGGCCTCAGGCGCAGTTTTTCAACAGCCTGCTAAATCATATGGAGTTTGATTTCAATTCCATCAAACAAAAAAGGGAGGTGAAATTATGTCGCTGATTCGTTGGGAACCTTATGGAGGACTCATTAACCTGCAGAGCAACATCAACCGTTTGTTTAACGATGTTTTCCCCAGAAAAACCGCCGAAGGAGATGACCTTTCGCTCGGCGCATGGCGTCCGATGGTCGATATCTGCGATACGGAAAACGCCATCGTGGTCACCGCCGAACTTCCCGGCGTGAAAAAGGAGGATATATCCATCGAGGTCAAGGACAATATTCTGACGATCAAGGGGGAGCGTTCGGTAGACAGCGAGGTAAAGGAGGAGAATTATTACCGGAGGGAGAGAAGCTTCGGCAGTTTTCAACGGTCTTTTTCCTTGCCGACCGATGTGAATCCGGAAAGCATCAAGGCCGGTTTCAAGGATGGCGTGTTGAAGATCGAAGTCCCCAAATCCGAGGCAAAGAAGCCCAAACAGATATCCATCGACGTAACCTGATCGGTTGAAACGCCTGCGGGAACGGGGCTGCACAGCAACCGGAAAAGGCGGCACCGCTTGCCGCCTTTTCCATTTTAAATCTTCAGGCCTCTTTTTTTCAACCCGCCGTTTTTCAGGACGGAGCACGCTTCCGGGCAGCCGCAAGCGGACGCGTTTGAATAGAAATACTCAATCCATATCATCATATCCCTGAACCAGAACCTCTCTGGTTTTGGCGCCGTCGGACGGTCCGACGATTCCTTCCTTTTCCATCATTTCGATAATTCTGGCAGCACGATTGTAACCGATTCTCAGGTGCCGCTGAACCATTGAAATTGAGGCCTGGCGCGTTCGGGTCACCAGCGCCACGGCGTCGTCGTAACGCTCATCGTGCGCTTCCGGATCTGAAGGATCTTCCTGATCGGTTTCCTGCGGCGTGATCACGCTGGCGTCGTAATCCGGCGGAGCCTGTTTCTTGAGGAATTCCGTAATCTGGGTGATTTCGGGCTCTGAAATATAGGCGCCGTGAATCCGTTGCAGGCGGCCTGTTCCCGGGGGCAGAAACAGCATGTCGCCGTTTCCGAGAAGATTTTCGGCGCCGTTGGCGTCAATGATGGTGCGCGAATCGGTTTTGGAAGAGACCTGAAATGTCAGGCGCGTCGGAAAGTTGGCCTTGATGATTCCGGTGAGGACGTCCACCGAAGGCCTCTGGGTCGCGAGAATCAGATGGATGCCGGCCGCTCTGGCCATCTGCGCCAGACGCGTCAAGGCAACCTCCACATCCCGGGATGCCACCATCATCAGGTCGGCCAGCTCATCGATGATAATCACGATAAAGGGGAGCTTTGCCAAAGGCGGTTCCTCGGAGCCGGGCGTTTCCTTTTCGATCTTCTGGTTGTACTGGGCGATGTTTTTTGCTTTTTTTTCGGAAAGCAGTTCATAGCGCCTTTCCATTTCCTTCACCGCCCAGTAAAGGGCGTGGGTGGCTTTCTTGACATCCGTGACAACGGGGGTGATCAGATGGGGAATGCCGTTATACATGGAAAGCTCGATGCGCTTGGGGTCCACCATGATGAATTTTACATCCGTCGGCGTTGATTTGTACAGAAGGCTGCAGATCATGGTGTTGAGGGCGACGCTTTTTCCGGTGCCCGTGGCGCCGGCGATCAGAAGATGCGGCATGCGTTCCAGTTCGGCGGTGACGGGGCGGCCTTCGATGTCTTTGCCCAGGCACAGGGTCAGCCTGGATTTGGATTTCTGAAATGACTCGGATACAATGATGTCCCGGAAACGGACGATGTCGCGGACGGCATTGGGAATTTCGATTCCGATGGCGGCCTTTCCGGGAATCGGTGCGACGATGCGAATGCTGATCGCCCGCAGGGTCAGGGCCAGATCGTCGGAAAGATTGGCAACCTTGTTGATCTTAACTCCCGAGGCGGGTTCGTATTCAAAGGTGGTGACCACAGGCCCGGGAATGACCGCGGAAACCTTGCCTTGAACGCCGAAATCTTCCAGCTTTTTTTCCAGCAGCCTGGACTGCATGCGGAGGTTCTCGTCGTTGGCCGTTGTCTGAACCGGTTCGGAAACCTCCAGAAAGGCGACGGAAGGCAGCTGAAATCCATCCTTGTCCGTCTCTTTCATGAAAGGAAACACTTCCTGCCTGGGTACCGGAACATCCTTGATGGGCCTTGGCGCCGGGGCTCTGATGGCGATCCGGGGTTCCTTCGCGTCAGCGGCTGTTTTTTGCTTTTTTTCTTCGGATCGTTTCTGCGTTTTTCGCCGGCGTTCTTTCCACATCAGGGAAAAATTTTTGAACTTGCCGGGCACCCGAACCGCCGATGACGACGTGTATCGAATGAACTGCATCATCGAAAAGCCGGTGGCCAGAATCAGGCCGATGATCCAGATAACGATCATGGTCATCGTGCCGCCGGCCACATTGGTGTACTTGGCAAGGAGCGATTTTAACGGAAGTCCGACCAGACCGCCCGAGGTAAACCGGATTCCGAAAATCACATAGTGATCCTGCTGAAAGGCCAGCAGACTTCCGGTGCTGATAATCAGCAGCAGGCCGCCGCCCGCGGTCAGCCAGATGGCGTGGCCCGGATGATCTCCGAAAATATGAAGGCAGATCAGCAGAAGCAGAACGGGAATCCAGAAGGCGCCCAGACCGAACAGACCGATCAGCAGGCCCGAAAGATGGGCGCCGACCACGCCGAACAGATTGTGCGTTTTTTCGCCGGCGCCGGCATACAGAAAGGAGGGGTCGTCCGGGCTGTAGGAAAGCAGGCTGATCAGGCAGAAAATAACCAGGAAAAAGACAACGATGCCGATAATCTCTTTGCGCATGTTTTTGGGCATAATCAAAGTGCGTTTTCGGGTTCGGTGCGTTCCGCGGTCCGTCTTATACCTCCAGAATGAACGGCAGGATCACCGGCCGGCGACGGATGGCAAAATAAAAATATTTTTTCAGAACCGTCTGCATGGCGGCCCGGATCTTTTCAATCCGGTCCGGAACGTCGGCGTCCGTCTTGCCGACGATTTCCAGAATCACCTGCTTGGCGTCTTCCAGAAGATGCCCGGTTTCGCTTTCAAAGACAAATCCGCGGGAGACGATCTCCGGTCCGTATATCACGATTCCGGTTTCCCGGTCAAAAGCCATGTTGACCACCACCAGCCCGTCCTGTGAAAGCACGTGGCGTTCCTTTAAAACGCTTTTCCCCACATCGCCGACGCCTTTGCCGTCGACCAGGATGCGGCCGGTCGTCACGCTGCCTTGAATCCTCCCCCCGGTTTCGTCAAATTCAATCACCTGGCCGTTCTCGGCCAGCAGAATCCGCTCGGAAGGGATGCCCACCTGGCCGGCCAGGCGGCTGTGAAGCAGCAGATGACGGTATTCTCCGTGAATGGGAATGAAATGCCGGGGTCGGGTCAGGTGAATCATCATCTTGAGCTCTTCCCGGAACGCATGGCCGGAAACATGAATCGCGGAGATTTTTTCGTAAATGACGTCGGCGCCGAGCTTGTAAAGCTTGTTGATGATGTTGGCAATGGCCTTTTCGTTTCCGGGAATGAATTTGGACGAAAAGACCACGGTGTCATCGGCCTGGATCTTGATCTGCTTGTGATATCCCATGGCCATTCGCACCAGGGCCGACATCGGTTCACCCTGGCTTCCGGTGGTGATGATGACGATGCGTTCTTCCGGAAAATGCTTGACCTGGTCGATGCCGATTTCCATCCCTTCCGGAATCTGCAGATAGCCCAGGGATTTGGCGATGCTGACGCTGATCTCAATGCTGCGGCCGTTGATGATGACCCTGCATCCGGTTTTCCGGGCGATGTCGATGATCTGCTGAATCCGGGCGATGTTGGAGGCGAACAGGGCGACGATCACCCGTCCCGTGCTGTTGTCGATGATGTCCTCGAAGGTTTCGCCGATCTGCTTGTCCGAAATGGTGTAGCCTTCTTTTTCCACGTTGGTGGAATCCGACAGCAGGGCCAGAACGCCTGCTTCTCCGGCTCTGGCGAATTTGCTCACATCGGTGAGCATCCCGTCGATGGACGTGTGGTTGATTTTAAAGTCGCCGGTATGAACGATCAAACCCAGGGGCGTGTGAATGATAATGCCGACGCCGTCCACCACGCTGTGGCACACCCGGATGAATTCCAGATCAAAGACGCCCAGCTTCAGGCTTTGCCGGGGGGATATCTCAAACAGCCGGGCCTGGGCCAGCAGCTCATGTTCTTCGAGCCTGTGCCGGACCATTCCCAGGGTGAACGCGGTGCCGTAGACCGGAACCTGAAGGTCCCGCAGCAGATAGGGCAGGGCGCCGATGTGATCCTCATGGGCATGGGTTAAAACCACGCCGGCGATCCGGTGGCGGTTCTGCCGGAGATATTCCATGTCCGGAATGACGAAGTCCACGCCCAGCATGTAATCTTCGGGAAACATCAGACCCGCGTCGATCACCAGAATGCTGTCCCGGTATTCGACGACCATCATGTTCAAACCGATTTCGCCCAGTCCGCCCAGGGGGATGATCTTCAGCACGACGGGTGCCCCCTCTCGTATTTTTGAAATCCTTCCTGAATCGTTTTTTCGATGCGCGCCTGAAGCAGGTCCTTGTTTTTCCGGGTATAGTCCGAGGCGTTCACCGGGGGAAATATCTCCACGTTCACAGGACCGGGCCGGATCATGAGCCGGTTTTTCGACATGATGGGCCAGGTGCCGTGGATGACGATGGGAACCACCGGAACGCCCGCGTCCACGGCCAGAATGAATCCTCCCTTTTTAAAGGGATGAATGCGTCCGTCGCGGCTTCGAGTTCCTTCGGGGAAAATGCTGACCGATGTTCCGGACCGGATGATGGATGCGGCCTGCCTCAGGCTGGCGATGGCGGCCTTCCGGTTCGACCGGTCGATGCTGATATATCCCGAACGTTTAATGGCCAGTCCGAAAAGCGGTATTCGGAAGAGTTCGGCCTTGGCAAGCCAGCGGAAAGATACGCCCAGATGGGCGATCAGAATCGGAATATCGAAGTTGCTCTGATGATTCGACATGAAAATGTACGGCCGGCCGGGCCGGATATTGGAAAGACCGCGGACGTACACCTTGATGCCGGTGGGAAAAAGAAGGGATCTGGCCCACGAGTGCGCCACCCGGAACGCCCCTTCTCCGCTTGAATCCAGCAGGGAAGCGACAATGGCGGCCGCGCTGAAGAAACCGGTGACCACCAGGGACCAGAAAGCAATGAAAACACTTCGCAACATGGTACAATCCCGCGGCTTCAGGCCTAGGTGATGAGTTCGAGTTCTTCCATCAGATTGTCGGCAAACCGCATGAGCCACTCGCGCTGAGCGTTCGTGGCATAGGCAATGCAATCGCATCGCATCCGGTTCTGGGAGCGGACCAGAAATTCAAAAGATATCCGGTCAAACTCCAGGTCAACGGCGAAGTAGTGCGGCCGGCATTCCGCGTGAGATGCCTGAAGCCCGGTCGGCAGATCGTCCGGCAGCGGTATCCAGTAGATTCCGCCCATGCGGCACGGGCCGTAGCGTTCGTCCAGGCATATCCTGAGTTTTTCGTAATCCCCGGGCCTGAGTTCATCGATGACATAATGTTTCATAACCGGGGAACTTATCATATCCCCAAAATAGTTACAAGGGATATCGGGTATCGGATTTAATCCGAAAATCAATAGGATGAATCCGAGCATCGCCGTCCTGGCTTGACGCATGCGGACTTGCGCAGGATTTTGTCAAACTCGACATTCCTGATGGCCGGCGAAACGGATCGTGCTCCTTACAAGCGGTCCGGGCTTTTTGAACAGGAAACAGGAATAGATGACGGGAGGCTCTCATGACAGGGGGCTCCTGCGCAGATCTTCGCAGCCGGAATAACGGTTCATGATCCGCTGCGCACAGGGCCTGAAGCAACCGCAGGGTTTCCCGCTTACCGGGGATTAATCGGCCGGCGCCGGATAGCCGGGCGGCGGCGGCGGATAATAATACATGGGCGCCGGCGCGGAATCCGTCGTACGGGTGATCCGCCGCACACCGGGGATCAGGTGGCCCTTTGCGTACATGCACTGCATGTACGCGGTGTCGTAGCGCCTCTGGGTCGCGTAGTACGACTGCGACGAAGTGCCGCTGCCGACGGCGCTGCCGAAGATGAGTCCGGATCCGGCGCCTATGGCGGCCCCGGCGCCCGCATCACCCGAGGCGCTTCCGATAATCGCGCCTGCCGCCGCGCCTACGGCTGTTCCAACAGCGGCGCTCGCAACCGCGGAGCTCTGTGCCGCCTGCTGTCCCTGCACGCCCCCCACCTGTTCGTACGCATACTGGCGGCACATCATGTCGTCGCTGCGAAACTGATCAAAGCTCTTGTTGTCGCCGGGAAGCACCATGACGCTGGGTCCCGTTGGCATCACCGCACATCCTGAGAGCATGGCGATGACGACGATGAATGAAAACATCGGCAAACGTTTCATAGCATTAGTTCCCTGTCTCCGAAGGTGGTTGTGCCGGCACCGTCTGCCAGCCGCCCGGACATTCTCTCACATACGGGTAATATGCATTTGCCTCACGACAGTAATACCAGGCCCCGGGCTGAGCGGCGCCGGACCGGTCAGGGCGATCCTGGGGCGTTGCCGGCACCGTCTGCCAGCCGCCCGGACATTCCTTCACATACGGGTAATATGCCCCCGATTCGGGGCAGTAACGCCAGGCCTCCGGCTGCGCGGCGCCTTGACTGCCGGAATCGGTTCGCTCGACGTATTCCTGGGGACTTGACGGCGAAGCAACCTCAGCCCCGTAAGGGGCGTAGTAATACGGATAATACGGGTAATAGGCCGAAAAATACGGATACCAGAGCAATCCGCCGATTGCCCAGTTCCCATACCAGCCGCCGTTCCAATAGTACCTGCCATAAGGCCCGCCGCGATAGTACGTGTGATAAGGCCCGCCGCGATAGTACGGGCGGGAAGGGGCGCCGCGATAGTACGGGCGGGGAGGGGCGCCGCGCGGAGAACGGCCCACGGAAGGTCCGCCGGCCGGAGGACGGCCGACAGAAGGACCGCCGCCCCGGGGAGAGCCGTTTCTTGCGTCGCTGGGCAACGGGCTTGCGAGAAAGATGATCATTGCGAAAATAAAAACCACGCCGGTACCCTTTTTCATAACATCACCTCTTCCCTCGATTTCGTAAACAGCTTTAAATAATTATACCCCCCTTTTCGGTTTGTTTCCATGGATAATTAACGGTTTGTCTGGTTTCAGAGCCGAAACAAGGAGTTACGAGCTCAAAGCTCAAAGCTCAAAGCTGAAAGCTCAAAAACTCAGGTTTCAGGTTTCAGCCCTCAGCCCTTCTTCCTCAGGTCTCAGGTTTCATCCCTCAGCCCTTTTTCAAAAATCTTTTCCTTGACCCAAAAACAACATGGATTATAAACAATGCCTTAAGGGAACCAGGACCGTTTCCCTGACGACCGACTTACGCAAGGACGGATAAATGGAGAGCGTGGCCAGGGCATCTTGTGAATTTCAGATCTTCGCCAAACCGGCGGGGGCCCTGTGCAACCTGGGCTGCCACTACTGCTACTACCTGCGGAAGGCGTCGCTCTACTCAGGGACCGAGTCGTTCCGCATGGCCGACGATCTGCTGGAGTCCTTCATCGTCCAGCAGATCGAGATCGCCCCGGAGGCGGAACTCACCTTTTCCTGGCACGGCGGCGAACCGACGCTCCTCGGCCTGGACTACTTCCGCCGGATCGTGGAGCTCCAGCGCCGGCACAAGCCCGAGGGCCTGCGAATCGTCAACAGCATTCAGACCAACGGCGTCCTGATCACCGAAGACTGGTGCCGCTTTGTGGCCGCCGAGCGCTTCGCCGTCGGCCTCAGCATCGACGGCCCGCCGGCGCTGCACGACGCCTACCGCCGGACCCGGGACGGCAAAGCCACACACCGCCAGGTCCTTCAGGGCTACCGCCTTCTGCGGCGGCACAGAGTCCCCGTGGACATCCTCTGCGTCGTCCACGACCGGAATGTGGAACACCCCCTGGCGGTGTACCGCTTCTTCAAGGAGATCAAGGCCCGGTACCTGAGCTTCATCCCCCTCGTGGAGCCCGACCCCGCCGCCCCGGGCGGCGTGAGCGGGCGCACCGTTCCGGCGGAGGCCTTCGGTTCCTTCCTCTGCGCCATCTTCGACGAGTGGGTTCGGCAGGACATCGGAAGGATCATCGTCCAGGCCTTTGAGGAGGCCGCCCGACCCGCCTACGGCCTGGGCCATTCGCTCTGCGTTTTTCGCCCCATCTGCGGCGACATCCCGGTGGTCGAGCACAACGGCGATTTCTACCAGTGCGACCACTTCGTCACCCCGGAGCATTGCCTGGGCAACATCGCCGAAACCCCGCTTCTGGAGCTCCTGGAGAGCCCGGCTCAGAAGGCCTTCGGGCGGGCCAAGGCGGAGACGCTGACGCGCCGCTGTCGCGAATGCGAGGTCCTGGAGATGTGCCACGGGGGCTGCCCGAAGGACCGCATCGCCCGTACCTCCGAGGGCGAGCCGGGCCTCAACTGGCTCTGCGCGGGCTACCGCCGTTTCTTTACCCACTGCCGCCCCTACACGAAACGGATGGCTGCGCTGCGGCGGGAGGGCCATCCGCCGGAACGGCTGATGGAGGAGCTTCGCCCCGCGGCGGTCCGGAAGGCGCCCGCCGAGGGGCGAAACGATCCCTGCCCCTGCGGCAGCGGCCGCAAGTACAAGAAGTGCTGCCTGGGCAAATGAATTTCCTTCACGCCGGGACGTCCGGCCCCTGCAAAAAAGATCGGTCGGGGCGGTTTGACAGGCCATTCGGGCCGTGTTACCCTGAATCCAACAACGCATTACCCTCCCGCAAACCGCAACAGCCAGGCCGAGGGCGTTCCAGAACGCCCGTCAATCAAGGAGAAACCGTCATGAATTCCATTGAGAAAAAGGAGAACGGCGTGACGCGAAGGGACTTCATCAAGGAAACCGCGGCGGGGGCCGTCGGGGGACTGGTCGTCGGCGCGGCAGGAACGGTGCTGGCCGCGGAGCCAAAGGCCGAATCGCAGCCCCAGGCGCCGCCGAACCGGGGGTTCTACCGCCCCCTGTCCGCCGAAATCGTTCAAATGAGCGGCCACGAGGGCGACAGGATCGAGGCCTACCTGGCCCGGCCCACGGGGCCCGGCCCCCACCCGGGGGTGGTGGTGATCCACCACCTGCCCGGCTGGGACGATGGCTCGCTCGAGATCACCCGCAGGTTCGCCCACCACGGCTACATCGCCATCTGCCCGGACCTGCAGTACCGCGAGGGCAAGGGCTCGCCCGAGGCGAACAGCGCCAGCGTGCGGGCCGCCGGCGGCATGCCCGACAGCCGCACCATGGGCGACGTGGACGGCGCCATCAGGTACCTCCGCGCCCTGCCCAAACTCAACGGCAGGGTGGGCATCATCGGCTACTGCTCCGGCGGCCGTCAGGTCTACCTGGCCGGCTGCACGCTCAAGGGGATCGACGCCGCGGTGAACTGCTACGGCGGCGGCGTCGCCGAGGGCCCGGCGGGGCTTTCAGAGCTCATGCCGGTGGATCCTCTCGACTACACGAAGGACCTGAGCTGCCCGCTGCTGGGGCTCTTCGGACGGGAGGACAAGCGCCCCTCGCCCGAGCAGGTGGCCAGGACCGAGGCGGAACTCAAGAAATACGGCAAGACCTACGAGTTTCACATGTACGACAACGCCGGCCACGCCTTCTTCTCGACGGAGCGCCCGAGCTACCGGCAGGCGGCCGCGGTGGACGGCTGGGAGAAGGTCTTCGCCTGGTACGAAAAGTACCTCCGCTGAGGCCTCAGACCCGCCATAAGGAACAACCAGGGGTAAGGAAACGAATCAGGCGAGGATCATTTTAGAATGATGATTTTTGATTTGGAGGCAGTTGTAGAAACATCAATATGTTGACTTCGTCCGATCCCAGGGGCGAAAAGCCCACGACGGTTCAGACCCCGAACTGGTCGAAGAGGATTTCTTTCGCATGGTGATCCGCGTTCCGGAATGCGGCGCCGATCCGGCAGAAGTGCGGCAGATCACACCCCCTGCGCATCCGGCCGGACAGGTCACCCTGCAAGTCACCCCGCAAGTTTAGGCCCATGATGAGGCCCATGATTTATTAGAAACCGAACGAAGCATTCTCAAAGCTTGTCAAGGCACACCCCAGAGCGCTCAGGAATTGTTGGATATTCTTGGCTACAAGACAAGAACCGGGAACTTTAAGAAGGCCATGAATCGCTTGTTGGATGAACTTGAACTATTGGAAAAGACCCTGCCGCAGGCGACCCGAAGCAAGAATCAAAAATACCGCCTGACCACAAAAGGCAGACAGGTTCTGGAGAATATCGAATGAGCGGCTTTCAGCGATTCGAAGATATCGAGGCTTGGCAAAAAGCCCGTGAATTGACGCGGGAAGTCTATGCCGCATCGAACACGGGGCTGTTTGCCAAGGATTATGGTTTGCGCGATCAGATTCGCAGGGCGTCAGTCTCCATCATGTCCAACATCGCTGAAGGTTTTGGACGAGGCGGCAATAAGGAATTCATTCAGTTTCTTTCAACCGCCAAAGGTTCGGCATCCGAAGTTCAAGCCCAACTCCATGTAGAACTTAGGCTGCGACTGCATCGTTCCGAATGAATGACCCGATCAGAGGGGATTGAGACTCCCACCCCTGAAAAAGGTGTTTGCCGACAGTGAGTTGCAGGAGGAATCAGTTATTCGAAATTTTCGAATAACTGCCGTCGACGGCAAAAGCTACAATACCAAGCATTACAATCTCTCCGCCATCATTGCTGTGGGCTACAAGGTCAATTCCGAACGTGCGATCCAGTTCCGAAAATGGGCGACTACGGTTATTCAGGAGTTTACCATCAAGGGCTACACGATGGATGACGAGCGGCTGAAAAGCGGCGGCTCCATCCTTGGTGACCAGTATTTTGAAGAACAGTTACAGCGCATCCGGGAGATTCGCCTCTTCGAGCGGAAGTTTTACCAGAAAATCACCGACATCTACGCCACCGTCATCGACTACGATTTTACGGCACAGGCGTCGAAACGGTTTTTCGCCACCGTGCAGAACAAGCTGCACTGGGCCATCCACGGGCAGACGGCGGCGGAGGGCATTTATACCCGTGCGGATGCTGAACAAAAGAACATGGGCCTGACCACTTGGAAAGATGCGCCGCGTGATAAGATCCAGAAATTCGACGTCACTGTGGCCAAGAACTATCTGACCGAATACGAAATGGCGCAATTGGGGCGTTTGGTCGCGGCCTATCTGGATGTTGCGGAGGATATGGCTCTGCGCAACATCCCCATGACAATGCAGGATTGGGAAATCCGCCTCAACCGCTTTATCGAGGCAACTGATCGCGAAATTTTGCAGGACGCGGGAAAAGTGACGGCGGAGATTGCAAAAGCCCACGCTGAAAGCGAGTTCGAGAAATACCGCATCATTCAGGATCGGTTGTTTGAAAGCGATTTCGACTGGATGATCAAACAGATCGGGCACGGCAATAAAGACACAGGCGAAGGCGATGATGGCAAAGCGTAAATCCCGAGACCCGAAACATGCGAGGCATGGGCGAGGCATGGGGTCGGGCCAAGCGAACTAGTTGAAATAAAAAGAATTCCAATAAAAATGAGCCGAGGAATCATTTATAAAGCCCACTTTCGAATGTCGAAAGCGGGCTTCATCAAAACAGGGCGCAATTCGAATCGTGTTTCTGGGTTTTTAAAGAAGGAGAATTTAAAGAAGCGTCGGTTCGTGTAAAATTTGCGCACAAGCGGATTTTGCCCACTCTGCGTGAGGCCGGTGTGCTGAAAACCTTTGTGGAAGCCAGGGGACAGCGTTCTGCCGTGCTGAGTTTTCCGGCATTGCTCAATATCGCCGAAGGCCGCGATGTTTTTTGATGCGCATCAATGAACCGCAATTAGTTTGTGGCGCACAAAATACGACCTTGTGCGCCACAAAATGAATGTACCGGGCAAGAGGGGGGTCGGACCAGGAGAACCTGTTTAACATGCTGTTGAAAAACTGCGCCTGAGNNTGCTCACATATGCTTGAATATGCTGCGCCTTGTCTGACGCGCTGATTCTTATTTTTCAACACCCTGTTGTTGAAGCCCGCTTTCGAATGCCGAAGGCGGGCTTCATGAAAATAGGGCGCAATTCGAATCGTATTTCCGATACTCAAAAAGCGCTTTGGAAAGGCGGCGGCAGTTCGGAAGCGGGCCGTCCGGCTGAATCCGCAGCAATCGCACGATCAGAGAAGATTTATAAACAGACCACAACGCCGGCGCATATCAATGGCCTTTTACAAGTATTTGTGCTATTCCGGAAGGCGGCAAGCAGGCATCTTCTCAGGGAGGTTTATGAAAAGACCCGGGAGAAGCCCGAAGTCGCGACCAACGAATGGGGATAGTGAGACCAAATGTCCAACTGGCTACAAAGCCGCTTAAACCGAATGCATCCCACCAGCCTGCTGTTCATGAGCTACCTGGCGGCCATTGCCGCCGGCACATCGGCCCTGATGCTGCCGGCCGCTACGGTAAGTGGCTATATCGGCGTGATCGACGCAATGTTTACGGCGACCTCCGCCGTATGCGTAACCGGACTGATCGTGGTGGATACCGGTTCCTGTTTCACTGCATTCGGCCAGGGGGTGATCCTTCTTCTGATTCAGATCGGCGGATTGGGGATCATGACGATTTCAGTCGCTCTGTTTCAGATCATCGGCAAAAAGGTGGTGTTTCAGCAGCGCATGGCGATGCAGGAGGTGTTTTCCCATACACCGCGGGAGGATATATATTCACTGATCCGCTCGGTGCTGATTTTTACGCTTTCGATCGAAGCCGTGGGCGTCGTGATCCTGTTTTTTTACTGGCGCTCCGCCTTCCCGCCTGGCGAGGCGATTTACAAGGCCGTTTTCCATTCTGTTTCCGCTTTTTGCAATGCCGGTTTTACGCAATTCAGCGACAGTCTGATGGCCGGCCGGTCGTCCGTGGTCTTGAATTTGACGGTGTGCGGTTTGATCATTCTGGGCGGTATCGGTTTTCCGGTGGTTTATGAGTTCTATCGCCGCGCTGTTTCGCGGGAAGCCGGCAAGGTGTCGATCCAAACCAAAAGCGTGATCGCGGCAAGCATCGGGCTGACCCTGGCCGGCATCCTGGTGATCCTGGTATCCGAACGGACTCTGCTCCCCGCCCTGGGATGGGGCAGGGGACTTCTGGCCGCGACATTTCAATCCGTGACCTGCCGTACCGCCGGGTTCAACACCCTGGACATTGCCTCGCTGAATACGGCCACCCTGCTGTTCATGATGTTTCTGATGCTGGTGGGAGCCTCCCCGGGGTCTTGCGGAGGCGGCATCAAGACGACGACATTCGCCGTGCTGACCGCTTTTTCCTGGAGCCGCCTGATGCGGTGCAAATGCGTGAATCTCTTCGGCAAGACCGTTCCGGACGAGACGGTCACCAAGAGCATTTCCGTGCTGGTCTTTTCGCTGGCCGTCATCTGCATCGCCGTTTTTGCGATTCTGTTCATCGATCCGGATCACGGCGTGCGCATACAGGGGGATCGTCAATTTTTAAGCTTTCTCTTTGAAACGGTTTCGGCCTTCGGGACGGTGGGTCTCTCCATGGGCGTCACCCCGGTGTTGACCCTGTCCGGAAAACTCGTGATCATCGGGTTGATGATCATCGGCCGGGTGGGAGTTCCGGCGTTTACCTACATTATCGCGGGGGGAGGTTCGACAAGAGGCATTCAGTACGCAGAGGAGAACATGATGATCGGATAAGCAAAGCGTGAGGCAGCCATGAAACGATTTGCCGTTATCGGTACCGGGAGCTTCGGATACTACGTAGCCAAAGCTCTTTATGAAAACGAAAACGAGGTGATCGCCATTGATCGCAACAAGGAGCGGGTGCAGGCCATTGAGCCTTATTGCACCAGCGCCATCGTGCAGGACGTAACCGACATCAAGGCGCTCAAAGCCCTGGGACTCGATGAGATGGACGCCGTCATCGTGAGCACGGGTGAAAACATCAAGCCCAGCATCCTGATCTGCTTCCACCTCAGCCGCCTGGGAATCAAACGCATCATCGTCAAGGCCGAGGATGACGATCACGGAGAGATCCTGAAACAGCTGGGCGCCACGGAGATCATTCGGCCCAGCATGGATATGGCCGAAGGCCTGGCCCTGCGGCTGACCTCACCCAATATTCTGGAGTTTCTGCCCCTGGCGGAAGATTATACCATCGCCCAGGTCAATTCGCCTCCGTCTTTCATCGGAAAGTCGCTCAGGGATCTGGATCTGCGCAGGCGCTACGAGGTCAATATCATCGCCGTCAAAGAGCTGGTCCCGGGGCGGTTCGTCATGGTGCCCAGCCCCGATTTCACCGTCAAGGACAGCGATGTCCTGGTTATGTTGGGCAAAAAGGCGGATCTGAAAGAGATCAAGGAGCTGAAGTGAGCCTCGTTTACAGGAAGATGCGGGGCGCCGTACAAAAGGCCGCCGCGCATTGAAAAAAGTTAACTTTAAAATGTTCCGTGGAACAAGGCTTATAACGAACCTGTGGGTGCCGGAAACAAACCGCAAAAAAACGGGATGCAATCCGAAGCAATGAACCTGACCGGATTTTCAAAAATAGCGGTTCTCTTGTATGTATGGTATTTTGAAGGCCCGTAAACTGACACCGGCAACGCCTGTGTGTTTCAAGACAGGCCGGGAAACAGGATCGAATCAATTCCATGGAGCCTTCCGTTTTCAATCATCCGGGTTTGACCATTGCCCTGGCGCTGGCCATGGGTATGATCGCGCAGGCTCTGGCACACCACCTGCGCATTCCGGGCATCGTTTTGCTGCTGGCCGCCGGAGTCGCCCTGGGCCCGGACGGCGTGAACCTCATTCGTCCGGAGAGCCTCGGCACGGCGCTGAACATTCTGACCGGGTTCGCCGTGGCCGTCATTCTTTTCGAAGGCGGGCTTAACCTTGAATTCAGACGCCTGAAACGCGCCCAGCGCTCCATTCGGCAGTTGATTCTTCTCGGCGGCCTGTTGACGGTTACCGGCGCTTCTGCAGCCGTGCATTTTATCATGCACTGGCCCTGGAGAAACGCGGTCCTTTTCGGCGTGGTAGTCATGGTGACCGGCCCCACCGTGATCAACCCGTTGTTGAAACGGTTGCGGGTCAAACGCTCGGTAGCCACGGTGCTGGAGGCCGAAGGCGTTCTGATCGATGCTCTCGGCGCGGTCTTGGCCACGGTGGTCCTCGAAGCGGTTCTGAGTCCCGCCCGCGGCTCATTGCTGGTATGGGGCTGGCACGTCGTTTCCCGTCTCGGTTTCGGCGCTCTGTGCGGCGTTGCGGTTGGTTTTTTGCTGATTTCGCTTTACCGGGTCAGGCGGTTGATTCCGGAAGGGACCGAGAACGTGTTCACCCTGGCCGCCGTTCTCGCCCTTTTTCAGGGCAGCAACGCGATTCTTTCGGAAAGCGGCATCGCCGCCGTGACGATGGCCGGTATCATCATCGGCAATTTCAGCACCTATGTATTGCGGGACCTGGTGGAATTCAAGGAGGAGCTGACCGTTCTGTTGATCGGCATGCTCTTTGTGCTGCTGGCCGCCGATGTCCGCCTGGAGCAGGTCGCCGGTCTCGGCTGGCCTGCCGTGTGGGTTGTCCTGGCATTGATGTTCCTGGTCCGTCCGGCGGCCGTGTTTGCCGGAACCGGTTTCGCCGGGCTGAACTGGAAGGAGCGGTTTTTCATCGCCTGGATCGGTCCCCGGGGGATTGTGGCTGCGGCCGTGGCTTCCTTTTTTGCCGCCGCCTTTACCGAGGCGGGGCTGGCGGGCGGCTACGAATTGCGAGCCCTGGTTTTCCTGGTGATTGCCGTGACCGTCGTGTTCGCCGGTCTTACCGGCGGTTTCGTGGCAGGCTTGTTGGGGTTGCTGCGTCCCAGCCAGTCGGGCTGGGTCATTCTCGGCGCCAACCCGCTGGCGCGCGGTTTGGCCAGGTTGTTCAAGGAAGACGGCCAGGAGGTCGTTTTCATCGACTCCAATGCGGACCATTGCACGGCGGCTGAAAACGACTGCACCCGCGTCATATACGGCAACGGTCTTCAGTCCAGAAGCCTGCTGCGGGCGGAAATAGACACTCGCCGGGGCGCGTTGGGGCTCACCGCCAATGACGAGGTGAACTACCTGTTCATTCAGAAAGTGAAGCAAGAGTCCAGGATGGTTTCCCTGTGGGCCGCTCTGAAGACCGACACGGGGTCTCTGACAACCCGGATGCTGCATCAATCCGCGGCCGAACTTATTTTCGGCGCGCTGGTCGATGTGGAGGTCTGGAATCGACGCTTCAAATCCAAACAGGTCCATCTTCAACGGTGGCAATGCGTGTTCGAGCCGTCCGGCGACGCCGAAGCCGGCGCCATTACGACCGGTTATTCCGGAAACGGTTTGATCGCCGCTGCGGTGCGCCGAAACGGCGTTCTGTCGCCGGTTGGAGACCGCACGCGATTTAAAAAAGATGATGAGGTCTGCTTTTTTGTGTTTGAACCCGAGGTCGATGCGGCCGGTGAATTTTTAAACCGGACGGGATGGCGGTGTCTGGAACGCGTCGATAAAGACGTTTTCACAACATCGGCATGCCGGCTTGAGCCGGGGGGCACGGGGCCGGATCAGGCGAACCGCTGAAATAAAAATCCGGTCACTTAAAAAAGACCCGCGAAACAGGGCTTAAACCGCACTTTTGAATGCCGCAAGCGGGATTCATGAAAACAGGTGCAATTCGAACCGTATGTCCGATCCTCAAAAAGCGCTTTGGAAAGACGGCCGGCGGCCAGAGAGGACAAACTCCGGGAGGTTGTTGACTTTGACCGTCCCGAGGCGTTAAGAACAGGCTTGACTCTTTGTCCGCGGGGTCCGGGTTTTAATAAATCAAAAAAGGAGAGCGATCATGAATCGAATTTCGGCGGTGATATGCATCATACTATTGCTGGGCGTCGGGGCGTGTGCGACGACTCGCGGCAACACTGCCGCGGAAAAGCGCCAGGCAATTCTCGACATGAAAAACGAGGTGCTGTCCGATCTCTATGAACTCAAACCGGACACCAGAGCTCAGATTGCCGGCGCTCCGGGTTACGCCGTATTCAGCAACGTCAATGTCAATATTATTTTTGCCAGTTTCGGCGGCGGATATGGCGTGGTCAAAAACAATCGGACCGGCCAACATACCTATATGAAAATGGGTGAGGCGGGCATCGGTCTGGGACTGGGCGCCAAAGACTTTCGCGCGGTGTTCGTGTTCCATGACGCCGACACCATGAACCGTTTTGTAGAGCAGGGCTGGGCTTTCGGGGCTCAGGCCGATGCCGCGGCAAAGGCGGGTGAAAAAGGGGCGGCTGTCGGCGGCGAGGCCACGGTCGACAACATCACGATTTATCAGTTGACAGAGGCCGGCCTGGCGCTTCAGGCATCGATTAAGGGCACGAAATACTGGAAGGATGATTCATTGAATTGACAGGCTGTTGAAAAACCGCGTCTGAGGCCGTCATTCAGCGTTGCACAGCTCTCGCCAACCCTCACATATGCTTGAACATGCTGCGTTTGTCGCATCGCCGCGCGCCTTGCTCGACGGCCTGATTCCTGTTTTTCAACACCCTGTTAAGGCAGCTTTCCGGCGAAACAATTCATCGGGCGGCAAACAGGGGCGGGGCCTGATCGGAAATTGTGGCGGAAGAAGGGGGTGCCGGATGTGCGGACGATTTGTTCTGTTCAGCTCAAGCGAGGAGATTCGAAAGACGTTTCCCATCGACTCGATACAGGCGAAGGCCGCGCCCGATTACAATGTCTGCCCGACCCGGCATATCCTGTCGATTTTAAATGAAAACGGACAAAACGTCCTGGTTGCAATGCACTGGGGGCTGGTTCCGTCCTGGGCCAAAGACAGGTCCATGGCCGTGAGAATGATCAACGCCCGGTCCGAAACCCTTTCCGAAAAACCGGCTTTTCGAAATGCCTTTAAGAAACGGCGATGCCTGATTCCGGCGAACGGGTATTACGAGTGGCAGGGGGAAAAGGGAAACAGGCAGCCCTGGTACATCACCACCGAAACCGGAACGCCCTTTGCCTTCGCCGGTCTGTGGGAACGCTGGATCGACAGAAATTCTCCGGATCATTCGCCCCTTGATTCCTGCACGATCGTCACAACGGAGGCGATTGCTTCCATACGGCATATTCACGACAGAATGCCCCTGATACCGGCTCCCGAGCATTATGAATCCTGGCTTGACCCCGGTCTGGAGAACCCGGCCGAACTCAACCGCATGCTGCGGACCGGGGCCGTTGAGCCAATGACCTGTTATCCGGTGTCAAAAGCCGTCAATTCGGTCCACAGCACCGGACCGGATCTGATTCAAAGAATTGCCGTGTGACCCGCGTTCAAATTCGAGGATCGCCTGATTCCATTCACCAATACGGCCTTTGCCTCCTTGCCCTCAATGCCGGGGGCATGGGGTCAGTAGATTCCACCCAGATCCTCGATGGCATCCACCACCATGCCCGTGCCCACGGCGATCAGCAGAATATCCTGCGCCACGCGTACGAAGCGGTGCCGGGGCGGCGGCGGTCCGAGGTACACCAGAACATCCGGGGGCAGATCGTAGAAGATGACCTCCCGGGGCAGGGGCCGATACATCACCCATCTCTTGGCATGGCCCCGCGGCACGCATCTGCTGCCCTTTTTGACCAGCCCCGGAGGGCACTTTCCGCGGCGAAACTGATCCGCATAGTAGCGATCGATGTGAGAACGGTCGTGCCCGGCGAAAAATCTCTGCTCGTGCCTGTCGCCGTGGCGGTCCTGATGCGGAGGGCCCGAATGACGGTAATCCTGCTGATGGCGGGTTTCCTGGCGCCGGTCGCCTTCATTCCACCTGGGCTCTTGCGATTCGCCGCGGCGGTCCTGCTGATGGCGGGTTTCCTGGTTCCGGTCTCGCGACTGGACCTGTTTGGATCCCCGTGAGTCCCCATCTCTGGAGACATTGCCTTTTCTGCCGTCTTCGTTCCATGTGGGCGGTTGCGCTGTCGCCGGTCCGGCCGCAAACAGGACGATGGCCAGCAGTCCCACGGCAAGGCCTGATAGAAAAACAATCCGTTTCATAGTTGCCTTCCTTGCGTTAAAGGTTGTGGCTGAATCCGTAACTTAAGATACCCGCCACTCTGTTTCCGCGTTCATGCACGGCTTTTGAAAATATAATTGTTTCATCTTTTAATCAACGACAATTTAAAAAGACCGGATATCACCATGAAATCAAGAACTTCCATGTTTTTTTATGTCGGAAAGCAAAAACAGACGCTTAAGCAGGGTTAAGCGGTTTTCAGAAATTTTGTTTCACACTCCACGCGGCTTGTGTATTTTTATATTTCCATTGAACCTTATGCAAGGTCTTCAAGAATCCGTCGTGTCCATGGGAGCGGATAAAGCGTTTTCATCGTTGCTCCAGGGACCATCCGCATAATTTGGCAGGATATGCTGAAAGCTCACCCCATAGCTGAACCGGCGTTGAGAAGTGGTCAGGGCCAATCCGGCCCAGTTGAGTCCGCGGGCGATTTCCCGGCCGCAGGCCAGCCGCGAGCGCGCTGGTTCCGCGTGCGGCGGAACAATCAATGCAAAGCCGAGCCCGGTCGCCGGATTCACGAAAACCGTCTCGAACGGGCAGGGCTGCCAGGCCGGGATGTCGCGTCCTTCCAGAATGCGCCGCCCGAAGTACAGGCGGGTGAACGGCGCACCGGACGCCTCGTTGAGTAAAATCAGCTCGCCCCGGCCCCTCAGCTTCCGGCCGTCAACCGTCACTTTCAGCTGTTTTGCCGCAACGGCATACAGCACCCGGCACCGGCCATGGCTGCGGGAGGGAAGCATGGCGCTTCGAATTCGAAATAACGCGCACAGAGCGTCGCGGATGCTTAACAACGATTGCTGGCGCGCGGGCAGGCGCATATAGATTGCCGTGATTTTTTCCATGGCCGCCCGGAAGATGCGCGGCATGTTCATCCCGCAAATCCGCCACATCGCCACCCTGTCCAGCCGATACACCTTCTCGATAACATGTGGCGTCAACATCCGGACCGAAAGCAACGAAGGGAAAACGGCGTGTTGTCCGGTTTTCCACACCGGCAAGCCAAAACCCGCCGATTCACCGGCATGGATCTGATCCTGCTCGCACAGAAAGAGACCCTTTGCCATCAAGGCTGTTTTGCCTTCGGCAATGGCCGGCGCATGGATCAACGACAGGGTATCAGACAGGGGCAGGGTAAGGTTCATAATTCACAGGGAGTCATCGCGGTTTGCGCCGTTTTCTGGCGGTGAATTGCGCAAAGACCTCGGCGATGCGGGATCTCAAATAGCTTTCATCGAATTCCGACTGGTAGGTTATGCGATTTTCATTTTCATACCGCCAGTCAATTTCGGTCCGCACGTTGAATACTTTATCAAACAGCCGTGTACCGGGCAGCGGATACGGAATCGTGAAGGAGATATCGTCCAGCGGGAGCGTGAGCGCCCACTGAAAGGTCGTTTCGATCGTCTCGTATGTTTCTCCGGGATAACCCACCATAAAGAATCCGGCGGTGAGGATGGAGCTGCGCTCAAACAGGGCGAGCGTTTGTTCCGCCATCTCGGTGGTGATCTGTTTGTTCATCAGTTTCAGCACCGCATTGCTGCCGGATTCCAGCCCGAAAAAGACTTTCCGGCAGCCAGCGGCCTGCATCAGGTCAATCTCCCGAGCGGTCATCTGATCCACCCGCGAGAGACACCACCAGTTCATGTCCAGCTTCTCCGCGATCAGACGCCGACAAAACGCCCGCAGATGCTCGATGTCCAGCGTCAGACAGTCATCGGCGATCCACAGGCCGGTATACCCCCGGGTCTTGATGTCACGGATTTCCGCCATGATCCGCTCCATGCTGCGCCGCCGGAACCAGTTCCCGAAAATCGGTTTTGAGCAAAAATCACAGCGGTACGGGCACCCGTAAGTGGTCATGATGCCCGCCAAAGAATAGTCTTCGCGAGCATGCCAGAATTGTTGATACCGCGCATGATCGTAATCGCGGCGGTCAGGCAGCGGGAGCTGGTTCAGCAGCGTTTCGCCGGACGATCCGGGGGCGGTTTGAATCGCTGCGCCCCCATCCGGCGACTGATAATGTATTCCGGGGTACGCATCCGGGCGCTGGAGGAATTTCGGGAGACCCTGTACCGTAATTCCAGCCTCAAGATACGCGCGGCAAAAAGCGGAAAATGCCTGCACGGCCTCGCCGCGAAATACCAGATCAAATTCCCGGTCAAATTGCCGGGGCCTGAGCGTCGGCAGCGGACCTCCGCACGCCAACAGGGTTTCCGGCATTCGATCGCGAATCGCCCGGGCGAGATCCCGCGCATTGCCGGAGATGGACACCATTATCGAGATTCCCACGATATCGGGCTGCGCGGCCTCTATTTCCGCCAGCACATCCGCGCGCTGTCGAAACGTGCAATCCACGACGTTGACGTCCACTCCGGCCACGCGCAGGACCGCCGCCAGCTGGGCGATGCCCTGCGGATGAAAGAGCAGGGCATGTGGCGCATGCGTGTCAAAGTATGGATAGATGAGCATGACATCGGTCATGGGCGACCAATCTGTTATGGTTTGGACTTCGCGCCGCTCTTTAGCAGGCTGTTGAAAAACTGCGCCTGAGGCCGCCATTCAGCGTTGCGCGGCGCTCGCCACTGCTCACATATGCTTGAATATGCCGCGCTTGTCGCATCGCCGTGCGCCTTGACCGGCGGCCTGATTCTTGTTTTTCAACACCCTGTTAGAAGGAGCGCAGCCAGCGGCCCTGAGATGAAACCGCCCGCCGCCGTCAGGAACAGCGGCACAATAGCCTGGACCTCTGCCGTAAACCAGAGAAAGCGAGCTTGGACGCTATCGGTCTTCTGTACCAGGTACCGGGTCAGGGTAAATAAAGATTGCGAAACCGGGCGCCGACAGCGCCATGCCATTGTAGGATACCCGCAACTCTGTTTCTGCGTTCATGCACAGCTTTTAAAATAGAATTGTTTCATCTTTTGATCAACGACAATTTAAAAACGCCGGGTATGCCCATGAAATCATGCGTTTTTATGTTTTTTGAAAGGATGATGATCCAAAGTCATGCCGAAACAATCGATAATGGACGCGCCTTCTCCGGCCGGTGTTGGGAGTGGTAATTTCGAGAAAATTGGATTAAGATGAAACAGTTGTAGACAGTCCGGTTTGTGCCAGGCTCGCTGAAACATCCTCTTCTTTTCGATTTCGTGGTTTCAATACGGTTCGGATGCGCACGCCCTGCGATGCGGGCGGCTTTTTTCCGGGGTCTGGACGCCTTCGGCGGCGACGGAAAAATAACCGGAAAAGCATTCCGGGCGGCGTGATTCAGAGGAGCGATCGCCATGAAAATTGCAGCCATGAAGGAAATTCATGAGGGGGAGAAACGTGTTCCCCTGATTCCGCCAACGGTGGACCATCTGGTCAAGCTCGGCGCCGATATCGAGGTAGAGGCCGGTATCGGCGCGACCTGCCGGTATTCCGACGCCGACTACGAGCAGGCCGGCGCCAGGGTCGTTGCCGACCGCAGGGCGCTCCTTCAGTCGGCCGATATGGTTCTCAGGCTGCGCAAGCCGCCCGTGAGGGAAATACCCCTGATGAAAACGGGCTGCATCCACGTGAGCTATCTCGATCCTTTCAACGAAGCGGAACTGCTGGAAAAGTTGCAGGCGGGCGGCATCAGCGCCGTCAGTCTCGAGATGCTTCCCCGCTCCACCATTGCCCAGAAAATGGACGTTCTTTCCTCCCAGGCCAGCCTCGGCGGATATGTGGCGGTCATTCTGGCCGCCGGGCATCTGGATAAGATCCTGCCGATGATGACCACACCGTCCGGCGTCATCAAGCCGTGCCGCGCCTTTATCATCGGGGCCGGCGTCGCGGGCCTTCAGGCCATCGCCACGGCCCGCCGTCTCGGCGCCCGGGTCGAGGCCTTCGATATCCGGCCGGTGGTCGAGGAACAGGTTAAATCCCTGGGCGCCAGATTCGTCAGGATCGATCTCGGCGAAACCGGACAGACCACGGACGGCTATGCCGGGGCGCTTGCTCCGGAGCAGCTCCGGATGCAGAAGGAGGGGATGGCCAGGGTCTGCGCCCAGTCCGATATCGTCATCACCACCGCCCAGGTCTTCGGCCGCATGGCACCGCGCATCGTCGATGCGTCCATGGTTGCCCGCATGCAGCCGGGCAGCGTTATCGTCGACATGGCGGTGGAAACCGGCGGCAACGTGGAGGGTTCGGAAGCGGACAGGATCGTCGAGATCAACGGCGTCTCCATCATCGGGCTTGCCAACCTGCCGGGGCGCGTGGCGGTTACCGCCAGCCAGATGTACTCCGCCAACCTCGGCAATTTCATCGGGCATTTCTGGAACAAGGATGCCAAAGCCTTCGATCTCAAGCTGGAGGACGACCTGATCCGGGGGGCGCTGATCACCCACGCGGGCGCAATTTTCAGTGAAACCTACAAGCGCATGATGAACGAACGAGGTGAATGATGGAAGCGGCATTCCTGACCTTTGTTTTCGTGCTGTCGATCTTTCTGGGGTTCGAGCTTATCTCCAAGGTGCCGTCGAGCCTGCACACGCCGTTGATGTCCGGCTCCAACGCCATTTCAGGGATTACCCTGATCGGCGCTGTCGCCTCCGTGCGGGAGGGCAACACGACGGTCGCCATCGTTCTCGGCGTCCTGGCGGTCGCCCTTGCCGCGGTCAACGTGGTGGGCGGTTACGCGGTAACCAACAGAATGCTCAGGATGTTCAAGAAGAAGGATAAAAGGGGAGCGGAATGAACATCGATCTTCTGGTGAACCTTGCCTATGTCGTCTCGGCCGCGCTCTTTATTTTCGGCCTGAAGATGCTGAGCTCCCCGGCCACGGCGCGCAAGGGCAATCTGATATCGGCGGCCGGCATGCTGCTGGCTGTTGTCGTTACCCTTCTGAATTCCGGTCTCGATTACAAGTGGATCGCCCTGGGCGTTGCGATTGGCGCGGCGATCGGGCTGACGGCGGCCTACAGGGTCGAAATGACCTCGATGCCTGAAATGGTAGCCCTGTTCAACGGTTTCGGCGGCATCGCAAGCCTGCTGCTCGCCTGGGCGGAATATCATCAAACCAGGAACCTGACCGCCTTCATCGCCTTTGTCACCTTTCTCTCCGCCTTTATCGGCGGTGTCACCTTTTCCGGCAGCATGGCGGCCTTCGGCAAGCTGGCCGAGATCATTCCGGGCAGGGCTGTGGTGTTCAACGGCCAGCGCATCGTCAACGGCCTGATCCTGCTGACTGCGGTCTGCGCCGGCATCGCCTTCTCAATCGATTCAGCCTCCGGCTACCCGATCTTTCTGTTTATTGTCGCGGTCGCCCTCGTCTTCGGCGTGACCTCGGTTATACCCATCGGCGGCGCCGACATGCCGGTGGTCATTTCGCTGCTGAACAGCTATTCCGGCATCGCCGTATGCGCCGCCGGCTTCGTCATTCATAACAACATCCTCATCGTGGCCGGCGCTCTTGTCGGCGCCAGCGGCATCATCCTCACCCGGATCATGTGCAGGTCCATGAACCGGTCGCTCGCCAATGTTCTGTTCAGCGGTTTCGGCGCCAAAGTCCAGAAAGCCGGCGACGGCCCCCAGGGTGAGGTCAGACCGGCCACCGCCGAGGATGTTTACTACATCCTGGAGGCCGCCGGTTCCGTCGCCTTCGTGCCCGGTTATGGCCTGGCGGTCGCCCAGGCGCAGCATGTTGTGCGTGAACTCGGAGATCTGCTGGAAGCCAACGGCGCCGAGGTGATGTACGCCATCCATCCGGTGGCGGGCCGTATGCCGGGGCACATGAATGTTCTGCTGGCCGAGGCCAACGTGCCCTATGATCAACTCGTGGAAATGGACGATATCAATTCGAAGATGGATGCCATCGATGCGGCGGTGGTGATCGGCGCCAACGATGTGGTCAATCCGGCCGCTTTGAATGATCCGGGCAGTCCCATCTACGGCATGCCGATCATCGAAGCCCACCGCGCCAGGACGGTCATCGTCTTGAAACGCTCCATGAGCGCCGGTTTTGCCGGTATTCAGAACGCCCTGTTCTTCGGGGACAACACCCGTATGTACTTCGGCGATGCCAAGGCCTCGATTCAGGCTCTGGTGGCCGAGTTCAAGCACGCCGATTCATAATCAAAGAGAAACTCAAGCGGGCGCTCATCAAATTACGCGGTTTCAATATTTCTTAAAGTGCGACGTGAAAGATTGCGCCGGGATAATTGAGAATAGAGGCGCCGGAAGTGCCGCATCATATCGATGGGGGAACAGGGCAACGCTGAATATTTGAAGACGGCGCGGACAGGAGGGCCATGGGGCTTGACTGACGGCGCCCGTAAAGTTCAATATCGGGCGCCGTCAGTGTGGATTCAGGGATGGTCAGTAGATTCGACCCAGATCCTCGATGGCGTCCACCACCATGCCGGTGCCTACGGCGATCAGCAGAATATCCTGGGCCACGCGTACGAAGCGATGCCCGGTCGGAGGCGGTCCGAGGTGCACCAGAACATCCTGGGGCAGATCGTAGAAGACCACATCCCTGGGCAGGGGCCGATTCATCGCCCATTTTTTGGCCTGGCCCGGCGGCATGCATCCGTTGCCCTTTTTGGCCAGCCCCGGAGGGCACTTGCCGCTTCGATACTGATCCGTATAGTAGCGATCGATGTAAGAGCGGTCGCGGCCGGCGAAAAATCCCTGGGGCCCGTCGCCATGGCGGTCCTGGTGCTGAGAGTCCGAGCGCTGGTACTCCTGTTGATGTCTGGTTTCCTGGCGCCGGTCTTCCGACTGCATGCGTTGCGGTTCCGGGGAGTCCGCCTTTTTGGATCCCTTGCCTTTTTTGCCGTCGTCGTCCCATGAGGGCTTTTGCGCTGTCGCCGGTCCGGCCGCAAACAGGATGATGGCCAGCAGTCCCGCGACAAGGCCTGATAGAAAAACAATTCGTCTCATAGTTGCCTTCCTTGCGTCAAAGGTTATGTCTGAATCCGTAGCTCACAATACCGGCAATCCGGTTCAGGGTTCGTGCAAAGTTTTTTAAAATAAGATTGTTTCATCTTTTAATCAATGACAATTTAAACAGACAGGGGGGACATCCCCTATCCTCTCTGTCGATGCGATTTTCGGGCGCATTTCTCCTGATGTTTTCGGGCGATGATTCGACGCGTCTCTCGCAAAAAGGAACCCCGCGCCGGATCGTTGCGTTTATCCGGCATATTCCCTGATGGCGGCGGAATCGCCCATCATCGTCCGGAAGGCTTGCTTCCGGAACGCCGCTGCATCACGGCTTTGACCGGGAGTAAAGCTTTTCGGCCAAGGTTCGCTGTTTACTCCGGAGCCTGGAGTATCGCCGGTGGAATAAAACCGGATTCCGCGAATTCGGGCGGCCAGATCAGGGTAAACCTGCCGATGATGATCTGAAGCACCAGGGTCCGGATGCTGTTCTGCCTTTCATACCGATGATAGTTGTAGAACTTCACCGGACCGAAAGGCGTCATCAGCACGGTCTGGTTCAGGGCCTTGCGGATCGCCTGAGGCGAATGGCTGCCGGCCCGTTTCAGGGCATCGGCGGCGACCAGAACGGCGGCGTAGGCTTCGGCTGCGTGATAGTCGGGCGGATCATTGAACCGTTTGACGTAGTTCTCGTGGAAGGCGTCCGCTCCGGAATAAGGCAGATGCCTTGACCACAGCGTCGTGGTCAGAAGCCCTTCAGCGTCTTTTCCGGTTCTTTGTATGAATTCGTTCAGGGTAAAGCCGCCCGCATCGCCGCACAAAAGCGAGTTGATTTTGACTTCCCGGATCTGTCTGACCAGCGTAACGGCGTCCTCCAGATAGGAGATCATATAAATGACTTCCGGCGGATCCAGGGTCAAAGGCGCGATCAACGATCGGAAATACGCCGGTCGGGTCATGGCTTTGTCGTATGGAATCAGCGCCCGGAGTTCAATGGCGTTTTCCCGGCAGAATTCGGTCATGCGCTTGGCGCCGTCCGTGCCGAACATGCTGTTTTCAAAGATGACGGCGATCGATTTCGGGCGGAATTCCTTGATCCAGAAATCCTCCAGCCCCTGAGTGTATTCACTGACGGGCGGATTGATCCGGTAGATGTTTTTCCATCCCATCTGGGTGATTCTGTCCGCGGAAGCCGTGCAGACCACAAAGGGGACGTCTCGCCGTTCGGCGGTTTTTGCCAGGCTGAACGTGGCATCGCTGGAATATCCGCCGACCAGCATCAAGGCCTTGCGATCTTCTGTCAGTTCTTTGACCACCGATTCTGCAAGGGACGCCCGGCCCTGGGTGTCGGCAAAAATCACCTCCAGCGGCCTGCCGTGAATCCCCCCTTCCTGATTGACCGTTTCCTCAGCCAGCAGCATCGCGTTTTTCATGACAACGCCGAAACTCTGGAAATTGCCGCTCAGCGGAACAAGGGCGCCGATGCGGACAGATGCCTGCCGGTCTGCAGGCGGACCGGCGATGAAGGGTACGGCAAGACACAATGCCAGAACAAATGCAATCACCGGCAGGATGCGCTTGATTACGCGGAATCCGGAAGGGTTCATGACGTTTTTCCTTGTTTCGGTTTACCTTCCCTGGCCGGCGAAGTTCGCCCAGGCCGGCATTGAACTCAGATCGATGGAGAAAAGAGCCGTTCCGATCAGAAAGAATACGCCGGAGATCACCAGAACGCCGATCAGATTGATCCACAGGCCGACTTTGGCCATTTCCGAGATTCTGATCCGGCCGCTTCCGAAGACAATGGCGTTGGGCGGCGTGGCGACCGGCATCATGAAGGCGCAGGATGCGGAAACCGTGGCCGGAATCATCAGAATCAGGGGGTTGATTTGCATGGCGACCGCGACCGATGCCAGAATCGGCAGAATCATCTCCGTCGTGGCGGTGTTGGAGGTCAGCTCGGTTAAAAAGGTGATGCTCGCGCAGATCACCAAAACCATCAGATACGGAGATATGCCGGCCAGAGTGGAAAATTTGGCGCCGATCAGAGCGGCCAGTCCGGTCACCTGAAACCCCTTGGCCAGCGCAAAGCCGCCGCCGAAAAGCAGCACGATGTTCCAGGGCAGACGGGTGATGACATCCGCGTCGGTCAGCGTGGCCGAAGATGCTTCCGCGCTTCGGGTCGGAATCAGAAACAGGACTGTGGACATGAAAAGCGCCACACTGCCGTCGTCGATCATCTCCGGAAAGGGAAGAATCTGGGACCAGCCCGGAATGCTGAGCGCGCCGATCTGGAGCTTGACTCTGAACACCCAGAGCAGAGCCGTGATTCCGAATACCGCTCCCACGGCCTTTTCCTCGTAAGACATATGCCCGAGCGCTTTGTACTGGTTTTCCACAACGCTGCGGTCGATTTTAAGAAACGCCGGAGTCCGGAAAAACACCTTTGTCAGCAGAACCCATATGATGACCAGAAGGCTCACACCCAGAGGCAGCCCCAGTACGATCCACTGGCCAAAGGAAATCGAGCCGGCCTGAGGGAAGGTGATTTCAAATATCCGTACAAACGACAGGTTCGGCGGGGTTCCGACAATGGTGGACAACCCGCCCACCGAACAGGCGTAGGCGATGCCCAGCATCAGGGCCACCGTAAAGTTATGCGTCTGAGCGGCTGAAAATTTTGTTTCCATCTCATAGACGATCGCCATGCCGATGGGGAGCATCATGATGGCCGTAGCCGTGTTGGATATCCACATGGACAGGAAGGCCGCGGCGATCATGAATCCCAGCACGATTCTGGCAGGCCCGCCTCCGACCACCCGGATGATCCAGAGCGCAATCCGTTTGTGAAGATTCCACTTTTCCATGGTCAGGGCGATGATGAAACCTCCCATGAACAGAAAAATGGTGCTGTTGAAGTAAATCGGGGCCGTTGAATTGGCCTTCAAAATGCCCAGCAATGGATAGAGAATCATCGGCAGGAGCGCGGTGGCCGCCAGGGGAATGGCGTCGGTGATCCACCAGGTGGCCATGAGAACGGCTACGGCCGCCATGCGGGTGACGACCGGGTTGCCGGGTTCGAGATCCAGAAATAAAAATATGGTAAAAAGGAGGAGTCCTAAAATCAGACCGATTTTCTGGGAGGCGGTTTTCCCCGGACGACTGGAATGGGTGTTCATGGCAGTCCTTAAGTGATTCTTTTAATTATGTCATTTATGACTCACAATATCAGAAGGGTTTGATAACCGCATCAGCCTAAAAAAGCATCACACAGAAGTCAAACCTTTTTTGAATAATAAAATAGAATAAAAACAACATATTAAATACAAATAACCCATTAGGGCAATTCAAAATCAAAAATGGCGGTTTTGATTCCTGATTCGAATACAATGAAAATGAAAGCCGATGAGTCGGTAAACCGGAATCGGATTGTTAGGGTGATTCATTTTCAGGGATACAGCGGAACGCCGCCCGTTTGGTTCCGATTCAGAAGGGCACGGCCCTGGCCCGGCATTTGCGGAGGCGAATCGAACGAGACGAATTATGCCCTGGAAAAACGGTTCAGCGTCACCGAAGGCCTGATACCCCAGGGCCTCAATGTTCATATCAAAAGCGTGCTGTGGGATCGCGCCGCCAAAACCTGGGTGGCCACGATCAGAAATGGCGGTTCCGTTGCGGCGAAAATCTCGATTGCAGGATTTCCCCTGGAAAACGGCGCACCGGGGATGACATTCTGGGCTAACGATGTGAACCTTGCACCGAATCATGAAACCCAGTTGTCAGGTGATTACAGGAATTTCGAAGTCCCACCCGGCACCCGGCTGAAGGTTCACGTCATATTGAAACCATCCGGCGCCAAGCTGGACGAAAAAATCATTGTCATGGATTAGCGGCCGGGCATCCTTTGCACCCGTCCGTTAAAGGATATCCGGGTATAAACTGAGATGCGCCTCTTTCCCTTCACGAAAAGAGGCGCATCGTTTTTTATCCGGGACCATTATGCGGTATGGGGGTTGCCCATGAAAGACCTCCAGGCGCATTGCACGACCGCCGCGGATGCGCCGGCCTCTGATTCCGTCCACTGATACCGGTTTCATGCTTCAGTAGCGGATGCGGATTCTCTGAGCGGATCATGCCGGCGGTCGTCCTATGCCAGGCGCTTGGCTTTAAAGGCGGCATGATAAGTGCCCTGGGCCGGAGTCCATTGCGTTTTCAGGCGCGCCAGTTCCCTGCCGTCGGATTCCCGGACAATCCGGTGGATGACCACGGGTTCGGGCCCATCGCTGACTACCTGGGCCTGGGAAAGGATTTCGTCCCCGTAAACGGCCTGCCCGCGATACGCCACCTCGATCCGGGTGACGCGGCAGTTCTGAATGATATCCATGGGAAGACTCTCGATGGCCCACTCCACATAGTAGGTGTTGTTGACATGGTGATTTAAATCCAGGTCATGCATGCGCACATGAAAGGGCCTTTGAAGATCCACCCGCTCCAGGCCGGGAAGGGGTTCGAAGCTGTCGGCGACGGCCCGGGCCGGCACGACCGGATACGCGGGAAGGTTTTCCTCGATGGGTACGGTTTTTTTCTGAACAAAATCCAGCAGCATGAATGATGCGGTGGCAGCCACCGCCGGGAGGTTCTTTTTATCCCGGATTTCAAAATCCCGAATGGCAAACCGCCCCCTGGTATCCGAGGGCCAGGTGATGACGTGAAGCGTCTCGCCCCACAGCGGCGCGCGATCGATTTGCAGGTGGTAGCGTGAAACCACCCAGGTGAGATTTTTCTGAATCAGCATGGAAATGGGAAATCCCAGATCGGATGCATGTTCAATGGCCACATCCTGAAAATAGTTCAGCATGCTGGAAAGCTTGAGCTCCCCTTTGAAGTTCACCTCGTTGACGCGAACCTTGAACGTTTTTTCATATTTTGTTTCCATGCGTGGGTCGAGCCTTTCCTGATGCAATCGAATATTCAAAACGCAAGCGCCCCCGGCGGGCATTTTGACGGAAAGTTTTAATCTTGACAAAGCAGGCGGTTTTGTCAAGATGTACCTCGTTTTGAATGCGATGATTTTAATAAATGGAATTTATTGCGCACTGATGCCATGCCGGAGTGCCGCTGCAAAGCGCTTCGATGCCGGGGTCCGCAACCCGGAAGATTTCCGTTGAAAAAGGAATGAATCTTATGCCGGATGACAGGATCAGGGCATTTTTGTTCGAGGAGGCGCGAAGTCGGTTTTTGAATTACGTGACCTTTGATACGGGATCGAATCCGGATTCGGACAGGCACCCGTCCTCCCCGGGCCAGTGGGAGTTTGCCGGGCATCTGGTCCGGGAGCTTGAAGCGCTGGGCCTCTCGAATGTCGAGCGGGACGGTTTCGGGTATGTCTATGCGCAGCTTCCCGCATCCCGGCAGGATGCTCCGGTTCTGACCTTCTGTGCGCATATGGATACGTCGCCGGCGGTCAGCGGAACGAATGTGCGTCCCGTGGTGCATGAAAATTACGACGGCGGCCGGATTGCCTTTCCCGGAAATCCGGATCTGGTTTTATCCCCGGATCAGTGTCCGGAACTGCGGCAATTTGTCGGTTGCACCCTGATTACCGCTTCGGGCGACACCCTGCTGGGCGCCGACGACAAGGCGGGAATCGCCGAAATCATGGCGGCCCTGTCGGCATTTCAGACGTTTGGCCATCTGGATCATCCGACGCTTCGCGTTGTTTTTACTCCGGACGAGGAAATCGGAAAAGGAGCGGATCACATCCGCATGGAAAAGCTCGGGAACTTCGGATACACGATCGACGGCGGCATGATCGGCGTGCTGGAGGATGAATGCTTTGATGCCGTGGGAGCGGATCTGGAATTCATCGGGCTGAATGTGCATCCCGGCGCGGCAAAGAACCGGATGGTGAATGCCGGTGCGCTGGCCGCGCGATTCGTGGCCGCGCTTCCGGAATATGAGATGCCGGAGCATGCCGAAAAACGCGAGGGTTTTTTTCATGTCACCCGGATTTCCGGCGAAGAAAGCCGTGCCAGGATATCGCTGATCCTTCGGGATTTTGATCATTCCGAAAATGCGCGGCGCGTTGAATGGATCCGGCAGTTGGCCGGCGTGTTCGAACACCGGTATCGCGGGCTGAAGATCGTCGTGCAGGCCAGGGAACAGTACCGCAACATGGCCGGCGTGCTGGCCCGCTATCCCCAGGTGATTCAAAAGGCCGAGCGCGCCATGAAGCTTGCCGGAATTCAGCCCTTCCGTTCAGCCATCCGCGGCGGCACCGACGGGGCCAGGTTTTCCTTCATGGGCATGCCCACACCCAATTTGTTTACCGGCGGAATGATGTTTCATTCCCTGATGGAATGGATACCAGAGATCGCGCTTCGGCAATCCGCCGAGGTGATTGTCCATCTCTGCCGCCTGTGGGTCGAAGATCACTGCTGATCGGCCAGGTTTTTCATGTCCGCCGGCATCGGCGCCAGAAAGCGGACCGGCAGCCGGCTTTCCGGATGAAGCAATCGAAGTTCCGCGGCATGAAGCGCCTGGTGGGAAAGCATCAGCTTTTCTACGTCCGCATTCGAAATCCGGTCTTCGATAAACCGGATAAAGATCTCCTCATCCAGGCCGTAGAGCTTGTCTCCGACCACCGGATATCCGAGGGCCAGCAGCGTGGCTCGAATCTGGTGAGTGCGGCCGGTGCGGGCAAAGGCTTGAACCAGGCTGATCCGATCTCCGGTTTTTCTTTTGCAGATAACGGTTGCGCAGGCCCTGGCATGGTGCGCGGGCGTCCGGTCGAGGGGATAAAACCGTTGTTTTTTTCGAATTCTGCTGGCAGAATCCGGAGCCATCCAGCCCTGAGCCATGATCCGTTTTTCCGTAAACCGGCCATGGACCAGCGCCAGGTAGCGCTTGAAAACCCGGCGCTTTTCAAACTGATGCCGGCAGGCGTGTGCGGCCTCGGGGGTCTTGGCAATCAGAACCAGGCCCGAGGTTTCCCGGTCAATGCGGTTGATCAGTTCCATATGGGATCGGATTCCGGCCTTTCTTAACAGGCTCCAGAGGGTATGGTGAAAATACCGGCCCGACGGATGGCAGGGCAGGCAGGGCGGCTTGTTGATCACCAGAATATGGCGGTCTTCAAAGACGATGGAAAAATCGGCGTCCACCGGGGGCTCCGGAATCGGTTGAAAACAGTATTCCAGGAAATCACCGGATCGAAGGACGGTATCGGCGCAAGCCAGATAACCGTTGATCATCAGGCGGTTCCGATCGATATGTTCCAGCCACTGGTTCCGGTCGTGATACCGGAAACGGCTGGAAAGGACATCTATCAGGGGCTTTCCGGCTTCGGAAGCCGCGACGACAACGGATGCCCTGCGTTTTGTATCAACCATGATTGAATTGAGACATTGAATAAGGATGACTGCATGGACGCCCGAAATACGCCGGCGCCGGACCTGAATCCGCCTTTCTGGAAAACAACTCCGCTGAACCGAATGACGCCCGAGCAATGGGAGTCCTTATGCGACGGATGCGGCAGATGCTGTTTGGAAAAGCTCAAAAACCCCACAACCGGAAAAGTGTATTATACCAGCGTCGCCTGCCCGCTGCTCAATCCCGTTACATGCCAATGTACGGACTATGACCGTCGCCATCAGCAGATGCCCGATTGCCTGACGCTGACGCCCGAAACCGTCGTGCGCTTCAGATGGCTTCCAAAAACCTGCGCCTACCGGCTGATCGCCGAAGGAAAGGACCTGCCCGGGTGGCATCCCTTGATTTCAGGGGATCGGCGTTCGGTTCACCGGGCCGGAATATCGGTCCGGGGCAAGGCGGTTTCGGGGGCCCATGTGCATCCGGACGACCTTTCCCGGCATGTCATTGATCGGAAGCTGATCGACCGGGGCTGAAGAAGGACTCATCGGCCAGCTTGGTGGTCATCAGGTTCTGCGGATTCATGTTCTGCCGCGACAGCTCCATCCAGTCCAGCAGAATCCAGCCGCCTTCCGTCACGAAGGCATCCGGTTCCTTGTCCTTTTTATCATGATCGAAAGGCATGTCCGGATCAGCCTCGGCCGGATCTTCCTCCAACTTTTCCAGCATCGGCTGTCCCTTTGCCTTGCGGCGTTGATTCTCAAGATTCAGCCGCCATGTTTCATCCTGATCCTTCTGCTTTTTCCGAATATCCCTGTTCAGGGAAATCAGGGTTTCTCCCTGTTTTTGCTTCAGGTAGCCGGCCAGAGCGCTGGTGAATATAAAATCGGCGTTTGCGTCGATCCGCGCCTGATGGCGTTCATTCAGCCGGTCCAGAGCCTTGTTGATGCCCGGATCATGGTCGTAAAAGACGGGTTCGATGGTGTCCCACGGAAGCGATTCGGGCAGTTCGCTTTCGCCGATCTGCTGGATGTCAAAAACATCCGGGAACTGAATGTCCGGGGAAATGCCCCTGCTCTGGGTGCTTCCTCCGGAAATCCGATAGAATTTTGCAATGGTGAGTTTCAGCTCGCCGCTGCTGAGTTTGACCAGAGATTGAACCGTCCCCTTGCCGAAGGTCCGGGAGCCGAGAATGATCCCCCGGCCGTAGTCCTGAATGGCGCCGGCAAAGATTTCCGATGCCGACGCGCTGAGCCGGTTGACGGCCACGGCCAGGGGACCGTCGTAGATGAACGTCGACTCGTCATTGTGAATCTGGGAAACCTGTCTGTTGGCATGCTTGACCTGGACCGTGGGCCCCTCCGGGACGAACAGCCCGACCAGGGAGCTGACCTCCTGAAGCGCTCCGCCGCCGTTGTTCCGAAGATCGATGATGATGCCTTCAACGCCCGCATCGATCAGCTCCTCGATCAAACGGCGCACATCGCGGGTGGTGCTCCGGTAATCGGGATTTCCCTCCTGATAGCCCTTGAAATCAATGTAAAAGGTTGGAATGTCAATCACGCCGATTTTATGGGAGACGCCGGCGTTTTCCAGGGTCAGCACCTGTTTCCGGGCAGCCTGGTCTTCGAGCTTCACCGTGTTGCGAAGCACATCGACAATCTGGGTCTGATGTTCGGTGCGGGCGTCCGTCGGAATAATCTTGATGCGCACCACGGTTTCTTTGGGGCCGCGAATCAGGTTCACCACATCCTCGATGCGCCATCCCATCACATCCTCGATCTCCCCGTCCACGCCCTGGCCGACTCCCGTGATGCGATCGCCGGGTTTGAGCCGTCCGTCTTTGTCCGCAGGTCCGCCGGGCACCAGGCTGACTATCTTGATGTATTCGCTATCCTGCTGAAGCAGCGCCCCGATTCCTTCCAGGGACAGGCTCATGCGGATGTTGAAGTTCTCCCAGAGGTGGGGTGAAAAATACTCGGTATGCGGATCAAAGGTATGCGTCAACGCATCGATATATACTTGAAACACATCCTCTTCGTTGATCTTCAGCACCTGATTCAGCCGGTTTTTGTATCGTTTTCGAAGGGTTTTTTCTATTTCCGCTTCAGCGGTTTCCCCGCCCAGTTTCAGGTTCAGCACGTCATTTTTGACCTGCTTTCGCCACAGGTCCTCGAGTTCGGCCATGGTTTGAAGCCAGGGCAGGTTTTTGCGTTCGATTTGAAGACTCTCGTTCTCTTCAAAATCCATGACGCCTGTGCCCGCTTCGATGCGCTCGATCATGTAATTCAGACGCTGAACCTGGCGTGTACGGAACCGGTTGAATATGATGTAGCCGGGCGTCAGGTCTTTTTTTTCAAGTGAATTATCGAGCTCGTAACGGTAAACCTCGAATTCGTCGATGTCGCTTTTCAGAAAATGGTTTTTGTTTTCATCCAGATCCGACAGAAGTCGTTGAAAAAAACGTTCGGAAAAGGCGTTGTCGATGTCAATCTTTCGGAAATGCCGCAACCGGAGCTGGCCGAGGATTTCTCCGCTGATTCTGGAATATTGTTTCGGAGGGGAGAGCTCCTCCAGCACGGGTTCTGCGGGCAGGACCTGTGCGTTCTCCTGTGCGGAACGGGCCGCGGCCGAATCCGCCCGGCTCGCTTCCGGCGCCGTCAGCAGCAGGATCAAAAAGAAAGCAACCGGAATGCGCCATTGTTTGATGGTTATTTTCATGATTCTTGTTTTTCAACACCCTTTAAAGTTTGCGTATCCATGGAATTTTGAGTTCAACATTTTTCAAACCCTTCATTTATATAAAAATTTTTCATCAAAAGCCATAGGGAAACGCCGGGCATCCGCAAGGAAAATTTATTTGTGTGAAGATCGCCGTCAATTTGCGTATGGACCGGGGAAGCGGGGGAACAGGATTCGTGCCGGGTTCAAACCCATTCCGTGCGGCGACTTTGCTGTGAAATTTATGGATGTCTTTTAAAGCAGGAGTTGGTATAAACTGGAAATCCATGATGACGCCTTGTAAAAAGTCCGGCTTCCGCATTGCGCCGCATCCATCGTCATTGCACGCTGACGCACTGTCATTCCTGTGGATTTGCGACGCTTCGAACCTGATCTGCGCCGTTGCCATCTTGACTTTTTACCGGACCGTCAATGACAGCAGACCGGAGACAGACTATGAATTTTGAGCTCGATGAATTCCACGAGGGTTTTCGGAAAAAGGTTGCCGGACTTGCCCGGATACATGCGGCGCCGTATGCCCGGAAACGGGATGTGCAGGGAACCTTTCCCTTCGAGGTGATGGAAAATCTGGCCGAAGAAGGCTTGCTGGGAATCGGCGTTCCAAAATCTTACAAAGGCCTGGGCCTGGATCCGGTCTGCCTGATTCTGGCGATCGAGGAACTGGCGCGCTGTGACGGCGCTTCGGCCCTGACCCTGGCTGCGCACAGTCTTGCCTGCGGTCATATTCTGCAGATGGGCGACGAGGCCCAGAAGCGGAAATTTCTGCCGGCCATGGCCAGCGGCCGAAGCCTCGGCGCCTGGGCTCTGGCAGAGGTTCGAAGCGGCAGCGATGCCGCTTCCCTGCGGACAAGGGCCGAGAAAAAGCCCGGCGGCTGGGTTCTCAACGGGACCAAGATGTTTGTGACCCAGGGCTCGGTGGCCGGCGTGTACATTATCATGGCCAGAACCGGACCGGATCAGGACCGCCATGGCATCAGCGCTTTTATCATCGAAGCGGATACGCCCGGCTTAAGACCCGTGGCCCGGCTGGACAAGATCGGATGCCGGGCTTCGGATACCGCTGTTGTACGCCTCAAAGACGTATGGGTTCCGGAGGACAGCCTGCTGGGGCAGAAGGGAAGGGGACTGGTGGACGCCCTCGGCATTCTGGACCAGGGCCGGGTGGGAATCGGCGCCATGGCCGTGGGGCTGGGACAGGCGGCTCTGGAAGCGTCTTTGGCCTTCGCGCGCAGGCGGAAGCAGTTCGGTCGGACCATTGCTTCGTTTCAGGCGATTCAGTGGATGCTGGCCGACATGGCTACGGAAATTTCGGCAGCCCGCCTGCTGGTATACCGGGCGGCTTTCCTGGCCGCTCAGGGAGCGCCTTGCACCATGCAGGCATCGATGGCCAAGCTTTATGCCTCGGAAGCCGCCACAAGGGCCGCCAACAAGGCGGTGCAGATTCACGGCGGATACGGCTGCCTTCGGTCGTACCCGGTGGAACGCTACCTGAGGGATGCGAAGATCTGTGAAATCGGCGAGGGGACCAGCGAAATTCAACGGCTGATTATCGCCAGAGAACTGATGAAAACGATCTGATTCGGACCCTTTGCAGCCGGCGATATTCCATTCATTCGGGCGCCCGATCCCGAAGCGGAAAAGACCGGACGCGTGTTCATTGAGGTGAAACAGATCGAGGTTCGATTATTCCAGAATCAGCAGGGCCACAATGCTGCCGGTGTGAACCTGGCGCGGATCAGTGGCTTGATTGATCCGGTGAATTTCCCATCCGAGGTCCTGAATCAGCTTGAAAACATGGATGCCCGTTGCCTCCATGGAAGGTCTGGCCAGCGATGGAAAACGGCAGTCGGTTCCGGATTCCAGAAGCAGGCACGAAACTTTTTTGCAGAAAACGGACTTGCAGGAACCTGCGGCCAATCCCACGGCCCGTTCAAATCCGACGGACCGGGCATATCTTTCAAGCTCGGCGGTTATTTCAAAGACCTTGCGAAAAACCGGAAACTGTTCTTCGGTCTGAAGTATGGCGGTCGGCGCGTGAACCTTGAACACCAGGCCCTGACGGTACGAGGCAAGTTTTTGACGCATCCGGGCCGGAGAAATGGCGTGCGGCGGGCAATGAGCGCAGTTTCCGTAGCTTTCGCAAAGCGGCGCCCTGCAGAATTCAACAATTTGATCTTCCACCGAAATCATGCCGGTCGGAACGATTGCGGCATCATCCGCTCCCAGATCGATGGCCTGTTGTCGGATCTTGTTTTTCAATTTGTTTCAGACATCTTAAAGCATGAAGTCCACCGGCTGTATGTTCAGATGAGAACAGTGGCGGGTGCCCACGATATTTCTCAGATATTTTCCAGAGGTTAAATCCTTGTCCGCCAGGCTGATGGTTTTGCCTTTATAAAACTCTCCGGTTTGTTCATCTTTATTCAGGACGACGGCCCGGGGCCTGGCCGGATGAACGGGCTTTCCGTTTTTGACGACCACGGCCAGCTCGCCGGTATCCAGCTCCAACACGGTTCCGAGCGGAATGAGGCCGATCATATCGATGAATGCTTTAAGCAAAATGGGATCGAAATCCTTTCCGGTTCCTTTGTACATGAATTTCAGCGCACGATCCGGACTCAGGGCGGTCGGCCGGTAGATGCGCGGCGATGTGATGGCGTCAAAAACATCCGAAATGGTCAGAATTCTCCCGAAAAAGCTGATGGGATTTCTCCGGTGGGTCTGCGGGTATCCGGAAAGGTCGTATTTTAAATGATGTTCGAACGGGGGGATCAGCATGCTGGCTTTCCGCTCTCTGGACGCCCGCAGGGTGGCAATGTGCTGAACGCTGAGCAGGGAGTGCATCTGGATCTGTTTGAACTCTTCGTCGGTGAGCTTCCCCTCTTTGTTGAGAACGGATTTGGGAATATCGATTTTCCCCAGATCGTGAAACAGGCCGCAAAGAGACAGTCTTTCCAGAGACTGCTTGGGAACCCCGATATGTTTTGCCAGACACATGGACAATATGGCGACATTCACCGAATGGGTAAAGGTGTAGTCGTCATAGTCCCGAATGGTGCTCAGCGCCATGAAGACCGATTCGTTTTCTATCATCAGATCCACCATGGACTGGGCCAGCCTGGTGGCATGGCGAATTCCGGGGTGTTTGTGGCTGGCGATTTTCTCCACCACAACTTTCACCGAGGTCAAGGCATAGCTGTAGGTTTTCAGCGCCCGTTCCTTGAGCTCCATGGCAGGCTCGTTCAGGTCGGTTTCTGAATGTGGCTGCGGCGTGATCCAGTGGGCGCGGCAGGCTTCAAGTTCGGAGGTCAGCCATTCAAACGGGTCCTGCTGGCCCTGTGCGGTATTGATCAGCCGGGCGGCGTTTAAAACTTGTTCCAGCGGGCACTGCCGGATCGCTTCGGAGATGTTGAATCCTCCGAGGCTTCTTCTTTCCAGATATTCAATCATGTTCTGAATCAGCGCCACCGTTCCGCGCTGAAAACCGAGTTTTTCTTCCTGTACATACAGACGGTCGTTTGCGATGCGCAGGCGAAGTTCGCCCTGATTCTGGAATGCGGCCTGACAGCTGGCCACAAAATTTTGAGCGCATTTCAGGGCAAGCTGGTTGTTGTCCCTGTGAATCCGGGAGGTTTGCACCATACTGAAAAAGGCTCGGATCAATGTTTCGATGATGCGATTGTCGGGCCGGTCTGTTTTTTCCGACATGACTATTTTCCTCCTGCCAGGGCTTTTTTGCAGGCGGCCCTGACCGATGGAATAAAACTTCTGGAAGCTTTGGACAATATCGGTCCGGCCTTGTCCGGGGTCAATGCGGTCAAAGCGTGCAGGGCTCCTTCCTGATGAATGGTGCTGCCGATGCCGAGCTTTTGGACCCAGCTGCGAGGGAAAAGCGTTTTTTTCAGAAAACCTATGCATTCATCGTCGCCGCATTGACCGAGGGTCCTGTAACAGTCCAGAATATGGCCTCGATTTTCCTCACGGGCATCCGTGTTCTCAAGATAGTTTGTCAGCAGCTTTTCCGCACGGGAATTGCGGGTTTGTCCAAGATGTTTTAAAGCCAGCCATCGGACGGCATCGCTGGAATCGTCGACCATCGAGATGCAGACGTCTAAGAAGTCGCCTTCGCAGGCCAGCAGGTGGGTGAGCGCCTGCTTTCTGATATTTTCAGAATCGTGGCGCGTCATATCCAGGAATATGGTGTTGTTTTCAGGCTGATTCAGCATTGAAAGGATTTTAAGGCTTTTAATCACAACGGCCTCGTTCGAATCCGTCAGCAACTGTTTGAGGGGGGTGCTGTTCCGGCGGGCGAGATGGACGGCGATGTCCATCATCAGATCGTGAATATGCAATGGATGGCTTTCCAGCATCATGGGCAACAGCGTAGAAATCGCTCTTGATGGAAGCAGCGTGAGAATCTCGAAAACGAGTTTTTGTTTTTCAACATGCCCGGGTCCGATTGTCGGCCACACATGCTGCAGGGCGGCGAGGGTTGATTCGCGGCACAGGTCGGAGAAAAGCCGTTTAAATAACGGGGTGGTCCAGGGCTTGTTGCTTCTGAGTTTCTGGTGGGTGGAATGAAGATTTTTCAATAGTTTCAGCGTAAATTCCAGATCTCCGAGCTGAAGCGTGTCAAAAAATTCTTCTTTGAGGTAATCCAGGATCTCTTCGAAATCCTTTGAATCCTCCAGATTCATGAGGATGATTCCCAGAATATCCAGCACATCCTGGGCTCTGTCCAGGGTTTCATCTTCGACGATCATCTGTTTGATGGCTTCATGATCTTCAGGGGTCAATCGAAAGGCTTCGGCCCATTCCGTAATGAATTCGGGCGGCCGCATCTGAATAAGACCGGCTTCGGATGCCTTTTGTGCAACCTGCCCGGGGTCTGCGGCCCTGAGTTCGCCGAGGTCGATCAGGTTGTCCGCATTCCAGAACACCTCCTTGACGCCGTAGCGGATGTGGGAAAAATCTTCGGCCCACAGCGCGGTCACCAGGTCCCCTTCAGCTTCTTCGCGCAGAATGCGATAGCGGTACAACACCTTGAAAAACCGATCGATTTCGTCTTCGGTCAAACCCCTTTGAAATTCGAGCCATTCGATGCCGTCGCGAAAAAAGATAAAGGCAAGATTTTCCTCGGTTTCTCCGCCTTCATACACGATCTGCGAATCGAATATCAGCGCATTTTTCTGAACATCGATGCGGAAGTGAAAATTGTTCTGGAAAAACAAATATAAAGGAGGTTTCGCCTTTTCCAGGGAGGTCTTGCAGATGGCGTGATTTTCCGGATACAAAGCATAGTTTTTAAATACGATCAAAAACGAGTTGATGATCTGCTTCACCGACCGGGCGGTTTGAGTGGATTCATCTATCCGCTTTGCCAGTATGGCGGATACATTCATGATACAGCCTTTTCATGACAGCGGGTCTGGTGAATTGAATTGAACAAAAGCTTTGTAACAACGTTGATGCAACGTCCTCTCTTTTTGCATGCTTGACTTTTGATGGCGCAAATTTCTGCAACTATAAAAGATAATCGCAGTTCCGTCAAGGAAAAGGCCGATATTCCGTCAGGACTTTAACAAGCAGTTCTATCGCGTGAAAAGGCTTTGATTTCATGCTGCCAATTGGTCATTTACTTTTGACGCTTCCGGCGATACATTGAAGCGGATAAAATTCAGGACCTCGGATTGAAATGCGAAAGACATGACCCGCAAAGAATGCCGCTATATATGGTGTCCCAAGAAGAATGGCCTGACCCGCAAGAATCCCCGGGCATGCAGGGTCAACTGCCGGCAAAGAAACAGGTGCCGGGCATACCTTAAATACTGGCAGCCGGATTTGTTCGATGTTTTTGAAGGCGGCTGCCCGGAGTCCGCCGGACAGCGCATGGAGCCCTAATGCAACGCGTTAACAGCCTGTTATAGCGGGCAGGGGAGATGATGCGATTTCACGCAGCACTATTTGATCTGGATGGAACGCTGGTTGATTCTCTGGATGACATTGCCGACGCGATGAATGCCGTGCTGGAAGAACGCGGTTTTGCACGGCATGATCCGGCTGCCTACCGGTATATGATCGGAGACGGAATGGATATGCTGGTCCTGCGCGCACTTCCCGATGACCAGAGAGATCCCGTTGCCGTAAGAGACTGCGCGGCCGCCATGAGGCATCTCTATGCCCGGCGCTGGTTTATCAGGAGCCGGCCTTATGCCGGAATCCCTGAGCTTCTTTCCGCCCTTGAGTGCAGGGGCGTCAAACTGGCGGTATTGTCAAATAAGCCCCAGGACTTCACGGAGTTGATGGTGCGTCGGTTCTTCCCTGAGTTCAGGTTCGAGTCAATTCGGGGGATACTGCCCGGAATTCCTCCCAAACCCGATCCGTTATCAGCCCTGCAAACGGCAGACGCCCTGGCTGTTTCACAAGACTGGATGGTTTACATGGGCGACAGCGCCGTGGACATGAAAACGGCGGTTTCGGCCGGCATGTATCCGGTCGGTGTCTTATGGGGGTATCGTACGGCTTCGGAGTTGATTCACGGCGGCGCCCGTCTTCTGGTCCGACAGCCCGAGGACCTTCTGGCATGGGTCTGACATGACCGCCGTTCAAAAAACACCCGGCAGGAGATTCATGCACACCATCGAGTCGTTCAAACAGGCCCGGTCCTCCATCCGTGAAAAGGTGATACGCACCCCGCTGGTGCATTCGCCCACCCTGACGCGCATGTTCGGCGGCGATATCTACCTGAAACTTGAAAATCTTCAGAAAACCGGATCCTTTAAGATTCGCGGCGCCGCCTTCAAGATTGAAAAATGCAGGAATCAAATCGGACCCCAGGGGGTGGTGGCGGCATCGGCCGGCAATCATGCCCAGGGAGTGAGCCTGGCCGCCGGCATGGCCGGAATTCCGGCCGCCATCGTCATGCCGCAATGGGCTTCGATTTCCAAACAGCAGGCCACTCTTGCTTACGGGGGCCGCTTGATTCTCTGGGGCGCCAGCATCAAGGAGAGCCTTCAAAAAGCCCGTCAGATGGCCGAGCAGGGCATGACCTTCATCCATCCCTTTGATGACCCGGACGTCATTGCCGGTCAGGGCACGATCGCTCTGGAGATTCTGGAAGACATCGAAGAAACCGACATGATCATTGCGCCAATCGGCGGCGGCGGTCTTATTTCCGGAATTGCCGCGGCGGCGAAAATGCTGAAACCCGAAATCCGGATCATCGGCGTTCAGGCGGCGGCATGCCCTGCTGCCCACGAGTCTTTTTCCAAGGGACGCATCGTTCAGACGGATTCCCGGCTTTCAATCGCCGACGGCATCAGCGTCAGGCAGATGGGAGAGCTGACCTTTCAGATGGTCCGGCAATATGTGGACGATATCGTGCTGGTTGAGGAAGAACAGATCGCATCGGCTATTGTCATGCTGCTTGAACGCAAGAAGATCCTGGCGGAAGGCGCCGGCGCCGCGCCTCTGGCCGCCCTGTTTAACCGGGCCGTGCGGGTTCCCGCCGGAGGCAAGGTGGTGCTGGTGATCAGCGGCGGCAATGTGGACAGCCCCCTGCTGGGGCGCATCATCAGCCAGGGAATGCTCAAAAACGGACGGATCATGCGCTTCGGCGCGGCCCTTGCGGATTCGCCCGGAGTTCTGGCCCGGCTGCTGGATCTCGTGGCCGGTCTTGAGGCCAACGTGCTTCATATCCATCACGACCGGAACCTTCGAGATCTTCCCATCTATTACACCCGGGTTGAGCTGGAGATCGAAACCCGCGGGAGCGACCATATTCAGGAGATTTCAACCCGGTTGCGTGATGCAGGGTACCGGATCGAACTGCGTTGAGTCGTACGGGATTATTCGTCTTCGCCCGTTGCATCCGTTGCCCCTGTCAGCTCAACGTCAATCTGCTCCGGATTCATTTCCTGCCGTGCGTATTCATAGCACAGACCGCTTTGAACAAAAAGGTCGTATAAATCCGGATCAATGTGCCGGTCCTCTTTCATGAATTTCATGATCGTGATCGCCTGTGACAGATTCATCGGATTCTTGTAAGGACGGTCCCTGGCCGTCAGAGCTTCGAAAATGTCGGCAATGGCCAGAATGCGGGACTGCAGCGGCAGTTCCTTGTCGACCAGTCCGCTCGGGTACCCTGATCCATCGAGTTTTTCATGGTGAGCTCCGGCATAATCCGGCACATGCGACAACTGCCGGGGGAAAGGCAGTTGCTTGAGGATTTTCAGGGTCATCGTTGCATGGTTTTCAACGATCTTGCGTTCTTTGGCGTCCAGCGTTCCTTTTCGAATGGAGAGATTCTCCACTTCTTCTTCATTCAGATAGGACTCCTGCCGCCCAAAGAGCTTGCAGGTTTTTGAGGCGATTTCCCTTAAATGGGAGATTTTTTCGTCGCTCATGAATTGGCCCGAGCTGTTGCAGGTTTTAATGAATTCAAGATCCCGCTCAAGGATCTGAAGCGTTTCCTTCATTTCCCGGTCCAGTTCCTTTATATCGAAGCTGTCGACTGTTTTTTTCTGAAGAATTTTGATTTTGCGACGCAGAAAATCAGTCTCGATGGACTTGGCAAACAGCTGAAACCTTGTTTCGATCAGTTTGCTGCGGTCAAAGATGGTTTCCAGCTTGCAGGATTTGTCCACAACGTGCTCCGGAGTCGTGATTTTCCCGACATCGTGCATCCAGGCGGCCAACCTGAGTTCTTCAAGCTCTTCCTGGTTCAGGGATACCGAAGCAAGCGGGCCGGTTTGGGTTTCGTTGATCTTCTCGGCGAGCATCATGCTCAGATAAACCACACGTCTGATGTGACCGCCGGTATAGGGGGATTTTTCGTCAATGGCCGTGGCGATGCTTTTGATAAAAGCATAAAACAGCGCCTTTAACTCCTCAATAAGCTGGGTGTTGGTCAGCGCTACGGCGGCCTGGGATGCCAGTGAGGCGATCAGCTCTTCAAATTCGTTGGAAAAGGGAATGATATTGCCGGTTTCAGGGTCCTGAGCGTTCAAAAGCTGCAATATGCCGATGCTCGTGTTTTCATGGTTTTTCATCGGAATCACCAGCATGGACTTGGATCGGTAGCCCGTGGCGGCGTCGTACTTCCGGGGACCTGTAAAATCAAATCCGTCGGCTTCGTAGACATCGGGAATGTTGACGATTTCTTGGGTCAGGGCCGCAAAGGACGATACGTTGCCGTAGTTGGGATCGCCGTCGATGTAAAGCGGCACATTGGGCAGGGTGATTTTCGCGCTGCCGGTCCCGCCCAGCCGCGTTTTCATCGTATCATTCTGCATGATCTCGAAACAAAGTTCCTGCTTCTTTTTGTCGATGGTATACAGGGTGCCGGCATCCGCATTGGACAGATCACGGGCTTCAGAGACGATGAGGTCAAGCAGTTTGCGAATGTCTTTTTCTGAGGACAACGCCAGACCGACCTGGGAAAGGCGCTTAATCTGACCGATCTGATTTTCGGCGTAATGCTGGACCTCGGTGATGACCGATTTGAGAAGCTTGTTCAGCCGTTTGTCCTTGGAGAGGTGGTTGAGGTCGACATCCAGGAGAATGGAGCGGTAAAGGTCTGAAGCTTGATCGTGAGAACTCATGGCTTTCCTTGTCTGTTGCGTGAATAACTCTCCTCTTATAAATGATCAACCGGCGGCAAGTCAACGCGAAAAAAAACCGCAGGGGGCATTGCCGCGTCAACGGCAAGATCCCTGCGGCTTCGGGCCGGCATTTTGAGCCGCCTCGAAAGATCTGAAGCGTTACGAGGCTTCCTTGATCAGCATGGTGGACGGATCCAGAAACAGGGGTCGATAATCCGATACGCCGACTCTGCCTTTCAGCAGTTTGACATGGATCTGTTTGCCCTCGGGCTGAAGCTGGACCACCACCTCAAAAAGGTCGGAAACACTCGAAAATTGTTGCGGAATCCCGTTTTCTCCGGTTTCATCGTCCCGATGGGTGCGAACGGCAAACCACACATGCAGTGCATGGGCCCGGGCAAATTCCTTGAGTTCCTTCAGACACCCATCGGTGTTTTCATCAAACGGAAGTCCGTCAATCAGAACCATCTGGGGAAAGAAAATTCCCTGTTCGGAAAGGTCGGTCAGCCGTTCCTCGAGTCTCGGAACACTGAATCCTTCCACCCGGAAGGACATGATGAACCGGTGGGGCAGGATCGCCTCCCAGAGTTTGTGAATTTCCTGAATGTGGTGTTGGGCCGCGATATTGCGCAGGGCCGACTCGTACCACAACCCGATTTTTTTGACGGGTTCGTTCAGGCTGATATGCAGAATGTTTTTATTGCGCAGCATATTGTTCAGGGCCAGCTGGACCAGCAGCGCGGTTTTTCCCACTCCGGCCCGCGACAGGATGGCGCCGAATCCGCCTTCGGGCAGAATGTCTTCGGTTTCGTATTCCAGATGCCGCAGGGGATTTTTTAATATAAGGTCCTTTTTCAGCATGTTCAGGCTCCTTTTTGTTATTGGTATGATCAGGGCTGAATGCATGGCGGCATTCACTTTAAGCGACTCTTTTTTCAGATGCTTTTTTCACCAGCTCTTCGGCGATGGATTGAGGCACCTGCTTATAGGTTTGGAATTCCATGGTAAATTGGGCTTTTCCCTGAGTGGAAGAACGCAGCACCGTTGCGTAGCCGAACATTTCCGCCAGCGGAGACTGCGCTTCGATCGTGCACATCGGACCTTCGTCCTGAGTGCCGAGAATGATGCCCCGGCGCTGATTCAAGGTCCCCATTACGGCGCCCTGAAATTCGGTCGGCGTTTCAACCACCACCTTCATGATCGGCTCCAGAATGACGGGGCCCGCCTTGGCAAGGGCTTCGAGAAAGGCGCCACGGGCAGCGGCTTGAAAGGCCATGTCCGAAGAGTCCACGGAGTGGGAGGCGCCGTCGTTGATGACCACCTTGATTCCGGTAATGGGAAATTTCAATTTCGGCCCTTTGGCCAGACAGTTTCTGAACCCTTTTTCACAGGCCGGGATATACTGGGTCGGAATGGCGCCGCCGGTTACCTTGTTTTCGAAGACAAAATCCTCATCAATCACCGGCTCTATATAGCCGCCAATCCGACCGTACTGGCCGGCGCCGCCGGTCTGTTTCCGGTGCGTGTAATCGAATTCCGCCTTGCGGGTGATGGTTTCCCGGTAAGCCACCCGGGGTTGTCCGGTGGTCACCTCGGCCTTGTATTCCCGGCGCATGCGCTCAACATAGACATCCAGGTGCAGTTCTCCCATGCCTGAAATAATGGTTTCGCCGGTCTCCTCGCTGGCATGCACCTTGAAGGTGGGGTCTTCCTTGCTGAACCGGTTCAGGGCTTTGGACATGTTGATTTCGGCTTTATGATCCTTGGGCGCTATGGCCAGGGAGATCACCGGCTTGGGAACATACATCGAGGTCATGGTCAAATGAATTCCCGGGCTGGTAAAGGTGTCTCCGGAAGCGCAGTCAATGCCGAACAGCGCCCCGATATAACCGGCCGGGATGGATTCGATATCCTCCATCTGGCTGGCGTGCATGCGAACCAGACGGCCGATCTTGACCTTGTTTCCGGTGCGGACATTGATCACGCTCTGGCCTTTGGCAAGCTCGCCCTGGTAAACGCGCACATAGGTGAGCTGACCATAGGTTCCGTCTTCGAGCTTGAAGGCAAGGGCAACCAGAGGGTCTTCGGGATTGCCGGACAGAATGGTCCGGTTTTCATCGTTTTCCATATCCAGGGCTTCATTGGAGACCTCGCTCGGACATGGAAGCAGGCGGGTAACCGCGTCCAGAAGGGGCTGCACGCCTTTGTTCTTGTAAGCCGATCCCATGAAAACCGGAGTGATCCGCCGGGATAGAACCCCCTTGCGCAGAGCGGACAGCAGCAGTTTTTCCGTGACCGCATTTTCCAGCGCGGCTTCCATCAGTTCGTCGCAGAACATCGAAGCGGCATCGATCATTTTTTCCCGATATTTTACGGCTTCGGCAAGCAGGGCTTCGGGTACGGCTTCAATGCGTATGTCTTCTCCGTTGGGTCCGTCGAAATAAAGCGCCTGCATGGAAATCAGGTCCACCACGCCTTCAAAATCCGCCTCAAGTCCGATGGGAATCTGCATGGACACCGGGTTGTGTCCGAGCTTTTCCCTGAGCTGACCGACGACCCGGAACGGATTGGCGCCGCTTCGGTCGCACTTGTTGATAAAGGCAATGCATGGCACATTGTAGCGTTTCATCTGCTGATCGACCGTTATGGACTGGGACTGAACGCCGCCGACCGCACAGAGCACGAGGACGGCGCCATCCAGCACCCGCAGAGACCGTTCGACCTCGATGGTGAAATCCACATGCCCCGGCGTGTCGATGATATTGATCTGATGATCATTCCATTGACAATACGTGGCTGCCGATGCGATGGTGATGCCGCGTTCCTTTTCCAGTTCCATGGAATCCATGGTGGCGCCGATTCCGTCTTTTCCCTTGACGTCATGGATGGCGTGAATTCGTTTCGTATAAAACAAAATTCTTTCCGTCAGGGTGGTTTTGCCCGAATCGATATGCGCGCTGATACCGATGTTTCTGACATTCGCGATAGAATACTTCACCGTCATTTCCTTTTTTAAATTCTTTCCAATGCGGCATTTTCGCGGCGTGATTGTTTCATGCCTCGATCAAAAAAATAAAAAAGCCCTCATTGGGCTTCTGACGCCCTCCGGGGACCTTCCAATGATGATTTCAAATTGGGTCCGGCTCATTTACCCTGTAAATGACCTGATGTCAATAATAAAGATGTGATTTTTGAGACAGGGTTTCCTTTTTCGGCGTTTTATTTTGACCCTTTCCGACGCCGTCATGCTGAATGGGCGCAAGAGCGTTGTTTATACGGATGGTTTCCGGATGCCCGGCGGTTTCAAAACCGCCGGGCATCCGGAATCTCCAAACAGGACCGTTTGCGTCGACGGTTTTTCTGTTTAACCGGCCAGTTCCAGTACCTTATGAACCAGCTTCTCTATGCCCACGGCGACTTCTTTGATGCCGGGTCCCAGCATGTAGGCCGGAGTGGTCACCAGCTTGTTGGCGGCATCCACATGGATCTGATCCACCGAGCAGTTGTGGTGGACGCCGCCCATGGCTTGGATGGCTTCAGCGGTTCCCGGATCATTGCCGATGGTGACCTGGGGGGATTTCTCCGCCAGAGTCCGGGTCAGCGTTGCCGGTGCAATGCAGATCGCGCCGATGGGTTTGCCGGCCGCCTGCATCTCCTTCAACAGACGGCGGGTTTCAGGGTTGACCTCGGCGTCTTTTCCCTTGACGGCAAAGTTGCTGAGATTTTTGGCCGCTCCGAAACCTCCGGGAATGATGAGCCCGTCGATATCTGCGGCTTTGACCGCTTTTAAATTTCGAATATTCCCCCGGGCGATTCTGGCCGACTCCGCAAGAACGCTGCGTTTTTCATGCTGGGTTTTTCCGGTCAGATGGTTGACGACATCGAACTGGTCGATGTCCGGCGCCATACAGATGATCTCGGCGCCTGCGCGGTCAAGGGCGAGCAGGGTGAGGACCGCTTCATGAATTTCGCTTCCGTCATATACGCCGCAACCGGAAAGCAGTACACCAATTGTTGCCATAACCAACTCCTTTCTGAAGACGTATGTTCAAAGGGGTTTCACTTTTTGCAGCCATCCGTTCGAAGGGACGCCGCGGATTTACGGAGCCGCCGGGTTGCCGGATGCCGTCTGAGCAGCACATAGGTCGCGCCGGTGCCGCCGTCGTATCCCTGCGCGCTGGAGAATGCCAGAACCCATTTTCGCCATGCACTGCGGGCAAGCCATTCCTCAACCGCGGCTTTCAAGACGGGCATTCGGGGGGAAGACAATCCGCGTCCGTGAACGATCAGCACCGCCCGCTGGTTTTCCCGCAGCGCGCGGATCAAAAATGCATCCAAGGCGTCCAGTGCCGCATGAACGCCCATGCCGTGGAGATCCAGGTGCATCTGTACGGGAAAAAAGCCTTCGTGCAATTTTCTGGCAACCCCGGGATGAACATGATAACCGGCGCCTTCCATGTATTCCGGAGTGTCCGGAAGATTGAACCCCTTTCCACAGCGCACAAGACGGTTGAGTCGATGTATCGTCTCGGCATCGGAATTTTCCGCCGTCGAACGGCCGTTGGCAATCGGGGCATGCGTTTCGATACGATTCCGGCCTGTCAGGGGTTTGACGTCCGCCATGGCGTCCCGAAACATGCGAAGGTCGACTTTCGGATCATGGTGCTGTTCTTTCGGACCTTGAAGCCCCGGCGACGCCAGAACAAAGGATTTTCTTTTTAAAAGCGCGTCCAGATCCTGAAATGGTTTGAAGCTTTTGAATGCATTGCCTCGTTTCATTGCAACCTCCGTCAGACCGGCTTACAGCCTATCCGCGGGATAAACGACGGATAAATCCGGATTTCCGGTATTGAAAATAATCCGCGAGAATCCTCGAGTGGTCGAAGACAATCGGGCTCGGAAGCCGATCTTCACCAAAGATGGCCGCATGTCCGGCATCGTCCTGTGCGGCAAGAATTCCCTCGCCTGTCGCGATAAAGACCGTCGTTACGGTATGGTGCCGGGGATCTCTGTCCGGACTGGAATAGGTGTAAAACTGTTCTACTAAAGCGACGTTCAGACTGGTTTCCTCCCTGGCCTCACGAACGGCCGCCGCTTCGAGGGATTCCCCGTAGTCGACGAATCCGCCTGGAAGCGCCCAGCCAAGAGGCGGATTGGCTCTTTGAATCAGAACAATGCCGCCAGAGATTTCGATGATAATATCCACGGTGACCAGTGGATTTCGATAGGCTTTTTCCATATTATCCTGCCCGGATGAGGGTATTTCAAATTCGGAATGACGAGGGCGCGCATTTCCGAACCGCTTTAAATTTTTTAACACATTAAGGCGAATTGTAAAGAGCCGGGTGAAAATTTACAGGGCGGATGCAATAAATTTTGACGGTTTCGTAAAAAGTCAAAATTCTGACGTCAACGCAGAAAGTTCGGAGTCAAGGCGCCGCGTAACGCCGAAATCGGACTTTTGCGGAGCCATGCATTTAATATCAAAAAGTCGCAAATGATGAATGGCGGGACCCATATCTTATCCTTTGCTGCGCCCGTGGAGAGCAGGAAGGATAAATAAAACCGGATGGCCGGCAGTAAAAATAGATCGTTTTGCATGAGTTTGAGCTGCCGATAAGTCGGGTTTTGTTTGCTTCTGATCCGCCGGAATGATATCTTTACCGGATTAAGAATTTGAACCGGCATGATCAGAGCAATCGCGAAGGAGGAATCGATGGGTTTGATGAAATACGGTCCCGGCAAGGTCGTGAGCGCGGAGCAGGCTATTTCCAGGATCAAAAGAGGGAGCCGGATATTTGTGGGCACCGGCTGCGGAGAACCTCAGCATCTGATCCGCACCATGGTCAAAGACATGAATCTGCAGGATATCATGGTATATCAGATGCTTTCTTCAACATTTGCCGAGTTTGTCGATGATGAATCTTTTCTCAGGCGCTTCTCGCTTCGCCTTTTCTTTATCAGCAATCTGATTCGGAAGGCGGCTTTTGAAGGAAAAATAGATTATATTCCCGCTTATCTCTCTCAGATACCCTGGCTTTTTGCCAGCAAACTGATCGAACTGGATGTCGCTCTGGTTCAGGTCAGCCCGCCGGATCGTTTCGGATATTGCAGCCTCGGGGTATCCGTGGATATTACCAAAGCCGGAATGCAGAATGCCAAGATGGTGATCGCTCAGGTCAATCCCCGAATGCCCCGCACGCTGGGAGACAGCTTTGTCCACGTGGACGAGATCGATTATCTGGTCTGCTGTGAAGAACCGCTGCTGGAGTCCATCCCCTCGATCAAGGAGAATGAGATTGCCCGAAGAATCGGGCACTTCGTTTCTCAGATTGTGGGAGACGGGGTAACGCTTCAGATCGGATTCGGCCATCTTCCCTACCAGATTCTGCAGCACCTGGATGAGAAAAACGATCTGGGCATTCACACGCAGCTGATCACCGACAGCCTGATTCCCCTGATGGAAAAAAAGGTGATCACCAACAAGAAAAAGACCCTGCTTCCGGGTCGGGCCGTGGCCTCCCTGTGTATGGGGTCCAGCGTCCTGTATGAATATGTGAATAATAATCCGGCCTTCTATTTCCGGTCCTCGGAGTTTGTCAATGATCCCACGGTGATCGCCAGAAACGACAAACTCGTATCCATCAGCTCAGCTCTGGAGGTCGATCTGACCGGGCAGGTCTGCATGGATTCCATGGGATATATGTTTTACAGTGGCATCGGCGACCAGGTCGATTTCCTTCGGGGCAGCGCCATGTCCAAGGGCGGTTACAGCATTATCGCCCTGTCCTCCACGGCGCAGAACGGCACCGTGTCGCGCATCGTATCGCATTTGAGCGAAGGGGCCGGTGTGGCCACCACGCGCGGGGACGTGAATTTTGTGGTCACGGAATACGGAATTGCCGAGCTTCAGGGCAAGGGTATTTATCAGCGGGTCATGGAACTGGCTCAGATCGCGCATCCCAAATTCCGGGAAGAACTTATCTCGGCGGCCAAGAAGCACAGGTATATCTTCCGGGATCAACTTCCGCCTTCCACGGACGATCTGCTCTTTCTGGAAGCCTACAAGACCAGCGTGACCCTCAAAGACGGCACGGTGGTCCAGTTCCGTCCGCTGTTGCCCTCCGACGAGTTCGCCTATCGGAATTTTTTCTATTCGCTGAATGAGCGCACGATTTATTTCCGCTTTTTTTACAAAATGAAGATTTTTTCCCATGAAGTGGCCCAAAAACAATGGGCCAGCGTGGATTATCACAAAAGCATGTCCATTGTCGGACTCATTCAGAAGGGCGGGCACAAGGAGATCATGGCCATCGGATCGTATGCCCGGGAAGATGAGGAGCGTGCCGAGGTGGCCTTTGTGATCCGCGAGGACTTTCACAACAAGGGGATTGCGACCTTCCTGCTCAAGTTTCTGGAGAGCATCGCCAGGGAAAACGGATATAAAGCCTTCAGCGCGGCGGTGTTGCGTGAAAATTACACCATGATTCATGTGTTCAAAAAACGGTATCCCAACGCCAGAGTTTCCACCAGCAGCGGGACCGATGTGCTGGTGAACATGGAGTTTGACGACGCGACCGATCAGGGCGAAGAGACGGATGATGCAGGTCGGATCGCGTGAGTGGCGGAATCTGATTGCTCAGGGTGCCGAATCCCTGGGCATTCGGGTGGACGCCTGTCAGATGGAGCGGTTTTCCGTTCACGCCGAGCAGCTTCTCGCCTGGACCCGAAAATGCAACCTGACCGCCATCACTGATCCCGAAGAAATAGCCGTCAAGCATTTTGTCGATTCCCTGGCGCCGGCCGCCTGGATGGATCCGGCCGGATCGCTGCTGGACATTGGTTCCGGGGGCGGTTTTCCGGGAATTCCCTTGAAAATCCTCATGCCCGAACTGAACCTGACGCTCATTGACGCCTCCCGCAAGAAAGTCAGTTTTTTGAATCATCTGATCCGCGTGCTGAAGCTGAATTCGGCGCGAGCTGTTCACGTCCGCGCCGAAGATCTGGCGTTGAACAAACCGGCTGAAAATTTTGACGCGATCATCAGCCGCGCCCTGGGACCGCTGGATGAGTTTGCTCAAATGGCCCTTCCTCTGCTGAAAACGAACGGGACCATGATCGCGATGAAGGGAAGGATCCCGCCGGATGAAATCGAATCCGTCCGGCGGATTCGCTGGATGGACGCAAAACAGGCGCACCAGGAACCGATTTCAATTTTTATTCGGATTCATCCGTATAAACTCCCTTTCGCCGATGCTTTCCGGTCCATAATTTGCATGAAACTTCAATAACCTTGAACAACCGGATTCGAAAACGATAAACCTTCCGAAACAAGGGGTGAAGGCCCTGCATCGACCTGGATAGAACAATTCCGGTTTCAGGAGACCGTCTGGAAGTTTGCAACGCAAGGTAATTTTTGTATTGCTTTCGGACTGGAAAAAAACAAGGAAATGAATCATGGATGTTCGATATATCAATCCGTTTTTATACGGGACCATTGATGTGCTGAAAAAGATGGCCTTTATTGAGCCAAAGGCCGGCAATCCATACGTCAAATCCGGAAATGCGGCCTGCGGAGATGTGTCCGGCATTATCGGCATTACAGGGGATGCCGTTGGATCTCTGGCCATCAGTTTTCATCATGACAGCATTTTGAAAATCGTCGAAAAGATGCTCGGCGAGCCGTATCCGAAGATCAATGACGATGTTCTGGATGCGGTCGGAGAACTCACCAACATGATATCCGGCGTGGCGCGAACGCACCTGGAAAAGCAGGGAATGCGCGTTTATGCGGCCATTCCCACCGTGATCTACGGGATCGGCCATACGGTGGATCATGTTCTCAAAGGACCCGGCATCGTGATTCCGTTTTCATCTTCGGCAGGGGATTTTTTTGTCGATGTCTGCATCAGCTCAACGGAAAGACCTGATGCGGCGCGCCAATCGCCTTTGCTCAACTCGCCCATTGCAGCGGTGAGAGAGGAACAGGGCAGGGTTTCCAGTTTGCCGGCGCAGAAAAAAATGACGCAGGCGCAAGAAGCGTTGCCGGCGGCAACCGAAGCCCTCGATGCCGCCGGCCGTCTCGAACTGCTGAAAAAGCAGCTGCATCAGGAAAGCGCCGTGCGTGATGGAATTCGAAAACTTCTGGAAGAAAAGCCCTTTATGCCGATCGAACAGAGAAAGAAGCTCAAAAGCGCGCTTCCTGTTTACGACGCCAGGATTCGCAAGCTGCGGCTGGATGTCAAAACGATTGAAATGCTCGAAAAGCTCGGCGATGGTGCATCCAGGGATCCTGAAATTCCAAAGCACTTTCAGCATTACGATAAGCCTTCAAAATAACAAGTAAATTCTACGGATTGAATTTACTTGCCAGACCCCAAAAAAGGGGGCGCGCTTTCCGCGCGGCCCCCTTTTTGACTTCAGCAGGTCGATGAAGTTTATCTCATTTCCGAATGGTAGTCCTGAAGGGACTTGACCCCGGTTTGGCCTTTTCTTCTTGCCGCAATTCCCTTGGCCGCGGCCAGGGCGCCGGCCGTGGTGGTGATGTTGGGCACCTTGTAGTTAATGGCGGCCTTTCGAATGTATGAATCGTCTTCCTGGGTTTCTTTTCCGCCGGGCGTATTGATGATGAGATGGATCTCTCCGTTTTTGATCGCATCCACAATATCCGGACGGCCGTATCCCAGCTTTCGAATCGATTCGGCTTCGATGCCGTTTTCCGCAAGAAATTCAAGGGTGCCCCTGGTCGCGATCAGCTTGAATTCAAGCTCTCTGAAAAGCCTTGCCGGTTCAAGGGCGCTGGGTTTGTCGCGGTCGGAAATCGTGATCAGCACGGTTCCTTGAAGCGGAAGCGTCAGCTGGGTGGCTTCAATGGCTTTGAAGTAGGCCAGCCCGAAGGAATCGGCAAGTCCCAGGACCTCTCCGGTGGAACGCATTTCCGGCCCCAGAACGGGGTCCACCTCGGGAAACATGTTGAACGGAAACACGGCTTCCTTGACGCCGAAATGGGAGAACACCTTCTGTTTGAGCCCGATCTCGGCGAGCGGCGTTCCCAGAATGACCTGGGTGGCGATTCTGGCCATGGAAATGTTGCAGACTTTGGAAACGATCGGCACCGTCCGGGAGGCTCTCGGGTTGGCTTCCAGAATGTACACCGTATCGTTGCAGATCGCGTACTGAATGTTCATCAGGCCGATGACGCCGAGCTCGATGGCGATTTTCCGCGTATATTCCTCGATTGTCTCAATGTGCTTGGGAGGAATGCTCAGCGGCGGAATGGCGCAGGCCGAATCCCCGGAGTGAACCCCGGCCAGTTCGATGTGTTCCATGATCGCGGGCACAAAGGCGTCCGATCCGTCGGAAATGGCGTCCGCCTCTGCCTCGATGGCGTTTTCGAGGAATTTATCGATCAGAATGGGCCGCTCGGGAGTGACGTCCACGGCTGCCCGCATGTAATGATCGAGACTTTCCGAATCGTAAACCACTTCCATGGCCCGGCCGCCGAGCACATAGGATGGGCGGACGATCAGGGGGTAGCCGATCTCCGAAGCGATTTTGAAGGCTTCTTCAACGGTGTGCGCCATGCCGGATCTGGGCTGCGGGATTCCGAGCTTGCGCATGATCTGATTGAACCGATCCCGGTCTTCGGCCAGATCGATGGCTTCCGGAGAGGTGCCGAGGATTTTGACGCCGGCCCGGGACAGTTCGGCGGCAATGTTCAGAGGGGTCTGCCCGCCGAACTGGACGATGACGCCCTCGGGTTTTTCCTTTTCATAAATGCTCAGCACGTCTTCGACGGTCAGGGGTTCGAAGTAAAGTTTGTCCGAGGTATCGTAATCCGTTGAAACGGTTTCCGGGTTGCAGTTGACCATGATGGATTCATAGCCGGCATCCCGAATGGTAAAGGCCGTGTGAACGCAGCAGTAGTCGAATTCGATTCCCTGACCGATGCGGTTGGGACCGCCGCCCAGCACCATGATTTTTTTCCGGTCGCTGACCGGAACGCGGTCCGGGGCGTTGTAGGTGGAGTAGTAATAGGCGGCGTTTTCCACCCCGCTGACCGGAACGGCATCCCATGCCTCGGAAATGCCGAGGGCAAGCCGGTTTTCCCTGACCTGACTTTCCGGCCGGTCCAGAAGCCTGGCCAGGTATTTGTCGGCGAATCCGTCTTTTTTGGCCTGTATGAGCAGTTCGTCGGGAATCGGCTCACCTTGAAAGCTCAGAATTTTTTCTTCCAGTTCGACCAGTTCTTTCATCTGTTCGATGAACCATGTTTTGATATGGGTCAGATGGTTAAGTTTCTCGATGTCGGCTCCTTTGCGGAGCGCTTCGTACATGATGAACTGCCGTTCGCTGGTTGCCGTGCGGAGCAGGTGCATCAGCTCATTCAGCGGCTTCTTGTTGAAGTCCCTGGCAAAGCCCAGTCCGTAACGGCTGATTTCCAGGGATCGAATGGCTTTCTGAAGCGCTTCCTTATAGGTCTTGCCGATGCTCATCACCTCGCCGACCGCACGCATCTGGGTTCCCAGCCGGTCTTCTACGCCGGGAAATTTTTCAAAAGCCCATCGTGCGAATTTCACCACCACATAGTCTCCGGAGGGAGTGTATTTTTCAAGGGTTCCGTCGCGCCAGTAGGGAATTTCGTCCAGAGTCAGACCGCCGGCCAGCAGAGATGAAACAAAGGCGATCGGAAAACCGGTTGCCTTGGATGCCAGGGCCGAGGATCGCGAGGTCCGGGGGTTGATTTCGATGACGACCACGCGATCGGTTTTCGGGTCGTGCGCAAACTGAACATTCGTGCCGCCGATCACCTCAATGGCCTCCACGATGGAATAGGCGTATTTCTGCAGTTTCCGCTGAAGCGCTTCGGAAATCGTCAGCATAGGGGCCGTGCAGTAAGAGTCTCCCGTGTGCACTCCCATGGCGTCGACGTTTTCAATGAAACACACCGTGATCATCTGGTTCTTGGCGTCCCGCACAACCTCCAGTTCCAGCTCTTCCCAGCCCAGAACCGATTCTTCGACCAGAACCTGATGAACCAGGCTGGCGGCAAGGCCGCGGGCCGCTATGGTGCGAAGCTCTTCGATGTTGTAGACCAGACCCCCTCCGGTGCCCCCCATGGTGTAGGCCGGTCGAATCACCACGGGGTAGCCGAGTTCTTCGGCAACCTTTTCGGCATCCGCAACGTTGTTGACGGCTTTGCTTCGGGGCATTTCGATGCCGAGCCGGGTCATGGCATTCTTGAATGCCGTGCGGTCCTCCCCCCGTTCGATGGCGTCCGCATTGACGCCGATCATCTTGACCCCGTATTTTTCCAGCACTCCGGAACGGGCCAGTTCCGAGGAAAGGTTTAATCCGGATTGGCCTCCGAGATTGGGCAGGAGCGCGTCCGGGCGTTCTTTTTCGATAATTTCCGTGAGTACTTTGACGTTCAGCGGCTCTATGTAGGTTGCATCCGCTGTGCCGGGATCGGTCATGATCGTTGCCGGGTTGGAGTTCACCAGAACGATTTCGTATCCAAGCGAGCGGAGCGCCTTGCAGGCCTGAGTGCCGGAGTAATCAAACTCACACGCCTGGCCGATAATGATCGGACCGGATCCGATGATCAATACCTTGCGTATGTCGTCGCGTCTGGGCATGAAGGTTTCTCCCTGTCATTCTCTGGTTTTCGTTGTCGATTTTCTGAGTCAGTAACGCTGTTCCGAAATTGCTGTGAAAGGAGCCATGAGTCTTGTTCCGGAAGCGCGGGACGCACAGGTTTTCCCCCGCTGCCAAAGCCGAAGGAGTTGATCAGGTTTTATTTATTATTATTTCGGATGATTGCGCCCTTTTGTTCACGGAACCGCCACATATATCCCGAAAGCAATAACTTATGGGTTGATTAAAATCAACAAAAATGTCCGTCGAATGATTCGAGAGCGGATGGGAGGGAAGGGTGAGTGATAAAAAAGGTTCTGACAGGTCGAATCACTTCGCCCGCCAGAACCTTTGTAGAATTCAATGCGCACATGAATGGTTTTTAACGAGATCAGACTACCATTTGACGTAGCATTCTTCGCCGACGACTTCCATGAGTTCCTCAAGAATCTTCATCAGATTCAGCACGCCGACCGGTTTGTCGCCTCTCATGACAAGCGGTTCACGGACGCCTTCCTTGAACATCAGATAGATGGCCTGCGTCAACGAATCGTTTTCAGCCAGAATGGGGCTTACCGGCGTCATGATCTGACTCACCTTCTTGTGGGCCTGGGCCTTGGCCAGGTCGACGAAGTTGCTTTTGACCCATTTAAAACGTTCCTGCATTTCTCCGATTTCTTGAGCCACTTCCATCGAACGGGAGGAAAGCGCATTCAGGAAGGTGCGGGCGAACTCCAGTTTTTTTGCCGGTTCGGGCACCAGACCTCGAACCAGGTCATACATGGCGATTTTGCCGATGATGTTCTTGGAGGCGTCGGTAACAAAAAGCGTTTTATGGAAGACGCCGGCTTTCCCGGATTTCGTCTTCTCATAATTTCCTTTTAATATGCTCAATGCTTCGCAGAATTGTGCATTGACATCTATGGTATTGTATTCGCTGATCGGGTTCATCAAGTCTTTTACTTTGTGATCTTCCATGCATTGCCCTCCTTCAGTAGATTTAGTAAGAATCATTTGCCGACCCGGTGTATGCTCCGCCACGCATATTCTAAACAAATTATACAAGCTTCTGTTTATAATGTATATTTAAAATCAAAGCCTTGTCATATTATTTCGGCTTGAACAGGAGCATTGTCGTTTCATCCAAAGCACCTTTTTATCCAATTAGCGCCGGCATGTCAACTTTTTTTCATAGATATCTATTCGTTATCGAATCCCCATGACCGGAGCAGGGTGCAGTCATCGTCGGCGTCCGGCGCAGGTCCGCCGGAGGACAAAGGGGGCCTGTTCATTTATGGCTGATGCTTTTCAGGTCATCCAACCCCCACATTCAAAAGCTCAACCTCTGGTCCATATCCGAATGACGGCTGCCGGCCATGGCCATCATGTGCTTTGCGCACCAGGCCTTGCAATTTTCTGAATACAGGCGTATACGGGGCAAACCTTGTTCAGGATAATTTGCAACTCGCTGATATAATAAAATATACAGGGAATACGGCAATTGACCGGCGATATGTCTGCTGGTATAGTGAGTCATGATGAAATTGAATGAGAGGCAATTTTCCGGTTTCGAATTGAAGCGGCGCTGGTTTTCCGCTTTCATCGGTATTCTGGTTCTGGGAAGCGGCATCTTCCAGGCATCTTCCGGTCGAACCGAGACTGCCGGAATGATTTCCGCTACGATCCGTTCCATGCTTGAAAGCGATTTATCCCTGTCCGGATCCCTGAGGCCGGAATCCGTCAAGATATTGAACCGATATTACGAAAGCCGTTCGTGGGCTCCTTACTGGGTCGATAAAAACGGCCCCTCTTCTCTGGGAGACGACTGGATTCGGACGATCAGAACCTCATGGCTTCACGGATTGAGGCCTCAGGATTACCACCTTGAACTTCTGAAACAGCATGGCGATCAAATACAGGAAATGCTGGTTCGGACCGGAAACGCGGACCAGTTGATCGGCATCATGGATGTCCTGTTGACGGATGCCTTTTTTCGTTTTAGTACGCACCTTCTGGAGGGCAAGGTCAGCCCGCAGCGTTTTGATCCACACTGGATCTCTCCCAGCCACAAATTCGACATCATGGAAATGCTGAACAAGCTGTCGGTCCGCCGGAACATCCAGGAGACAATTCACGAACTTGCGCCTCCGCATGAAGAATATTGGAATCTGGCGCAGGCGTCGGTTCAACTTAAATCCGTTGTGGATGCAGGCGGATGGCCGATGGTCGAATCGGGCGGCACGATCAGATTGGGCGATCGCGGCCACCGGGTCGATCAGCTCAGGACCCGTTTAAAATTCAGCCTGGACCTTGGAGCTTCGACCGGCGACGATGCCTTGTTTGACCCGGTTCTGGAGAAGGCGGTCCGCCGGTTTCAGTCCCGGCATGGTCTGAAGGCGGACGGAGCCGTTGGAAAGGAGACGCTTGCGGCGCTGAATGTCACGGCGGCTCAGAGGTGGCGGCAGCTGATGTTGAACATGGAACGCTGGCGATGGCTTCCACGTCAATGGCAGGATTGCCGGATCATTGTCAACATCGCCGCTTTTATGCTTCAGGGATACCGGGGGGATCGCAAGCAGATCGAAATGCCGGTAATTGTCGGCAAATCCTACCAGAAGACGCCGGTGTTTTCCGGGAAAATGGGGTATATGGTCATCAATCCCTACTGGAATGTGCCTGGTTCCATCGTGGTGAAAGAATTGCTTCCCATATTGCGAAAGGATCCGGGATATCTTGCCCGCAACCACTACGAGGTGGTGGCCGGAGGGGAATCTTCGGCTCGGGTGATCAATCCGGCTCGGATCGATTGGAAAACGGTGCATGCGGGCAATCTCCCCGGCCGGATTCGCCAGTTGCCGGGCCCGTGGAATGCGCTGGGGCGGATTAAGTTCATTTTCCCGAATCAATTTCATGTTTATCTTCACGACACTCCGACCCGCCGCCTGTTTTCAAATCCCAGGCGAGCTTTGAGCCACGGGTGCATTCGTGTCGGAAGTCCGTTGGATTTCGCCGTTTTTTTACTGCAGGATGATCCCTCCTGGACTCTTGAGCGGCTTGAGCAGTTAATCGCAACCGGACAAAGAAGGACGGTCCGCATCAGCCAGCCCTGTGCCGTGCATCTGCTGTACTGGACGGCCTGGATTGGTGAGAACGGCGAACTGAATTTCCGGGACGATATCTATGAACGGGACAAACCGCTGTGGGATGCGCTGAACCAGGATTCGGGCAGGTATTTACAGGATCGACCGTTTACCAAGTCCTTGACGGTCCGACATCCAGATGAATGAATTCGGAATAGACGCCGACCCCGCCGGCGTCTATTTTCATAGCGGTTCTTTTAATGTCGGACAGGCGCACGCCTTCGATTTGAATGTCCGCCGCCATGCCCCTTGTATGGTAGCTTTGTTTTGCGACCCTGGAACTCCTGGACCGCAGCATGCGGTTGTATTCCGGAGACCGGTAACCGGAAACCAGTTGAATGGTTCGATCATGGACTCCGAGACGGGTCTGAACGGAATCCAGAAGCATGTACAGCCTGGGGTCTATATGGCGTACCTTGTCGCTGTGATGGCAGCGAAAGAAATGATCGAGCCGTTTCAAGGCCTTGGGATTCAACTTACCATGTGAATTGAGATAGGCTATGGATAATTCTTCCTGGGTGTGCAGATTGTAGAGGGAGAGCTTTCCGCTGCATCGGGGCAGGCGGGCTGACGCATCCGCGGACTGCATCCAGAAGGGAAGGTACAGTGAGGCGATTCCGCCGAATAAGGCTTTTAAAGCATTTCTTCGGGTCATTTCGATGATATCGGGTCTCCCGGTCTATCGGTATTGATGTTTGAGCCCATTCGGCTTCAAATTAAAGCAAAAAACATACCATGAAACGAGCCTTACCGTTTATAAATCGTGCTGACCTTACTTTCTTTTTTTAAAAAATGCAATATTAAAATTTGATAATAAAATCAATTGTATGATTGCTGGGTGTTGTAAATGATGCCGTCGCTTTCATGATAGATTTGCAGAACCGCGGCCGCCTGTTCCCGGCAGACGTCCCTCACTACGGAAATTCCCCGGCTTTCGAGCGATTCCACCCAGTTGACGGGCTTGGGCCCTTCGTCAAAACCGATGCGCTCGGCATCTTCACGTCTGGCGCCGCAGGTCAGCCTGCGAATTCCGGACCAAGGAATGGCGCCGAAGCACATGGCGCACGGTTCTGTGCTGACAACCATTTCATAATCGACCGCGGGATCGGAACCGAGAGTGAAATGGCCGACCATGCGCTGGGCCGTCATGATGGCGACGATTTCAGCATGAAGGATGCTGCACCTTGCGGGTACGACGATGTTGACGCCCGGTGCAAGCAGTCGATGGCTGTTCATGTCGAAAATGGCCGCGCCGAATGGTCCGCCGGTTTCGTGAACGACGTTCAGCCGTGAAAGTTCGATAACAAGGCGCATGCGGGATTCAATTTCGGGGAACGATGTTTCGTGCGGCGAATAATTCATGAGCCAGTCGGGCAGGGTGAACGTAAAACTCGGATAACGCATCGTCAAACATTGCCTTTGGAGATGTTTCAGCCTCGAATTTTGAAGGTCGCGTAAAAAGTCAGAATTGCCGTCATATTTAAAAAAAGCTCGAACCGTCCCAGCAGTGGGTGCACAGCCTGTGCTTCGGCAGTCCGATGGCTTCAATCAGGTCTTCAAGACGCTGGTATTTCAGGGAACTCAAACCCAGGTTTTTTTCGATGGCTTTCACCATGGCGGTGTGCCGGTCGGTTCCGGCCACGGCGTATTGATCCAGATGCGCATCCTCGCTGCCTTCCAGTTCCCGGACAGCCTGGCGGCCGATCAGATCCATGGTGGAGCGCGATGCGGAAAAATTCAGAAATTCACACGGGTAAATCAGGGTCGGGCAGGCCGGGCGCATGTGAACCTCTTTTGCCCCCGCAACATAAAGCGTTTGAACCTTGTCTTTCAACTGGGTGCCCCGAACGATGGAATCCTCGCAGAAAAGAATTCTTTTCCCTTCAATCAGGGATTGAATGGGAATCAGCTTCATTCTGGCGACCAGATCCCTGCGGGTCTGATTCTGGGGCATGAAGCTCCGCGGCCATGTCGGGGTGTATTTTACAAAGGGACGGATGTAGGGGATTCCCCTTTCATTGGCATATCCGATGGCGTGGCCTGTTCCGGAATCCGGAATGCCGGCGACGCAGTCGATGGCCACCGCATCGTTCCGGGCCAGAGCGGCGCCGCACCGGTAGCGGACGGATTCGACGTTGATTCCTTCGTAGCTTGAAGCCGGGTATCCATAGTAGACCCATAGAAAACTGCAGACCTGCATGACATTGCCCGGGGCTTTGCGCTGCTCGTATCCTTCTGCTGAAATCAATACGATTTCTCCAGGTCCCAGGAAATGAGCGATTTCATAATCCAGGTTGGCAAAGGCGCAGGTTTCGGAAGATGCGGCATAAGCGTCCTGTTTTTTTCCGATAATCACCGGGGTCCGGCCCAGCCTGTCGCGGGCCGCGTAAATGCCCTTCGGGGTCAGAACCAGCATGGAGCAGGAACCTTGAATAACCTGCTGGGCGTTTTGAATGCCGGCCTCGAAAGAATCCTCCTCGGTGATCAGCATGGCGACCAGTTCCGTGGGGTTGATTTCTCCCCCGCTCATTTCCGAGAAGTGCAGTTTCCGGCCGGACGCCTTTTGCGCAAGGACTTCGATGTTCTGAATCTTGCCGACCGTCACGATGGCGAAGGTGCCCAGATGCGATCCGATGATCAGGGGTTGGGCGTCGTGATCGCTGATGATTCCGATGCCGCAGTTTCCCTGAAGATCGGGCAGATCCGGCTCGAATTTGGAACGGAAATAATCATTTTCGATATTGTGAATGGATCTCTGATATCCGTGGGCGTTGCTGACGGCAAGCCCGCCGCGCCGGGTTCCCAGGTGGGAATGGTAATCCGTTCCGTAAAACAGATCGTTTACGCAGTCATTTTTCGAGGCGACTCCAAAGAATCCTCCCATACGTTTCTCCCGTCGAATCAAGCGATCCTGCCGCCTGAAGCATTATATGCGGCATTTATACCGGCTCATGGCCGCGTCAGCCCGAATCATCATCCATGCTCGAAAGACTCAAGGCCGGTTTTGACGGATACGGCCAGCGGTTTTTCCGCTGTTGGATATCCGTCGTGGTATTAATCAAAAAACAAAAAAAATAAAAGCCCTAATGTGAGAAGATGATGCTGTTTTTGAAATCAGGCCTGTTTTTTCCGGCCGATGCGTCGGAAATCCGCGGATCGGCATCCCCGGACTTCCTGCGACATCAGTCCGTTGATAAACATACGCGTCAGCCGATGACAGACGGCATGCGCAAATATGCTTCCGTCCGGCGCCATGCCGCGGATACGGCCGTCATTCAGAAACCAGCTTAAAAGCGTTTTGTCCGGATCGGAAAATTTTTCCGAAACATTCGATGACTGCTTCGAAGGCTCGGGAATCATTTCACCGGCATCGATCAGTTTTTTGATAAAATTCAGAATCCGGCCCAGCCTGAGCAGGGTGATTGCCTCGGTTCTGCGGGTGGGGTCATTCGCGGGAAGTGCGCTCGATCGCATCAGAGAAAAGGATGCCGGCAGTGCGTTTGACCGACTCAGGTATTCGAAATCCGCGCTTCCCGGCGCCGGATAAAATACGGAAACGCCGGCCAGAACCCGTTTGCCGGCAAGATACAGAAGGTCCGCAATCGAGGTTTCCGCCTGCTGGCCGGGTGCGCCGACAATGATATAGCCGACGGCTTCAAGGGCGTATTTTTCAGCCAGGTTCAGCGCGTTTTCAAAGGAATTCCGGACATCCGTCCGGTTGAATCGTTTGAGCTGATCCGGATCACGGGTTCCCAGGGAAAGATTCAGCGCCCTGAATCCGGCCTGCTTCATCGCGCAGACCGTTTCCTCGTCCAGCGAGGGCGGAAACAGTCCGTTCATGGCGCGAAGCTCCGGATTCAGATGCTCGAAACGCGTTTGAACAGACTTTAGAAGTGATAGAAATTCCTTCCGGTCCAGGGAGAGATTTTCATCTTCAAACTCGATGAACCTTGCGCCGAAGCGCTGCACGGCGTTTTCGATCTCCTTCAGCACCGAATGGGCGCTTCTTTTTCGATACGGCAAGGGTGAGTTCGCGCCCATGGAACAATAGCTGCAATGCATCGGGCATCCCCGGCTGGCCACCACCACGGCGGCAAAGTCTTTCCGGCGGTAGAATTTCCGGTTGACCAGATCCAGGGCCGGTGCGGGAATCGTTTCCAGGTCGGCGACAAACGTCGGCTGCGATATTCGAAATGACCCGTCTGAGGCGCGGTGGCCGATGCCGGGAATCCGATCCACCGGCTGGCCCGATTCAAGGGCCCGGGCCAGAAGCGGCATGGAAATTTCACCTTCGCCGCGAATGATGAAATCCACGGCCGGGTCGCTGAGCGCTTCGCGGGGAAGGGCCGTGGGATGGTGCCCTCCAAGCACCACCTTGCAGGCCGGATGAAAGGCTTTGACGATTCGGGCCGTTTCCAGGGCCTGCCCGCTGTAGGCGGTAAAAAGAGAGGAGATTCCCACCAGGAACGCTCCGGATGCTCCGGCAACCTTTCCAATGTGTTCAAAACTGTATCCATAATGCCGGAAGCAGTTGAACAGGCAAAACGCCGATGCATCCGCCGGTCCATAGAATGTTCTGAGATATTCCATTTCGGAGGGCCAGGGAATGATTCTGGACCGGCTGACGGCCATGGCGTCGAGTATTTCAACGGAAAATCCGGCCTGACGCAGCGACGCCGCCATGCAGGCCAGACCGTAGGGAAAAGTCCTCTTGGCGGTAAGGTAAAAGTCCTGAACAGGCGGCTGGATCAGCAGAATATCGGGCATATTGAAAAAAATACCGGGAAGCGGACAGCTCCGCTTCCCGGCGGTTTCCGGATTCCGTAAACGGTTTATTCCGTGGATTCCTCGTCTTTTCCGCGGATTTCCACACGGCGTATCTTGCCGCTGATGGTTTTGGGCAGTTCTATGACAAAGTCAATGATTCTGGGGTATTTGTACGGCGCCGTTACCTTTTTGACATGCTCCTGAAGCTCTTTGACCAGGTTGTCTCCGGGCGTGTAATCCTTGGCAAGGACCACGGTGGCCTTGACGACCTGACCTCTTACCGGATCCGGAACGCCGGTGATGGCGCATTCCAGGACCGCCGGATGTTCCAGCAGCGCGCTTTCCACCTCAAAGGGACCGATCCGGTATCCTGAGCTTTTGATCACATCGTCGGCCCGGCCGACAAACCACAAATAGCCGTTTTCGTCCCGCCACGCCGTGTCGCCGGTATAATAGATGCCGTTGCGCCAGGCCTTCCGGGTGAGCTTTTCATCCCGGTAATACCCGTCAAACATGCCGATCGGCGCATTCTGGCCCGTTCGAATGATGATCTGGCCTTCTTCGCCCACGGCACAGGGATTGCCGTCCTCATTAAAGATATCGATGTCGTATCCGGGAGATGGTTTCCCCATGGAGCCGGGTTTGGGGTCGGTCCAGGGATAATTGCCGATCGCCACGGTCATCTCGGTCTGGCCGTATCCTTCCATCAGCTTGATTCTCGTGGCCTTCAGCCACTGATAGTAGACCTCGGGGTTAAGCGGCTCTCCTGCGATGACGCAGTACCGGAGTTTCTCGAAACGAAACTGAGACAGGTCTTCCTTGATGAAAAAGCGGTAGATGGTCGGCGGCGCGCAGAACGTGGTGATTCCGTAACGGTCGATGACCTCGAGCAGCGCCCTGGGGACGAATTTGTCGTAATCGTAGACAAAAACCGCGCTGCCGGAAAGCCACTGGCCGTATATCTTTCCCCATGCGGCCTTGGCCCATCCCGTATCGGCCACGGTCAGATGCAGCCCGTTGTCCGACACGTTCTGCCAGTATTTTGCCGTCAGAATATGGCCCAGAGGATAGGTTTGATTGAGCTGCACCATTTTCGGCATTCCGGTGGTTCCGGAGGTGAAATACAGCAGCAGAATGTCGTCGTTGCAGACGGCCTGATCCCCCGTGGGACGCTGAAACGCATCGGATGCCTCGGCCAGCGCGGCATCCATGTCGATCCATCCGGGCCGGCGACCGCCTACGACCGCTTTCAGCTTCAGGGAGGGGGATTTTTCAACGGCGTTTTCAAGCTCATGACAGATGCCCTCTTCATTGACCGTGACGATCATCTTGATGTCCGCCGAGTTGTTGCGGTAGGCGATATCCTTGCTGGTCAGCAGATGGGTGGCGGGAATGGCTATGGCGCCGATCTTGTGCAGACCGAGCAGACAGAACCAGAATTCATATCTGCGCTTGAGGATCAGCATGACCGCATCGCCCTTCCGTATGCCCAGAGATCGAAAGACATTGGCCGCTTTGTTGCTGTACTCCCGCATCTGCTGAAAGGAAAACCGGGCTTCATGGCCCTGATCGTCGCACCAGACCATGGCCGGCTTGTCAGGCCGGGTTTCAGCGGTTGCATCCACCACGTCAAAGGCGAAATTGAAATTTTCAGGGACATTGATTTTGAAATTTTGGTAGAAGTCTTCGTATGAATCGAAAGTCAATCGGGGAAGATATTTTTCCAGCATGTCATCCTCTTTATCCTGCTTATAAAATTATCGCTAGAAATTCGGCCGTTGCATTGTCCAGCGCCTTCATGGCGTGCGGGTAGTTGGAGTCGAAAAACAACGCATCGCCCTGTTCCAGGATCAATTCGCTGTCCCCGACGATCACCTTGAGTCTGCCTTTCAGAACGTAGTTGAATTCCTGACCCGGATGACTGTTGAAATGAAAGGGCGTGTTTGCAGGTTCCGGCGCCACGGTCACAAGGAACGGCTCGGCCTTCTTGTGAATGAAATTGTACGCCAGATTCTGGTACTTGTACTGCTTCCGGCGCTCCACGCTCAGCCCCTGTCCTTTGCGAACCAGGGAATAGATATGCAGTCGGGGATCCTGCCCGGTGAGCAGGGTGGTCAGGTCGACGCCGAAGCGGGCGGCCGCCTTGTGCAGAAAGCCGACGGGGATATCCGTCTTTCCGCTTTCATAGGCCTGGTAGGTTTCCACCGAAATGCCAAACTCCTTGGCCAGGGTTTCAATGGAATATCCGGATATTTCGCGCAGATCCCGTATGCGCAGGGCAATGTGTTCTATCTGTTCGGGCATTGTGCTTGTCTCCTTTTCTGGCTGATCGTTTGCATAGAGACCATAGGGTGAATTGCAGGACATTAACAGAAATTCGAGAGTGCGTCAAATTTTTGGTAGGGCTCAATTAAAAAAATTTCCTTCATATTCCGATGGGTTTCAATGCCGGCAAAGCAAGGTTTATGGGAGCGTCAAGGTATTGAGCCCGAGGCAGAAAATCTTTTCCGCATGCCGGCTGACGCTTGAAAAAAAGACGGATCGCTTCGAAGGACAGATGAAAAGACCATATGCGTCTTTATGCTCGGAGACGAATCGAAGCGGATCCGTGTCCGCAACCTTCCGGGCGGCGGCAATCTTCGGGTTGAAGCCGGAAGGGATTGGAATGCCCTCATGCTGATCCGCGGATGTGCTTAAAACGTGAAGGCCGCTGTTAAACGCCAGGGCAAGGTCCGATATCATCTGCCGGTGAACGGCGGAAAGCTCGCGGGTTCCGGGAATGATGAGAAAAGCGCCCTGATCCGGAATCGGCTTCTGGACCGCCAGAACCGCGCACGGACTTTTTTTCAGAACGCTCAGCGGAATATTTTCCGAATCATACCAGTTGCAGGACTCGGAACGGCGTCCGCCCAGAAGGATCAGATCATAGCCCTGGCGGTCGGCTTCCTTGAGAATTTCTTCGTGCGGAAATCCCTCTCGAACTCGAAAGGTCATGACATCCGATGCGGAGATGTCCACTATTGCCCTTTCAAATATGCCGCTGCCGACCTGGACCAGAGCCTCACGGCGGCTTGACGGCGCCGCGGCTTCCGGCAGGGGGCCGCCCGCTTCCGAAAAAGCCTTACGGGCTTCGGCAAGGTAATGGAATTCCGAAGAGGGTGCCTCAATCGAGGCGATCACCTGCGACATCCTTTTCGCGTAGTTGAGGCCCCGGCTTCGGTGTCCGGATCGCCGGACATAGAGAAAACAGACCTGGCCGGCTTGAAACCGCAAAAGTTTTCCGGCGGTTCGAGCCGCCTCGAGTCCGCCCGGTTGGCCGTTGATGCATACCAGAAGCTTCATAACCCAGATCCCCCTTTCTGTGAGGGACTCACTCATGGCGACTGAAAAATGCCGGTCGCAAAAAAGAATTATCGTTGTGAAGGAATGCGCGCAACCCGAAAACCGGACTTTTTACAAAGCCAGGAAAATCATAGCAAATTCAATGATCAAAGCCAAGTCAACAGAATGTCGAAGCCGGATAAACGAGTTCCGGAATCAGACATTTCAGGTGACATCGATTTTGGAAAGGCGTATTTTGTTTCAGGCTTGAATCATGACAAATGACAATACAGGCTGCTGAAAAACCAGGACCATGAAGTTCACGAAGGACACGAAGAAAAAAGAGCTTGAACCATGAAGGGCGCGAAGGACACGAAAAAAAGGATTGTGAACCACAAGGGCGCGAAGAATCAAAAGGGCTGCTTCACCACAACGTCCACAAAGTCCACGGAGAAAAAAGAGCTTAAACCACGAAGGGCACGAAGGACACGAAGAAAAAAAGATTGTGAAACACGAAGAGCGCAAAGGGCACGAAGTTTAAAAGAAAAATGAACCAAGAAGTCCACAATGTCCACAATGTCCACAATGTCCACGGAGACAAAAGAATGTTGAACCACGAAGGGCACGAAGGACACGAAGAAAAAAAATTGTGAACCACAATGTCCACAAAGTTTGAAGCAGAACCGCTGCGGATATGAATCCAATCAGACAAAACACAAAAATCAAGACCTTCATTCCGCTAAACCTTCGTGCTCTTCGTGTCCTTCGTGGTAAAAATCTTTTGCTCCCTAAACCCTTCATGCTCTTCGAGCCCTTCCTGGTAAATAAAATGGCCGGGCGCAATCGTTTTTCGGCAGCCCACTAAAACATCGGATCAACAAGGTTCCGCAAGCAGGGAGAAAAGATGATCGCTGAAATACTGTCTACAGGCGAGGAGGTCCGTTCAGGAGCCGTAATTGACACCAATGCGGCTTATATCGCGCAATGCCTCGAAGCACGGGGAATCGAGGTGGCCCGGCATCTGTGCGTGGGCGATGACGTTGAAAAAATTTCGGACAGCCTGCGGATGATCGCGCCGGGAGCGGATTTTGCCGTGGTTACCGGAGGCCTGGGGCCGACCGGGGACGATCTGACTGCTGACGCCGCGGCCCGGGCTTTCGGGGTAAATCTGCGACTGGATTCGAAGGCTATGGAGAATGTAACGGAATTTTTCAGCCGCCGCAACCGGAAGATGTCTCCATCCAACGAAAAACAGGCCTGGCTGCCGGAGGGCGCCGAAATGCTGTACAACCCGACCGGGACTGCGCCGGGCTTCATGCTCCGGTTTCAGAGATGCTGTTTCTTCTTTCTTCCCGGGGTTCCCTCCGAGATGGTCCGGATGATGCACGATGCGGTGCTGCCTCGGATCGCCCGGCTTCGAAAGGACGACCGGCAGGTGTTTGCCGTCAGAACCCTTTGCGTTTTCGGGTTGCCGGAACCGGTCATCGGCGAGCGGCTGGCTGTTCCGGAAAAAGAGTTTCAGGGGGTCCGGCTCGGGCTGCGGTCCGTGTTCCCCGAGGTTCAGGTCAAGCTCTACGGCCGGGCCCAGGATAGGGCTGAACTTGAGAAAAACCTCGATGAAGCCGCGGATCGGGTCTGTTCGATCATCGGGGATTACGTGTTTTCCGGGAACGGATCTTCCATGGAGACGGTTGTCGGAAATCTTTTAAGGGCCCAAAACGCGACGCTCTCCGTATCCGAAAGCTGCACCGGAGGGCTCATATCCCACCTGCTGACCCAGGTTGCCGGGAGCTCGGACTATTTTCTGTTTTCCGGCGTGACCTACAGCAATGCCGCCAAGATAAAGGTTCTGGGCGTATCCAGGGAGACCCTGGATCGATTCGGCGCGGTTTCAGAACAGACTGCCATGGAAATGGCCCAGGGAGCGCGCCGCATCTCGGGCGCTGTCTATGCGGTTTCCACAACCGGCATTGCCGGTCCGGACGGGGGCGGCCCTGAAAAACCCGTTGGAACGGTGTGCATCGGGTTTGCCGGCCCGGAGGAGGTTGTGGCATGGCGCTATTGCCTGGACTTTGCCGACCGGTCCCGCAACAAACAGGTTTTTGCCATGAAGGCACTGGATCAGTTGAGAAGATCGCTTTTAAATACAAGGAAAAGACCGATCGACTGACGTTCTGATTCAACCCCGAACTGCTTCATGGCCCGGGATTAAAAATCTTTCAAACCATCGGCCGGCTTCGTGTATGAACTGCTTCTGGTGGTCCGGATCGCTCATCAGGTGGTCGCCCTGGGCCTGAAGAATGAGTTTTTTCGGCTCGCCGACTTTGCCGAAGATCTCCCGGCCGCTGGATACGGGTACGATGGCGTCCTGATCCCCGTGAAATATCAGGATCCGGGATACGGCGGCAAGCTTTTCGGAAAGGTCGAAGCGGATGTTTTTCCGATAAAATTCCGGGTCAACCTCCAGGTTGTTGCGGCCGGCGGCATCGTCGGCAATGGCCCGGTTTCGGATCGGAGCGGCCGCGATTACCAGAGCATGGACCGGAAGCGTTGCGGCCGCATGCAGGCAGACCGCTCCTCCCAGGCTGCTTCCGAAAAGTCCCAGACGGCCCGTAAGACCGGCTCCGGCCCGAACCGCTTCAACGGCGCATTCCAAATCCCGACAGCGGGACTCAAAGGTGGTGTCTTTTCGGAAATACCCCTGGCTGTCCAGGCACCCCCTGTGGTTGAATCGGAAAAACGCCACGCCAAGCTCGTTGCACCGGCGGGCCAGGGCGATCTGCTTGGGAGATTCGCCGCTGCTCATCAGTCCGTGGGCGCCGACAACCAGCGGGGGGTGAGGGACTCCGGGAAGGTGCAGCACCCCGGTGAGACGGAAGCCGTCTGACAGGAATGTGGTTTTTTCAATGGCAAATGTCTGCGGCATTTCAAGGTTTCCTTGCTTTGAGTGCTTTTTGTCATTATACAGACATATCCGTTTTTTGTCACTTTACGGATTCGAAGATCGGTGGGCCTTGATCGAATCCAACATGCGGCGGGATCATAAAAGGATTCAGGATTTTTTATGCAGGTGAAAAAAGGGCAGCTGGTTGAACTGGATATTCTGGACATCGCCTTTGGCGGAAGAGGGCTGGCCAGGATCGACGGAATGGCCGTGTTTGTGGACCAGGCCATTGCCGGAGACCGGGTTCTGGCCAGAATCGTCCGGAAAAAAAAGCAGTATGCCGAGGCCCGGGTGGAAACCCTCTTGTCGCCGTCGGCCGACCGGATCACGCCGCCCTGTCCGTACAGCGGTTTCTGCGGAGGATGCAAGCTTCAGTTTCTCGGGTACGACAGGCAGCTTGAATTCAAGCGCCGCCACGTGGCCGAGTGCCTGGCCCATATCGGGCTGGTTTCGGATGCGGTCGTGCATCCCGCCCTGGGTTCCGAACGGATCTTTGAATACCGCAACAAGATGGAATTTTCCTGCTCGGACCGCCGCTGGCGCCTTCCCTGCGAGATGGGACAGGAAGGCCTGGACATAAATTTTGCCCTGGGCCTTCATGTGCCCGGAACCTTTGACCGGGTCCTGGACACGCAGGCCTGCCTGCTGCAGCCTGAGTTCGGCAACCGCCTGCTGTCGGAGGTGCGCGAATACATGAAATCATCCGGCGCTCCGGTCTACGGGCTCCGGTCTCATGCCGGCTTCTGGCGGTTTCTCATGCTCCGGCATTCCGTGGCCCGGGATCAGTGGATGGTCAATATCGTGACGTCCGCACCGGATTCCGCAATGCTTCAGCCCCTGGCCGACCGGCTTTTTTCCAGCCATGATCAGGTGGTTTCTGTGGTCAACAATGTTACGGCCAGCAAGGCGGCCGTCGCCTTTGGTGAATCCGAGCATTGTCTGGCGGGAAGCCCGACCATCGTGGATGCCATCGGTCCGTATGAATTCGAGATATCGGCCAACTCTTTTTTTCAGACCAACACCCGCGGGGCCGGCCGGCTCTATGAGACAATCCGGCAATACGCCGACCTTCGCGGAACGGAAACCGTGCTGGATCTTTACTGCGGAACCGGAAGCATCGCCATCTGCCTGTCGGACCGGGCCGCACGTGTTATCGGCATCGAAATGTCGCCCAGCGCGGTGGCGGACGCTGTCAGGAACTGCGAGCGAAACCGGATTTCAAACTGCACCTTTGTTCTGGGAGACATGAAGGACTGTCTTCCCCGCATCGATGAGCGGCCCGAGGTGATGATCATCGATCCGCCCCGGGTGGGCATGCACAAGGATGTGGTCCGACAGGTGCTTGCCATGGGACCAGAAAAAATCGTATATGTTTCCTGCAACCCGGCCACCCTGGCCCGGGATCTGGCGGAGCTCAGGGAACAGTACAAAATTCTCGAGGTTCAGCCGGTGGACATGTTTCCCCATACCTTTCACATCGAAGCGGTCGCCAGACTGGAAAAAATATGAGGGCGTGATGAAGATCGAATTTCATCCCATCGGCGTGGTCCGTACGGAAAGCCGGACCCTTCCCCGGCACTGGAGCGTATCGGATGTCGAGGGCTGGCTTGAAATCGATCCGGCCTATGCTCCGGGCCTGAAAGACATCGTTCCGGAAGAGCGGATTCTGGTGTTTTTTATTTTTCACCAGAGCCCCCCCTTCACGAAAGACATTCTCATTCAGAAACCGCCCCACCGGAATGCCCCCCGCGGCGTGTTCAGCACCTGCTCTCCGGTCCGGCCCAACCCCCTGGGCATGAGTGTTGTTCAGGTTCTGGCCGTTGACGGCTGCCGGATTCGCGTCAGGGGACTGGACATGCGCGACGGCACCCCCATTGTCGATATCAAACCCCTGTCCGGGCTTCAGGTCCTTGATCAGCAGACATAGAATTCCTCAATATACCCATAAGATTTAATCGGAAATATGTATTTGTATCATTGATGAAATTACTATACGGATTGGCCTTTGATCCACTATAAACCGGTCGTCCAACCGGCATGAATGCAACGGGTTCCGGGCACCGGAAAATCGAGTGCGAGATTTCACAATTCCATCGGAACAATGGAGGAGGCCATGAAGTTAAAAAACCTTTTTGCGAGTCAATGGGGAATCGTCGGCATCGGGGTTATCATCGGAATTCTCGCGGCCCTGCTTCAGAAACTCGGCAATCCGCCGAACATGGGAGTCTGCGTCGCCTGTTTTGAGCGCGATATCGCCGGCGCGCTGGGCCTGCACCGGGCTGAGGTGGTTCAGTACATGCGGCCTGAGATTATCGGATTTGTACTGGGCTCACTGGTTGCGGCCTACATTTTCAAGGAATTTAAGCCCAGAGGAGGATCCGCGACGATCGTCCGCTTCATTCTGGGCGTCTTTGCCATGATCGGGGCCCTGATTTTTCTGGGATGCCCCTGGAGGGCCCTGCTTCGTCTGGCGGGCGGGGACGGCAACGCGATTTTCGGTCTGGCCGGTCTGGCTGTGGGCGTGTGGGTTGGAACTCTTTTTCTCAAACAGGGTTACAACCTGGGCCGCTCTCAAGCCACCCACGCCGCCGCCGGGTGGATGATGCCCCTGATGTGTCTGGGTTTTCTGGCTCTGATGCTGGCCTTTCCCCAGATTCAGGGCGAGCCCAAAAGCGGGGTTCTGTTTTACAGCGTCAAGGGACCCGGGTCCCAGCATGCGTCCCTGGCCGTGTCGCTCGGCATCGGGCTTCTCATCGGATTCCTGGCCCAGCGGAGCCGGTTCTGCACCATGGGCGCCCTGCGGGATCTGATTCTTTTCAGGCAGATGCATCTTTTCTCCGGCGTCCTGGGGCTTCTGGTCGCCGCATTTGCGACCAATTTCATTCTCGGCCAGTTTCATCCGGGATTTGCCGGCCAGCCCGTGGCGCATACCATGGGCGTCTGGAACTTCGGCGGTATGGTTCTGGCGGGCCTGGCCTTTGCGCTGGCCGGAGGCTGTCCGGGTCGTCAGCTTTTTCTGGCCGGCGAGGGGGACGGAGATGCGGCGGTCTTTGTTCTGGGCATGATCGCGGGCGCCGGCATCTCGCATAATTTCGGTCTGGCCAGCTCTCCCGCCGGCATCGGCCCTCATGGAGCGGCCGCGCTTCTGATCGGACTGGTCGTGTGCGTGTTTATCGGTTTTACCATGAGAAATCAGACGAGATAAGGGGGAACCATGTCGAATATCATTGATGCGCGAGGGCTTTCATGTCCTCAGCCGGTGCTGATGACCCTGAATGAAATCAAAAAAGGCGCTGCCGGGCCGATCGTTGTTCTGGTGGATGCGGACGCTTCCAGGGAAAATGTGGTTCGTTCCGCCCAGGGCAAGAACTGGTCCGCCAGCATCGAGGATGCGGGAGCGGAGGGCTTCCGGATCACGCTGACGCGGAACTGAGCCAAGCGTCCTGGAACTGGATCAACGGCGGATTTTCAGGAAAAGCCCTTGCGGGCCGGATGATAAAGGGCTATTTTATTTGAACTGGTGTTCTAACAGGGTGTTGAAAAACAAGAATCAGGCCGTCAGGCAAGGCGCGCGGCGATACGACAAGCGCAGCATATTCAAGCATATGTGAGCATTGGCGAGAGCCGTGCAACGCTGAATGGCGGCCTCAGGCGCAGTTTTTCAACAGCCTGCTAATCGGAATCCGCTTTCGGGAAACAGATCCATGGACTCAAAATCCGCCCTCAATCAGGCACTGGAAGGCCTTCGGCTCGACGGGCCCGCGCTCAACGACGCCCTTTGCCTGGGAGCGGACCTGGATCCGTGGATTCACGTCATTCAGGCCAGGCTGCTGTCCCGGTTTTCGGCGGATTTTCCCATGATTGCGACCGTATGCGGCGGCGGTTCTTCGGGAAAGTCCACGCTTTTCAACGCGCTGGTCGGAGAAAAACTCTCGCCGACCGGCGGGTTTGCCGGCATCAACCGGCGGGCATTGATGTCCTGTCAGCAGGACCTGATGTCCGCCGTTTTTTTTCAGGGCTTTTTCGATCTCTTCGGCGCGGGGCCAGAGCCCCTGAGAGATGCCGCCCAGCTCGAAACTCCGGGAAACCCTTTGTATGCTTTCAGCAGCAAGGCCCCGGACGGATGGGTGATTCTCGACGCCCCTGATTTCGACACCGGCGCGAGAGGGGAATACGCGAACCGGGAAGCGGCCCGCCGGGTCATGGAAGTGTCCGACATTCTCATCTACATTTTTACCAACGCCAACTACAGCAACCGGGACAACACCGATTTCATCGCATCCATTCTCACCGAGGTGGGCAATCGAAAATGCTTCCTCGTGTACCGGACCGGTTCGTCCATGCCGGGATCCGACGCCCTGAACCACGCGATGACCGTGGCGCGAAACATTTACGGCGACATGGCCGGGCAGTGCGTTCTGGGAATGTACCGGACCGACGAGGACAACGCCGTGGCCGAGGGTCTTCGTCCCATGACCCTCAGGCCGGTGCGGGAACATGATCCGGATTTTGACGCCGCCCTTCGAGGCCTGGACCGAAACCGCCTGCGGCTGGAACTGGCCTCTTCGATGCTGCGGGACGTTCTGCGGCAGGCCGGGGAGATATCCGAACAGGGAAAAATCTCTCTGAACCACCTGGACCTTTACACTAAAGCCCTGTTGATGGTTCAGGAACGGTGCGTGCGCGACGCGCTCCGGCATTTTCCCATGGACCGCATTTTCAAGCGATTTGTCCGGCTGTGGCAGGATACCGAACCGGCCCACATTCGGGCGATGCGCAAGACCGGAAACGTCGTGGAATGGCCGTTCAAGGCCACGGTCTCGGGCTTTCGCAGGATCTTCGGTTCCAGATCCGCGGACAGGCCCGATGCGGCCCCGGATTTCATGCAGAATCTCGAAGACGAGTTGATCGCCGCCGCCAACCGGCTCTACCAGTGGACCGTGGGATCGGAAATCGTCTTATCCGGCCCGGACCGGGATGCGGCCCTGAACGCGCTCGTGAATCAGATTCAGGCCATGCGCGCTTCCGGTGGAGAGGGGATGTTCAAGGCCGAGGCCGCGCGCGGAAACGGGGTGTCGAGCATCGCCGTGGACGCGCATCCGGCGCTTTTTTCCGAGCAGGAACATATCCGCAAAAGGGGATTTCAATCGGCGCTGTCGGCCATTGTCGCCGAAAAGGAGCGGATTGCGGCCATCTCGGACCGGATCGACCAGGAGCTTCTGGAAATGGCGCATTCCTTTCGCAGCAAAATGAGCTATGGCGCCAGGATCCGGCAGACCTTTTCGGCCCTGCTCAATGTGCTTCCCGCCACGGCGGCCGTCACCTATGTGCTTTCCACCGGAGACCCGGTGGGCGCGGCCGGCATCAAGGTGAAGCTCGCCGGGCTTTTCGGGCTTCAGGATCTGTATGCCCTGATCGCCATTCCGGCGACCAGCGGCCTGAAACAGGCGGATGTCAGGCAGCTCGAGGAGATTCTCGGCCCCGTGGCCCGAAGCTGGCTTTCCAGCAAGCTCCAGGTCGTTCACGATCTTTTTGAACAGCAGATCACCGGTCCGGTGCTGTCCGCGGCCCGGCGCACTCTGGAAACGGCCGGAACTCGAATTCATGACATGGACCGCCGAATCGAACAATGCAGAGGCGTGCTTGAACATGACTGACCCGCAGAACCTCATTCAGATACAGGCGGCCGGCGTCATCGAAGGATTCAGAAACGACCTTCAGGCGCTCTGCCGATCCCTCGAATCCGCCGGCCTCTGGCGGCCTTCGGCGGCTTTGAAAACCCAGTGCCTTCGAAGCGTGGACCGGATCGATCAGACGGCCCGGCGTTTTGACCGCAAGCTGACCGTATCCATCATCGGGGCCTGCGGGTCGGGAAAATCCACCCTGCTCAACGCCCTGGCCGGAGTGGACGATTTGTCCGAAACCGGAGTTCATCGTCCCACCACCGAATCGCTGATCGTTTTCTGCAAAGACCGTTCGGACGCGGACTTCATTTCGGGTTTTCCGGAGGCCGGTTCCGTCCGGATCCGCACGAGCCCGGCCGCCGCGGCCCTGTCCGGCGTCATTCTGGTGGACACGCCGGACATCGACAGCATTCATGAAAAAGATCATGTCGCCCTGGTCTCCAAAGCCATCGAGCTTTCCGATATTCTGATCTGCGTGTTCAACGCGGAAAATCCCCGAAGAAGGGATACGGTGGATTTTTTTCAGCCCTTTGTTCAACAGTTCAGCGGCGAGTCCCTGATCGTTGTGATCAACAAATGCGACCGTCTGGACGAAACCGAGCTCAAAGGGCGGATTCTTCCCGAATTTTCAGACTTCATTCACCATGCCTGGGAAAAGCCGGTCAGCCGGATTCTCTGCACCAGCGCACGAAGCCGCCTCAAGGACCCGGCCTGGGAACCGGACGCGGGACCCCGGCACGATTTTGATGAATTCGATCAGCTTCACAACATGATATTCGGCGCGTTCAATCAGGGCGGTTTCGTGGTCGACCGGCGGATTGAAAACGCCCGCAGCCTCAGAGACGGCGTCTGCGAGGCCGTGCGCGCCCAGGCTGAAAAGGATCTTCCTCTGCTGGAGAAGGTCGGGGGGGAAATTCAAAAGGTCCGGGAGGAAGCCCTTCGAGCGGCCCTGATGGAAATTCAGCGGGACCGGGGCCGGCATCCGGCAGTCAACCTGATGCTATACCAGCGGCTTTCCCAGCGCTGGCTGGGTCCCGTGGGGTGGATGATCGCCGTGTGGAGCCGGATTCTGCTCTTCGGAACGGGAATCGCCTCGATGCTCCGGTTCGGAAATCCCCTGCGCCAGGCCTGGGGCGCGATCTCCTCGTTCGTGCATTACAAGGATTCGAGCCGGGCCCTTGAAGGCATGCGAAGCGGCCGCAGAATCGATCTGGCGTTCCGGGCCTATCGCACGGCGGTCAACCGGAGATGGCCGGATATCGCCGACGCCCTGACCGCGGCGCGATTCGACCCGCGAATCACGGAAACCGGCAACGTGCTGCCCGAGGAAAACGCCTTTGAGGAGGAAATGGACCAGCTCTGGAAGGAGGCCCTGGAAGATGCGGTGGAAAGCGCTTCCGTGAGATTGAGCGGGGTATTCTCCCAGATCCTGTTCAACCTTCCGGTTCTGGCGATTCTCTGCCACGCCGGATGGATCACGGTCCGGGAATATTTTTCAGCCAACTATCTGTCATCCGCTTTTTTCCTTCACGCGTTTCTGACCTTCGGCATCGTTTTGCTGCTGAGCTTTTTCCTGTTTCAGTTCCGGGTGCGGATGGGCGCCGGCGGCGAGCGGATCCTGCGCTCGGCCTTCGAGGCTCTCGAACGCATGTGCGATCAGAAAATGGACGCCCGGTCCTTTGAGCCGGTGGAAAAACAGGTGCGGGCCGTTCTGGACCTGGCAAAAACGAGCTCCCCGGATTGAGCTTCGAAGTCCTGACCCTAAACCCGCCGCATCGGTTTAAGACCGCTGAAAAACAAGAAGTGCTTCACCACAAAGTCCACAAAGAATAAAGAGCTTAAACCACGAAGATCACAGAGAACACGAAGATTGAAGAAAAGTGCTTCACCACGAAGTCCACAAAGTCCACGAAGTCCACAAAGTCCACGATGTCCACAATGTCCACGATGAATAAAAGAATGGTGAACCGCTCAGGACACGATGAATAAAAAGAGGTGACTCACCACGAAGTACGCCGGGTGATTGCGAAGGGCGTGCGCGGAAAGCTGCGCCGGGGAACTTGGGAGACCCAAGGTGACTGGGCATAGGAGCCGACATGCGCTCGGGAATAAAAAAACCGGGGGCCCTCTCGCGGACGGGAGTCAGAAAAGGAGAGTGCCCCCATGTCGCTGCCCGAACGAACGATTGAACGGCGTCCTAAAACGAGCACAAAGCGATGTCGAAAACCCGGCTTCACCTCGCCTCAAAACCATCGTTCAGGGTTTTTAAAAAGGCTAAAATATCGTTCTCTTCCTGCTCTGTCAGTTTTAAATCGCCCATTTCATCCGTGTTGACGTTATCCGCCACTTCCGGCTGAGGCCAATTTCCCTGGGCATCCAGGCCCCCGACATGCTTAATGAAAGGCTTGACATCCCGGGTGTTGTAGAAGTGAGTGATGGATGCCAGATCGGGAAAATAACCATTGTGACCGTAACGCTTCTCGAATTGCGCATCCGGTCGTTTGTCGACGTTGCGAAGAGTCGGAACGCGGTGCTTGCCCAGGTTGTCTTTAACATACGCGGCATATTGCGGCTGGGTTTTTAAAAAGCCGCCCAGCCCTTCATCGATCCAGTTCCTGCCCAGCGGATTGATGTCCGGAGGCATGCGATACCACGGATTGTCCGGGTTGGCGGGGATTCCCAGATTGTCGTAGGTAAAGTCCGTAAAAAGCGGAAGCTCCCCATCGGGGCCAAGGCTGCTTGGATGACAATCCGCGCACTTGCCCTTGTTTTCAAAAAGTTCCAGTCCTCTCTGCTCCGAAGCGGTCAAACTCGCCCTGCCGCGCAGATAGGCATCGTATTTGCTCGTAAATGCATTGACCTTGCCGGATTGTTCAAAGGCTGCCAGGGCAAGCCCGATATAGCCGAATTTGAGTTGAATTTGAGTTGGTGCGTCCAGGGTCTTGTCCAGTCCCAAACGTTTGCACAGTTCTGCAAATTCTCCGGCGTAAGCACTTTTTTCGACACACGCCACGACATGTGCGGCATCTTTCAGGTTGTGCTCCACCGGGTTCAAGAACGGCTGCTGGGCCTGATCCGCCGCCGGATTTCCCAGAATCTGTCCCGTGGCCCGGCCGTCCCAGAAATTCCCGCCCACAAAAAGCACGTCATCCTCTTCCAGTTCGGTGTGTAAAATCGGCGCGTAGGTGGCATAGGCCGCGCTGCTGGGTTTGCGGTTGCCGAAACGGGTGGGTACGGCGCCCGGATAGATATTGCCTGCCAGGTTAACAGCGCTGTCAGGTCCCCCCCAGCCCGCCACGGCATCATGACATGTGGAGCAGGACACGCCCGGGGGGTCGGACAGGGTGTTGTCAAAAAAGATCTTTTCACCCATGTTCTGGAGCTCGGGATCTTCCAGAAGGCTCAACACTTGATGATCCCCTGAAGCCCTGGGAAGCTGCACCTGGACCGCAGGTTGATTTTCGGCCTCTTGAGGGTTGTTGGGCAGGGTACATCCGGCGGAACACAGGACCAGAGCGCACAGAATTGTCAAAACCCGCTCATGAAAACGCATCGCCAGTCTCCTTTCATTATATGGTCGCGAGGTGCAGGATTGTTAAAAACGAGATGGCAGGACCTGTTGTGTGTCAACAGAAGCCCCTGCGGATCACCCGCTATTTGCACGAGTCAAAGCGGATGTGTTTTTGATTTTTTATCTTTAACGGCCTTGTGACTTATTTTAAAACTGAAGCCTGATTTCTGTAAACATATTTCGGAAGCGCAACCGGGAAAGGTCTGCCTGAAGGCACTTCTTTCCGCCGCGGCTTGATTTGCGGCAGCCCGGGCGGATGAACCGCTCGGAAGGTTATTGACCGTTACACCTGAAGGGTGGGGCGGCAATCGGTTTTTCGCCATGGATCTCCAGAGCACAATCGGATTATCATCTCTAAAAAAGAGATAAAAACCAATTGAACTGTCTCTAACAGGGTGTTGAAAAACAAGCACCGCTTCACCACGAAGGACACGAAGAAAAAAGGAATGAAGTCTTTATTTTAATTAATATTTTTGATTTTAATCATACAACTCGCGGGGAGCGGGATTCACCACAAAGTCCACAAAGTCCACAATGTCCACCCAGAATAAAAGAACGGTGAACCACGAAGATATCCAAGCCAGGACAGCAAGCGTCCGACCTGAAACACCGGGACCGCCGGGCGGTGGAAGGGCGCCGCTTATGGGTTTGTTCCGGCGTTCCCCCTGTTGTCAGCGATCGATAATTCCAGGTATCCGCCAGGGGCTAGGCTGGTTGCCAGCATGACGCTGTTTATATCCCGATGCTCGGTCCAGGTGCGGGATTTTCCGCGGCGCGGTTCGAGCCAGAATCTTTCGACTGTTTCACTCAAGGGAACATGGCGTTCAAGACGGCCGATCAACACATGGGCACTGTGATTTTCGGGAAACGAGTCGGGGTTTTTTAACATCCGATCCTTCATTCTGTCCACCGCATGCAGCCCGATTGCCAATCCCAATTCTCTGAACGCAAGCCGGTAATCGTCCGGAAGCTTCCACAATGGATCTCTCGCGATCGCATTCAAACCAGTCAATGCAGATTCCAGCAAAGATAGGAACAGGTCGGTGTGTGCAAATCCGTCCTTCAGGTTCAGCTGCATGAGTCGGTATGCATCCCCCAGAAGGCCGCCGATTCCCAGAGGATCCGCAGTCACCCAGTTCTGTCCCTTGCAGAGGGCTTCCATGTCCGCGATTTCCGAATCAAGGACGGATGCCGTGCGCCCGGAAAGTTCGAATGCCGTGGATCGAATCTGCCTGTAGGTGATCAGGCCGTCCAGCGGGTCGTGCTGCCCCATTAAGGGCACCAGCGGCGAGGAAAGATCGATGCGCATCTTCCAGTACATTCGTTTCATTCCGGATTTCAGGGTGTGGACAAAGCCGGCATGCGCCGCTCCGGCAAGTTCCGTAGCCCAGACATTGAAGAGGGGATCGCCGGTGGATCGGGTCATGCAATTGAGCGCGTGCATCCATTTCGTCAGGTAATGATAGTATTGTCCGTCCCGATTCCATTCCATCCGTTCGTCATAGGCATCGGTGGATTTGCGTTCGTTCATCTCTTTCCCGATGCGCAAACCGCCGATGGTGGGATGCCGGGCGCCTTCTTCCTCGCCGAGGTTGCTGATCCACCCGGTTCGTGCGTCGTCCTGACGATGGCGTCCCAATATGTAATGGACCTGATCGACCAGATTGAGGGCTGTTTTCCGCCAGTGTTCATCTCCGGTCTGTCGATAAAGCTCCAGGAAATTACATACCGCGAAAGCATCCGTCCACAGGTATCGCCGCGGAGGCTTTCCGGACGTGGAAAGCCCGGTGGAATTCATAAAATCGGTCATGATTTTTTGGACAAGGGGCAGGGAATTCATGATCCTCCCGAAGCATTTCAGGTTTCTAACAGGGTGTTGATAAACAAGAATCAGGCTGTCAGGCAAGGCGCGCGGCGATGCGACAAGCGCAGCATATTCAGGCATATGTGAGCATTGGAGAGAGCCGTGCAACGCTGAATGGCGGCCTCAGGCGCAGTTTTTCAACAGCCTGTTAAAGAACTTGAACCACGAAGAACACGAAGGACACGAAGAAAAAGGAATGAAGCCCTTCATTTTTTTTAATGTTTTTTTGTTTTTAACATGCAACCCCCGAGGAGCTATATTCATCAAGGTGCACGCAGAAGACACAAGGTTATCATTAATTTTTTTGCTTTTAAACCTTCGTGTCCTTCGTGAACTTCGTGGTAAAAAAACTTTTGCTCTTTAAAAACTTTCAAACATAAGTGAGCATTAGCAAGCGCCGTGCAACGCTGAATGGCGGCCTCAGGCGCAGTTTTTCAACAGCCTGCTAAAAGTGTTTGAACCTCCTTCTCATCCAGGTCATGCCAGTGCCGGTAGGCCTCGGCCACGGCAAAAGAATACGCGGTTCGAATGTTGGGGCAGAAAATTTGATCCACTTCCGCGGATAGGCGCTCAATCGTGCGCAGCGGGGCAGTGGGAACGGCCACAACTGTTTCGCGGGCGCCGGCTTTTTTGACCATGTCGACCGCGGCCAGCATGGTAAAACCGGAGGCCAGACCGTCATCCACCAGAATGACCTTTTTCCCGGCAAGATCCGGAAAGGGGCGACCCCCTCGAAACCGGGCGTTTCTATTTACAAGCTCGCTTCTGACACGCGCTTTCTCCGCCTCGATCTGCGAATCCCTTAAACGCAGCACTGCCAGAAGGGACTCATTCAAGAAGGTCGTGCCATCCAGGGTCATGGCGCCGAAACCGGCTTCCGGGTTTCCCGGGATCTTCAATTTTCTCACGATGATCAGATCAAAGGAAAGGCCCAGTATGTCCCGCACCTGAATTCCCACCGGAACGCCGCCCGCGGGAACCGCAAGGACCATCCCTTCCTCGATATGCCCGTACTCGGGCTTCAACATCCCTGCCAGGATTTCTCCCGCTTCAAAACGATCCTGGAACAGGTAGCGCCGATCACGAAATTTCTCTATTTCATGGATCACGGTTCGCATGTTTCACCTGCCGATTGCATGGCCGATCCATAGTGGAAAAAAGCGCCGAACCCATACCGTTTTCTCTGAAACCCGGTGCTGCCCGGAACGTGGATGCGCTTCAGGCGGCACGGGCGCTGGGGACATTCGCTGTTTTGACGGTGTCGGGTGTTGATGAAATCCGCGGGGAAATCGCCCGGCTGGGTCTGTTGGTTGACGGCGGTTTCGAGAACGCGGCGTATGATTTAAAATATCATCTGCGGGGTCTTGCCGTCCAGATTTTTTACTGCTTTGATTGATTGCTGCGGGTGGCCTGCGGGTGTTTCGACAAACTGAAAAGGCTTGAAAATAAAAATGGCGGAAGTGCATGGGAATCGAACCCACCCGGGACGGTATTAGCGCCCCACACCGGATTTGAAGTCCGGGAGCCCCACCAGTGAGCTGCGCACTTCCGGAAGTTTATTAACGGGTCGTGTTGTTTTTGTCAACGGGTTTGTCGTTCGCGCGGCTTCAGCCCGGAAGGACGCGAAGAATAAAGAGCTTGAACCACGAAGTTCACGAAGAGCTCGAAGAAAAAAAGAATTTGAACCACGAAGTTCACGAAGGACGCGAAGGTTTAAAGGAATGAAGCCTTTATTAATATTTTCAAGCTGATAAAAGGCGGGTTTCATCATGGACACAGGGAACGCGAAGGTTGAAGAGAAGTGCTTCACCACGAAGTCCACAATGTCCACAATGTCCACAATTTCAATTTGTTAAAACTTATCCAAAAAAAGCATACAAAACACACAAAAATCAAGGTCTTCATTCCGCCAACAGGGTGCTGAAAAACAAGAATCAGGCCGTCAGGCAAGGCGCGCGGCGAGAGCCGTGCAACGCTGAATGGCGGCCTCAGGCGCAGTTTTTCAACAGCCTGTTAAAACCTTCGTGACCTTAGTACCCTTCGTGGTAAAAAAGCAAAAAAAGCTTTCGCGCTCTTCGGGCTCAGCGAAATGGACCGAGCCCAAAGCACACAAAACCCACAAAAATCAAGGCTTTCATTCCGCTAACCCTTCGTGCCCTTCATGCCCTTCGTGGTAAAACGCTCTTCGGTTCTTAACCCTTCATGAACTTCATGCCCTTCATGGTAAACGTACTTTCGTTCTTAACCCTTCGTGGTAAAAAAATTTGCTCCCTATATCCTTCAAGCCTTTCGGAACCTTGGCGGTAAAAGAATGGATCAGGCGCAGCGTAACGGCAAGACCAGCGGACATTTTTAAGGACAAATTCTGTTTGATAAATTATGATTTTGCTGTATTTATATGGTGTTATTAAATCATATAATCGGACATTATTATGGACATTTCTGAAGACGAAGGATTATCCGTTAATTTTACGAGACGCATCGAAACCGCACGCTTCGGTCTATTTATCTTTCAAGTCGGCGTGGATGAACGTGAGGCGGCCATGCCGCTGCAGCGGGTAGCCGATGCGCAGGAGCGATTCCTGAGCGCTCCCCTTTATCAGGTGGCGAGTCTTCTGGAGCAGGAAGTTCTGGTCGGCAGCATCTTCAGCACCAACACCATCGAAGGCGGCACGCTGACCGAAGCAGAAACGAAAGACGCGCTCACGCTCGACCCCGCGAAGGTGCAGGCCGTAGAACAGCGGCGAGCCGTCAACATCAAGACCGCATACGACATCGCCCGGAAATCGGCGCAAGACCCTGGCTGGCGTTTGTCGGTGAATTTCATCAAGCAGATACATGCCGTGATTACCGACGGCATTCCCCACAAACACAACCGGCCCGGACGGATTCGGAACAACCCCAAAAGCATCGTGACCTATGTCGGCGATACGGCTCATGGCGGGCGTTATAAGCCGCCGCAGTACGAAGGAGACATCGCGCTTTTGCTCGATCATCTGACAACCTGGCACGATGAACTGATCGCCGCCGAAATACCTGCTCTGATTCGCGCGCCGCTAATACATTACTATTTTGAATTGATTCATCCTTTCTGGGACGGCAATGGCCGCGTCGGACGGGTGCTCGAAGCGACCGTGCTTCATGCCGACGGCTTCCGCTACGCCCCCTTTGCCATGGCGCGCTACTACATGGAGCGGATCGATCAGTACTTCACCCTGTTCAATCTCTGCCGCAAACAGGCGGACAAAAAAACGGCATATCCGAACACCCCTTTTGTCCTGTTTCACCTCGACGGAATGCTGACCGGCATCAACCGCCTTCATGACCGGGTGAACGTCATGGTTCAAATCATGCTTTTTGAAACCAGAATCAAGCAGCTGCGCGACACGAAAAAGATCAATCCGCGCCAGTACGCCATTCTGACCCAGGTGATGGAGCGGGACCAACCCTTCCGGATAGACGAGCTGCGCCGGGCGCCCTGGTATGAGGCGCTTTATGCCAAACTGGGCGGCAAGACCAGACAGCGGGACTTGAGCGGACTTCGTGAGCAGGCGCTTCTGTATATTGATGGGGAAGGCCTCGTTCGGCCGGGGTTTTTGAGATCCGGCTGAAAATTGCGCTGTGCACAGCATGAAACGGAATGGATTCACCACGAAGTTCACGGAGGACGCGAAGGTTGAAAAGAGCTTGAACCACGAAGGGCACGAAGGACACGAAGAATAAAGAATAATGAACCACGAAGTTCACAGAGAGCGCAAAGGTTGAAGAGAAGTGCTTCACCACGAAGTCTATGAAGTCCACGAAGAAAAAAAATGGTGAACCACCAGGAAACCGACGATCCAGATCGAGCCGAATCCGGTTATTCGCGGTTCGCTTTTTTCCCGAAACTCAGGACCTTGTCCCCAAGGCTCGGCGTACCGTCTCTAAAAAAGAGATAAAAACCAATTGAATTATCTCTAAAAAAGAGATAATAGTATGATTATGAAAAATGTCATTTCCCAGCTCATCGATGATTTTCATGAACGCGAATTGCCGAAACCTTCAATCCGAAACAAGGCGTTTGCCGAAATTAAAGGCAAGGCGGATGTTGTCATCGGAATGAGACGATCCGGCAAGACCTGGTTTTGTTATCAGAAAATAAGAGAACTGATTGCCTCGGGGGTTCCAAAAGAGGCCGTTGTCTATCTGAACTTTGAAGATGATCGCCTTCTCGCGTTCAATGTTTCTCATTTCCAGGAAATTCTGGATGTTTATTTTGGAAAATATCCTGAATTTCGACGCACCCGGTGTTATTTTTTCTTTGACGAGATTCAGAGAATAGATCAATGGGAAATGTTCATCAGGCGGCTGCTGGATTCCGAAAACATTCAGGTTTTTATTACCGGCTCATCATCCAAATTGCTGGGAACGGAGATAGCCACCAGTTTGCGGGGCCGCTCCCTGTCGACCGAGATATTTCCGTTCAGCTTTGAAGAGTTTCTGAAATTTCACGAATTTTTTCCCGACCGGCCGAGAACATTCGGTGCAAACACGGCTGCCGTATTGCGCAAGGCCGTAAAAGATTACCGCGACACGGGCGGTTTTCCGGAAGTTCAGAATCTGGACCCTCATGTTCGAATCGAGGTATTGCAGGGGTATATCGATGCTGTCCTGCTGAAAGACATCATCGAACGCCATCAGGTCGGAAACGTTCCTGTGCTGAAGCATCTTGTACGACATATTGCCAATTCATCGGGCGGGAAATTCAGCGTCAACAAATTTTACAACATGATGAAAAGCATGTCGATCAAATGCACGAAAAACAGCCTGTATGCGTACCTTGACCATTTAACCGACGCTTTTTTGTTCTTCAAGGTCCCCATTCACAGCCGGTCTGAAAGATCAAGGCTGATCAATCCGCCGAAAATCTACACCATCGACACCGGGCTTCTCAATGCCGTAACTTTCCGTAATTCGTATGATTACGGCCCTTTGCTGGAAAACATGGTTTTTATGCATTTGCGACGAGGCGGGCACGATGTTGAATATCTCAACACAAAGGACGGGCATGAAGTCGATTTCTTCGCGCGAAGTAAAATTTCCGGAGAGGTGCGGCTGATTCAGGCATGCTGGGGGATGTCGGATCAAAAAACTTTTGAAAGGGAACGAAACGGCCTGAAAAGCGCCATGTCGGAATTCTCGCTTTCCACGGGCACTATCGTGACCTGGGATGACGAAGCAGACCTGGAAGACGGAATCATGGCAATTCCAGCCTGGAAATGGCTCTTATCGTGAACCGCGGATTTCAGAGTCTCGTTCAACATTTCGAAGTCAACAGAATGGACCGAGCCCAAAGCACAAAAATAAAGGCCTTCATTCCGCTAAACCTTCGTGACCTTCGTGCCCTTCGTGGTAAAAAAGCCTTTGCTCTTTAAAACCTTTCAAGCATATGTGAGCATTGGAGAGAGCCGTGCAACGCTGAATGGCGGCCTCAGGCGCAGTTTTTCAACAGCCTGTTAAAGAACTTGAACCACGAAGAACACGAAGGACACGAAGAAAAAGGAATGAAGCTCTTCATTTTTTTAATGTTTTTGTTTTTAACATGCAACCCCCGAGGAGCTATTTTCATCAAGGTGCATGCAGAAGACACAAGGTTATCATTAATTTTTTTGCTTTTAAACCTTCGTGTCCTTCGTGAACTTCGTGGTAAAAAAGCTTTTGCTCTTTAAAACCTTCGTGCGCTTCGAGCCCTTCGTGGTCAAATGCTCTTTGCGCTTAACCTTCGTGACCTTCGTGAACTTCGTGGTAAAATACTCTTTCGTTCTGAACTCTTCATGGTAAAATAACACCTAATTTGCGATCAAATAAAACGGCAATGAAAGGAGAATCCGGAATGCTGGCCTATTTCGACTGTTTTTCCGGCATCAGCGGGGATATGACCCTGGGCGCCCTGATCGATCTCGGGGTGCCCGAGACATGGCTCATACAGAATCTGGAGCGAATTTCTCTCAAGGATTTCGAGCTGTCCACCGAGCGGACATCCCGAAAGGGAATCTCCGGGGTTGAGGTGCAGGTGCGTTCATCCGAAAAGGTTTCTCACCGGCATTATGCGGACATTGTTTCCATGATTCGAGGAAGCGGACTTTCCGGGCGCGTTCAGGAATTAAGCCTGGACATGTTCGACCGGATCGCGACGGCCGAGGCCGTGGTTCACGGATGCGACAAGCAGCATGTGCATTTTCACGAGGTCGGGGCCGTGGATGCCATCGTGGACATTGTCGGAACCTGCCTCTGCCTGGAATACCTGAAGATTTCGCGGGTGATCGGTTCCCGGCTGCCGCTGGGCTCCGGGTTTGTGACCTGCGCGCACGGAACCCTTCCGGTGCCGGCGCCCGCGGTGCTTGAAATTCTCAAGAACGTTCCGGTGTGCGGGGCCGACACGGGCCATGAACTAGTCACGCCCACGGGCGCGGCCATCATCACCGCCATTGCCGAATCCTTTGCGCCCATGCCCGATATGCGAGTTGAAAAAATCGGATACGGGGCCGGGCAACGGGACCTGGAAGACCGTCCGAACCTGCTTCGAGTCGTGCTGGGAACCGATGCGGCGCCGGCTGCCTGGTCCCGGGATTCGGTCACGGTCATCGAGACCAGCATCGACAACATGAATCCGGAGATTTTCAGTTTTGTGATGGACCGGCTTTTTGAAACAGGCGCCCTGGATGTGAGCTGGACCCCGGTTTTCATGAAGAAGAACCGGCCGGCAACGAAAGTGGAGGTGCTCTGCATGCCGGACAAAAAAGAAGCAGTGATGCAGTGCCTCTTCAACGAAACCACGACGCTGGGAATCCGGTATTTCGAAACCCGGCGCCGGATTCTGGAACGCAAAGCCGAAACCGTGGACAGCGTCTACGGGCCGGTTGTTGTTAAACGGATCCGGCAGGCGGACGGAACCCAGCGCCTGGCGCCCGAGTATGAGGCGTGCAAACGCATCGCGCTTGAAAAAAACATCCCCGTGCGCGTTGTCTACGATGCCGTGATCGAAAAATGCCTTCAGGCCGACAAGGTGCGGAAGTGATTCACCACTAAGAATAAAAGAGTTTGAACCACGAAGGGCACGAAGGACACGAAGAAAAAAGGAATGAAGCCTTTATTAGTATTTTCAAGCCTATAAAGGTGGGATTCACCACGAAGTCCACAATGTCCAAAATGTCCACGATAAATAAAAGAATTTTGAACCACGAAGTTCACGAAGGACACGAAGAATGAAGATCTTGAACCACGAAGGTGTGGTAGAAAAATCGTTCTTGTCCGGCCTGCATCGCGGTTTGATAATATTTATCCATGGAGAGTAAAGCTCTACTAAAACGAACATATTCAAACCAAAACTTGACATCGGTTTAAATATATTGTTAATAGATGACTATGGGTACTGATATAAAGACAAAAATAAACCGCCTCATAAGCCAGTGGACGATGGGCGCCCCCAGCGCCACTTCTTTTATGGTTGCTTCCGGCTTCAGTCGTGATCTGCTCGTCAAATACAAGAACAGCGGCTGGCTGGAGCCCTTTGGACGGGGCGCCTACATACGCTGCGGAGACAAGGTTGACTGGCCGGGCGCTCTTTTTACGCTTCAGAGACAACTGGGCCTCCCTGTGCACGCAGGGGGGAAAACGGCGCTGGAGCGAAAGGGCTATGCCCACTACCTGCCGGAAAGGCAAACGAGGGTCTTTCTATATGGCCCGCGCGGACTCATCCTGCCGGCCTGGTTCAGGGGGGATCGTTTGGGCGTCGATTTCGTGGTGACACGAACGAATCTCTTTCCGCGGGAAAATCATGAAGGCTTTTCCGAATTCAAGGAGAAGGACTTTTCCGTTCGGATATCGGCGCCGGAACGGGCGATGCTGGAGATGCTTCATCTGGTTCCCCGAAAGGTCGGGTTCGATGAGGCCCGTTTGGTCATGGGAAACCTGGTCGCGCTGAGGCCGGAACTCGTCCAGAGAATGCTGGAGGAATGCCGTTCGGTCAAGGTGAAAAGGCTCTTTCTTTATATGGCCGAGAGCCAGGAACACGCCTGGCTTTCAAAAGTGGATTTGTCAAAAGTCGATCTCGGGAAGGGAAAACGGATGATCGTCTCGAATGGCCGATATGATCCAAAATATCGCATCACCGTCCCCGTTGATCGAGAAGAAATGACCAGATGATTGACAACGTGTACTTCAGACAAGCCGAACTGCTCCTGCGGGTTCTGCCGCTGGTCGATCGTGAGGCCGTCTTTGTTCTGAAGGGCGGGACGGCCATCAATTTTTTCTTCAGAAATCTTCCGCGTGTTTCCGTTGACATCGACCTTGCCTATATTCCCATAGGCGAACGCGATTTGTCGCTTCGCGAGATCAGCAATGCTCTGATCCGTATTTCCCGGAATGTCGAAAGCCGAATTCCGAAGACGAAGATTTTTCCCAAGAAGATCAAAGGGGGCGAACTTTGGAGCGGATGTTTGGTTCAACGAAAGGATGCGACGATCAAGATCGAGCCGAATCCGGTCATTCGCGGTTCGCTTTTTCCCCCGGAACGCAGGACCCTGTCCCCAAAGGCCCGAAACGTATTTGAACTTTCCGTGGAGTGTCGAACCCTTGTGGAAGATGAGCTTTACGCAGGGAAGATCTGTGCCGTCCTGGATCGTCAGCACCCACGAGATCTCTTCGATGTCATGATGCTTTTCAGAGAGAGGGCCTTGAACGACGACATGCGAAAGGCGTTTATCGTTTACCTGATCAGCCATGACCGGCCGATGGTGGAAATCCTCAATCCGGGATTCGCCGATATCCGCCCAGCCTTCGAAACCGAATTTCGAGATATGGCTTCGGAAGACTTGTAATCGAGGGTCGGGCCACGGTAACGATTTGATATCATGAACAATAGATTAAAAAAACACGCCGAAAAATGGCTTAAACAGGCATTTTAGGGGTCAAAAACATACGTTTAACAGGGTGTTGAAAAACAAGAATCAGGCCGCCAGGCAAGGCGCGTGGCGATGCGGCAAGCGCAGCATATTCAAGCATATGTGAGCATTGGCGAGAGCCGTGCAACGCTGAATGGCGGCCTAAGGCGCAGTTTTTCAACAGCCTGCTAAGAAAAAACGGGTGCATATGGCAAGAGCAAAGCGGCATTATCTTCCAGGGCATGTATGGCACATTACACATCGGTGTCATAAAAAAGAATTTTTACTGAAGTTCGCCAGAGATCGCCGTCGATGGTTGCAATGGCTTTTTGAAGCCAGGAAGCGGTACGGTCTCTGTATTTTAAACTATACGGTAACCTCAAACCATATTCATCTTCTTGTAGCTGACGGCGGCGGGCGGGAGGTTATTCCGAAATCGCTGCAATTAATTGCGGGTCGAACCGGTCAAGAATATAATCAAAGAAAAAATCGGAATGGAGCATTTTGGGAGGACCGGTATCATGCGACTGCTGTATCAAGCGACCATCATCTGATTCAATGTATTGTATATATTGATTTGAACATGGTTCGTGCCGGCGCAGTCAACCATCCATCGGAATGGAATTTCGGCGGGTATAACGAAATCCATAAGCCACATGAGCGGTATGCGTTAATAGATTGCAATCGTCTGATGGAGCTGCTTCATTTTTCATCGATTGATGATCTTAGAAGCTTTCACAAGGAAAGTGTTGAACGAGTTCTCAGGGAAAAGAATTATGTTCGAGAGGGCAGATGGACTGAAAGCATCGCAGTCGGAAGTAAAAGTTTTGTAGAAGATATAAAAGCGAAACTCAGTATTCGCGCAAAGGGTCGGCAGGTGGTTGAATCGAGTGGGGCACATCAACTTCGAGATGCACAGGCTCCTTACAATGGTAATTTTACCCCTGAAAATAGCGATTTAAGAGCTAAAAACGCTTATTTTTGGAGGGATAATCCTGAAATATTAATAAGATAGCGTGGCCCGACCCCAAAAATAATGCCCTTCGTGGTAAAAGTTCTTTCGTTCTTACCCTTCGTGATCTTCGTGCCCTTCGTGGTAAAAATACTCTTTGCTCTTAACCTTCGTGGTAAACGCTCTTCAGTTTTCACCAGCCAGCCAATGGCCCGCCGGAACCCTAAGATCCATATCCGGCTCTTGACAAAAAAAGGGTCAGGTTATAGAGACCATGCATGAATTTGTCCAGCAAGGCAGTTCTTTTTCTGGCCACCGGATTCGGCGCCGGAAGAATCCCCTTTGCGCCGGGAACCTTCGGCTCGCTGGTGGGATTGCCCTTTTGCTTGCTGCTGGCATCGGTATCCAGACCGGTTTCGGCCGCGCTGCTGGCGGGGCTCATTCTGATCTCCGTTCCGGTGGCGTCAAGGGCCGCGCGCATGCTGGGGAAAAAAGATCCGGGGGCCATCGTCATCGATGAAATGGCCGGAATCTCGGTCACCCTGTGGGGAATTCCTTTTCAGTTTCTGCCGGTTTGCGCCGGCTTTTTAATATTCAGGGTTCTGGATATTGCCAAACCTTTTCCCGTAGGGTATCTTGACAGAACGCTTTCCGGAGGAACGGGAATCGTCGCCGACGACCTGGCGGCGGGCCTGATCGGAAATCTTCTGCTCAGAGCCTTCCTGGCGCTTTCCGGATGGGGGGCGTGAATCTTGCGGGCGGTCGAAAACAGTTCGAACCCTTTTTAGAAAGGCGTTAAAGCAGCTTTGAAATCACAGAGTTCATCCGAAGAGCCCGAGGCGCCGCAAGCGCCTGTCCGGCGCAAGGGCAAGATCCGCGAAAATGTCGAGGTCATTCTGGTAGCGGTTCTGCTGGCCCTGTTCATCCGGGCCTTTATTGTTCAGGCTTTCAAGATTCCTTCCGGCTCCATGAAGCAGACCCTGCTGGTCGGGGATCACATCTTTGTCAACAAGTTCATCTACGGCGTCAAGATTCCCTTTGTCAACAAGACCCTGATTCCAATCAAGGACCCCAAACGCGGGGACATCGTGGTTTTTGAGTTTCCCGAGGACCCGGACAAGGATTTCATCAAGCGGGTGGTCGGAGCGCCCGGAGACGTCGTGCATATCGTCGATAAAAAGGTCTACGTCAACGGGGAGATCCTCGATGACCCGCACGTCATCTACCTGGATCCGCACATTCTTCCGCCCCGCGCTCAGCCCAGGGACAATTTCGGGCCGGTGACCGTTCCGCCGGACTCCCTGTTCGTCATGGGCGACAACCGGGATCAGAGTTACGACAGCCGGTTCTGGGGATTCGTGAATCTGAAGGCGGTCAAGGGCAAGGCGTTTATCGTTTACTGGTCCTGGAACAAGGAAAAATTCGGGGTCAGATGGGATCGGCTCGGCAAAATTCTCAGATAAAGCGGCAGGAGGCGCATGAGGGCATTTAGGAAAGACATTCTGGATATCTCTTCGCTGAGCGATGAGGAGATCTCGGCGATTCTGGACACCGCCGAGCAGATGAAGGAAATTTCTCAGCGGCCCATCAAGAAGGTTCCGACGCTTCGCGGGAAAACCGTGGTGTTCTTCTTCCACGAGCCCAGCACCCGGACCCGCATGTCCTTTGAAATCGCCGCCAAGCGGCTCAGCGCCGATACGGTCTCGATTTCCGCAAGCACCAGCAGCATGGTCAAGGGGGAAACCCTGATCGATACGGCCAGAAACCTTCAGGCGATGAACCCCGATGTCGTCGTGATCCGGCATGCGTGCAGCGGGGCGCCCCACATGCTGGCCGGGCGGCTCAAGGCCTCGATCCTCAATGCCGGCGACGGCCTGCACGCCCATCCGTCCCAGGCCCTGCTGGACATGCTGACAATCCGGCAGCGCAAGGGAGATCTCAAGGGGCTTCGAATCGCCATCATCGGGGACATCGCCCACAGCCGGGTGGCCCGATCCGATTTTGCGGGATTCACCCGAATGGGCGCGGAGGTGATCGCCTGCGGTCCGCCGACCATGATTCCTTGCGGCATCGAATCCCTGGGCGTTTCCGTGACCCATGACGCGGACGAGGCGGTGCGCGGCGCCGATGTGGTCATGATGCTGCGCATTCAGAAGGAGCGGCTCAAGGGATTCTTCTTTTCAACGGAACGCGAATATGCAGGCGCTTACGGGCTGAACGCCGAGCGGCTCAAGCTGGCGGAAAAGGATGTGCTGGTCATGCATCCGGGACCGGTCAACCGCGGGGTGGAGATCAGCCCGGAAATCGCCGACGGGCCCCAATCGGTCATACTCGACCAGGTGGCCAACGGAGTGGCCGTACGCATGGCGCTTTTACTGCTTGTGGCAGGAGGTGTGCGAGATGCTGACGCGGATTAAGGGCGGACGGGTGGTGGACCCCGGAAACATCGACGGCGTCGCCGATGTCTGGATTCAGGATGAAAAGATTCTGCGCGTGGTTCCGCAGGGCCAGGCGGATGAAAATTCCGAAGTGTCCGGCGCGCCCGATCGGGTGATCGATGCCGGCGGAATGATCGTGGCCCCCGGCCTGATCGACATGCACGTGCATTTCCGGGAGCCCGGAGAGGAATACAAGGAAACCATCGAAACCGGATGCGCCGCCGCCGCGGCGGGCGGTTTCACGGCGGTCTGCACCATGCCCAACACGCGGCCGGTCAACGACTGCCTTCAGGTGACGGAGTTCATTCTGGAACAGGCGGAAAAAGCCTGCGGGGTTCGCGTGCATCCCGTGGCCGCGGTCAGCAGGAATCTTGAGGGAAAGGCGCTCTGCGAATACGCCGAGCTCAAGCGGGCCGGGGTCGTTGCCCTGTCCGACGACGGCCGGCCGGTGATGAGCAGCCTGCTGATGAGAAGGGCCCTTGAATACGCAAAGGGATTCGGGCTTTTGATCATATCGCACTGCGAGGATCCGGACCTGGCGCCCGCAGGCGTCATGAACGAGGGGCCCGTGGCCACGCGAATGGGGCTTCAGGGAATTCCCAACGCCGTGGAAAGCATCATGGTGATGCGGGACATCGCCCTGGCCGAGCTGACCGGCGGCCGGCTGCACATCGCCCATGTGAGCACCCAGGAATCGGTGCGCGCGGTCCGGGAGGCCAAGAAACGGGGAGTGCAGGTGACGGCGGAAACCGCCCCACACTATTTCACCCTGATCGATGCGGATGTCGGGGCCTACAACACCCACGCCAAGATGAACCCGCCCCTGCGTTCCGAAAAGGACCGGGAGGCGGTGATACAGGGCCTGGCCGACGGCACGATCGACGTGATCGCCACGGACCACGCGCCGCACAGCAGCCTTGAAAAAGACCTGGAGTTCGACCTGGCCGCCAACGGCATCATCGGCCTGGAAACCTCCGTGCCCCTGTCCCTGAAGCTGGTTGCCTCAGGCGCGCTTTCAATGTCAGACCTGATTCGCAAGATGTCGAAGAACCCGGCCCGCATTCTGAACCTGACGCGCGAAATCCGGCCGGGCGCAATCGCCGACCTGACAATTATCGATCCGAATGCCGCATATCGCATCAATGCCGAAAACTTCCGGTCCCGCAGCCGCAACACGCCTTTTGATGGATGGGAGGCGATTGGAAAACCCGTTTTCACCATCGTCGCCGGAGAGATCGTTTGGAGGGCTGAGGGGTGAAAGCTCAAAGCTCAAAGCTCAAAGGTGAAAGGTGAAAGAACCGTAAGGGCGAAACATCTTTCGCCCCGACAGAACACGGAACCCGACTACTATGTCTGAAAAGACTTCTTCTCACATACTAATCGTCGACGACGACCTAAGCATGAGAGAGCTCCTCGAGTTCATGCTTCAGCGCGAAGGCTATCGTATTTCCACGGCGGAAAACGGCAGGACTGCGGTCCGCCTGATCGAACAGCATCATTACGACCTGCTGCTCTGCGACATCCGGCTCGGCGACATCACGGGCCTGGAAGTGCTGCGGGCCGCCAAGAAGAAGGATCCGAACGCCACCGTCATCATGATATCGGCTTACGCGTCCGCGGAGACCGCGGTTGAGGCCATGAACGACGGGGCCTATGACTACCTGCCCAAGCCCTTCAATAACGACGAGCTCAAGGCGACCATCGCCAATGCCCTGAAACTCAAGACCCTGGATCAGGAGAAGCGGATCCGGGACGACGAGCTGAAACAGACCCTGCACTTCGGCCGCATCGTGGGCAACAGCCCGCCGATGATGCACATATACAGCCTGATCCGCCAGGTTGCCAAAACCCGCACCAACATTCTGATCACCGGCGAGAGCGGCACGGGCAAGGAGCTGATCGCCAAGGCCATTCATGAAAACAGCGACCGGAAGGACCGGCCCTTTGTCGTGATCAACTGCGGGGGTATTCCCGAAACCCTCATGGAAAGCGAGCTGTTCGGCTATAAAAAAGGAGCGTTCACCGGCGCGATTTCCGACCGCAAGGGGTTGTTCGAGATGGCCGACAAGGGAACCTTTTTTTTAGACGAGATCGGCGAACTCACCCCCCAGCTTCAGGTCAAGCTCCTGAGGGTGGTGCAGGAGCGCGTGGTCCGGGCCGTGGGCGGGGTCGAAGATCGCCCTGTGGACATCCGGATCATTTCGGCCACCAACAAGAAGCTGGAGGAAGAGGTGCTCGCGGGCCGGTTCCGCGAGGACCTGTTCTACCGGCTCAACGTGATCGAGATCCGGGCGCCGGCGCTCCGGGAAAGAAGAGGGGACCTGCGTCTGCTGGCCCAGCATTTTCTGGAGAAATACGCCAAGGAAATGGGAAAGCCGATCACCAAGATCTCCTCCTATGCCATCGATCTGCTCAACAAATACGATTTTCCGGGAAATGTCCGGGAGCTGGAGAACCTCATCGAGCGCAGCGTGGCCATCAGCAGCACCAACATCCTGCTGCCCGACAGCCTGGCGCTTTCCGTGCGCAAGCGCCGCTGGATCGAAGGGGTTCAGGGCTGCCGGTTCGACCTGGACGATGTGAAAAAAGGCGTTCTGATCGACGAGATTCTGGCCCAGATCGAGAAGGCCTATATTCTCAAGGCCCTTGAATCTGCCGGGATGAACAAGAGCCGGGCCGCCGACCTGCTGGGAATCAACCTTCGGTCCCTGCGATACCGGCTGGACAAGCTGGGCATGGAAGGACAGTGATTTATCCGATAAATGACAATATTTCGCCAGGAGTTAATAAAAATTGTCATTCATTCAGGTTCTGCGGCGCATTCAAATTCCGGATCAATTTTGTTTAAAGCCGGAATCGGCCGTTGTTCAGGCGGATACTCAATTTTGTTTCATGTCTCATCTGCTGGCATCTTATTTGCAGACAATTAACATGTTGTTGAAAAACAAGAATCAGGCCGTCAGGCAAGCAGGCAAGGCGCGCGGCGATGCGACAA
>DDYB01000029.1 GCA_002347265.1 Desulfobacteraceae bacterium UBA2245 | reverse complement strand
GATTTGCGCAGTGCGCTAAAGCCCAGATGTTTATTAACGTGCACAATAACCCCTGTATATTGGTGTTCTGTTAGAGTATATAACAATATTTAGGGGTTATGTCTAGACTTATTTTATTGAGTTAATTCAATCAGTTGTAAAAATCGCAGGCTTTGCCTTTGCGAAAAATAATTTTGAAAAATCACAAAAACCCATGCCTGAAACAATGAACAATATTCAGTTAGAATTGCTGCACATTGTGCAGCAATTCCCGGCAAAGAGAGCAATTATGATTAATGAAACGGTTTTGAGGCTGCCAGCGTATTATTCTACTGGGTTTGGAAAGAACGGGCGAACGTTTTCGCTGATATTTTGTGATGGAGTCCATAAAGGTATATCGCAACTAGTTCCAGTGCTCTCGCCGGAAAGAAAATCTTTCCCGACACTGATGGTACGACAAGTCGCAGAGTTCATAGATCTGATGAACCAAAAAACGCAAGCAGATTCGGGCCAAGAATGCCCGCTGAAATATAGAACCGTGAAAGCTGTGTCGCCAGAGATGCATGGAAATTTTCCGCTTGACATGATGGTGTCTCACTGCATAAATTGTCGCATTATTCGTAAAATGAGGCTATGTTCACATTCATCTGGTAAAATTCTTTATGCTGCGAGGTCGCCCCATGGCAGACAGGGTACTCCCAAGACGTGAAAGAGAAAAATTAAGACAGCGCAAAGAGATGCTTGCAGTCTCGCTCGGACTTTTTTCGGAAAAGGGATACCACAACGTTTCCATGCACGAAATCGCCGAAAAGTCCGAATTTGCCGTCGGAACCCTTTACAAGTTTTTCAAGAACAAGAAAGACCTTTACAAAGCCCTCGTTCTGGAGGAGGCCGACAGGTTTCATGATAGGCTTACAAAAGCCATGGATGAGTCGGATGACGAGATTGAAAAACTGCGAAATTTTGTAAGGGTCAAGGGCGAATATTTCCGCGATAATGCAGCCGGAATACGTGTGTATTTTGCAGGAACACGGGGCGCCGACTTCAATGTCATGGCAGGTTTGACCGCCCAGATCCGTGACCGGCACTACGGGTTCATACAAACCCTCGCCTCTGTGTTTGAATCCGGAATGCAAAGGAATCGGTTTAAAAAGATCGCAACTCCTTATCATCTGGCTGTTGCCCTCAACAGCCTCACCAATGCCTTTCTTTTTCTCTGGCTCGAAGCGCCGGAACACCATCCCTATCCGAATGACCTGGACATTATCCTGGACATTCTATTAAAAGGATTGAAAGAATCCTGAATAATACTGAACGTGTTGAGAAATGAATTGCGGGCAGCATAAGCCGAAATGACGAGCGATGCAGCGCAACCAAAAAATTGGACTTTTTGCATTGTCATCAAAAGTGAAACGTTTTGCCGGCCTCCGCTGAAAGCACCCGGCCTTCAAAAGCTTTTTCGAGTTCCCGTAGGGCTTTTTCTCCGGTGCAGTGGCACGGAATCAGCTTTTCCGGATGCAGGGATCGCAGCGCAAGGATGGTCTGCGCCATTCGATTTTCATCGGCGTTCACCAGATGAAAACCGCCGATTACGGCCCGAATCGCTGAAACCCCGCTCAGGCGGCGCACATAATTCAGCGTGTTTATCAGCCCCGCATGGCAGCAGCCCACGCACACAACTATGCCCTCCAAGGTGTTGATCCACAAGGCCTGATCATCGATAATGGAATCAGCAAGACGTCCTTCCGGATCCAGAAAAAATGGGCCGCCGGTATCCTCGAAATTTGTATTTCGGGGGATCGGGCCGGTGATGCCGATATCCGGTGAAATCATAACCGGTTGTTCCACCCAGTGCATGCTGCTCAGGGGCGCCTTGTTTAAAGCGACGATCGCCTCATCCGGCATCTGAATGAATCTGGCGGAACCGCCGCTGCGGCTGCAGCGCAGTTTTACCGCTTTCGGGTGACAGTAAACCGAAATCTTCCGGTTGACTTTCAGAACACGAGAAAGGCCGCCGGTATGATCATAGTGCCCATGGCTCAGGACCAGAACATCCGCCTGATCCAGACTGATTTCAAGCTTTTCGGCGTTGACAGGCAACGCAGCCCCCTGACCCGTGTCAAACAGAATGCGCAGGAAACCGGCCTCAATCCACAGGGACAATCCGTGTTCAGCTGCCAGCCCCTGGGCGGCCTGGTTGTCAACCAGAATGGTTACCTTTACATTTTCAACTGCCATGGTTCTGTCCTGGATTGCTTTAATTTGGCAGGCCACAAATGGTTTGGGAATTCAAAGCAGTCATCTGCCCCCTTCGCAGCGGGGCTCACCGCAACGTTCCGCGCGTCCGCAACAGGTCCTTCCCGTGCTTTCCAGAGAGCATCCGCCGCCCTGACGCCCAGCCCGGAAATTGTCGCCCCCTTTGAGAATAAAACCCGTCCCTCCGCTGATGATTCGATAAACCTCGCCCCGGCATTGCGGGCATTCCGCCAGAGGGGGTTCCTTCATGGTCTGGCGTTGTTCGAAACGCTGACCGCATGATTTGCATTCATATTCGTATGTCGGCATGATGCCCCCTTCAGTTTCTTGTATCGAGCAGCGTCCGGATCGACTTAGCTCAACTGTTTCATGATACGATCCGGTTCCAGGCGAAATGCCTCAGCCCTGACCGCCTCGACCCTGACCACGACCTTGACCGCTGCCTTGGCCTTCACCCTGTCCTTGGCCACCGTTCTGGCCGCCTCGGCCTTGACCACGGCCTTGACCGCTGCCTTGGCCTCCACCCTGACCTTGACCACCGCTCTGACCGCCTCGGCCCTGACCGCGACCCTTGCCATCGCCGCCCTGTCCGCCGCGGCCCCGGCCTCCGCCGCCTTGTTTTCTCCCTTTCATAACGTTTCCCTCCTTTTCAAATGCGCCCCATCCTCTCAACCTGCGGCGTCCGCGACATCCCGGCATCAAAAAAAGACCGTCCGTGATGCCTCCGCGAATCCAGGCATCAATGACCTCCCTAAGATCGCCGGCCACAAAAGGAATCACCTGAATCCCGCAGGCCGAAACCAGATTCGCCATGGTCCGGGAAATCGCTCCGCAGACCAGAGCATTCACACCCAGTCCGGACAGTTCTCCTGCTTTTCCCGCAGCGGTATCTTCTTTCAGAACCACTTCGTCCTCGCAGGTAACCCGCCCGCACTCAGCTTCCACGACCCGTATCTGCCGGGCCACGTCAAAGACCGGTGCAATTCGATTGTTCCAGACTGTAAACGCCGCTTTCATCAACTCAATTCCCGAATAACGATTGATTGTCATTGATCATAGAGCAAACGCCGTGCCACTATGCAAAAAATAACGCTTTCATCGACAAACTTCTGTTTTACCTGGTTTAATATGTTGTATATCGAGGACGGCTTCAGACGGATGGGTTGCGCTTATGCAACCTTATTCCGATATCAGGTCGCACAAGCGCGTCTATTTCTTTGAGTCCCGGGAACGGTTGTTTCGATTCGGAAAGGAAATTCCCAGCTTTTTCATCTTTCGAAACAGCGTACTTTTATGAATGCCGAGTTCTTTTGCGGCAGCCAGTCGATTGAAGGCGTTTTTCTCAAGGGCGCTGCGGATGGCCTGGGCTTCCAGAAGATCGCGGGATATTTTCATGCTGGAACCGAATCGTTGCGACAGGCCGTGCGCGGTCAGTTCATCCGGCAGATGCTCGATTCCGATAAATCCTTCTGTGCAGAGAATAAAAGACCGCTCGATCACGTTTTCCAGCTCCCGAACATTACCAGGCCAATCATGTGCCATAAGCAATGCGATGGCATCGGCCGTCAAGCCTTTGATTTTTTTATTCTGCAGATGGTTGAAACGGGTAATGAAATTGTCCGCCAGAATCGGAATGTCCTCTTTGCGACGACGCAGCGGAGGCAGCTCGATACGCACCACATTGACACGATAATACAGATCCTCACGGAAAAGTCCTTTGCGTATCTGTTCCGTCAGGTCCTTGTTCGTTGCGACAACGATGCGCGCATCGGCTTTCTCCGAAACCGTTGCGCCCAGAGGTTCATAAGTCTGGTCCTGAAGAACCCTCAACAGCCGAACCTGAAGGGCCGGACTCATTTCACCGATCTCGTCCAGAAAAAGCGTGCCGCCCTTTGCCATGGCAAAACGCCCGATCTTGTCCTTTTCAGCGCCGGTAAAAGCCCCTTTTTTATAGCCAAAAAGTTCGGATTCCAGAAGGGTTTCCGGCAAAGCGCCGCAGTTGACCGCAACAAAAGGTCCTTTGCACCGGAGACTCAGGTCGTGAATCGTTCGAGCCATCAGTTCCTTTCCGGTTCCGGTTTCCCCTAAAATCAGCGCCGTACTCGGACTGGCGGCCACGGCTGGCAGAATGGCAAAGATTTTCTGCATCAGGGGGCTTCGGCTCACCAGATCTCCGACGTGGAATCGTCCCGCCAGTTCCAGACGCAAGACCTCGATCTCGCTCAGATCCCTGAAGGTTTCCGCTCCTCCGATGATACGGCCCTGATCATCGCGAAGCACAGCGGTGGAAACGCTGATGGGAATGCGCTGGCCCTCCGAGTTGATGATATATCCGGATTTTCCGATCACCGGCTTTCCGGTTTTCAAAGTGCGCCGCAGCGCACATTCGGTCTCACACATGCTGCAGCGGAAAACCTCGGAGCAGAGCTGACCGATCGCCTCTTTGCGCAATACCCCGGTAATCTGTTCGGCAGCCCTGTTGAAGGAAGTGATGCGCCAGTTTAAATCCACGGTGAACACCCCATCGGAGATGCTCTCGAGAATGGCGTCGGTCGCACTCGAACCAGATGGAATTGTTTGCTGTTTTCGAATCGTCATATCTTCAATGCCTCGGCATATGCATTCTTCCAGAAACCCGAAATATCGCATGTCCCCTGAACGGGCATTCCGGCGGGAGAAAGCAGGTGACGGGTCATGGGAATCCTTTCTTCGAAAATCCCGAGCATCTACAGGAAGCCATCGAAAAAAAACACAATATTTATCTTTTTTAACCGGGAAAAAAAATAAACACCACAAAAAAGGTTTGTGCTGGGTTTCCACGGCAACTGTGAACGCACCATTCGAAAAATCCGGTGGATCCTTGAATTCAGGCCATCCGTGATGTCGCCCGATTCGTACCATTCTGGGAAAAAATGCAACCATCGGAAATTGGAGTATCAGCGGTTTGCTTTTGGCAATGCCCGCTTTTTCGGAAAAGTTCATGTCACAGTCCGGTTGCGCCGGACCCGTTCCCTGAATGATGATCCTCGAAATTCCAGCGGATTTCTATGTTTCGGCCGGCTGCGGCCGCCACGTGGCCGTCGAAAAAGATCTGAAAAACGCTCCAGTATTGTTTCTGATGGCGAACAATAAGCCGGTCCGGTCCGCTGACCTTTTCGATCCGGCATTCGGCAAGATCTCTCAGACCTGTGCCGCAGGCCTTGAGCACGGCTTCCTTGGCCGTCCAGAACCTGAAAAAACGAATCAGAGAGGCGCTGTCGTCAAGCGCCCACTGCTCATCATCGGCGATCTTGTGAAAAAGGCCCTGATGGATGGGGCGGATTTTTTCAAGATCGATGCCGATCGGACTGAGTCCCAGTATTCCGGCGACATATTCCGGCTTGTGGGTCACGGACCAGTAAACGCCATTATCCGGCATCGGGGCGCCTTGTGCGTTTTTGGTCAAATCTGTGATTTTCAAGCCGCTTTTTTCAGTGCAAACAGCCAGGGCACGACGAGCGATCCGGCTGAGGGCTCTGGCGCGGTCGGACCCCGAAAGTTGCCTGACTTCAGGGCATACCGGCAAAATAACAGGATATAGAATGGCGGACGCACAAGTCGAGATGTCGAGTGTCATGATGCATCTTAAAACAAATTCTTCAGCGACTCAAGATTGGCAATGCCATCAATTCAGCGAACTTCGAATGAATCTCCACCGCCTGGCGCATGTTTCAGGCTGTTGCGAACATACCATTATTAATATAGACGGAAAATATCAAAGAAGACATGACGTTTTGATCAGGATTTATGGAAAAAATATCACTGCGGTACTCAGAGGGCTGAAGCAGGTCTGCAGCTGTCCGGCCGACAACGATCTGGCCAGGACCTTTTATGCCATTAAATTAGCCTGCCGGGCACCCGGTTCCGGGTAATACAAATTAATTGCATGGGTTCAGCCTTTTGAATTTTGCCAAACGCCAGAGATCATTTTTTCTGCTTGTTTTTTTTCGGGCGGCTGTTGCCGAAAGTTTCCCTGGCTGTCTTGCCATGCATAGAACGGACATCCCCTTTTCCCCTATTCAATTCTCCTTTCGGTTTATCTTCAATAAACAGCAGCGCGTAAATCGGTTTTTGCGATCGCCGGATGATGGTCCAGAAAGCATTCATCCGGTTTCAAGTGTTTTGATGATCTATTTGCGGGCGGAGCGAAGCCCGGCGTGAAGAGAGACGCCGGCAGGTGAACGGAACATTTGAGGGCACTCGACCTTTACTTCTTTGAATACGGGACCGGTTCCGACGGCTGCCAGCAGTCGGGTTTTGCGGATGGATAGATCGCCAAAATTACGACTCAAAATATAAGAGATACATTCATTTTATTATTGACTTTTCTAAATAACTTTGTGAAATTTACCTCTTTACAAAAGGACAGGATGATCAAAGAAGCTTGTATTATCAATGTTTTGCCGCAAAATATGGCAAATATTAATCATCAAAGTAGCTGGGAGGATTGCAATGAAACAAACTGAAGTATGTTCAGCAATTAAAAACATCTCTAAAATTCAGCCTGCCGAGTTGGATAAAACGGCGGGCGGTTACGGCGATTTTGAATGGTGGGGCCTTTCACCGGAAGCTGCCAGAAAAGTCATGGTCAACAAATCCAAGGCTCTGACCGACAAGACGACGACCACCAAAGAGGCGGTAAATCGATTTGTAAAGGACGGAATGAATATCGCCATCGGCGGCTTTGTCAACACACGGCCCCCGGTTTCCATCATTCATGAGATCATTCGGCATGGCGCCAAGGATCTGACCCTTTCTTTCCAGTCCAACTCCATCTGCCCCGAGCTGCTGGCCGGCGCCATGCTGCTGTATCCGAACCAGGTTTCGATCAAACGCGTCGAACTGGCCTGGTGGGGATACGAGGTCATCGGAATCGCACCGCTTCTCCGTCACCTGAACGCAAACGGCATGATCATGATGGACGACTACACCAACTACGGCATGTCGGCCCGGTTCAAGGCTGCGGCAATGGGCATTGAGTTCATACCGGTCCGGGATCATGGCGGATCCAGCATGGAACTGACCAACCGCGGCAAGATGATCAAAAGCCCGTTCAGCGGAAAGCACACCTATCTGGTTCCGGCCTGTTACCCGGATCTGGGTCTTATCCATGCAACCGCCGCGGACAAGTTCGGCAACTGCCGGATTTTCGGCGCGCACTGCACCTGCCCGGAAATCGCCATGGCATCCGCCCATACCGTCGTCACCGCCGAGCAGATAATCTCCAATGAGAATATCCGCACCTATCCGAACCTGACTGAAATTCCCTTCAGCGCGGTGGACGCCGTGATCGAACAGCGGTTCGGCTCCTATCCCGGAATTTGCTACGGACATCACTGGTTTGATATGGAGCACATTCTGATGTTCCGCAGTGCTTCGGATGAATTCCGAAAAAGCGGCAACACGGATAAACTGAAGAAATACTACGATGAATACATCTTCGGCTGCGAGACCTTCGATGATTTCATCGGCAAGCTGCCTTACAAAACCTTGAAGAAGATGCGCGATCTGGACGGCGGCCAGCCGATCATCACCGCCTAATGTGTTTCATTTAGCCAATAATCGATTCATGGAGGATTGAATAATGTCTGCTCAATATACGCCGTTTGAAATGATAGCCTATACCGGTTCCCGAGTTCTGGAAGACAACAAGATCGTGTTCGTCGGCACCGGTCTTCCGATCATCGCATCCATGCACGCCCAGTTGACCCATGCGCCGGGTCTGGGACTGATTTTCGAGGCCGGCCCTCTGGCCCCGATCATGGATATGGGCATGCCCCTTTCCGTGGGCGACACCCGTGCCTGCCGCAAAGCCTGTTTTCTCAAAGGCCTTTGCGGAGTGTTCGAACTGACCCAGCGAGGCCATTCGGATTTCGCCTTTATCGGCGGCGCTCAGATCGACATGTATGGAAACATCAATTCCACTTTTGAAGGCGGAACCTACATTAACGCCAAGACCCGGTTCCCGGGAAGCGGCGGCGCCGGCGCCATGGCCGCCAACTGCGAAAAAACCATCGCCATTATGGCGCTGGAGCCCAGGCGTTTCAGCAATGAACTGGATTTCGTCACCAGCATCGGCTACGGCGACGGCTCCCCGGACTACCGGGAAAAAGCCGGCGTTTCGGGCTCCGGTCCATACCGGGTCATCACCAATGAGGCACTTTTCGGTTTTGACGAAAAGACCCGGCGGATGGTGCTGCTGGAAGTTCTGCCCGGAAGAACGGCGGACGACATTCAGAAAAAGGTGAGTTTTGAACTGATCATCTCTCCGGACCTTAAGGAAATGGCGGAGCCTTCCGCGGATGATCTCAAACTGCTTCGGGAAAAATGCGATCCGGATGGATACTTCCTGGCCAGAAAACTCAAGTAAATTTCTGTTTCCTTCGTCATCACTCGGTTAAAAAGCCGGGCCTTTCGAGGCCCGGCTTTTTTGGGCGGCAGGCACATTCTTATTGACTTGATAATTTCCGGCGTATAATCTGCTAAAATTCCAATAAAACCTCGTGCAGCGCGGTCCGGCGGCTTTGTAACAAATCCGCCGGTGTTATTCAGAGGAGCCGGATTTTCAATGATTACAAAAATCAGAGGATTTAAAGACATACTTCCCGGCGAGGTGGCGCTCTGGCAGCACATTGAGAAAACTGCCGCAGATCTTTTCGAGGATTTCGGATTCAGGCAGATTCGCGTTCCGCTCATGGAACGCACCGAGCTTTTTGCCCGAAGCATCGGAGAGGAAACCGACATCGTTGAAAAAGAAATGTACACCTTTGTCGACCGCAACGAGGAACTGCTCACGCTGCGGCCCGAGGCCACGGCTTCGATCGTGCGGGCCTACATTGAACACAAACTGTACAACACCGAGCCGGTTCAGAAGCTGTACACCATCGGACCGATGTTCCGCAGGGAAAGACCCCAGAAGGGACGCTACCGTCAGTTCTACCAGATCGATGCCGAGGTGTTCGGAGTGGATTCCCCCCTTGTCGACGCCCAGGTCATCTTTATGCTGAGCACCCTGTTTTCGCGGCTTAAGGTTGCCGACATCCACGCCCATATCAATTCCCTGGGCTGCGCCCGGTGCCGGCCCGGGTTCAAGCAGAGTCTGCTCGAGCTGCTTGAATCCAAAAGCGAAATGCTTTGCCCGGACTGCAAGCGCCGAAGCCGCGCCAATCCTCTGCGCGTTCTGGACTGCAAGGCCGAGGGCTGCCGGCAGGCCATGACCGACGCCCCCTCCATTGTCGATCATCTCTGCTCCGATTGCCGGGAACATTTTCAGGCGGTTCAGAAAAGCCTTCGGGATCTTGGAGTTGAATTTGTCATCGACAAGAGACTGGTGCGGGGCCTGGATTATTACACGCGCACGACCTTTGAGATTCAGACCACCCTGCTGGGCGCCCAGAACGCCGTTGCCGGCGGAGGAAGATACGACGGACTGGTCAAGGCGCTGGGAGGGCCGGATCAGCCGGCCATCGGTTTTGCCGTCGGATTCGACCGTCTGGCCGAGGTCGTCTCCCTGCAAGCCGCGGATTTTGTTCACCCCCCGCATGTTTTCATTGCAGCGCTCGGACCCGAAGCGCAGGTGCGGGCAGCCCGGTGGGTCTGCAATCTGGCGGTGGACGGCATTCGTGCGGAGATGGATTTTTCCGACCGGAGTCTGAAAAGTCAGATGAAGCGGGCCGATAAAAGTGGCGCAGAATATGTACTGATTGTCGGCGAGCAGGAAATCGCTCAGAATGCCGCGATGCTTCGGAATATGACCACCCACGGTCAGGAATCGGTTCCCTTATCGCAGCTGCCTGAAAATCTGAAATCAATGATCATCTTACGATAACAGGGAAAAGGAGTCCAACCATTGGCTGATATACTTGGAGAAATGAGACGAACCCACTCCTGCTGCCGGCTGGGTGCCGACGACGCGGGCAGCGAAGTAGTGCTGATGGGCTGGGTGCAGCGTCGCAGAGACCACGGCGGCGTTATATTTGTGGACCTGCGCGACAGGGAGGGCATCACCCAGGTCGTTTTCAATCCGGAGTTCAATCCAGCCGTGCATGACAAGGCCCAGTCCATTCGAAACGAATTTGTCATCGGTGTGCGCGGAAAGGTTGTCAGACGCCTGGAAGGCATGGCCAATCCGAATCTGAAAACCGGAGAGATCGAGGTCATGGCCGATGAGCTTCGAATCCTCAACCGGGCCCAGCCCCCGGTTTTCCAGATCGAGGACAACGCCGAGGTTTCCGAGTCCATCCGGCTGAAGCACCGGCATCTGGATCTTCGCCGGCCCACGCTTCAAAAGAACATCATTCTCCGGCACCGGATCGCCGCAGCCGCCCGCAGATTTCTGGATGAAAACGGTTTTCTCGAAATTGAAACCCCGTTTCTGACCCGCAGCACGCCGGAAGGCGCCCGGGACTATCTGGTGCCCAGCCGGGTCAATCCGGGCCAGTTTTACGCGCTGCCCCAGTCTCCCCAGCTTTTCAAGCAGCTGCTGATGATCGCCGGCTTCGACCGGTATTATCAGATCGCCCGCTGCTTCCGCGACGAGGACTTGCGCGCCGACCGCCAGCCAGAGTTCACCCAGATCGACATGGAAATGTCTTTTGTCGGTGAGCAGGACATCATGTGCATCGCCGAGCGGCTGGTGCAGACGATTTTCAGTCAGGTTCTTGAAAAAAACCTTCCCGCTCCCTTTCCTCAGCTCACCTATGAGGAGGCCATGGCCCGCTACGGTCTGGACAAACCCGACACCCGGTTCGGCCTGGAACTCAAGGAGATATCCGACATCGTCAAGGATTCGGGTTTCAAGGTTTTTGCCGATGTGGTGAAAAAAGGCGGTATTGTCAAGGCGTTGAACGCCAAGGGCTGTATCGATCTGTCCCGCAAGGAGATCGACGATATGGCCGGGTTCGTCAGCGTCTACAAGGCCAGAGGACTTGCCTGGGTCAAGGTTCGCGAGGATTCCTGGCAGTCTCCGATCGCCAAATATTTTTCCGAAGCGGAGAAACAGGCACTGGCCGAACGTGTGGACATGGCGCCCGGCGACCTGGTATTTTTCGTGGCCGATCAGCCCCGAATCACCAACGACGCTCTCGGGCATCTTCGAAATTTCCTGGGCGAAAAGCTCGGGCTGATCGATCACAGCGCCTACAATTTTCTGTGGGTCACCCATTTCCCTCTGATGGAATACGACGAAGAGGAAAAACGGTTTCAGGCCCTGCACCATCCATTTACCGCTCCCCTGGAAGAGGATTACGGCAAACTTGAAACCGATCCGCTGAACGTCCGTTCCCGGGCCTACGACATGGTTCTCAACGGCTCCGAGATCGGCGGCGGCAGCATCCGGGTTCACCAGCGGGAGCTTCAGGAAAAACTCTTCTCGGCCCTGGGCATGAGCCCGGAAACCTACGAGGAAAAATTCGGATTCCTGCTGTCGGCCCTGGATTCCGGGGCGCCGCCTCACGGCGGCATTGCCTTCGGGTTCGACCGTCTGGTGATGATTCTGGCCGGGCAGAACTCGATCCGCGACATCATCGCGTTTCCCAAGACCCAGAAGGCGGCCTGTCTGCTGACCAACGCCCCGGCGGATGTCAGCCCGGCCCAGTTGGAGGAGCTTTCCCTGCGGATTCGAAAGCAATGAAGTTTTCGCTTGACTTGGCAGGTATTCTTTATTAGATAGCTTGCATATTTTTTCCCCAGTAGCTCAGTCGGCAGAGCAAGTGGCTGTTAACCACTGGGTCCGCGGTTCGAGTCCGTGCTGGGGAGCCAAAATTCAATACGGTCGGTTTTCTTCGGAAAATCGACCGTTTCTTTTTGGCGGATCATAGTAAAAAGCCGAAATGATTTATTCATTTGATATAATTACATTAAGCTCAAATATATTGCTTGCATTATCTTCTGGTATTTTATGAATTTTATTTAAATAATCAGAAGGTTAAAGGCGCAAAGTCGATCAGTTTGCACTCAATATCACCGAAGAATCGGATTGCGCCAAGTATTTTTCTCCCAAGACGCTGTGGAACGGCCGGAACATCGCCGTGCAAAACCGCCTGCCGGACGAAATCATCAAGTCCGGAGCGCAGGGACTTGCCGACGTTTAAAAAGTCAACATCGATCGGCAGCGGACAGACTCGGTTCATATCAAATCCAACACGCGGCGTTTAAGGCGGATCGGCATTTTTTTGGAGAGCGTCCATAAATTTCTGGTCAGTCTGAAGCGAAACCAGCCAGACGCATTTTGCGCCGTTGATTCCGGAATCATCGAGCGGCATCTGACCTCCAACGCCTTGTCTGTTTTTCCGGGGTAAAACCTTCTGATTCCAGAAAGACGCTTTCTCAGGTTGCCAGGGATCTGTTCGGTCTGATTCGGCAGTTTACGGGTTGCGCCGAAGTAGAGGCCATTTGCAGCTGCAAACTGCTTGCACGTGAAATCGACTTTATTGGCAAAAAAACGATCGCTGACTTTTTACGAGATCATCAATATGAACCCTCACACTTTTGCATGGATACGCGTATATGAGTGTCTTGAGCGACGCTTCACGGATTTGCCCCGCAGAGTTCAATTTCCAGAATCAACCGGTCCAGCAGCGCCTGGTTCTTGAACGCATTAATTCTTTCCGCCAGCTTGCCGATCTTGTTTGCCAGCTCGGCTGCGATGGCGTCCTTTTGTTCCAGGCTTAAATCCGAAGGGAGATCAAAAGACAGATCAAAACCCAGAGCCATGCTGTACTGTTCAAAAACATCTTTCATCTTTGCGCACAGCGAATCCGTGATTTCAACCGGTGCTCCGGATTCCTGCAAAGTGGAGCGTATGGTTCTTTCGATGGCTGTCCACCCGGTAGTCGATTCCCAATAAAGATCAATGTGATTTGACATTTTGTCGTCCTGTCCGCATCAGAAAGCCGAATTGAATTGGGTTTTAAATATCTGTTTAAAACACATGGTTTCTTCCTATCGATAAACCCGTTTCAGCGTCAAGCAAAAATGCGGGTTCTGATGGGCTCCCCTTCGCATGACCTTCATACGCCTGACTCCTCGCGAAACGGGTAAAATGGGGGTGCGCTTTGGAACCGTTTTCTGATAAGATCAAAATCATTTAGATATTTTAATCATTTTATGCTATGCCGCCGTCCATAAAAACACAAGGCGGCTGGAACAGCCTGAAAACCGGCGGAAGAGCGGGTCGGCTCTGAAAGCATAACGGCAGTCCCGGTTTTCTTGGATTTATCAGACGGTGACAGGCAAAGACGCGAAAGGCATCGGCAGGAAAAAGATCTTCGGCCCCGATCAATTGAAGCGCATGATCCCAGGTCGACTGGAAAGACTGCAAAACTTACCTCCATGGTAAAGCCTTCGGACGCACTGAATGGACCTGTACCCGGGCCTGATGTCTGTTGAGCTTTGATCGGACCGGTAAATCTACCGTCTTTGCAGATCAGATGCATCAGCTTGAGTAAGGAAAGTATGGATAGTACATTGAATCAAAAACAGTCCCGAGCCCTGGGACTTTGTTCCGGAGGTCTTGACAGCATTCTGTCGGCGATGATTCTGCGCCGTCAGGGGATCGCGGTCTCGTGGGTCGCTTTTGAAACGCCGTTCTTTTCTTCGGAAAAATCCCGGAATGCGGCAAAGGCTTACGGGATTCCGCTGACGGTTCGAAATATTACGGAAATTTACCTTGAGATGCTCAGAAATCCTCCCTGCGGATACGGACAGAATATGAATCCGTGCATGGACTGTCATGCGTTGATGTTCCGACTGGCCGGAGACATGATGGTGCAGGAGGGGTTTGATTTTCTTTTCAGCGGAGAGGTCCTGGGACAGCGTCCCATGTCGCAGACCCGGCCTTCGCTTCGTTACGTGGAAAAACACTCCGGGTATGCCGGCCGAATTCTGCGTCCCTTGAGCGCAAAGCTTCTGGAGGAAACCATTGCCGAACAAACCGGTCTGGTGAACCGAGATCAGCTCCTGGCCATTTCCGGAAGATCCCGCAAGCCTCAGATTCAACTGGCCAGGGAATTCGGGGTAGTGGATTATCCGGCGCCTGCCGGCGGATGCCTGCTGACGGACCCATGCTACTCCAAACGTTTGAGGGACCTTTTTGATCATCAGGCCGAATGCAGCGAGTCCGAGCTGCACCTGCTTAAATACGGCCGCCACTATCGCCTGCAGAACCAGGACAAGGTGATTGTCGGCCGCAGCCAGAGCGACAATGAAAACATTGTGAAATACCGCAATTCCGACAACGACACCCTGATCCGCCTGCAAAGCCAGCCGGGCCCTGTGGCGCTGGTTCCAGGGCTGGCAAGACCGGAAACCCTGATGCTGGCCGCCTCGCTTTGCATTGGATACAGCAAGCTTTCAGACAATACGCCTGCGCAGGTTCTGCTGGAGCATTCCGGTCAACTCAGAGGTGAAAAGGTTCTGGGAATTGCACCGTTGCTTTTGAAAAAATCCATGCTTTGAGGAATTCGGATGCGCCGAGACAAAATGAAGGCGTTTACGCCGTGTGTGTGATGGACGGGTAACCGGCGCGGAGCTGCCCGCAGGCCGCCGAGATGTCCTGTCCCTTGCTGAACCGAATGATGGCCGTGTAATTGGCGTCGGTCAGGACCTTCTGAAATCGCAGAATATCAGGGAGTTCGGGTCGGTTGAATTCGCTCCCCTCGTGCGGATTGAAGGGTATGAGATTGATTTTTGCTTTGATTCCGCGAAGCAGCTGGGTCAGTCGGCGTGCATCCTCAGGCGAATCGTTGACTCCCTGAATCAGAATATACTCAAAGGTGATGCGCCGACGGGGTCGGAGCGGATAGTCGCGGCAGGCTTGCAGAAGTGTTTCGATGGGAAATTTCCGGTTGATCGGCATCAGCAGGTCGCGTGTCTTGTTCTCCGAGGCATTTAATGATACGGCGATGTTGATGCTGGCATCGCGGGCCAGATCGGAAAAGCGCGAGACCAGTCCGGCCGTGGAAACCGTGACCCGTCGGCCGGAAAATCCGAGACCGGCGTCGGCGTCGGTGATGATGTCCAGCGCCTGTATGAGATTTTCGTAGTTGGCCAGAGGCTCTCCCATGCCCATGACGACAATGTTGGTGATCTTGTCGGAATCCGTCATTCGATTCTGAATGTCCCGGATCTGGGATATGATTTCGTGCGGAGACAGGTTCCGAATAAAGCCTCCTCGGGCGGTGAGACAGAAACGGCATCCCTGGGCGCAGCCGACCTGGCTGGAAATGCACAGGGTGTGGTGGTCTTTTTCGGGAATCAGGACGCTCTCGATCTGGTTGCCGTCTTCGAGGGTGAAAAGAAATTTTCTGGATCCGTCCCTGGAGATTTCTATACGGGAGATCTCAAGCCGCTGGCAGGTCAGCTCTTCCGCGATACCGATTCGGATCGGCTTGCTCAGATCGGTCATGTCCTCGAACCGGTCCGTCTGGCGAAGGTAGATCCATCTGAGAATCTGTGCGGCGCGATAAGTTTGAATGCCGCGGGTTTCAAGCAGCGACGCGAGCTGATTCCGGCTTAGGTTTTTGATTTCCGTTCGGGACATGGGGCTGTTCTCTCTTTATTTTGGATTTTTCTTGACATAACATTTTACAAATTTTATTTTCAAGAATTTAATTGATCAGCTGGATACAATATGTTTGACAACCTGACGGACAGGCTCGGCTCGGTTTTTAAGAAACTTAAGGGTCAGGGCAAGTTAACCGAAAAAAACATCGAGGATGGGCTTCGGGAAGTGCGCATGGCGCTTCTGGAGGCCGATGTGCATTACCGCGTGGCCAAGCAGTTCGTTGCCGACGTCAGGCAGCGCGCGCTGGGCCGCGAGGTGATGGGCAGTCTGACTCCCGGCCAGCAGGTAGTCAAGATCGTCCACGATGAGCTGGCGGCCCTGATGGGCGACCAGAACGAGTTCGTTAATGTATCGGGCACCAAACCCGCATCGGTGATGCTGGTTGGGTTGCAGGGTTCGGGCAAAACCACCACCGCCGGAAAACTGGCCATCCTGTTAAGAAAAAAAGGACACAAGCCTTTTCTGGTTCCGGCGGACGTCTATCGACCGGCGGCCATCGACCAGTTGAAAAAGCTGGCCGGCCAGTTGGATGTTCCGGTTTTTGCCTCGACTCAGGACATGGACCCGGTCCGGATCTGTCAACAAGCCCGCGTGTCCGCCCAGCAGCAGGGCTGCGACCTGCTGCTTCTCGACACCGCCGGCCGTCTCCATGTCGACGAGAATCTGATGGGCGAACTCTCCCGGATTCGGGATGCGGTTCAGCCATCGGATATTCTGCTGGTTGCCGATGCGATGACGGGCCAGGACGCGGTAAATATTGCCAAGGCCTTTGACGATGCCCTGAACATCGGCGGCGTGATTCTGACCAAGATGGACGGAGATGCCAGAGGCGGCGCCGCGATTTCGATCAGGTCGGTCACCGGAAAGCCCATCAAGTTTGTCGGGATGGGAGAAAAACTCACGGATCTGGAAGCCTTTCATCCGGATCGCATGGCCTCACGAATTCTGGGCATGGGTGATGTGATGAGCATCATTGAAAGAGCCCAGTCCGTGATGGATGAGGAAAAGGCCGCCGATCTCGAGAAAAAACTCAAGAAAAATCAGTTCACCTTGGAGGATTTCAAGGATCAGATGCTTCAGATCCGGAAAATGGGTTCCCTTGCGGATCTGATGGGTATGATTCCGGGGATGGGGAAGATCAAGCAGATGAAGAATCTGCAGGTGGATGAAAAGGAACTGGTGCGAATTGAGGCGGTCATCAATTCCATGACGATGCAGGAACGGCGGCAGCATACGATTATCAACGGCAGCCGTCGGAAAAGGATTGCTAAAGGGAGCGGTACCAGTGTACAAGATGTCAATAGGCTGTTGAAAAACTATACACAGATATTGCAGGTATTTAAGAAGATCAACAAAGGCGGCATGCGCGGTTTTGGACGCGGTATGCTGCCGTTTTGAAGGAGAACCGAACAATATGGCAGTAAAAATCAGATTGGCAAGGCACGGCGCAAAAAAGCGGCCTTTTTATCGAATTGTCGTTACAGAAGGGGATGCGCCGAGAGATGGGCGTTTTATTGAGAACGTCGGCACCTACGACCCGCTTCCGGATCCGGCGGAGGTCGTTCTGAAAACCGACCGTGTGCAGTACTGGATGGAGCAAGGCGCCACTCCGACCGATACCGTTCAGAATCTTTTGAAAAAACAAGGCTTTTTCGCAAATCCTGCGTGAGTTAGATGTTCGCTGTTACCCTAATTCTCAAAAGCCAACAAAGGAGATTTCGCTATGAAAGATCTGATCAAGTACATTGCACAGGCGCTGGTGGATAATCCTGAACAGGTAGTGGTCTCGGAGGTGGAGGGAAATCAGACCTCCGTACTGGAGCTTAAGGTGGCAAAAGAGGATTTGGGAAAAGTGATCGGAAAGCAGGGAAAAACGGCCAGAGCCATGCGAACCATTTTAAGTGCGGCTTCGGCAAAGGTAAAAAAACGGACGGTTCTGGAAATTATCGAATAGCAGCGTGAAAGACTCTGGTTTTGTTTCGGTCGGAAAGATTGTTGGAACCCATGGAATCCGAGGTGTGCTGAAGATTTGCCCCTATGTGGAGTCTTTTGCTGTTTTTCAGCCCGGGGAGGAGATTCTGACCGTTGATCCGCGGGGCCGCAGGGCAACCTGGATTGTGAAATGGGCGGAACCCTACAAGCACATGTTGCGGATGGCTCTGGAGCGCATCGAAAACATCGATGATGCTCAGGGCCTGAGCGGCGCCGAAATCTGGATGCAGAGAGAACGTCTGCCCGAACTTGAGGAGGAAGACGCCTATTACTGGGTGGATCTGATCGGGCTTTCGGTGTTTGCCGTTTCCGGTGAATATCTGGGGCGGATTGCTTCAATCTTTCCCACGGGAAGCAACGATGTGTTCGTGGTAAAGGACGAAAACAGGGAAATTCTGGTTCCCGCTCTGGCTTCCGTAGTCGTCGATGTGGATCTGGAGGGCGGAACGGTTCGTGTGGATTTACCCGAGGGATTATAACGGGTGACCATGAATTTTGCGGTGCTGACCATTTTCCCGGAAATGTTTGACGCTTTCTGGAACCACGGGATTATCCGGCGCAGCATCGAGAGCGCGCTGATCAAAGCGGAAGCTGTGGATATTCGAGCTTTTGCCGAAGGCCGTCATAAAACGACGGATGATCGGCCTTACGGCGGCGGATGCGGAATGGTGATGAAGCCCGAACCTCTGGTAAGGGCGATCCGATGGTCTCGGGAAAAACATCCGCATTCCCGCACGGTTCTTCTAAGCCCTCAGGGCCGGGTTTTCGATCAGAGACAGGCTGAGCGCCTGGCGCAGACCAAAGGAATGATTCTGGTCTGCGGACGTTATGAGGGCGTGGATGAGCGGATTTGCAGCGGGTGCATTGACGAGGAGGTCTCCATCGGCGATTATGTGCTGACCGGCGGAGAACTGGGCGCCATGGTGATCATCGATGCGGTAACCCGTTTGCTGCCCGGGGCTTTGGGCGGAGCAGAATCCGCGGAAAAAGATTCTTTCAGCTCGGGCCTGCTCGAGCATGCCCACTATACCCGGCCCCCGGTTTTTGAGGGCGAGGCGGCGCCTGACGTACTGCTTTCGGGCAATCATCAGGCCATTGAAAACTGGCGTCAGGAAACATCCTTGATCCGGACCTTTTTAAAACGACCGGATTTATTGACGCAACGGAAGCTTAGTGCGCAGGAGATTAAAATTTTAAGAAAATGGTGCCTGGATATTGAAAAAATCATCGACAGCCAATCTCTATGTGGCGCTGATGCATTATCCGGTGGTCAATAAGAACGGAGCGGTCATCGCGTCGGCGGTGACCAATCTGGATCTGCACGACATAGCGCGGGCAGCCAAAACTTACGGAGTTCAATCATTTTATGTGGTAACTCCGATCGAGGATCAAAGGAAACTGGTGGAAGACATCGTCGATCACTGGACCCGGGGAAACGGCGCTGCATATAATCCGAACCGGCGCGACGCCATGGAACTGATTCGGATCCGGAATTCCCTGGAACAGGTTGCAGACGATGTTCGAACGCAATGCGGGTTGAATCCGCGGACGGTCGTGACCTGTGCGCGCAGAAAACCGGAGTGCCTGGGTTATGGCGAGCTCAGGGAAATGATACAAACCGAAAACCCCTATATCCTGGTTTTTGGAACAGCATGGGGGTTATGTGAAGAAGTATTCGCCCAGGCCGATTATGTTTTAGAACCGGTGGCAGGATCGACGGCTTACAATCATCTTTCCGTCAGATCCGCGGTTGCCATTATTCTGGACAGGCTTATGGGGCCGACCTCATTAACAAACAGCGGCCGCGCTTGACGGCAAATAGGTTTTGGAGAAAAAGATTATGGATACGATCAAACAGTTGGAAAGAGAGATGATGCGCCTGGATATTCCGGATTTTTCCCCGGGAGACACCGTCAAGGTGCATGTAAAAATTCGAGAGGGTGAAAAAGAGCGAATCCAGGCTTTTCAGGGCGTTGTGATCAGCAAACGCGGAGGCCTTGCCGCCGCGACTTTTACCGTTCGAAAGGTTTCCTACGGCGTAGGCGTCGAGAGAATTTTTCCGCTGCATTCCCCTGCGATCGATAAGATCGAGCTATTGAGCAAGGGACGGGTGCGTCGGGCCAAGATTTACTATCTGCGCAAGCTCAGAGGCAAGGCTGCCCGAATCAAGGAACGGCTCGACAGATAACCCCCGGCATCTGGTCAAATGCAGCCGGATCTGTGGGTATTTGAAAAGCAGGCCTATGCAAGCGGCTATCAAGCGGTAGCCGGCGTGGACGAGGCCGGCCGGGGTCCTCTGGCCGGCCCGGTTGTTTCCGCATCCGTGATTCTGAGGCCCGGAGAGTTGGGTGATTCCGGAATCACCGATTCCAAGAAGCTGAGGCCCGGCAAACGCGAAGCACTGTACGATCTGATCTACCGGAAGGCCGTTTCAGTGGGGATTGGCATTGTGGACGCCGGCGAGATTGACCGGACCGATATTTTGAAGGCCGCGCTTGCCTCGATGGCGGCGGCGGTTGACAATCTTTATCCATGTCCCGATTTTCTGCTGATTGACGGCTGTTTTCCCATTTCCAGCGCAGTTTCCCAGCAAACCATTGTGGGGGGAGACAGCAGAAGCATATCCGTGGCGGCCGCTTCCATCGTGGCCAAGGTGACTCGGGACAGGCTGATGATGCGTTATCATCTGGAATACCCGGACTATGGATTTGACCGTCACAAGGGGTATCCCACCCGGATTCACAGAACGGCGATCGAACGGTTCGGCATCTGCCCGATTCATCGGCGCAGTTTCAGAGGCGTCCGGCCAGGAGGATAAGCGGCATGCCCAGCCCCAGCCAGCAATTCGGAAGCCAAGCCGAGCTCATGGTCTCAGGGTATCTGAAAAAACAAGGATATCGAATCATCGAGCATAATTACCGCACCCGGTTCGGAGAGATAGACATTATAGCACAGCACCGGGGTGTGATTGTATTCGTCGAGGTCAAGGCCAGAAAAACCGATCCTTACACCGAGCCTTACATCGATCCGAAATGGGCCGTGACTCCGGAAAAGCAGCGGCGCATCGCCATGGCCGCCCTTTACTATCTAAAAACAACCCGACAGAGTCAGGCCAGGGCGCGCTTTGATGTGGCGACCGTGCTGTGTCAGAGCCCCCCGCACATCGAACTGTATCAAAATGCCTTCAATTTTCCCGCCTGAAAATTCCGGGGTCTGTCCCGGAACCCTGTACGTGGTGGCGACGCCGATCGGGAACATGCAGGATATCACCTTGCGGGCTTTAGCGGTGCTCCGGCAGGTGGATCTGATCGCCGCCGAGGATACCCGCCATACCGCCCGGCTGCTTTCCTTTCACGGAATCGATACCCGGCTGACGTCTTTTCATGAACATAATGAACAGCGCCGGGCCGCCGGGTTGATTGAACAACTTCGACAGGGCCTGTCCATCGCCCTGGTTTCCGACGCCGGAACGCCCTCGGTGTCTGATCCCGGCTATCGCCTGGTCAGACAAGCCGCCGAAACCGGCATCCGCGTGGCGCCGATTCCAGGGGCCTCAGCCGCAGTCGCCGCGCTGAGCGCTTCCGGCCTTCCCACGGACGCCTTCGTTTTTGTCGGTTTTTTGTCGAGGAAAAAGAACAGGCGTCTTCAACAGATTGAAGCGCTTCAAGCCGATTCCCGCACCCTGATTTTTTACGAGTCTCCTCAGCGGCTCCTTCTGCTGATCGATGAACTGATACGGACCATCGGAGATCGGCACGCGGTTCTTGCCCGCGAATTGACCAAGATTCACGAAGAAATGATTCGTTCAAACCTTTCCAGCATGGCAAAAACATTGAGCGCCAGACCAATGGTAAAAGGCGAATGCACCCTGCTGGTTTCGGGATGCCCTGCGGAAAAAGTTGATATGGAAGCGGTCCGGGAAGAAATTCATGGACTGCTCGAAGCCGGCAAAAGCCTTTCGGAAACCGTCAGGATTCTCGCCTCACAAACCGGCCTTTCGAAAAAACAGATTTATGCTGAAGCCCTGAAGGTTCAGACATCCTCCGATCCATCCTGAGTTGATTGATTGACTATCGGTGTTTTGACGTTATGAGGGTCTCTGCGTAGATCTGAACCGGATGGCAGACCCGAATGCTTCGTCCGGCGGCGGCAGATCTTCCAGCGATCTGGATCATGCACGCCGGACATCCCGTAGCTGCCGCAGAAGCGCCGGTTTCAAGAATATGGAAGATTTTCTCATCTCCGATGCCCGATGACAGGCTGTGGTGCTTGAGATGAAAAGCCCCCCCGAATCCGCAGCAGGCGTCGGCCTGGGACATTTCGACAAGTTCATAGGCCGGGTTGGCGCGGATCAAGGACCTGGGTTCGGCGCTGATTCCAAGAGATTTCTTCAGATGACACGGGTCATGGTAGGTGATTCGACGAAGCGGCCGGTCCGTTGTCTGTTCCGAAGGGCAAACACCGAGCATGTTCACGATAAACCGGCTGATATCCATGGTCTTGTCGGCGATCATCAGAACCTGTTTTTTCATGTCCGGATCTTTGGTCATCCGGGGCCAGAACTTTTTGATGGCCGAAGCGCAGGTGGCACACGAGGTGATGAGATAATCCCAGTCGGAAGGATCAAACTGCTTCAGATGATGGCGCATCAGGCGGTCAAAAGCGACCAGGTCGCCTGCGGCCAGGGCCGGCATTCCGCAGCATCCCTGGTGATCCGGAAGATGAACCGAAATCCCGTGGTAGTCCAGAACCTTGAGGGTGTCCTCGGCAATTTCCGGAAAAATTTTATCGATCAGACACCCGACAAAAAATGCCACGCGAAGCGGCGAGGTTTCTGAAGCATTGGAATAAGCCGAAATCCGGTCATGAAAGGGCCGGGCAGAAAGGGAAATTCGCAGCGCGCTTTGAAGCGGCGGCAAAAAATCCGGATTCGGCCTTTCTGGAAGCGTCCTATTTCCGAACCGCATCCGGTTCTGAAGAAAAGAAACCCATTTCAAGACCTTATCCAGGTTGTCGGGTCTGGCCAGAAGCAGCCTGAACAGCGCTTTCTGGATGAAGGGCAGTCCCATGTAACCGGCGATGATCGCTCGGGCCTTTAAGAAAATTTCAAGGGTGTCGACCCCCCTGGGGCAGCCCGAAGCGCATGCGCCGCAAAGGAGGCATCGGTTGAGTCTCTCGAAAACGCCCTTCGGGTTTTGAAACATTTCCTGGCTCAGGCCGGTCAGCAGGGCCAGTTTTCCGCGGGCTACGTCCTGCTCCCGGCCGGTGACGGCAAAAAGCGGGCAGAGCGTTTGACAGGTGCCGCAACGCATACAGGTTTGAAGCGGTTCCTTCAACGATTGCATGAGCCGGATCAGCGTTTGAATCTGTGCCATGGAAGTGTTGTCGCGGATATCTTGTTATTTGCTGCATGTGCTGCTTATCAGATGGGCCGAACTTTTGCAAAGGCATAATCAAAGGTGCAACTGGCTGCTCATCAGGCAGGAAGGGCTTGAGATTTCTGGAAAAGCGCCTTGTTTTGAAGTTGACTCTCTCAATCGGTTCGGAATCACGGACCCTGTTTTTTGGATACGCCGGATTTTTTGGCAGGCCGCTTCTGGCTTGTCAACCGACAAGCGTCTTTGAGTCAGGTGGAAATGCCGAGTCCGGGTAAAATCCACACCTGAAGCACAAGCCAGACAACGAATAAAATCAGAATAAAAACCAATTCTGTCATGCATCCATTCTTAAATGTCGCTCAGGCAATAAAAACATATCAATCTGTCCTGAAATCATTTATCGTCAAGGAAAATTATTTCTGTAAAAATTTTTCTTCGATGAAGTCGGCAAGGCGGCTGATGTCGTCCATGTCAAACCGTGGAACGCCCAGATCGGTGTCGGTATCGGTAACCAGCGCAATAAGATTCCGGTCTCCCCGGCAAAAAGGAACGGCGTTGCTGGCAGCACGCAAAATTTCGATTTTAGGCTTTTCGGCCAGCTTGAATCCTTCAACCAGAACCAGATCCATTCCTTCGAAATACGCAAGCAGATCATCCAGAGACGTCGAGCGCTGTTTTTTGATTATGGCCAGATTGTCCGGGGCAGCCAGAAGGACCGTGTCGGCGCCGGCCTTCTGATGGCGCCAGCTGTCCTTGCCCGGCTGATCCATATCAAAACCATGGGCGGTATGCTTGATCACGCCGACACGATAGCAGCGGTTTTTAATTTCTGCGATAAGCTTTTCGAGCAGGGTGGTTTTCCCTGAGTCGGACTTTCCAGCAAAGACGACAACCGGCATCATGTTTGTTTTTGAATCTCGCATGCACAAGGATTAAAAAGCGGACCAGAGCTATGGCCGGTTCTTGTCAGTTGATACGGATTGACTCTGTCCGATCAAAATTCCGGACTCATCCATGTTTTTCTTGCCCAGCAGGGATTTCATGCATTCAACGGTCAGAATGGCCACAATTTCCTGCCGGCTCAGATGATCGATATAGTCATCCGAATCCATCAGATTTGAAAATTCTTCGAGCGATTTGTTTTCCGCCTGAAGCTGCTCCTGGTAGAGGATTTTATAATGAGATTCAATACGGCGCCTGAGTTCCGAATCGGAAAGCCCGCCGAATGTTTTGGATATCCCGGCCAGTTGCATCGGATCCGGAAGTTTTGGAGATTCTATAATCTCTTGAAAAGTCCTGGCATATCGGATCAACCCGTTTTGAATATGCCGGCTCTTCACCATATTGGCGCCAGCCCATCCGGCCCGAAGCCATTTATAAATGCCGAGCGTAACCCGGTTGGGATCGGTTTCATAGAAAACAGAAACCGAAAAGGAATCATACAAATAGGATTTGACCCAGCCCAGTCCCGGTTTGGTCAGGCCCGGCCGTCCTGAATAAAAATAATTCCAGTCTTCATCCGAGCCGACAACAAGGCCCTTCCTGCCAACATCGGAAATGTCCTTCTGCTTGGAGAGATTTATCAGAACATTCTTGCCGTTGTGCTTGAACAGGATAATGGTCTTGTCTTCATCGTACGTATAATAGGCGCCGGTAAATACATCAGGGGTAATCCCCACCTGCTGCTGGCCCCGAATGACCACCGGAGCGTTCAGGTTATTCAACTGCTCCCACAATCGGGTAGGATACAGAGCGGATTTCAGGCTTTCGTTCCAGGCAGAGAACCGAACCGAGGCCGGCGAAAAGATGTGGCTTGGAATTTCCGGATTGAACGTGTACCGCAGGATCGGGTCCAGACCCTTTTCAAGGTCCACCACATGCCAGGCGGCTGTCTGGCTGTTTCGATTTTCCAGATTGAAATGATTCCGGGCAGCCGGGGGAGACAATTGAAATCCCAGAATATTGGGAATCTTATCCGGATCAAAGGCCTCAGAACCGTCCGGATTCATGAAGGTTGAAAGATAATCAAATTCCCTTGAGATCGCTTCTGAATTCCAGACATTTAAATCAGCAGTTTCGGCCATCAGCGACGGAGCCGAAAACGCAGTCAGCATCACCAACAAAATTGCATGGCGCAACTTCGGCATGTCATCATTTCTCCTTGTCAAGAAAAATACCCCTCCGCCGGCAGCGCTTCCCGGCGTTTGTCAGGACATCATATAACCATTGTTACATCTAAAAATCAAGATGAATGCCGCAAAAGCCTATCGGGAATTATATGAACGGCGCCGGCATCGCGGGGTTTGTCAGGATATCGGGGCCATGGCAAATCCGGATCGGATATGGATTTGACAAGGGTTGCCCCGCCTTCCGGCGGCCATGACGTCCGCGATCTTCAGCGCAACGTCAGACGGTATGATTTAATCATCATGGCCGGATGGTAAGACTTTTTGGCCTTGGCAAGCCCCGGAATTCCCATGTCGCTTTCCTTGTTGATGTAAGTGTATTCAGGAAAGAGGCGCCTGGCGCATTGATTGTCAAAATACTGATAGAGTCCCTTGATCCCGGCAAAAGCCTTCTCAAACTGAAGCAGGCCCATCGTATCGGTCAGGCCGGAGGCAATGGCCATGGCGCAGATCTTTCCGTCGATTTGAAGTAAGATTCCGAGCATTTCCAAACGATCCATATCGTTCAGTGCATTGGTCAGGGCTTGTTTCTCACAGGCAAGATCATCGTTCGGATCCTTGTCGCAGTTGCGTTCCCGGCACCATTCCTCCAGAAAATCAATGCAGTCCTGTTTCGTATGCGCGGTAATCGGATCGATGCGAACCTGGTTCCGGTCTTCCGGATAGTTTCGTTCAAACTGGCGGATGAGGTTTCTTTTCTTGGCATAGCGGTTTCCCCTGAGCTTTGCCAGGTCTTCAGTGTGGAAGACATAATCATGAAATTTTTCCTGAGCCTCGATCTCGAAGAGCGCCTGAATTCGAGATTCTCCATTAGTTTGCAGATAATTTTCCGGTACAAAGTTGAAAGTGAAAATTCCGGTTTTCCGGGTCAGTTCCGCGAGTTGCTCGGGATCAAACTCCCGGGTCGCGGATATGGGCAGAAGCAGATAGCGCTTGTCCGGGTCGGATTTAAAATTGGCGTAAACGACCAGCGAATCGTTGTGAATCGTTCCATAAGGCTGATATGCTTCCGTACGCCAGCAGATGATCGATGACAGGGAATAAACGCAAAGCGGGTATTTCTGGTTTGCAAAAAAAGGTTTCAGCCGCGGATAATCATCCGCCGTAATTTCTTTAAAATTCATCAGGACAATCGCAACATCGGAACAGAACGGTCCATCGGTTTGAAACCGAGCTGTTCATAAAAGGCGTGAGAATTCTTTTCCGCGATCAGACCGATCCACGCCAGGCCGTCTTTTTCTAATCGGGAAACGATGCCGGCAACGATCTGCGTTCCGATACCGCGGCATCGAAAGGCCGGATCCACCGTGACATCCTGAATATAGGCATCGCTGGCCCGGTCGCTGATCGCTCTGCCCATGCCGATGATGAGGTCTTCGAATTCGACCGCCAGAAAACAATGGCTGCCGGCGATGATGCGTTGCAATCGATCCGGTCCGTCCGCTGGTTCCTTCCACCATCCGGCTTTGCGGTACAATTCGATGATCTGATAAATTTCTCTGTCAGCGGCCCGGATTATAAAACGGTATGCCAGCATTTTAAAGGATTTCTCAATTTCTCAATGTTTTTCAAATTAATCTTGTCTTTTCCGTAACAAAAAACCGGAAAATTGTCAAAAATTCAACTCTTCGAAAGGACGACAGCCCTGATCCCGCGGATTTATTTGCGTTGTTTTTTTCTGAGTTTTCGGGATGCGCTCTTCTGCTTGTCCGCTTTTCTGCCGAGTTTGAGTTTGATCTTGATCTTCTTTCGGTATTCCGTGATGGCTGCATAGGAAAAATAATAACCGACGACCGCCAGAGGCAGTCCGATAACCATGCCGCCGGCAATGAGAATGAAAAGAATATCCGGCGTGCTGTGGATAATCTTGAGAATGTAGTCAAAATCGAATTCTTCTGGAAGCTTGAAGGGCTTTTGATAACCAAAGAGTTTTGATCCGACCAGATATGTCAGCGGATAGATAAAGGGAGCGGTCAGAGGGTTGGATATCCAGACGCCGATGGCGGCTGAAATCTTGTTCCATTTGAAAATGGCCGCCAAAAAAACCGCAACGGCCATCTGTATGCCCATGAACGGGCTCATGCCCACAAATAGTCCCAGCGCCATTCCCAGGGCGATTTCCCGTGGATCTCCCTTTATTTTGAGAAAACGGTCGTAGGGCTTGCGAAGATAGTCCAGCAGGCCTTTATCTCTACCGTATAATTCGGTTCGTTCTTTATCCTGTTCCATACTTCCTGATCATGGTTTTGCTGACCTGGTTCAGATAAAACCCGCACAAACGACGGAAGGCGTTCGGAATTCGGTTGACCGCTGTTTTATGCGAACCAAATTTTACAAAATTAACAGAAGCGGTTTTTTCTGTCAATCGTCCGTTTCCATGGGTTCTGAGTCCTGGATCGTTTGGGCGTTTCTTCAAGAATTGTGGTTTTTGACATCGCATGTTTATTCGGCGTATGATGATAACAGAAAATGATCTGTCCGCGCTGTGTTATAAAAGTCGAGAGGCGCGTATGAAAATGCGGATGCATATGGGACTCGGTATCGCGATCTTATGGACCGCTGCTGCATGGGCTCAGATATATCAATGGACCGATGAAAACGGGATCCGGCACTTCAGTGATATGCCGCCAAAGGTCTCTGCAAAGGATGTTCAAAGCAAAGATGCCCTGCCCTATGACCGACAGGCCGATGAAAATCGAATGCTTCAGGAGGACCGGATACTTGAACAGTATCGGGAAAAACGTGAGGCCGAAGAAAAAGAGGAAGCATTCAAAAAGGCGCAACAACGGGAACTGGAAAGACGGGCCGCGGAAGAGAAACGCAGGGAAGGTGAAATGTTGATCGCCGTTGAACGGGAAAAACTCGAAGAAAAGCTCAACATTCTCGATCAGCGCCTGCAACGACTTATGGATTACCGCCATTTGTATTATTGGACCAGCGTATACGACTACGAAGGCGCTATTCGAAGGATTCGTCGCCAGATGCGAAGGGAACAACTCAAAACCGAAGAAAACATTCAACAGATCAGAGAAAAATACGGCCTGCAGCCATGAGGGCGGATGCCGTTCACTGTTCCAGAAGCATGGGCTTAACGCGAGGAGATGCGAATGGATATGAATACCCGGCAGATTCTGAATTTATTTGAACAGATCAGCGCCATACCCCGCTGCTCCAAACAGGAAGCCGGAATTTCCCGATGGCTTCAGGACTGGGGATGTTCCCGCGGACTTGCGACCGTCTCGGATCCAGCGGGAAACGTGGTCATGCGGATTCCCCCAACGCCGGGCTTTGAAACGCTTCCCGGGGTGGTGATTCAGAGTCACATGGACATGGTGTGCGAAAAACTGCCGGAAACAGATCATGACTTTACCAGGGATCCCATCCGTCTGATATACGACGGAGACTGGTTGAAAGCAGACAGAACGACTCTGGGCGCCGACAACGGCATCGGCATGGCGATCGCTTTGGCGCTGGCCGCCGATGCAGCCCTCCGGCATCCGCCCTTGGAGTTGCTTTTCACTGTGGACGAGGAAACCGGACTGACAGGGGCTCAACGGCTCTCTCCGGAAATGATTCAGGGCCGCATTCTCATCAACCTGGATTCGGAGGATGAAGGCATATTCACCGTGGGATGCGCCGGAGGCATGGACACGCATATCCGTATTCCGGTCGAGAGGGAAAGAACGGCGGCTAACGACTGCCTGTACGGAGTCATCCGCGTCAGCGGGTTGCAGGGCGGACATTCGGGCATCGATATTCACCGCCAGAGGGCCAATGCCGTTTCGTTGGCCGTCAGAGCGTTGGCGGCATGCCGGAAACACGCTCAGATTCAACTGATTTCTTTAAAAGGAGGTAAAGCCCATAACGCGATTCCACGGGATTGCCGGGCTATGGTGGCATGTATGCGTGGAGATGCGGGCCTTCTTCAGGAATGCATCGCTGTTTTCGCCGAAACCGTCAAAAATGAGTACGCCGCTTCCGAACCCGATCTTCGAATCGTCATCGATTTTCAAAATGACGGCCAATCCGGCAATTGTCCCCTGACTCCGGGCGCGACCGACCGTGTGATCGCCTTACTGCTGGCCCTGCCCCACGGCGTATCCCGCAGATCGGCATCAGATTCCGGAATCGTTGAAACTTCCAGCAATCTGGCTGTAGCCGAACTTCATAACGATGAACTGGTTGCGGTCACAAGCCAGAGAAGTTCCATCATGTCGCTGCGCGATGCGCTGACCCGCAAAATTGAAGCGATCGCCTTTCTTGCCGGCGGCAGGGTCCAGAACGGAAACGGGTACCCTTCCTGGCAACCGAATATGCAATCGGCGGTTCTGGCTCGAAGCAAGGCCGTCTATCAGGAAATCTTTTTTCAACCTCCCCGGATCGAGGAGATTCACGCCGGCTTGGAATGCGGCATCATCGGCGCCAAATTTACCGGCATGGACATGATTTCCATCGGCCCCACCATGAAATGCCCCCATTCGCCTTCGGAAAGACTCTTTATTCCATCTGTCGAAAAGGTGTGGCGGTTCTTGGCGGCCTTGCTGGAATCCTACGGCAAATAACCCTGTGCAATGAAAAGGGCTGCAAGTCTCCAAACGCTTGCACACAAACGAGGTTTCACTTCGGAAAAAAACAGAGGAAAAAGCCTGATGTTCTGGATAACGCGTCATGGTGTGCATCCAGGCGTTCGGAAATGGCACTGAAATCCGATCGGTATCTGGCATGCGCTTTGCTTAATCATAGACAAAACCTGTTGAACCGTTACCGGGAAAAATGGGAGGTGAATATGGCGCATGTGCGGTGGGATATTCTCAATTCCGAGGGTTCTTACGAAGACAGGCTGAAACGTACCTTCACCGAAGCATTTTATGGAAACATCGAAGGATACAATAAATTGACGCTTTACGGATGGAAGCCGCTCGTGCAGGATACAAACGACGAGGATCTGCTTTGCGGCTGGAAATTGCTCAAAAAGATGAACGATCCTGAAATGATGGCGTTTGAACAGCCTGAGGAGGTTTTTGAGCGTCATGGTGCGATTGTCATTTGCGCCCACATCCCCGGAGTGAGAAAGGAAAGCATTTATGTCGGGGTTCGGGGCAATAGATTGACCGTTGAAGGTGAGCGCTTAATGGCTGCCGATATGATTTTGCCCCAGGGATTTGTCAATGAAAGTTGTTATCGAAGTTTCAGAAGGGTTTTCTTTATTCCCGATTCGGCCCGGAAAAGAAGAATACGGGCCAGGCTCAAGGGCGACATCATTCGCATTGAAATTCCCCACAATCGATAACTGCTTAGAATCCTGATAAAATATCCTGTCCGGTCAAATCCGGCAAACACGACGGCCGCCCGAATCTCAATTCGAGCGGCCGTTTTCTTTTTGTGCGCCAGGTGGATTCAGGGTTGTTCGAACACGGCGTCTGGATTTCAAAAAGATTTGTTGACCGGCAAACGCAATGTATTTTAGGATCATACTCTTTAGCGGTCAATCATATGTGAGCATTGGCGGGAGCCGCCCAACGCTGCATGGCGACGTCAGACGCAGTTTTTCAAAAGCCTGTCATTGGTTTGCATAAGGGCTTTGAAATCGCTTGATTTGACGGCATCGAAATAAGACAAAATTGTGACGGCAATGTAAAAGGTTCATGCCTCGCAACCCCCTGTCAATGCGGCATCTTTTGTATGCTACGGCAATGCGGGTTGCCGTTCAACGCAGAAATCGGAATTTTTACCAAGTCGTCCTTTGACAGGTCCGAAGCAACCGATTAAGGGGCAATGGATGGAGAGAAAAATTTTAATTGTCGACGACGAGGCGTCAACCCGGGAATTTTTTAAAGACGTTTGCACGGATGCCGGATATACGGTCATTGACGCCGACGGCGCAGAGCGAGCTCAGGAAATTCTGCTGAAGGAAAAAATAGACGTTATTTTTCTGGATCTAAAGCTTTTCGGAGTCAACGGGATTGAACTTTGCCGGAAGATACGAAAATTCCATCCCCTGGCAATCATTTACGCCATTACCGGCTGGAGAGCGTTGTTTGAGATCGAAGAATGCCGTGAAGCCGGATTCGACGACTATTTCACCAAGCCGATTGATCCGGACATGCTGTACAAGGCCATTGCCGAGGCTTTCGAAAAACTGGACCGATGGCGGGAATGGTACAAAAAAATATAGCGCTTGGTTATCCGATTCAAGGCCATTCCGAGTTTCCCGAAACCTGCAAACATTGCGCATCCATCGATCACTCTATAGACAACTTCCGATGCGGCATCTTGCCATTCCCCGGATGTGAACAAAAAAACTTTCCGCATATTTCCCTGAGCTGCGGCGGCGCAGGGTTCCAAACGCGCCGTCTATTTGTTGATGGTGCCTAAAATTCCTCTGACCGCTGCCGGAATGTCGGCGGGCAGAACAATGACCTTTGAATTGTTCGATGAGGAGACCGCTTTAACCGCTTCCACATATTTTTCACCCAGCAGGAACATGACGGGCAATTCGTTGTTTTGAATCGCCTCGGTCACTTTGTGAATGGCTTTTTGATTGGCTTCGGCCAGAACTACCTTTGCCTCGGCATCTTTTCGTGACGCCTCCAGACGGCCCTCGGACTCAAGAATTGCGGCTGATTTTTCTCCTTCAGCCCGGGTGACCGTGGCCCGTCTCTGCCTTTCGGCGGCCGCCTGTTCTTCCATGGCGCTCTGCATGGTTTCCGAAGGTTTGATATCCTGAATTTCAACGGTCTTGAGGGTAATTCCCCAGTCAGCGATATCGTCGGAAATCGCCGTTTTAAGCTTGGCCTTGATCTGGTCCCGGGATGAGAGGGCATCGTCAAGGTCCATCTCGCCGACAATCGAACGCAGGGAGGTCTGCACCAGGTTCTGAATGGCGATGCGGTAGTTTTCCACCCCGTAAACGGCTTTTTCCGGAGATAGGATATTGATATAGGCCACGGCATTGGCGATGATGACGACGTTGTCTCGGGTGATGACGTCCTGGGAGGGAATATCCATGACGATGTCCTTGGTGGTGATCCTGTAGGCTACCCGATCGATATAGGGAACGATGATGTTCAGACCCGGCCCAAGGGTTTTATGAAATTTGCCCAGTCTTTGAACAACGTGTTTGCTTCCCTGCGGAACGATCCGGACGCCCAGGGCGATGGTGACAAATACCAGGATGACAAAAACCGATACCACGAACAGACCACCGGACATAAGAATCCTCCTTTAACCCATAGTCTTAAGATGATAGGGAATTTTGCTTTTCGACGATCAGCGTATTTCCCGAGATGTCCCTGACAACGACGCGATCGCCGACGGCCACCTGCTGATGGCAGATAAAAGGCCATTCGTCATCACCCAGAAGCGGAGTGGTAAACCGGACCATGCCCCGTTTTCCTTCCCGGGGAGCTTGAATCACATGCCCGATTTCTCCTACAACGGCTTCCCGGGAAATTCCGGCCTTGGTACGGTCGATCATCAATGGCTTGAAAAATCTGAACCAGAGAAAGGTAAATGCCACCGAAGCAACGGCCCAGACAAATAATTGCCAGCTCAGGGACATGGCGGGGGAAAACCACAGAAATCCGGAAACAACAATTCCGGCAAGTCCGAACCAGAAAATGGTAAAACTGGGTATGAATATCTCGGCAATAATCAGCACCATGCCGAAAACCAGCCAGTGCCAGAAAAGAATTTCCATTGGAATCGCTCCTTGCGCCGCAAATGTCGCTCAAAAACCCTGCGCCTAAGCCGGCCGCCGAGTCGTCCGCATTCAAAGCATTTTAATTTGTTACGATATCACGAACCATCTTTGGAAAATAGTATTTTTCTGAATAAACACGGAAGAAAGGATGGTGGCGAGCCGGAATTAATTTCACGCCGTCTTGCGGTCTTATCGGGCGGCTGAACGTCAACCGGGATAATCGACTGAGTTCCGTTCCTGGATTGCGACTGTTTCATGCCGGGGTCGAGGTTGCCCCACAGGCTTCCCTGTCGACCCCGGCATGGAACGGCATCAGAATTCTGGTTGAAATTTCATTGATTCATCTGATTGCGCTGGTGATTGTTTGATTCCTGCTTTTATACAAGTCCCTGGTCGATCATGGAATCCACGACCTTGACAAATCCGGCGATGTTGGCGCCGTTCATATAATTTCCGGGAGTTCCGTACTTCTCAGCGGTATCCAGGCATGCCTTGTGTATACTGTGCATGATCATTTTCAGGCGTTTATCCACTTCTTCGCTGGTCCAGCCAAGCCGCATGCTGTTCTGGCTCATCTCAAGGCCGGATACCGACACGCCTCCGGCATTGGATGCCTTTCCAGGCGCGTAAAGAATTCCGCTTTGCAGAAAAATTTCGATGCCCTCGGGCAGAGTCGGCATATTGGCACCTTCACATACCAGCATAACGCCGTTGTTCACTAAATTCTGGGCGTCGTTTTTGTTGATCTCGTTCTGCGTCGCACTGGGGAATGCGCAGTCGGCTTTCTGGTTCCAAAGCGGATTGTAATCCAGCCCGGCATCCAGCGGTGTATAAACCGCACGCGGATATTTGTCGACATACTCCTTGATGCGGCCCCTTCGAATGTTTTTCAGCGTTTTGATATAAGCCAGTTTCTCCCGATCAATTCCCTGCTCGTCATAAATATATCCGGAAGAATCGGAAACCGTGATCGCCTTGGCGCCAAAATCCAGAAGTTTTTCAACGGTATACTGAGCCACATTTCCGGAACCGGAAACCAGGCAGGTCTTGTTTTCAATCGTTTTGCCTTTGGCCGCCAGCATTTCGACGGCAAAATAAACCGATCCATATCCAGTGGCCTCCGGCCGAATCAGGCTGCCTCCCCAGTTCAGGTTTTTACCGGTCAGAACACCGGAGAATTCATTACGAAGCTTTTTGAACATGCCGAAAAGGTATCCGATCTCTCGCGCGCCCACACCAATATCGCCGGCAGGCACATCCGTGTCCGGGCCGATATGCCGGAACAACTCGCACATGAAACTCTGGCAGAAACGCATCACCTCATTGTCGGATTTTCCTTTGGGATCAAAATCGGATCCGCCCTTTCCGCCTCCCATGGGCAATGTGGTCAGCGCATTTTTAAATACCTGCTCAAAGGCAAGAAACTTCAGTATGCCGAGATTCACCGATGGATGAAAGCGAAGCCCACCCTTGTAGGGCCCGATAGCGCTGCTCATTTGTATACGGAAGCCCCGGTTGATCTGAATTTCCCCCCGATCGTCAAACCAGGGAACCCGAAACATGATCACCCGTTCGGGTTCGACGATTCTTTCCAGAATCTTTGCCTTTCTGTATTGAGGGTTACGGTCCAGCACCGGCTTGACCGACTCGAAAACCTCACCCACCGCCTGATGAAACTCTTTCTGCTCGGGATCTTTTTGTTTGATGCGTTCCAGAATGTCCTTCATTAGATAATCTCCTGTTTTGTAAACTTAAAATTAGACGGCGTGAAACGGTTTCTTCCCGCCTGTTCATGAATGTAAAAAAAAGACGCCGTTATCCCGGAATTCGGAATTCAGACGTCTTTGTCTATGAATTTTTTCCGCACAACCCTGTACGGCAAAGCTATTTTAAGGGGGTTTGCACGCCCTTGTGCAAACCGGTTTTGGATATTTGAATAATTTTATGTGAATTGTCAAGGGCAAAAATCGAAAACGAACTGCGTCGGCAATCAGACAAACTCTTCGGAAAGCAGAATGGCTTCGGCCACCTGCCGGACGGATTTCCGGGTATCCATGCTGCGTTTCCGAATCCAGTCGTAGGCCTCGTCCATTTTCATGCCGCGCCGGCGGACCAGCACTTCCTTGGCGCGTTCCACCAGCTTGCGGGTTTCGAGTTCCTCCTGAACGACCTGGGTTTTGACAATCAATTCGGTGTTGAGAATGGCTACGGCTGCCTGATTGGCCACCGTGGTGATCAGGTTGACCTCGGCTTCGGAAAATTCGTGGGGTTCGATGGTAAAACAGTTTAGCACGCCGATGACCTTATCCTCATGGACCTGCAGGGGAACCCCGAGCATGGAAACCAGACCGAGTTTCCGGGCCATCTCCTTTTCTTTAAAACGGGGTTCCTGCAAAACGTCCATCACGGCCAGAGGGCGTTTTTGGCTTGCAATCAATCCGACAACGCCCTCGTTCATGCCAAGAGCGCGGTCCTTGATATAGTCCGGGTCAAAGGCCTGGGTGGCTTTGAGGGTGATCTGACCGGGATTTTCACTGTCGTCGACCAGCCACAGGGAGCAGATCTCAACTCCGGTCACCTTGGCTGTGACCATCACGATCAGTTTGAGAATATCCTCGATATAAAGATCCGAGGTGATGGCGCGGCTGATGCGCATCAAGGCTTTGAGGTATTTGTCGTAGGTTTCGACTTTGACTTTTTCCATCCAGGCGGCAAATATTTTATACGGATGTCCCGGTAAAATCCCTGCGCTTTTCCTGACAGCAGGGTGTATTTTGAATTTCGATTCGTCATTTTGTCTTTCAATGGGAAACATTTAACACACTTTGCTCAACTTGGGAAGAATAGGTTAATTTGTGTAGAGAACAAATAAAGTGTCCGGACTTGTAGCGCATGATTTGTCCGGTTTTATATGTTCGGTGGGAGGTGCATATGAAGCCGACAGCATTGCGACAGGAGGTTCGGAAGATGAGATTTGAAGAAGCATATTATGGATGGACAGAGAAACGATTGAGTTAGACAGAGGTGGCCAGGTTATTCGGCGTGTGCGAACGTACCTTCAGGCGGTACATCGACAGGTACGAGGAGGAAGGGCTCGACGGTCTGATTGATAAGCAATTGGAGCAGTCGTCGCATCGTCGGGCGCCGGCAGAAGAAATCGTCGCATTAACGGAGCGTTATCGCAAGCGGCATCTGGGTCCCAAAGAGGGTGTTCCGAATTCTGCGCGGGGAATGATCGATCATCGACTCACCTGTTGATCTTTTTGCCTTGACCCGTTTTATGCAATCCAATATTCATATATTAAAGGGTTCGAAATATAAAGATTCAATCCGATTCAAATGGTCAATCACCGTAAGCCTCCGCAAAAACATACGGAGCTGTCCTGTTCTGCAATAAATTTAAGTCGTCCTGTCTGCGGTTTTCATCGGCGGAATCAGGTCATTAAGTGGATCGCGCTGCGGCTTTGACCCGCATCTTTGCGTCATAAATTTCGTGCGAACCTTTCGAAGGGGGGTTGAAATGAAGGTCGTATTTCATGAAGACTTTTACGAGGTATACACCTCGGATCCGGCAGCCCTGGCCGGCCGAATGGAATCCATTGTCGCCGAACTGCCATCCTGGGTCGAGCTGATTCCTGCCGAACCCGCCGATCTTCAGGACCTTCTGGCGGTGCATACAGACGATCATGTCGAACACGTCCGTTCTCAGGGGCTTTACTCGATCGCTTCGCTTGCCGCCGGCGGAGCGATTCAGGCGGCTTTGCTGGGGCTTGAAGCTCCCAGCTTTGCCCTGATCCGACCTCCGGGCCACCATGCTTCCGAGGCATCATCCTGGGGATTCTGCTATTTCAACAACATGGCCGTGGCTTTGAAATATCTGCTGGATCACGGAAAAATCAAAACCGCCTATGTGCTGGACATCGATCTGCACTATGGCGACGGAACCGTCAACATTCTTCAGCAGTATGGAAACATCGCCCTTCACAATGTCAGCGCCGCCAGCCGGGACACATATCTGGAGGAGGTTAATGAAGCCATGGACCGGTGCCGTTCGGACATGATCGGCATATCCGCAGGTTTTGACCTTCATGAGGACGATTGGGGCGGGGTGCTTAAGACTCAGGATTACTTCCAGATCGGCCAGTGGGTCCGGCAGTCTGCTCTGCGGAACGGCGGGGGGTGCTTCGGCATCCTCGAAGGCGGATACAACCATTCGGTTCTGGGACAAAACGTCAAGGCGCTGCTGACAGGTCTTGCCGGTCAATAGTGATTTGTCTGCAACATCGGGCGATCGCCGGATCGCATACCGGCCCACCGCTTTCAGGGTTCGCGGGCGGACGTTGCTTCAACAGCCTTTAAAAAATCCTGAACCAGGACATTCCAGAGTTCGGTTGCTGATAGATCTTGTTGCGCCATCGGCAGATACCCGCCGGCGGTCATATCGTGGCCGCCGGCGGAGCCTTTGCGCCTTCTGACAAGGTTTCGGGCAACCACTCCGGCATTGGGCCGATCTGTTTCGGTTCTTAACGAAAAACGCAGGAAATGGTTATAAACCCCTCCGCATAAACACCATTGCATTTCCCGGCGTCTGACAAACAGATCCGCCATTTCAGCAACCAGATCCGGATAGGGCAGATCCCCTAGAAAAAGCACCGTTGCGTAGTCATGCAGGCGGGCGGCATCCAGTGCCCGGTGAAGCATTCGGAAATAGACAGGATCCAGCCGGGGATTGACGATGGCGCCCAAGGCCGGGAAGTTGGCCCTTGAAAGTACGTAGGTGTATGCGCGAAAATCCGGCGGGGCGGGTTGGCGGGAAAGATCCCGTGTATCGGTTTTAATGCCGTACAAAATGGCTGTTGCAAGATCCGGATTGACATCGATTTCAAGTGAAATCAGGTATTGCAGGACGATGGATGAACTGGTTTCCCCGTTCGGCCGAACATCGAACCACGGAATGGTGTTTTGACAGCCAAGCATCGGGTGATGGTCGATGCAGCCCAGAATTGGAAGTTCGTCCGGGGTTGAATGATTTTCCGCCGCGGGTTGGGTATCGACCAGAAATACGCCATCGAATCGGGAGATGTTCAGTGCTTGGATCCGCTTGACGGGAATGCCGAGTTCGAGAACCATAGCCCGGTTTTCGGCTCGTCCGATGATCCCCTCAAACCCGAGGGTCGTTTGAATGCCCAAAGCTCCGGCCAGAACAAACGACAACCCCCACCCCGCCGCCAGTGCGTCGGGGTCCGGATCATCATGCAGACAAATAAGCAGCGCCTTTTTCCCTTCAAGGGCTTTCAAGGCCTGGTTCAGATTAAAAATCCCCGTTATGTTTTCTCCATCCTCCGGGGATGAGCGGCGCCCTTTTAAACCGCCCTGACGTCCTGATTTCAGAAATCCCCCAGCGATCTTTTGAAGGTATATTTGGCCGGCTGAGTCACCAGTGTATTAAAAGCCTTGTCGACGCTGTCGTCCAGCATGGAAAAAGGCAGAGAGACGATAAAAACGCCGCAGCCGAAAATTGTGCCCACGATTCCGACGGGTCGAACAATGAGCGCATCAAACACCACTGCTTCGGTGGCGGCCTGTTCTTCCCGGTCGTTCACAGAATTCTGAGCAAAGGCGCCGGATGCCAGGGGAGCGGCGAACAGGCAGAAAACAAAAAGATAGATCGCAAACCGTTTAAATATTGTATACATAAGGCCTCCTTTGGTTTACTTTTCCCATTATTCAAAAACGTCGACCGGGAAAATTTTTTTGTGACTGGTTTTGATTATATTTTTCAGAAAAACTGTTCGGCATGTTGCTGGATTTTTTAATAGTTATTTTTTATATAAGCTTTGCCCTATTTCTTGTCAATCATTACTCAGCGAAAGTCTTAAAGAAACACAGGGGTAATCGGAGATCCGATGAAGCAATGCCGGAAGTATATTGAGGTCGCCGTGGCCCTGCCGGTGTTCCAGACGTTTACCTACCAGACGCCGGATCATCTGACGGAATCGGTCGAGGTCGGCAAAAGGGTGTGGGCGCCGTTCGGAGCGCGCCATGTCGCCGGATATGTTCTTGGAGAGGCGCGGCCCGTTGATACGGCGTCGATAAAACCGATATCGGATGTCCTGGATAACGTGACGCTGTTTCCGGCGGATATGGTCCGGCTTTTTCGCTGGACAGCCGAATATTACATGCATCCGATCGGCGAGGTGATCCGTACGGCGCTTCCCGGCGGCATCAACGCTCTGGATGTCTCCGTTGCAGGAATCGCCGAAGAAGGCAGACGGGCCTTGGCCCTGAATATGCCGACGGATTCGGAGCGGAAGCTTCTGGAGGTTTTGAATCAGAAGGATTGCGGCCTTCGGTCTTTGTACGCCAGGTCCGGGTGGAATTTTTCCCAACTCCTTGTTCAATCGCTTGTCCGGCGCGGGTGGATTCATCTGTATCGCAAGGTTCAGGCCGGAAGCAGCCGGCCCAGGATGGAAACGTTCTTGTCCGTTTTGCGGACCGATCTTCCCGAAGATCGGCATCTGGAAACCCGTGGCCGGATTTTAAATCTCGTCGGCGCCCACGGGGAAATGTCCGTCAAATCTCTCAGGATGCAGCTTCCGGACGCCGCCGGATTTCTGCCTTTTCTGGTAAACCGCGGTTTCCTCGGCAAGGCTGAAAAACAGGTTTTCCGCGACCCTTTTGGAGAGCCGATTGATCCGGACAGGGCGCCGGTTCTGACCCATGAGCAGGAAGCCGCTCTGGCCCAGATCGAGGCCCTTTCCGAAAAAGGATTCGGAACCTGCCTGCTGGCCGGGGTCACGGGAAGCGGCAAGACCGAGGTGTATCTGGCCGCCGCGCAGAGGGCGATTTCAAGAGGCGCGTCGGTCCTGATTCTCGTTCCTGAAATCGGCCTGATTTCCCAGATGGAAAGACGTTTCCGGGCGCGTTTCGGCGCATCGATTGCCGTGCTTCACAGCGCACTTTCCGCAGGCGAGCGCTATGACCAGTGGATACGCATCGCACGAAAGGAGGCCGTCATCGTGATCGGCGCCCGATCGGCTGTTTTTGCGCCTCTGGAGCGAATCGGTCTGATCGTGGTCGACGAAGAACATGATGGCTCTTACAAGCAGGATACCGGTCTGCGCTACAATGCAAGAGATCTGGCCGTAGTCAGAGCCCGAATGCACGGTGCCGTAGCGTTGCTGGGGTCGGCCACACCCTCGGTGCAGTCTTTCTATAATGTGACGAATAAAAATTTTGTGGAGCTTTGCCTGAATTCACGGATCAACCAGATGGATCTTCCGGAAATCACCCTGGTGGATCTTCGCGAAACCCGGGATGCCCGAGGAATTTTCCGCTTCATTACCCCGCCTTTGCATGCGGCCATGAAGGAAACCCTGGCGCGCGAGGAACAGGTTCTTTTGTTTCTCAACCGCCGGGGTTTTTCCAGCTATCCGGTCTGCAGCTCCTGCGGCGAAGCCCTTCGGTGCAAAAACTGCGATATAACCCTGACCCTGCACCAGCAGGCCAATGCCTACAAATGCCATTTATGCGGATTTTCCAAGGCGGCATCATCGCCGTGCCCCTATTGCGGACAGTCGCGTATTCTGCAACTCGGCCTGGGTACCGAAAAGGTTGAGGCCGCTGTCAGGTCTCTATTTCCTCAGGCCCGGGTGGCCAGGCTGGATCAGGATGTTGCTCAGAAAAAAGGCGCCGTGCTCCATATTCTCAAGTCGCTTCAGAATCGTTCCATCGATATTCTGATCGGGACGCAGATGGTGTCAAAAGGCCACGATTTTCCCGACATCACGCTGGTCGGCGTAATATGCGCCGATCTTTCCATGAATTTTCCCGATTTCAGAGCCGGAGAGCGCACTTTTCAGCTTCTTGCCCAGGTCGCCGGCCGCGCCGGCCGTGGCCGGAAAAGCGGCCGCGTGATTCTGCAGACCTACAATCCGACGCATTTCACCATTCAGGCGGCCCGGATGCAGGATTTTCGATCATTTTACCAGAAAGAAATCGAATTTCGCAAAGCCCTGAAATACCCACCGTTTACCAGAATGGTGCAGATACGGATATCGGGCACGGAGAAAGCCGTGGTCGAGGCATGCGCCCTGAGTCTGGCCAGGCGGTGCAAAGCGCTTGAAAGCCAGGACGGCTATCGTCAATGCATCGATGTGCTCGGGCCCATCGAGGCGCCGCTGGCCAGAGTGGCCAGGCAGTATCGATGGCAGATTCTGGTGAAAAGCCCGCAGGTAAGCCGGCTGCATGCCTTTGTCCGCCAGCTTGTTTTTGAGGATACAGATTCTTTTCCTTCCCGCAAGGCGAGAATCTCCGTGGATGTAGACCCTTTTGCGATGATGTAAACGCCGAGGATTCACTTGACATTCCAAACGTCAATGCGCCAATATGACGCTCAGTAATATTTGAAACAGGAGTGTTTCGATGAACGGAAAGCAGTTTTCTTCAGGAATTGCGGTTGTGTTGATCTGCATCTTTCTGACCGCTTCGATTGTCACGGCAGGTCCTGTTATCACCGTTCCTCTCGACCAGTATGATTTTGGAAGTGTGGCCGAGGGGACCGAGGTAGTTCGGGATTTTGTCATCGGAAACACGGGCGACGCCGAACTGGTGATTACCCATGTCAAAACCGGCTGAGGGTGTGCGATTGCCTCTTATTCTAAGAGGATCCCCGCCGGCGGCGAGGGAAACGTCAACATAAAGGTCTTTACGACCGGGTACGGCGGGAGAACGATCGTCAAGGGCGCAGAGATTTACAGCAATGATCCGGATCATCCCCGGGTATTCCTGAAAATCAGCGGAATCGTAGAGCAACTGGTTTCCATAACCCCCCGCTGGATTCGCATGGTCGGCGCAGCGGGTGATCCGCTCAAGAGTGTTGTGCGCATCGTTGCCGAGGCGGAAGATGATTTGATGATTCTGGATGTCAGCGCGCAAAGCGGCGAGAATATCCGGTATCATCTGGAAAAAGACCCCGATGAGCAAAAACCGACCTATGTTCTGACGGTTGAAAACCTGAAAGAAACCAAGGGCTGGTATTCGGACAGCATTTACCTGAAGACCTCCAGCGTCGAACAGCCGATGATTGAAATCAAGGTGAATGCCAATATCCTGGCGCCTAAAGACAATGTTCGAAGATAAGAAATTATGACAACAATCAAGGTAGTGGTGTTTGACTGCGACGGGGTGATGTTTGACACCCATGATGCCAACATGGCTTATTACAACGATATCCTTTCGCATTTCGGCAGACCTTCGATGACCTGCGATCAGTTTTCCTATTCCTATATGCATACGGCGGAAAAGTCCCTGGCCTATCTGATCGGCGATCCGGAAGTCCGGGAAAATGCTCTGCGGTATTGCAAGGCCATGGACTACGCGCCATTTATCAAACAGATGCGTATGAATCCGGAGTTGAAACCGCTTCTTCGCCGGCTGCGTTCCCGATACAAGACCGCTGTGGCCACCAACCGGACAGAGACTATGGCCCGTGTGATGGTGGAGCACAATCTGGAGGCCTATTTCGATTTTGTGGTCTGCGCTCTGGATGTCCGGCGTCCCAAGCCTTATCCCGACCCTCTGGAAAGGATTCTGGACCATTTTAAGGTTTCTCCGGAAGAAGCGCTTTTTATCGGAGATTCCAAGGTGGATGAAAAGGCGGCCAGCGCTTGCGGGGTGTCTCTGGCGGCTTTCAACAACCCGTCTCTGAATGCCGAGTTTCATATTTCAAGCCTGCTTCAGATCGAAGAAATTCTCAGCGACCTCCACGCACGGTACGAGTACAGTCAAGCATGAAAATACTCAGGTGAACAATGATGCGGCTGCAAGCAACTATTTGATTATTAAGGACTTTCCGCCGGAACCTGCTGACACCGTAGTTGTTAAAGATTTGTGACCGCCCGCTCGGATGTCAGCTTGAGCTTGAGTGATTCGCATTACTAAGGTACAATAAAATACTTTTACGCAATCCGGTTGCTTTGCAACCAACAATCAAACAGGTGGAGGATGGGGCATGAGAATACAATTTAAAAAAATAATCTGCACCACGGACCTTTCCGATTTTTCCAATCGTTCCATTCCCTACGGCATTGCGCTGGCAAAAGAATACGGCTCAAAACTATATATTTGCCATGTGATCGATCTACCCCCCGTTGCCCTTTACGGAGAAGCGCACTTCGATCTGATCGCCCAGCAGCAAAGGCTGGTCGACTACGCTCATGATCAGCTCGACGAGTATATGGCAGATCTGCTGATTCCCTGGGAGCCGATTATTACAGTGGGGCGGGCCGCCGATAAAATCAAGGACATCGTCGAGGAAAAGCATGCCGACCTGGTCATCGCGACCGCTCACGGCCGCTCCGGTCTCAAGCGGCTGGTCTTGGGCTCTGTCACCGAAAGGCTGATGCGGATTCTGCCCTGCCCGCTGCTGGCCGTGCGCGGCGAAGTGCATGACCAAAAACCATTTTCAGAACAAGGGTTCCGCTTAAAGCGAATACTTGTGGGGTGCGATTTTTCTAAAGATTCCACCCTGGCTTTTGACTACGCCCTGAGCCTTGCTCAGGAATTCGAAACAGAACTGTATCTGGCCCATGTTGTGGAAACTCCTGTTTACCATGACCTGATCGCCCGGGGCATTGCGACGGAAGAACACAGCGATCAATCCCTTCGGAGCCATCTTCGGAAAAAGCTTGATGACATGCTGCCGCCTGAGGTCATCAACTGGACCACTCCCAAATTATCGCTGCTGGTGGGACGACCCGACGAAGAAATCATCAAATTCGCCATTCTCAACGACATTGATTTGATTGTACTCGGAGTTCACGGCCGCGGACTGATGGAAGCCCTTCTGGTCGGCTCAACGACGGATCGGGTAATGCGCCAGGCACCCTGCACCGTTCTTTCCGTGCGCCAGTATCCGGAATCCGAAAATAAATAGATTATAATCGGAGGCGCTATGCTCAAAGTCAAGGACATCATGACCCGATCCGTCATCACCACGCATCCGGATGCCGAAATCGCCGAAGCCGCCCGGCTTCTCTTTGAAAACGACATCAACGGCGTGCCTGTTGTGGACCCAGCCCAGAAACTGGTGGGAATTCTGTGCCAGAGCGATTTGATCTCACTGCAGAAACGATTTCCCGTTCCCTCCCTGTTTACCTTTCTCGATGGCCTTATTTCGTTCACCTCCATGACACAACTGAAAAAGGAGGTGGAGAAGATGGCTGCCACCACGGTGGCTCAGGCAATGACCCCATCTCCGGTTTTCGTAGGGCCCGAAGCCTCCATCGAAGAAGTCGCCACATTAATGGTGGAAAAAAAATTTCATACGCTTCCTGTCGTGGATCAATCAAGGCTGGTGGGAATTGTCGGGAAAAAGGATATTCTGAAATGCCTGATGGCCGATTCTATAAAATAGCAGGACGGGTTGCTTCATGTTCTTCGGAGTTAATAAATGATAAGCCCGTGCTGATTTCTGGCACAATCCCCGTTACAGGTTTCCTTTGCGAAACCGAATCCTTGAACGGAAGGACTTGACAACATGAAACTTGGCATCATCGGACTTGCCCAATCCGGGAAAACGACTGTGTTTGAAGCGCTCACGCGGAGCGAGCCGACGCCGCAACGAGGAGAAAACCGTATTGCCACTATTCGGGTTCCGGATGAACGCGTGGATATTCTGAGCCAAATGTACCAGCCCAAAAAGACGACGTACGCCCAGGTGGAATACTTTCTTCCCGCACACCCGTCGGGACAGAAGCGGGATCAAAACCTATGGACGCCGGTCCGGGATTGCGACGCCCTGATTCATGTGATTCGCAATTTTACCGAATACGGAATGGACCCGCCGAACCCCGTAGACGATCTTTCCTCCCTCAACCAGGAATTGATCCTGGCCGATCTGATCGTCGCGGAAAAACGCATGGAACGTATTGACCTCGATTCCAGGCGGGGAAAAGCGATCGATGCCGAGGAGCTGTCCCTGCTCCAGCAGTGCCGGCAGCATCTGGAAGGCGAAATCCCCCTGAGGCGATTTAAGGAACTGGCCTCGGCGCCCGCATTGCGCGGCTTTGCCTTTGTGTCGGCCAAGCCCCTGCTGGTACTGGTCAACAATTCGGATGAAGACGCAGCGCTTCCGGATTCGATTTTGCAGAGCAATGAAAGCATTATGGTCATTCGTGGAAAACTCGAAAGCGAACTTTCCCGAATGCCTCCTGAAGAGGCGTCTGATTTTCTAGAAGAATTTAATATCGTCGCATCCGCAACAGACCGGGTCATTCAAAAATCCTATGAACTGCTTGGCCTGATTTCGTTTTTCACCGTGGGTCCGGATGAAGTCCGGGCCTGGACCATCAAGCAGGGCGTTGCGGCGCTGGATGCCGCCGAGGTGATTCATTCTGACATCAAAAAGGGGTTCATTCGTGCGGAAGTGCTTTCCTATGCGGATCTGATGGAGGCGGGCGACTACGCGCAGGCAAGGAAAAAAGGAACTGTCCGCCTGGAAGGAAAAACCTACGAGGTCAAGGACGGCGACATTGTTCACTTCAGGTTCAATGTGTAAATGGCCTGAACTTTGGCTATAGCCACGCAGCGCTGCCCATCTGATCCTCCTGCACTTTTTTGGCCTTAACGAGTTCCTCGTTGGTCAGTCGAAGCCGGGTCGACAAAAATTCAGCCAGTATCTGGTACAGAAGCAGCAGAAACTCGGTTCTTGCATTCTCTCCGGGCAAACGGCTTTTGGCTGTCGCATCCACGGCCAGGCATACGGTGGGGCACTCGGCAACCACCGAGGCCGAACGATCCAGACCGTCCAGAATAGACATTTCCCCAAAAACCTCGCCTATCTTGTCGATCGTGGCGATCTGAATCCCTTCTTTTTCAACACGCATCTTTCCGGAGAGCAGAAAGTACAGCCACTGATCCTTGGCCCCTTCCTGGATGATGACCTCATCAGAATCGTACTGACGTATCTTGCTCAGCCGCAGCAACTTACTCAGGTTGCTGGTCTCGAAGTTTCTCAGCGCCGGAATCATCATCAGCTTCTGAATGTTTCGAATATCTTCTTTCAAATATTTGGATTCGAGCATAGCCTTCTCCCCAATAAATATGAACCCATGTCGATTTTTATATACCGTTTTATGAAAAAAGAAAACTCTTTCAAACCGATTTATTGAATATTAAATTAAAAAGGCCGCCTGCCTTTCGGCAGACGGCCTTTCCTTTTTACAATTCAACTATCTCATGCAAATTACCCGCTGAAGAAAAATCCGCGGATCATCCTTCGGCTTTTGCCTTGAGGGCCTTGTACCGATCCATATATTCCTGTTCAATGCGCGCGCGAAGCTTCTTGGATTCTTCGGGGAAGAGTTTCTCAAGCGCGGCATAGCGCACTTCGCCGGAGAGGAATTCCTGAAGCGTTCCGTTGGGCTCTTTGCACTCGAGAACAAACGGATTCTTTCCTTCTTTCTTCAGCTCCGGATTGAACCGGTAAACCGGCCAGTAACCGGATTCAACGGCCAGCTTGGTCTCTTCCTGAGCCTTGCCCATGCCTTTCTTGATGCCGTGGTTGATGCAGGGCGCGTAGGCAAAGATGATGGAAGGTCCGTCGTAGCCTTCGGCTTCCTTGAAGGCCTTGACCAGCTGCTGCTTGTTGTAGCCCATGGCAACGCTGGCCACATATACGTAGCCGTAGGTCATCATCATGCCGCCCATGTCTTTCTTCGTAACCTTCTTGCCGGAGGCGGCGAACTTGGCGATCGAGCCCGTCGGGGTAGCCTTGGAGGACTGGCCGCCGGTATTCGAGTACACCTCGGTGTCGTAAACGATGACATTGACGTCCTCGCCGGAAGCCATCACGTGGTCCAGACCGCCAAAGGCGATGTCGTATGCCGCACCGTCGCCCAGGGAGACCCAGTAGGATTTCTTGGTGAAATGCATCTTCAGATCCAGAATCTGCTTCAGAAGCGGGTTGCCCGCATACTTGGGCAGAAGGGCCTTGAGCTGATCGCCGAACTTCTTGGAGCCCTCGGCATTCTTGAGGTTTTCCAGCCAGCCCTGAAGCGCGACCTTAACCTCGGCGGGAATATCCGTGGAAAGCGCCTGTTCCGCCAGTTCGGTCAGCTTGAGGCGCTGCTGCCTGTGGCCGAGGAACATGCCGTAGGTAAACTCGCCGGAATCCTCAAACAAAGAGTTGGCCCAGGCAGGTCCAAAACCTTCCTTGTTCACGCAGTAGGGGATCGGAGGCGAGCCGCCCCAGATGGAGGAGCATCCGGTGGAGTTGCCGACCACCATGCGATCGCCGAACAGCTGGGTCAGCAGCTTGTTGTACGGGGTCTCGCCGCAGCCGGAGCATGCGCCGGAGAACTCCATCAACGGCTGCTGGAACTGGCTTCCCTTGACGGTGAACTTGTCAGCCAGATCGTCGCGGACCGCCAGGGTCTCAAAGAATTCCCAGTTGGGAACTTCGGCTGCGGTCTGGGTGGCAAGCGGCTTCATCACCAGAGCCTTGATCTTGGCCGGACAGATGTCGGCGCAGTTATCGCATCCCATGCAATCCAGCGTGTCTACCTGCATGCGGAAGTGATAGCCCTTGAGTTCCTTGCCGAGGGCCGGTTTGGTCTTGAAGGTCGCCGGCGCCTTGGCCACTTCCTCGTCGGTCAGCAGGGCCGGACGAATAGCGGCATGCGGGCATACCATGGCGCACTGGTTGCACTGGATGCAGTTTTCCATGACCCATTCCGGAACATTAATGGCCACGCCGCGCTTTTCGTACTTGGTGGTGGCGACCGGGAAGATGCCGTCCGGAGCAAAGGTGCTGACCGGCAGCTCATCGCCCTTGGTTTCGATCATCTTTTTCAACACATTTTTAAAATAAGGCGTTCCGGTCTTATGAGCAGCCGCTACGATTTCCGCATCGGCCCAGGACGCCGGGTATTTGATCTGGGTAACGGATTCCAGGGCCTTGTCCACGCCGCCAACATTCATGTTGACGATCTTGTCGCCCTTCTTGCCGTAAGCTTTTTTAATGGATTTTTTCAGCAGGCCAATGGCTTCGTCCACCGGAAGCACTTCCGCCAGCTTGAAGAAAACCGCCTGCATGATCATGTTGATGCGGCCGCCCAGACCGACATCGCTGGCGATCTTGACCGCGTCGATGGTGTAGAACTTGATTTTCTTCTTGGCGATCGCACGCTTCATCTCGCCGGGAAGCTGAGTTTCCATCTCCTTGACGTTCCAGGGGCAGTTGAGCACAAAGGTGCCGCCTTCCTTAAGATCGGAAACCATATCATAGATGTTGACATAGGCCGGATTGTGGCAGGCCACGTAATCGGCTGTCGTGATCAGGTAGGGGGACCGGATCAGTTTCTTTCCGAACCGCAGATGGGAGATGGTTACGCCGCCGGACTTCTTGGAGTCATAGGCAAAGTAAGCCTGGGCGTACATATCGGTGTTGTCGCCGATGATCTTGATGGCCTCTTTGTTGGCGCCGACGGTTCCATCCGCGCCCAGACCCCAGAACTTGCACCGTACGGTTCCGGCCGGAGCGGCCTCATATTTTTCGGGAACTTCCAGAGACGTAAAGGTGACGTCGTCCGTGATGCCGACGGTGAAATGGTGCTTGGGCTGAGCGGACTTCATGTTGTCATACACCGCCTTGACCATGGCCGGGTTGAACTCCTTGGAACCCAGGCCGTAACGGCCGGCAACGAGTGTAGGCATCTCGCCTTTTTCCATGTACGCCGTGCAGACATCCTGGTACAGCGGATCACCCAGGGCGCCCTTTTCCTTGGTCCGGTCCAGAACCGTGATCGTGGTGGCCGTGGCCGGAATGGCCTCGAACAGGAATTCAGGCACAAACGGACGGTACAGCCGCACCTTGACCAGACCGACGCGTTCGCCCTCAGCAACCATTTTATCAATGGTTTCATGAATGACATCGCAACCGGAACCCATGGCAATGATAATGCGGTCGGCTTCCGGATCACCCACATAGTCAAACGGCTTGTAATTGCGGCCGGTCAGTTTGCTGACCTTCTTCATGTTTTCACGGACGATTGTGGGAACCTTGTTATAGAAAGGATTGGCGGCTTCTATTCCCTGGAAGTAGATATCCGGGTTCTGAGCGGTTCCGCGAAGATCCGGTTTTTCCGGGTTCTGCTGTCTGGCACGGAACCTGGCAATCGCATCCCAGTTGGCCAGCTTGGCCATGTCTTCATAATCGATTACCTCGATCTTCTGAACCTCGTGGGAGGTCCGGAATCCGTCAAAGAAATGCAGAAAGGGCACGCTCCCTTCAATGGCCGACAAATGGGATACGAGTGCCAGATCCATAACTTCCTGTACGGATGCGGATGCCAGAAGGCCGAAACCGGTCGGGCGGGTCGACATCACGTCCTGATGATCGCCGAAAATGTTCAGAGCGTGTCCGGCAATGGAACGCGCGGTCACGTGGAAGGTGCCGGGCAGAAGCTCGCCGGCAATCTTGTACATGCTGGGAATCATCAGCAGCAGGCCTTGAGAAGCCGTAAAGGTTGAGGTCAGAGCGCCAGCGGCCAGGGACCCGTGAACGGCGGCGGCGGCGCCGGCTTCGGACTGAAGCTGACGGACCGTCACTTCCTGTCCAAAAATGTTCTTCAGCCCGTTGGCGGCCCATTCATCCTGAAGCTCAGCCATCGGAGAAGACGGCGTAATCGGGTAAATGGCAGCCACTTCGCTCATGGCGTAGGCAACCCACGCTGCAGCGGTGTTTCCATCCATCGTTTTCATTTTTTTTGCCATCGAAACTGCTCCTTTTCTAACAGATTAATCAAGTACCACGAATGTGGCATAAACTATATCAGTTTGCACCTCTGTCAATTGCCATGAAACAGCATATTCAAAAACAGCGGAAGGTTTCATTTTCAGAAACCTTCCGCGAGGAACTCGTTACAGCAGGCCTTCAAAGAAGTCGTTGCCCTTATCGTCGACCAGAATAAAGGCAGGGAAGTCTTTGACGGTAATTTCATAGATGGCTTCCATGCCAAGCTCCGGATACTCAAGGATCTTGACTTGGGTGATGCACTCTTTGCCGAGTCTGGCAGCCGGACCGCCGATGGAGCCCAGATAGAAACCGCCGTATTTCTTGCAGGAATCGGTGACGATCTTGGCGCGATTGCCTTTGGCCAGCATCACCATGGAACCGCCAAGGGCCTGGAAAATCGGCACATAGGAGTCCATTCTGCCGGCCGTGGTGGGGCCGAAAGAACCGGATGCATAGCCCGGCGGGGTCTTGGCCGGACCGGCGTAGTAGATGATGTGATCCTTGATGTACTGAGGCAGGCCCTCACCCTTGTCCAGGCGCTCTTTGAGCTTGGCATGGGCGATGTCGCGGCCCACGATCATCTTTCCGCTCAGAGACAGGCGCGTGGCCACAGGATATTGGGTCAGAATGGCCCGGATCTTATCCATCGGCTGGTTGAGGTCGATTTTGACGGCTTCATCCGAAGTTGCCGTGGGCGCCGGCAGATATTTGGACGGATCTCTTTCGAGCTTTTCAATAAAGATGCCGTCCTTGGTGATCTTGGCCTTAACGTTTCGGTCCGCGCTGCAGCTCACGCCCAGCCCGATCGGGCAGGAAGCACCGTGCCGGGGCAGACGGATAACCCGCACATCGTGGACCAGGTACTTGCCGCCGAACTGCGCGCCAATGCCCAGTTCCTGGGCCATCTTCAGAACCTTTTTCTCCATCTCGAGATCGCGGAAAGCGCTTCCGCCCTCATTGCCCGAGGTCGGAAGCTCGTCATAATATTTGGTGGAGCCAAGCTTGACCGTCTTCAAATTGGTTTCAGCGGAAGTGCCGCCGATAACAAAACACAGATGATACGGCGGGCAGGCCGCTGTTCCAAGAGATTTTATCTTCTCTTTCATGAATTTGGCCAGGGTGTCGGGATTCAGCACCGCCTTGGTTTCCTGATACAGATAGGTCTTGTTGGCGGAACCGCCGCCCTTGGCGACAAAGAGGAATTTGTAGGCATTGCCCTTGGTCGCATAAAGATCGATCTGGGCCGGCAGATTGCATTTGGTATTCACCTCGTCAAACATGTTCAGGGGCGCATTCTGGGAATACCGCAGGTTGCACTTTGTGTACGCATTGAAAACGCCTTTTGAAAGCGCTTCTTCCTCGTTGAAATCCGTCCAGACTTCCTGCCCTTTTTTTCCCATGATGATCGCCGTTCCGGTATCCTGACATTGCGGGAACTCGAACTCGGCCGCGATCACCGCATTTCTTATCATGTCCAGAGCAACGAACTTATCGTTTACGGAAGCTTCCGGATCATCCAGAATTTTCTTAAGCTGGGCAAGATGAGCGGGCCTCAGAAGATGAGCCACTTCCCTGAATGCCTCTTCAGCAAGACTCTCAAGTCCCTTGGGTTCGATCTTCAATATTTCCTTTCCATCACAGATGGTTGTGGAAACATAGTCTTTGGTTACGAGCCGATACTCTGTCTTGTCTTCTCCCAGAGGAAACATCTCCTGGTACGCAAAATCTACCATTGCAAGGTTCTCCTTTATTGAAGGGTTTACGTCTGAAAGCTATTTCTATTGATCCGCAAAAGCCCGTGCCGAACATTCAGCTTGTGTTTTTTGGATCGGAAGTTTTCCAACTGAACAACCGTTTTCGTTCGCTGTATTTCTCTTCAAAAGGAGTATCCGGCCAGCCGCCCGCCGAGCAGGCCAGATGCTGTCTTTAAATATTTACATTTTAATTCAAGTAGTTATAGCATGAACCACAGGTGGCATCTTATCAAAAGCCACAAGAGGGTATATATTTCATGATTCACCGTAAATTGCAAGCCATTTATAAGGCCATTTCAGCCAAAAATCGCTTTGAGATTCGAATCAAAACTTGAGGCTTAAAGAATTTTGCTATCAGCGTATGGCCAGTTTTTCAAGAAAAAAAAAGCCCGGAGGCAATCGG
>DDYB01000001.1 GCA_002347265.1 Desulfobacteraceae bacterium UBA2245 | reverse complement strand
GGCTTAAACCCGAAAGTTGAGTTAAAAATATGTTTTTTTATTTAAATTAAAACAGTTATATACCTCCATACAAATTTTTATCATGTAACATCTTAAAATTTATTGACAAAATCTAAATATACTCATAGTCTCTATCCGGTGTTCAGAATGTCGGTTCGTTTAATATCTTTTAAAATCAGAGGAATACGTTCACCATGACGCTTACTAAAGCACGGATCGTGGACTCGGTTCAATCAAGGACGGGTTTTTCCCGCAAGCACAGCGCGGATATGATTGAAAACCTTCTCGACATCATCAAAAAAACCCTGGAAAACGGAGAGGACGTTCTCGTCAGCGGTTTTGGGAAATTCTGCGTCAAAGAGAAAAATAAACGCCGAGGCCGCAACCCCGCTACCGGCGAAGACATGATGCTCGACAGTCGACGCGTGGTTACCTTCAAATGCTCGGGCGTATTGAAGGACAGAATCAATCAAAGTCACAGATAGAGCGGCCCGGTTTTCTCTGTCAAAGATCCGGTCGTTCCGGGACGTTTATCCTTGATCACACAGGCAATCGAAGCACTGGACAATAGATCCATGCCTCCCCCCGTCTATCTGGATTATAATGGGACCACGCCGCTTGATTCCCGGGTGATTGCGGCAATGATGCCGTATCTTTCAGTTGAATTCGGAAACCCATCCAGCGCTCACTGGTATGGAATCAAGCCAAAACAGGCCCTTATAAAAGCCCGCGGTCAGGTCGCCGATCTGATCGGGTGCCGGCCGGATGAAATCATCTTTACCAGCGGCGGCACCGAATCGAACAATCATGCCATTAAAGGCATCGCCCTCTCCCGCCGGGACCGGGGCAATCACATCATTACATCCCGGATCGAACATCCTGCCGTCTTGGAAGTATGCCGCAGCCTGGAAAACTCGGGTTTTCAAATCACCCGCATATCGCCGGACCGTTATGGCAGGATTGATGTCGATGAAATCGAACGGGTCATTCGCCCGGAAACCATTCTGATTACGATCATGCACGCCAACAATGAGGTCGGGACGATTCAGCCCGTTTTCGAAATCGCCCGGCTGGCCCGCAAAAAAGGCATCGCCATGCACAGCGATGCGGCTCAGTCCATTGGAAAAATTCCGGTTCGAGTGGATGACCTCGGGGTGGATCTGCTGTCGATTGCAGGGCATAAATTTTATGCACCCAAGGGCATCGGCGCGCTTTATATTCGAAGCGGCGTTTCTTTGAGCAGATTGATTCACGGCGCCGGCCAGGAAGGGGGCAAACGGGCGGGAACCGAGAACGTTCTGGAAATCGTCGGGCTCGGAGAAGCGGCGGCCATCGCGTCTCGGGATCTTGAAGAAAACGCCCGCCAGATGAGATCCATGCGGGACCTGCTGTTATCGTGTCTGAGGCGGAGATTGCCGGAGATCCGCGTCAACGGAAACCTGGAATGCTGCCTTCCAAACACTCTCCATGTATCTTTTCCGGGCGTAGAGCCCGGTCCCCTTCTGGAACGCATCGGACTGGATGTCGCGGCCTCACCGGGAGCCGCCTGTCACAGCGACAGCGCATCCATATCTCATGTTCTTGCGGCCATGCGAATCCCGCCGGATCTGGCCCGATGCAGCGTCCGGTTCAGTACCGGTCGAATGACGACAAAAGAAGATATACTCAAGGCTTCCGAAATAATCGCAGACGCCGTGATGCAAACGCCCCACGCCCCCTCTGCGGGCAGGCATTGAATCCGAAAACATGCCGGGATATCGAACGCATTTAGGCGGCGGGCTGGTTCTGGGAGGAGCTGCCCTGGCCGGTCTGGCTGCCGCAGACCTGTACCGGACCGACCTTCGGACCGGTGCGGTTCTGATTCTGGCAACCGTGCTGGGCGCTCTGTTTCCGGATACGGACACCGATTCCAAGGGGCAGAACCTCTTTTACGCCGCGCTGGCGGTTCTGGATCTTGCCCTGATCATTCAGCGCTCCTACCAATGGGCCGCTTTCCTGGGATTCTGCGCCCTGCTTCCGGCCGTCGGCCGCCACAGAGGCTGGACCCACACCTGGTGGGCCATGGTGATCGTACCGTCTCCCATTATACTGTTGCCGGCACTGTTCATCAACGCGCCGGTTCAGCCTCTGCTGCCCTTCTACGCAGCCGCAACGCTGGGATATTTCTCCCATCTGCTGCTGGACAGAAGATTCCGATAAACGGCTTTACAACGGGTTCTTTTTCTCTTTTCGAGCGGACAGCGCCTCCAGGGCGATCACCAGAAAAAGCCCGATCCCCATCAGGGCAACGGCCGGCAGCGTATCGCCGGCGCCCGAAGGCAGAATGTTCACCGAAACAACGCCGACAATATTTCCCTGAGAATCCAAACTGTTTTCAAGGATCTTCCATGGCCAGACGCGCCGCAGGGAACCGATCATAAAACCGGTCAATACCGCCAGCGTCAGATCTCCGTATTTGTTGAGCAGCCAGTGAAGCAGCCTTACAAAGCAAACCAGTCCCGCGAGGGCGCCGGCGGCCACAATGGCCAGCACAACGATATCCCGCTGGTTCACAGCCTGCAACACGTAATGGTATTTTCCCAGCAGAACGAGAATGAATGAGCCCGAAATTCCCGGCAGAATCATGGCGCAGATCGCGACCGCGCCGCTGAGGAAAAGAAACCACGCGGCATCAGGGGTAACCGCAGGAATCAAGCCGACAATCCAATAAGCCCCGGCAATGCCGCAGAGCATCATGAACGCCATCGACGGCCGCCAGTGATCCAGATGCCGCGACACGGTAAAGGCGGACGCCAGCACCAGGCCGAAAAAAAAGGACCATATCAGAACGGGATGCTCTGAAAGAAGCCAGCCGATGATACGGGCCAGAGAAAACACAGCGCTTAGAATTCCGATGACCAGAAAGAGGACAAAGCGCCAGGATACCCGATCGAATGCTTCCTTGAAATGAAAAGTCGCGAGCTGTTTTAAAAATTTCAAATCAAAGGATCGAATGGAAGCAATCAGTTCCGGGTAAATTCCCAGAACCAGGGCCATGGTTCCGCCTGACACTCCGGGTACGACATCCGCCGCTCCCATGCAAAAGCCCTTCAAAGTCAGTATTGCGTCATGCAGAATCGTTCGGCGCATCATAAACGTTCCTTTTCAAAGCGCGATCTTCGTTTTCAATCGGCCGTAACCAGATCAGCGTTTTCGAACCAATATACCTGCGGCCAGGCAGGCGTGTCGATTAAAAAAGGGCTCATCCATTCCGGATGAGCCCTTTGATTTCATTGGAGGCGGCATCCGGATTTGAACCGGAGAATAACGGTTTTGCAGACCGCTGCCTTACCACTTGGCTATGCCGCCAAAAAAAATGGAGCGGGAAACGGGATTTGAACCCGCGACTTCAACCTTGGCAAGGTTGCACTCTACCACTGAGTTATTCCCGCCCAGTGTGTTGCCTTATACATTCATAACGCGGCCCCTGTCAACAGAAAATTTGACTAGCTGCGCAAAATTTTTGTGTAACGGATCATGTAGTCGATCCCTGACCAGACCGTTAAAATCAACGCCGCCCACAGCATCACCATGCCGATGGCATGAAGTTGAATGCCAAAATAAGGATAGTGAAACAGCAGCGGAATGATGGCTGCGATCTGAAATCCGGTTTTGTATTTTCCCAGCCAGGATGCCGAAGCGTCTTTGCCCTTTTGACTCACTGCGTTGCGCAATCCGGTCACCGAAAGCTCACGGCCGATGATCACGCATACCACCCAGGCAGGAATCCAGCCGTGCCCACTCAACATGATCAGGGTCAGAGAGGAAAGCAATTTGTCTGCCAGCGGATCCATGATCTTTCCAAATTCCGATGTCAGTCCCTGCCGCCTGGCAAAAAAGCCATCAAGATAATCGGTGATCGATGCTGCCGAAAACAGCAAGGCAGCCAGAAAGGTGCACGGCCGGTTGGGAAACAGCAGTAGAACGACGATTACGGGCACCGCCGCAACCCGCGCCAGGGTCAGCGTATTGGGATCGCTCAGGTAGAACTTGATTTTATCTCTTGAGAAAATTTCCAACATCTTGGTTCCGGCTTTTTATTTTTTAGCCCGTTTCCAGTCATCCAGAAACGCCTGAATGCCTTTGTCCGTCAGAGGGTGCCCGGCCATTTTACTCAGAACTCCGTAAGGAATCGTGGCAATGTCCGCGCCGATCAGCGCCGACTCCAGCACGTGAAGCGGATGACGCACGGAAGCGACAATGATCTCGGTTTCAAAGGCGTAATTGCTGTAAATCTCAACGATCTGCTCCACCAGCAGCAGACCGTCATGCGAGATATCGTCCAGGCGTCCGATAAAGGGGCTGACGTAACTGGCCCCGGCCTTGGCCGCCATCAGTGCCTGCAACGGAGAAAATACCAGCGTGACGTTGGTCTTGATCCCCTCTTCGGAAAGCTGTCGAACAGCTTTCAGTCCCTCGATGGTCATGGGAATCTTCACCACGATGTTTGGATGCAACGAGGCCAGATGGCGGGCTTCCTTGAGCATGCCCTCCAGATCCAGGGCGATAACCTCGGCGCTGACAGGCCCATCGACGATCCGGCAAATTTCTTTGACAATGGTTTCAAAGTCTCCGGACTCTTTGGCGATCAGACTTGGATTGGTGGTGACCCCATCAATCATGCCCATGCGGTTGGCATCCTTGATTTGTTCAATATTGGCTGTATCAATAAAAAACTTCATGCTGTTCCTTCCTTGTCATCATCCATTCAAGATCGCCGGAATCAAGCCGTTTTAATGTTTTTCACGGCCGCTCAGATACGCATCCCGGCATTGTTCGCTGCAAAACAGAAAATCCTTTTTTCCGACGCTTGCCCTGACGGCGTTTTTCCTGGGGAAATAGGCGCCGCAAAAAGGATCCTGAATCATCTCATCATCCATGTTCCGCAAATCGGTTTCGGCGTTTTGATGCCCGCTGCCGATACGGGATTTTAAGGCCCGATATCCCAGGTATATCAATGCCGCCAGAATTAAAAGTCTCATGTAATCCGAATCAGTTTCTGGCCGGATTCGGGAATCCCCGCCAGCAGCTGGGTTAACGGTTCTTTTAAAACCGGATGAACGATGTGGTCATCTATATCACAAATCGGCCGCAACACAAAACGTCTTTTGTGCATCCTTGGATGAGGAATCGTGAGCTCCGGTGTGTCCAGAATTTGATCGTCATACAAAACAATATCCAGGTCAATCATTCTCGGGCCGAATCGAACGTCGTTTATTCTTCTGCCCAGCTGGGTTTCGATGCGCTTTGTATGGTCAAGCAGCGCAAACGGGTCGAGCCGGGTATCAAGGCGTGCCGCCGCATTGACAAACCAGTTCTGCCGAGGACAATCCACAGGCTGGCTCAGATAAAATTCCGACCGGCCGGTCAGGGATCCGACAGGGGCCTGATTCAGCTCGGCCAGAGCACGCAGGCAATTTTCCCGTCTTCTGCCCATATTCGATCCCAGACTGATGTAAACCACGGCCATAAGTGCACAGGCTCCGCATATCCGGTTTCTTCCACGATGCCGGAAGTTTGCTTCAGGCCCAGGCTTCCTGATGAAGCCTGCCGACATAAATGATCCGGGCGCCGCCTTCCAGATACACATCGTGGAATCGATCCCCGTCCATCCGGAAATAAATACTGAGACGCTCCCGGCTTCGGGTCAGAACGTCAACCGGGGAGGACAACTCCCTGATTTTTGCCATAATCAGGGCGGCGGCCACGGATCCGGTGCCGCAAGCCAGAGTCTCATCCTCAACGCCCCGCTCGTAGGTTCGAATGACAATTTCACCTTTGGCGGTCATGGATACAAAGTTCGCATTGGTTCCCGCAGGTGCGTATGCTTCATGGAAACGAATGCACCGGCCGTCTTTGCACACATCGGCGTTTTCCAAATCCTCCACCTCGACCACCACATGGGGAACGCCGGTGTTGATACTGCTGATGCGAAGCATCCTGGAGTCGATCATCAGCGGATAATTCAGCCTCAGCCCGGTGGGATCGGTCATGCGGATTTTGACGCGATCGTTTTGCATCCGGGCCGAAACAATGCCCGCATCGGTTTCAAAGGACAGTTCGGGTCCTGCAATCCGGTTGACGTAGGCAAACCTTGCGGCGCATCGGGCGCCGTTTCCGCACATCTCGGCCCTGCTGCCGTCCGAATTGTAAAAACGCCACTTGAAATCCACCTTGTCCGAGGACTCCACCAGAATCAGACCGTCAGCCCCCACCGAAAACTTTCTGCGGCAGACTTTTGCAATGAATCCGACAAGATCGGTTTCATCGACAACCTGGTTCCGGTTGTCGATGATAATAAAATCGTTGCCGGCCCCGCTCATCTTATAAAATTCGATATCTTTCATCGATCACGCTTTATTGAGTTTCAATCCCTTCAGTCCAGAAAGCTCGGAACCGACTCTCCGGCCACAAGATCCGCATAGGTCTGCCGACGCCGGACCACCTCGAACCGGTCGCCCTGGACCATGACCTCGGCAACCTTCAACCGGGAACAATAATTCGACGACATGGCAAAGCCGTAGGCGCCGGCGCTCATCACCGCGAGAAGGTCTCCGCGGCCCGTGGAAAAGATCTTGCGGTCCTGAGCCAGAAAATCACCGCTTTCGCAGATCGGACCGACCACGTCGGCCACCAGCGGTTCCGCCGTGTTTTTCTCCACCGGCGTAATGCCGTGAAAGGCTTTGTAAATGGAGGGACGCAAAAGGTCATTCATGCCGGCGTCCACCACAATAAACGACTTTTCCCCGGCGGTTTTTCGATAAAGCACCTGGGTGACCAGTATGCCGGCATTTCCAACCAGCACCCGACCCGGTTCCAGAATCAGCCGGATCGGCGCCCCTTTTAATGAATCCACGATGGCCCTGGCGTAATCCGCAGGCTGAGGCGGCGCTTCGCTGTCGTACGTGATGCCCAGACCGCCGCCCATATCCAGGTACCGGACGGTGATGCCCATGCCGGAAAGCTCTTGAATAACGGATCTGATGCTTTTCATCGCGTCCTGGAATGGATCGGTCTGCGTGATCTGGGATCCGATATGGCAATCAACTCCAACGATACGCACATGTTCCATCCCCCTGGCCAGCCGGTATCCCTCCATCGCGGTCCGGGCGTCAATGCCGAACTTGTTTTTTTTCAGCCCTGTGGAAATATAAGGATGGGTTTTCGGGTCCACGTCCGGATTGACGCGAATGGCTATCGGTGCCTTTTTGCCCAGAGCGCCGGCCCGCTGATTGATCAGATCAAGCTCTTCCAGGGACTCCACGTTGAACATGAGAATGCCTGCACCCAGGGCTTCGTCGATCTCATCAGCACGTTTGCCCACCCCGGAATACACGATGCGGTCCGGGGAAAACCCCGCTTTGAGCCCCCGGTAAAGTTCCCCTCCGGAAACGATGTCCAGCCCGCTTCCCAGGGATCGGAACAGCCTTAAAACAGCCAGGTTCGTATTGGCTTTTGCCGAATAGCAGACCAGCCGCTCGATTCCTTCAAATGCCGCGTGGAAAACCTCATAATGTCGCTTCAGGGTCGCGTGGCTGTAAAGATAAAAAGGAGTTCCCACCGCTTTGGCAATGTGTTTGACAGGAATCTCCTCGCAAAAAAGTTCATTCCCTCGATATTCAAAATGGTTCACGGTTCACCTGGTTTCAATAAATGAACGCGGCAGATCGGATTCTGAGAATCTAGTCTGGAACGCTTTTTTCCGATTGGGTCTGAGGCGGCGCAACCGGAGGCCCTTTCTTTCCGCATCCGGTCAAACCGCCCAGCAGGGCCATCAGACAAAGTGCCGCTGCGATCGCCTTGAAGGGACGGCCGCACTTAATAACACCGCATAACGAAAACATTTCCGCCTCCGACGCAAATAAGGTTCAGCCCAGTTCCTCGCGGGCCTGCGCAATCGCCTTTCGAACGTTTTGCGCGGCGGTGCCGCCGGCTGATTTCCGCCGATCAATCATCCGCTCCACCTTCAGAAACTCAAAAACATCCTCGGCGATCAATTCTGAAAAACCCTTCAAATCGTTCAAACTCAGTTCACTGAGTTCCTTTTTCCGTGAAAGGGCAAAGGCCACGGCTTTTCCAACACAGCTGTGGGCTTCGCGAAACGCCATGCCCCGGGTGACCAGATAGTCGGCCAGATCCGTCGCCTCCAGAAAGCCACGACCCGCGGCACGCCGCATTACATCCGCATTGACCCGGATGCGGGGAAGCATCTGGGTGGTCACCTCAATGCAGGCCTTGAGCGTGTCCACCGTGCTGAACAAAGTCGCCTTGTCCTCCTGCATGTCCCGGTTATAGGCCAGGGGAAGAGACTTCATCAGAGTCAGGAGCGCGACCAGATCGCCAAAAACCCTTCCGGTTTTTCCCCGCACCAGTTCGGGCACGTCCGGATTTTTTTTCTGCGGCATGATGCTGCTTCCGGTGGTAAAGGCATCGGGCAGCTCGATAAAGGAGAATTCCGAAGAAGACCACAGAATCAGTTCCTCGGAAAGCCGGCTCAGATGCATCATGCACAGGCTGGACGCGGCCAGAAATTCGATGATGAAATCCCGGTCGGAGACAGAATCGATGCTGTTCGCAGACACTTTGGCGAAACCCAGCAGTTCGGCGACATAATGCCGGTCGATCGGATACGTGGTGCCGGCCAGGGCCGCGCTGCCCAGAGGCATGACATCGATGCGCTTCAAGGCGTCCTGAAACCGCTGGCCGTCCCTTGAAAACATCTCGTAATAGGCCATCCAGTGGTGCCCCAGAAGCACCGGCTGGGCCCGCTGCAGATGCGTGTAGCCGGGCATCGCCACGTCAAGGCCGGATTCGGCCAGTCCCACAAACACCTTTCGAAGAGCGGCAAGATCGCGAATCATGCCGCGGGTTTCTTCCCGAAGATACATGCGCACATCCAGGGCCACCTGATCGTTGCGGCTTCGGGCCGTATGAAGCTTTTTCGCCGCATTGCCGACCAGTTGAAACAAACGGGTTTCGATGTGCATGTGAATATCTTCGAGACGCTGATCGAATTCAAACTCTCCTCGATCCAGCAGACCCCGGATTTCGTTGAGTCCTCGAATCAGCACGTCGGCTTCATTCTGAGCGATGATTCCGGTTCGAGCCAGCATCCGGCAATGAGCGACGCTGCCTTCGATATCATACGGGTAGAGGCGGCTGTCCACGTCAATGGATGCGGTAAAGGCCTCCACGACCTTTGCCGTCTTTTCGGAAAATCGTCCGTCCCAGAGTTTTTCCGCCATCGTTTTTCCTTCCGTCTAGGATCGGGCCAGCAGCCTCTGTATGCGAAGCCGCAGCGCATTGAGCCGGATAAAACCCTCGGCGTCCTTCTGACTGTAGACATTCTCATCTTCAAACGTGGCAAAATCCTCGCTGTACAGGGACCTGTCGGACTTTCTGCCCAGCACACGGCAGTTGCCCTTGTAAAGTTCGAGTTTGACCACCCCGGAAACATTTTCCTGAGTTTTGTCGATCATGTTCTGCAGCAGGCGCATTTCCGGCGAGAACCAGAATCCATTGTAAATCAGTTCGGAATACTTGGGAATCAGGGAATCGCGCAGGTGCATGACCTCCCGGTCCATGGTGATGGATTCCACCGCCATGTGAGCCTGGCGCAGAATCGTTCCACCCGGCGTCTCGTAAACCCCGCGGGATTTCATGCCGACGAAGCGGTTTTCCACGATATCCACACGGCCGATGCCGTGGCGTCCGCCCAGACGGTTGAGTTCGCCAAGAAGCGCTGCAGGAGAAAGCTTCTTTCCGTTGATCGCCGTCGGATCCCCGTTCTCAAAGGACATCTCGATCACTTCAGCCCTGTCCGGCGCCTTCTGCGGAGATACGCTGAGTATAAACATTTCCTCGTCGGGGGGATTCCATGGATCCTCGAGAATGCCGCCCTCGTAGCTGATGTGCAGCAGGTTTCGGTCGCTGCTGTATGGCTTTTTGGGAGTCGTGGGCACGGGAATGCCGTGCTTCCTTGCAAATTCCATCAAAGCGGTCCGGGACTTTAAGTTCCACTCGCGCCAGGGCGCCACGATCTGAATATGAGGCGCCAGAGCCAGATAGGTCAATTCAAAGCGCACCTGATCGTTTCCTTTTCCCGTGGCCCCATGGCTGACGGCGTCCGCCCCTTCGGCCAGAGCGATTTCAATCTGCCGCTTGGCAATCAGGGGACGGGCCAGAGACGTTCCCAGAAGATACTGGCCCTCGTAAATGGCGTTGGCCCGAAATGCGGGGAATACGTAATCCTTGACGAATTCTTCGGTCAGATCATCGATATAAACCTTGCTGGCGCCGGTTTTGATCGCCTTGGGCTCCAGGTTGTCGAGCTCTTCCGCCTGACCGATATTGGCTGAAAATGCGATCACCTCGCATTGATAGGTTTCGATAAGCCATTTGAGTATCACCGAAGTGTCCAGTCCTCCGGAATAGGCCAAAACGACTTTGTTGATCTTCTTCGACACGGTTCTTCTCCTTATTTTGAGTGCTTTAGCGGCTTTCCGCAATCAGTTGGCCGCAGGGCCGGATCAATGTTTCCAGAATCGCCTTGTGCATGTGCAGCTTGTTTTCGGACTGATCCCAGACCACGGAATGGGAACCTTCCAGCACCGCTTCGGTGATCTCTTCTCCGCGATGCGCCGGCAGACAATGCATAACGATGACATCGTCCGGCGCGTTCTGAATCAAAGCCTCGTTCACCTGAAAAGGTTCAAAAATCTTCAGACGGGCCTGCTGTTCGGACTCCTGACCCATGCTGGCCCAGACATCCGTATAAATCACCGCGGCATTTCGAACCGCCTCCTTTGGGTCGCTGGTGATTTGAATCTTCCCGCAACCTTTATCCATCGCCTTTCGAACCACCGCCGGGTCGGGGAAATATCCCTCCGGACACGCCAGAGAAAGCTCAAATCCCAAAACCGCCGAAGCGTTGATCCAGGAATGGGCCACGTTGTTTCCATCGCCCACCCAGGCTACCTTCAAGCCGTCAAGCCGGTGTTTATATTCCAGCACGGTTAAAAGATCGCTGAGCACCTGGCAGGGGTGGTACATGTCGGTCAGGGCGTTAATGACCGGAATATCGGCGTATTGCGCGAATTCCTCGACAATCTGCTGGGAAAAGGTGCGGACCGCCAGAGCGTCCACATACCTGGAAAGCACCCGCGCCATGTCCTTGACCGGTTCATTGCGAGACAGCTGGGTGTCTTTCGCGCTGATGAATATGGGCGTTCCGCCCAGTTGAATCACGGCGGTCTCAAAGGAAAGACGGGTGCGCGTCGAAGGCTTTTCAAACAACAAACCCAGACTCCTGCCCCGCAAGGGCTGATCGAAAATCCCCTGTCTGGAGCGGCGCTTGAGTTCAAACGCCCGGTCAAAAAGCTTTTGAATATCCTGCCTGTCCAGATCCAGAATGGTTAAAATGTCTTTTTTCAAAACAACCTCGCCAATATCACATTTTTATGCGTCGACTGGAATGCTTAATACCTCGTCCAGGCATGCCGCCAGTGCGTCTATATCCTGTTGCCCAACGGTCAGCGGCGGCACGAAACGCAGCACCTCGCCCTGAATGCAGTTGATCAGAAATCCGCGCTCCATGCAGGCCAGCACCACGGGATCACCCGGAACGGACAGCTTGACGCCCAGAAGCAGGCCAAGCCCCCGGACATCCTGTATACAGTCGTGACGGGTCTTGAGCCAGGCGAGCTTCTCCCGGAAATAGGCTCCCATTTTTCGGCAGTTCTCGATAAGCCCTTCTTTTTCGATCGTCTGAAGCGTTGCCAGAGAGGCCGCCGTTATCACCGGCGTACCTCCGAAGGTCGATGCATGCGAACCCGGACCGAATGCTTCGGCCACCTGCTCACGCGTCAGCATGGCGCCGATGGGCAGTCCGTTGGCAAGGGCTTTGGCCAGCGTCATGATATCCGGCTCGATTCCGAAATGCTGGTGAGCGAAAAGCCGGCCGGTACGGCCGATTCCCGTTTGAATTTCATCCAGAATCAGCAGAATGCCCTTTTCATCGCATATCCTTCGCAGGCCTTTCAGATACAATGAATCCGGGCAGCGTATGCCCCCTTCTCCCTGAATGGGTTCAAGCATCACCGCGCAGGTTTCCGGACCAATCTTTTCCTCAACAGCGGCGATATCGTTAAAAGGAACGAAATCAAAACCCGCCAGCACCGGATCAAATCCATACTTGATCCGTTCCTGTCCGGTAGCCGAAAGCGTGGCCATGGTCCGGCCATGAAAGGATTTTTCCATGGTAATGATTCTAAAACGGCGCGGATCGCCTTTTTCCCGGAAATACTTTCGAGCCAGCTTGATGGCGGCCTCATTGGCTTCGGCCCCGCTGTTGCAGAAAAACACGCGGTCGGCAAAACAACGCTCCACCAGCCAGGCGGCCAGTTCCACCTGGGGAACCGTATAGTAAAGATTGGATACATGAAACAGGACTTGCGCCTGTTTGACCAGAGCGTCAACAACCGCCGGATGGGCGTGCCCCAGATTGCATACGGCAATTCCGGCCACAAAGTCGGTGTACTGCCTTCCCTGATCATCCCAGAGACGATTGCCGCACCCTTTGACCAGAACCAGGGGAAACCGCTTGTAGGTGCGCGCAATGACCGTATCCGCCTTTTGAATGATTTCGTTTTTCATTGTTTCACTTCCGTTCCAATGCCCTTGTCTGTAAATAACTCCAGTAAAAGCGCATGTCTGATTTTCCCGTTGATGATGTGAACCTTTTCGACGCCGTTCTTCAGGGTATCCATGGCGCACTCAATTTTTGGAATCATGCCGCCGGAGATCGTCTTGTCGGCGATTAACTGGTTGATGCGCGTAAAATCGATGGAAGGAATCAATTGACCCCGGCCGTCCAGCACCCCGTCCACATCGGTCATCAGAATGAGACGGCCCGCGCCAAGGGCCGAAGCAATGCGGGAAGCCACCAGATCCGCATTGATATTGAAGGTTTCTCCGGCATCTCCGGCGCCCACCGGCGCAATGATCGGTATAAATCCCTTCTGGGTAAGCGTATGGATGATTTCCGGATGAATTTCCGTCACCTCCCCCACCAGGCCGGGATCGATGATTTCAGGCGGTTTGGTGATATCTTCCTGATGCAGGATATGAAGTTTTTTGGCTTTGATCAGGGCGCCGTCCTTTCCGCTCAGCCCCACGGCCTTTCCGCCGTGCTGGTTGATCAGGGCCACGATCGATTTATTGACCTTGCCGCCGAGTACCATCTCCACCACATCCATGGTGGGCGCATCGGTCAGACGCATGCCGCGGACAAACCGGGACTGGATGCCCATCTGGTCGAGCACCTTGTTGATCTGGGGCCCGCCGCCGTGAACGACCACGGGGTTCATGCCGATGAGCTTCATCAGGGTGATGTCCCTGGCAAAATCCTCTTTGAGCTGTTCATCCACCATGGCGTGGCCGCCGTATTTGACGACCAGGGTCGTGCCGGAAAACCGACGGATATACGGCATCGCCTCGATGAGTATTTCTGCAACATTCGGTTGAATGGTTTCTGATGTCATTATAGAATATACCTGCTCAGGTCTTCGTTGTCCTTGATGTCCTTCAGCTTTCTGTCCACAAATTCTCCGTTGATCGTCACCTTCTGCGGCGCCATGTCCGGCGCGTCAAAGAGAATGTCATCGAGCAGTCGCTCCATCAGGGTGTGGAGCCTTCTCGCGCCGATATTCTCCGTCCTGCTGTTCACGTCAACCGCGATGCCGGCAATGCGCTCGATTGCGTCCGGAGTAAAGTCGACTTCCACGCCCTCGGTTCGAATCAATTCCCGATATTGCAGAATCAGGGCATTTTTCGGTTCTGTGAGAATACGGACAAAATCCTGGCGGCTCAGGGAATCCAGCTCGACGCGGATCGGAAATCGTCCCTGAAGCTCCGGAATCAGATCCGACGGCTTGATTGCATGAAACGCCCCGGAAGCGATAAAAAGAATATGATCGGTCTTGACCGGTCCGTACTTGGTGTTCACCGTGGAGCCCTCGACGATGGGCAGCAGATCTCTCTGAACGCCTTCACGGGAGACATCGGGGCCTTGACCGGCGTTCTTTCCGACGATTTTATCGATCTCGTCCAGAAAGATGATTCCGGACTGTTCCACCTTTTCGACCGCTTCCCGGACGACCCTGTCCATATCCACCAGACGCTGGGCTTCTTCCTCGGCAAGAAGCTTCATGGCGTCCGCCACCTTGATTTTTCTTTTTTTGGTAGCTTTTGGAAAAAGGCCTCCGAACATGTCTTTAAAATTAATGCCCAGCTCTTCCATGCCCACGTTGGAAAAAACCTCCACCGTCGGCATGCTGCGCTCGGCCACGTCCATGTCCACATAGCGCTCATCGAGCTTGCCGTTCCGGAGCAGGGCGCGAAGTTTCTCCTGGGTGTCGGCGGCGGGCGTCGAAGGAAGCGCCATTGCGTCCGGCGGCGACTCCAGGGAACCCTGGGAGGGTTGTCTGGAAGGCAGCAGCAGATCCAGCATGCGTTCCTCGGCGATGGCCTGAGCCTTTTCCCGAACAGCCTCCTGTTCCCGGACCTTCAGCGCATTGACCGTCAGCTCAACCAGATCGCGGATCATGGATTCCACATCCCGCCCCACATATCCGACCTCGGTAAACTTGGAGGCCTCCACCTTGTAAAAAGGGGAATCGGTCATGCGGGAAAGGCGCCTGGCAATTTCGGTCTTGCCGACCCCGGTCGGTCCGATGAGAATGATGTTCTTGGGCGCGATCTCGTCCTTGAGTTCATCCGGCGCCCGGCGGCGGCGCCATCGGTTCCGAAGCGCAATGGCCACGGAACGTTTGGCCTGATTCTGACCGATAATATATTTATCGAGTTCTTTAACAATTTCAACTGGTTTTAAATCACTCATGGCGCGGCTTCGTTCTATTGACCCGTCTATCCCTAACCCAGGGACAATTCTTCAACCGTAATGGCTTCATTGGTGTAGACGCACAAGGAAGCGGCAACTTTCATGGATTCCTCCACGATTCTGCGCGCATCCATCTGTGTATGCAAAAGCAGAACAGAGGCCGCCGCCTGGGCCGCAACCCCGCCCGATCCGATTCCGATCACGTCCTCGTCCGGTTCTATGACATCGCCGTTTCCCGAAATCAGAAACATGCGGGTTTCATCCGCAGCGATCATAATGGCTTCCAGTCGCCGCAGAAACTTATCGGTTCGCCACTGGCGGCCCAGTTCAACGGCCGCCCGGATCAACTGGCCGTCATACTGCTCCAGCATGGCTTCGAGCTTTTCCGAAAGATTCAGCGCATCGGCGGTCGTGCCGGCAAACCCAACAACGATCTTGTTGTTGTAAATCCGGCGCACCTTTTTGGCCCGGTGCTTGACCACGGTGTTATTCAGGGTGACCTGCCCGTCTCCGGCCACAGCGATCCTGCCGTTACGCCGGACCGCCAAAATCGTTGTGCCGTGAAAATTCATAATCTCTCTTTTCGATTAATTTTTCATCACAAACCCGTGGGACTTGCCCACACCGGCGGCTATCGCCGGGGATGAGCGCGGTCGTAAGTTTCCATCAACCGGTCCATGCTGACATGGGTATATTTCTGGGTGGTTGACAGGCTCTTATGCCCCAAGAGCTCCTGCACCACCCGAAGATCCGCTCCGGCATCCAGAAGATGCGTGGCAAACGAATGGCGCAAGGCGTGGGGCGAAACCGGCGACACCAGCTCGCATCTGCGGATCAGCTGATCCAGAATGCGCGCCACGGATCGCGCAGTCAACCGCCCCTGCCTGTTATTCAAAAACAACGGCCCCGCATCTGGCGCGATGCCGGTTTCCGCTTCCAGACGCGTTCGATACGCGTGCAGTGCGGAAAGGGCCTTGGATCCGATCGGAACCCGGCGCTGCTTCGAGCCCTTCCCCGTGACACGGATCATGCCCGACGCCGCATTCACATCGGCGGCGTCCATGGAAACCAGCTCCGAAATTCGAATCCCGCAGGAATACAGGGTTTCAAAAATCGCCCGGCTCCTGAGTCCCGACAGATTTCCACCGGCGATGGAGTCCAGAAGCCGGAACATCTCATCCACGGAAAGATAAGCCGGAAGCGGCTTTTCCTGTTTCGGCGTCAGAATCTGTTCGGCAAAATTGACCTGTATAATCTGACGCCGCACCAGATATTTCAAAAAAGACCGCAATGCCGAAAGCTTTCGGGCAATTGTCGACTTCCTGTTGCAACGATGAAGCCTCGCCAGATAAACCCGAATCATCAATACATCAATCGAATCAACGAGAACCGGTTCTCCATCCAGCTGCTCGGCCGCGATCGATTCGAAATCCTCCAGGTCGTTTCGATAGGCGCGACAGGTATGGGCCGAATAGCTTTTTTCTGTGGCCAGGGATTCTATGAATTCCGGAATTAAGTCTTTGGCACGAAGATTCATTTAAAGTCGATCAAAGCCTCCAGCTCCCGCCAGGACCCTACCTCACGGAACGGGTGCCGCCTGCGATTCCAGGGCTGCCTGAAAAGCACCGGAGTAATGCCTGCTGAATCCAAAGCAAAACAGGTTTCGATCCGATCTTCGATAAAATAAGAGATGCGCCTCTGCAGCAGCACGTCGGCTTTGGCCTCATACGCGCCGGTCGCAACGATCTGAATATCCCGGAAGCTGAAAGGAAGCATCTTCCGAATCCATGCATCAATCGGCCCGGCATGCGGCCGGGCGGTCACAAACAGCAAAGGCGCGCATTGTCTTCCCAGACGGGTGAGCACCTCTGCCGCGCCGTCGAAAGCGCGCAGTTCAGCTGCGTACCCGCCGTTGACGATTCGGGAAATAATGATTTCCTGAACCACCGGATCCATCTGAATGCATTCTTCCAGATTATAGCTGGTGAAATCCTCGTATCGGATTTCATGAATATTGAATTCTTCCCTGGCGATGTCCAGAAACAGGGTCATGGTATCGGCCAACACCCCGTCCACATCAAATGCCACGGATGCCGGATTGATCATAGGATTCCCGAACTCCCCGGACTGTCGTGCAAAAACAAAATCTTTTAAGCCGCCCGGCGCGTTTTTTTCTTCAGACGGATGATCCGGCGGCGAAAGATGGCGGCCATTTTTTCGTTGTTTTCTTCCAGAAAAGTCTCTCTCTGACACTTCAGCCCACGGATTTTGGCCTTGACCTCCCGGACCGTGGTATCGGATTTCTTGGCATCTTCCTTGATGCCGCGGAACTGTTTGATGATCGAAACCAGCTCGTCCTTATTGAATCCATGAACACCGGTGATCTCAGGGATTTGAAGCGCGATTTCTCTGAGCTCCTTGGCCGTCATTTTTTCGAGGGGCTTTTCTTTAGCTTCCTTTTTTTTCCCACCCATGTCTGTCCAACCTCCTTAGTCAGTGCCGTTCAAGAAAATCACAAGCGGAAGCCTTAAGCTCCCGCCTGTTTGACGCGTTTCAGCCATGCAATAGATCAACTCAATAAATCATTTTTCATGAGGCTGTCAATACTTAGATAACAACCTTTCGAGTTCGCGGCACGCAGATGGCAATTGATTCTGCTTTCAGCATTATTGCTTCTATCTTCCATCTTCCGTCTTCTGCCCCATTTCTTTCATCAGTTTTTGAATATCATCCCAGACCTCCCGTTTTTTATCAGGATTTCTGAGAAGGTAGGCCGGATGAAAGGTCGGCATCACGGGTATATTTTGATAGTTCTGAAAACGACCGCGAAGCCGCGTGATGGCTTCGGTGGTCTGAAGCAAAGATTGCACGGCGACAGAACCCAGAGTACATATAAATTCGGGTCGAATACAGTCGATCTGACGCTGAAGAAACGGCAGGCAGGCCTGAATCTCTTCCGGCAGGGGATTGCGATTTTTCGGAGGACGGCACTTGACCACGTTGCAGATGTAAACCTGATCCCGGGTCAACCCCATGGCCTGTATGATCTTTGTCAGAAGATCGCCGGCCGGACCGACAAAAGGCGCCCCCTTTCGGTCTTCTTCATAACCCGGCCCTTCACCGATAAACATCAGCCGGGCTCTGGGATTTCCTTCGCCAAAAACCAGATGGTTCCGGCTTGCAGCCAAGGGACAGCGCCGGCAATCGGCCAGATCGTTTCGAACGGCATCCAGACTGTCGTGCTGTGCGCCCCATGAATTCAAGATCTCAATGCTTTCAGGCTTCGGGTCGAATCCCCGGCATCCCGCTTCGGCCATGGAACGCAGCGTGCTTTGAATCTCGGAAATCAAATCGTTCGGATTGGAAGACATGATTCTTATCCGGCCATACGTGCGACAACGCGGTCTAATAATGCATTGGCCAGCAGGAATTTGTCCATCAGCGGGAATTCTTCCCGCGACCCGTCGGAATAGAAAAAAACCGCCTGGTTGGCATCGGTCGAGAAACCGGAATCCGGACGGCTCACCAGATTTCCGACAATCATATCGAGGTTCTTCTGAGAAATTTTTTTAAGCGAATTGGCCTCCAGATCCCGGGTTTCGGCGGCAAACCCAACGAGAAACCGGCCGCCTTTTTTCCGGCCGATCTCTTTGAGAATATCCGGATTTTGAACCAGATTCAGGCTCATCCGATCGTTGTGCTTTTTAATTTTATGTCCGGCGGCCTGCTCGGGACGATAATCTCCAACAGCCGCGGCCTTGATGACGATATGGGCCTCGTCCAGATGCGAAAAAACCGCATCCGCCATCTGCAGAGCCGATTGCACTCTCTCAACGGAGACATTCAAGGGATCAGCAAGCGCAACCGGGCCGGAAACCAGAATCACCCGCGCGCCACGGTATTCGGCGGCGCGGGCGATGGCGTATCCCATTTTCCCGCTGGATGGGTTGGAAATAAACCGCACCGGATCAATGGCCTCCCGGGTAGGACCGGCGGTTACCAGAACGGTTTTACCGACCAGATCCTTCCTTGAAAGCAGGGCAACCGTCCGATCGCAGATTTCCGCAGGTTCCGGCAGACGCCCGGCGCCGAAAGCTCCGCATGCCAGCTGACCGGATGCCGGGGCAAGAATGTGGCAGCCGTCGGTTTTCAGCACGCCGAGGTTTCTCTGAACCGCGTGGTTCTCATACATATGGGTGTTCATGGAAGGGCAAACCAGGATCGGTGCCGTAACCGCCAGCAGAAAAGTGCTCAGCGCGTCGTCGGCGATACCGTTGGCCATCTTCCCGATGATGTTGGCAGTAGCCGGAGCGATGATCACCGCATCGGCATTTTCCGCCCACTCGATATGACGGATAGAGGCATCCCGGTTTTCCTGAAAAAGCTGGTCATACACCGGTTCTCCGGTCAGGGCGCCAAAGGTCGTCGGTCCCACAAACCATCGGGCATGCTGCGTCATGATCACGCGCACCCGGGCGCCGGCTACCGTCAAGAGCCTGACCAGTTCCACGCTCTTATAAGCGGCAATTCCGCCGCAGACACCCAGCACAATCCGCCTGTCCTTCAGAATATCGCCGTACATGCAATCCATGCGCTCCTGTCGTGTGAAAGACAAAAAGGGTTCATCTCATTGAATATCGGCCGCCGCCGATGCATTCAAGGTGGGCGAAACCCAGATTTCCACGTAGGTATAGAAATCTTTTTCCGTTATATTGATGACGCACCACCGGTTTTCCTTCTGAAACAGCATGATGGTGCGCATCGACTTAAATGAGCTCACTAAACGCCAGTTGTCCTTGATCATATTGTTGTGAAAAAAGCTGAGCAGGGAGTTGATCTCCACCCGGCCTTTAAGTGAAAGAACTCCGGCGGAAAATCCAGGCGTCCGGTAAACAAAGGAAAGCTTTTTGTTCACGGTCAGTTGCTTGGGAACCAGCACATCTCCGAAATCATAGTAAAGCGGTTCATTCTTGCTCTCCGCCTGCTGAACGCCCTTCTCCGAGGAAGCCTGCTGACTGCCGGACCGGAAAGCAGCGCATCCCGAAAAGATGATCAGTGCCAGACTCAGGCCAAAAACCGGTAATACAAATTGATTGCGCCCTCTTGAAATCATGATTTGACTCCTTGCATCTCTCGTTTTATTTAATCTATTGATGTATTTGAAAAAAAACTGAACCCATTGCCCGAAACCCGGCAAAGAACGCCGCGCCTCTTCTACTCGCCGAGAAAGGTTTTGATTTTCCTAGAAAAACTCATCCGGCGCACATCGGAAGTGATCCGGGCCAGGGGCGCAATATCCCTGCCCTCCATGATTCTTCGCGGATTATCAGAAAAGAGCGCTTTTGCCAAGACATTGCTTTTCAAAATGTCAGCGACCGCCTCCATGGCCGCGGAAAGCACGGGCGCACGGTTTTCAGATGAATGGGCGTCGGAAGCGATCACATGGGCCAGGTTTTGCTTCAACAGTTCATGCGCACAGCGCATGGTTCGTTTTCCGAATTCTCCGGTAACGCTCATGGCGGTGAGCTGAACCAGGCATCCCATTGCAACCAGCTCCGCCAGCAGTTCGAGATCCTGCTGAAAAGGAATGCTCCTTTCCGGATGTACGATGATCGGCACAACGTTCTGCATGCTGAGGGCAAAAAGCGCTTCCCTGTACCCGACCGGAAGCGTGTGAAAGGGAAACTCCACCAGAGCGTATCTGCCGTTTCCATTAACAAAGCACCCATGGCCGTTTAAAATCTTTTCGGACAACCCCGTGCAGAAATGGTTTTCACCCCCGGGCGCCAGCTTAAGGGGGATCTTGTTTTGATTCAGAATCTCCTGAGTCTGTCGTACAGCACGGACCACCCGGTCAAACGGATTTTCGTAAACTCCGTTCAAGGTATGCGGGGTGGCCACAATCACATGAATTCCGTCATCAACCGCGCGCATCGCCATGGCAACGGTCTCTTCCATGCAATCCGGGCCGTCATCCATGTTACACAGAATATGGCAGTGCAGATCGATCATAAAAAAGTCTTCGATACTTTAAATCGGGAAGTTTTTTCTTCTTTGTCCGTCCTTTCAGCAACAATAACAAGCCGCATAAAACCTTGCCATGGGTACAGGCGGCAACCTGAAACAGCCTCAAACTGGTCTGCTTCAACTGTTCAGGAGTCTTGCCGGTGCGGGTTTATAGCAACTCAATTCCACGGCGGACCATGTACACAGCGTCGATCACCGCCGAAATCGGCTGTGAGTTTATGATAATCAGCAACATGATTTCGTAGCCTAAAAAATCAAGAAACTCAAAGTAAAACAGGATGATCGCAAAACAACTTTCAGCGCCCGCAACCTGTACCGGCACAAAACTTGAAGGCAGGCACCAATATAATTGTGACGTATATATTAGGTCTCAACTTTCGGGAATGGATTGGT